>JAGARU010000042.1 GCA_017622085.1 Clostridia bacterium | reverse complement strand
GGACCACCGATAGGTGGTGGATGAGGAGATCATTCTCTGCACAGCTAATATTTGATGTGCGTACTTAGGTTCCCTTGTGTAACGGCCCAGGCCGGCTTCTCTTGCCCTACGGGCAATTCACCTTCAGGGAGCTGTCACCGAAGGTGACTGAGGGATTGTATCTTTTGATAAGTTACTTCTTTAAGGACAACAAGGTCTGTGCTCTCATTTTACGTGCACCGTCACAATGCTCTCCTCATCCACCACCTATCGGTGGTCCCCCTTCCCCGCTGGGGAAGGCTCCCCATGCGCCACTTTCGCCGGCAAAGCGAGATTCATCCGTCAATAAAAAGAGCAAGAACGCAAGGGCTTTCCCTTACATTCTTGCTCTTTTTGCGATTATAGCCTTGCAATCCCCAGATTGATTACGGTAATACCCTTCTTTTGCGTTTGCTTGACAAACTTGTAGGCACCGCCCCAGGTGTGGTTGATATAGCAAATGCAGTACCCACCACTCCCCCTCTCAATAAGCCACTTGTTCCGCCGCTCTATGGCAAATCGGGGCGGCACACATTCCTGTCCCTACGGATAAACAGTGTGACCCAACGGCAAGTCCCTCTCCGTCTTTCCTGACGGAAGATAAGCCCATACTACTGCATAGGAAATATAAGGATATTTTTCCCTCAACTCTCCAAGACAGGCAAGCACCATCCGATCGAACGTTCCCTGATGCCCCACATAAAAGGTGTCCACTCCTTTTTCAACAAGTCCCTCCACAGCTGTCCTGAGCGCGTCCTTCTTCAGGCTGCAGTCCTCTCTATGACCAAAAAAGATGCAAACCATGCTTTCTTCTCCTTTGCGATTTGCGATATATCGTAATTATACCACGTTTTATCCAAATTTGCGATATATCCCACACGATATGTCGTAAATTTGGGTAAAATTATTTTACGATATATCCCAAAGGAGGAGCGACCATGCGCACAAAGGAAGCCATTGCCCATCGAATTTTGCAGCTTTGCGATGCACAGGGGCTGGCGGTAAACGAGCTGGCAAACATTTCCGGCGTTTCGCCCTCCACGGTTTACAGCATTTTAAACGAGAAAAGCCAAAACCCCGGTGCCATAACGATCAAAAAGCTGTGCGACGGCTTGGGAATCACGCTGGGCGAATTTTTCAGCACCCCGGAGTTTGACGGGCTGGAACAAGAAATTAAATAAAAGAGCAAGAACGCAAGGGCTTTCCCTTACATTCTTGCTCTTTTTGTTCGTTTGAACGCCCCGGCTTAGGGGATGTCGTAGTTGACGGTCTCCGGAGGTGCCATCAGCTGGTCGGGGTTGCGCATGATGCCGCGCAGAAGCTTGAGAGCGGAGGCGAAATAATAACCGTCCGCAATGCGCTCGTCCAGAGAGAAGGTCAGATCCACGTACTGGTACTTGAACACGCTGCCGTCCGCATTGACCTTGAACTCTCTCTGCTTCGCGCCAAAGGCACAGAAGATCGGCACGGTGCCGAAATCATAGAGGTGATGGTACACCGGCGGAATGCCCAAAGAGCCCATGGACGTAATGTAAATGGACGCATGGAAGGGGCTGAACCGGGTCAAGAAGCGGGGGAGCAGGCCAAAATAGTCAAGGAAGCGCAGGAATCCGATGGTTCCCCGCAAAAGCAGACCGGGAATGAAGGAAATAACCTTGGCCAGCTTGTCAAGACCGCTGTCCTGCTCGGCGCGGTAGCCCTCAATGGCCTTGTTCATCTTCTCGTAAACGTCCTGCAGGGTGTCGGTGGGGGAGAACATAATTTTGATTACGGTGTCGGGCGACTCCAAAGACATCTCCTTTTTGATGGTGATGGCTAACTCAATGTCCCGACGGGAATAGAGCTTTTGCCCGCGGATAAAACGGTTAAGCGCGGGACGCTGTGAAACGGCGCGAATATAAGCGGCAACAAACACGTGCATGAACGACAGATTTTTCATACCCTCTTCCTGCTTGGCCTTGATGAATTTATCCACGCGGGCCGTAGGAATTCTGTCGGTGAGGAGATTCTGAGAACCGATACGGTTCTTCATAATGTAAGGCGACACGATCGATATGGGATCAATGCTGCGCACGCGATACCACTCTTTTTTCGGTTTATGTCTGGTTTCCACAGTTTGGTTTCCTTTCCGGGCCGAGGCCCTGAATTTGTGAGGGTTCACTCCATCAGTATACCATATTTTTTTGATTTTGTAAATAGTTTGTTCAAATTTCGCCCGAATTCATCGGTTCTTAAGGAGTTTTCGGTGAACAAATTTAATAATTTGTGTTAAAATTTATATAAAATCCTTGACAAAAGTTTTGCGCGGTGTATAATGTAAGCGAGAAAATGAAAAGGAGCGAATCCATGGGAAAGAACATTTATAGCTTAGTTTTATCCGAGGAGGTCATCCGCGCCATCGATGCCCGCGCCCACCGCATGGGCACCAACCGCTCCGCCCTGATCGACGAGATCTTGGCGGACTACGTCTCCGTCTCCACGGCAGAGGGCATGGTGCGCCGCGTCCTCGGAGATATGAGCCGTCTGCTGGCCGACCGGGGTGTGCTGATCCCCCATTGGGCACCCGGCGGACGCTCCATCTCCTTAAAAAGCTCCCTTGACTATAAATACCGCCCCACCGTCAAGTACGAGGTGACCCTCGGGCGGCAGGGCGGCACCGTGGGAGAGCTTTCCGT
>JAGARU010000041.1 GCA_017622085.1 Clostridia bacterium | reverse complement strand
TTTGGCCTGTTGATAAGTTACTTCCTTTAAGGGCAACAAGGTCTGTGCTCTCATTTTACGTGCACCGGCACAATGATCTCCTCATCCACCACTACCGTGGTCCCCCTTCCCCGCTGGGGAAGGCTCTTTTGAGCGCCTCCTCAGTCGGTAGCCATGACGGTTGCACTTCTTCCTTCACGCTTTTTTCTTTGGGGGCAGAAGGCCCAAAGAAAAAAGCTTGGCAAAAAAGAAAGGCCGTGTAAGGAGCTTTCGCTCGCTGCGGCGAGCGAGGAGCCTCCGCGGCTCCATCGCGCAAGCTTTTTAAAAAAAGCTTGACCAAAAATTAACGACACCTTCGGGGGAGTTTGTGCGCTGACGTGTGCGCAAGCGGCGATCTTGCTAGCCGGGGCTTCCCGGCAAAAAAGCTTGACCAAAAATTGACGCTGCCTCGTGCGAGTACACGTCAAAAGTCGTCAGGCCTCGGCCACCAGCAGGCGGTCGTTGCCGGAGAGGTCCTTTCGGATCTCGTAGCGCGCAAGGCGGCCGGCGATCGTGGCCTCATGGGCCAAATCGGCCACAAGCCCGCCGCTTTGGTAGCCAAATTCGATGAGCAGCTTGCCGCCGGGGCGCAGGCGGGTGGGAACGTGGGTCAGCATGGGGCGGATCACGCTCATGCCGTCGCCGCCGCCGTCCAGCGCCAGCATGGGCTCGTGGTACAGCTCCGGCTCCAAGGCCTTGGTATCCTCGGTGGGTACGTAGGGCGGGTTCGAAACGATCAGATCAAAGGACTCGTCCCCGGGCAGGGGCTCGGTCACGTCATGGAGGAGGAAGGTCACACGGTCGGCAACGCCCAGCTCCTTCGCATTTTTCTTAGCCACAGCCAGCGCCTCCGGGGAGAGATCCACCGCCAGAGCGCGGCAGTCGCCCCTCAGCTTTAAAATCGACAGGGCGATGCATCCGCTGCCGGTACACAGGTCGGCAAAAACGCCGCCCCGGGGCAGGGAACGGAGCGCCTCCTCGCAAAGGAGCTCCGTATCCGCACGGGGAATCAGACAGTCGGGGCAGACGGAAAAATCCAGCCCCATAAACGACCACCGGCCGAGAATGTACTGGAGTGGCTCACGGCTTGCCCGGCGGCGCGCCCATTCGTTCAGGCGCGGGTCGTCAAAATACTCGTTCCGGCGCGCCATGAGGCCGGCGGAGGAAAGACCCAAGGCCTCCTCCATCAAAATGGCGGCGTCGCGCTCCGGGTCGGGTACGCCCGCCTCATGGAGGCGGGCGCAAAGCTCACGGTAGGTCATTTGGTTTCTTCCTCGGTCGCCTCGTCTTCCTCGGCCTTGCGGCTGTAGGTGGCGGGGTCAAAATCGGGGAACTCGTCCTTCAAGGCCAGCTTGATGGAGGTAATGGCGATCTCCAGCTGTTCCTCGTCGGGCTCCTTGGTGGTGATGCGCTGCATCCACAGGCCGGGGGCGGAAAGCACGCGGGTCAGCACGTTGTCGTGCTTGCCGGCGTACATAATAAATTCGTAGCCGATGCCCATAACCACAGGCAGGAGCAGCAGCTTAATGCCCACGCGGAGGAACAGGTTGTCCCAAGGCACGATGGGCAGGGAAAAGACGATGATGCTGAGGATCAGCATAACGATCATAAAGCTGGTGCCGCAACGGGGGTGCAGGCGGGAGCACTTGGCGGCATTTTCGGGGGTCAGCTCCATGCCGGACTCGTAGCAGGCGATGGACTTGTGCTCGGCGCCATGGTACTCAAAGGTGCGGCGGATGTCCTTCATAAAGGAGACCAGCCACATATAGAGGACGAAAATGCCGATCTTGATGACGCCCTCAATGAGACCCTTGGTCCATCCGAGGGGCACAATACCGTCCAAAAGCTTGGTCACAAGGGAGGGCAGGAACACGAACAGGCCGATGCCCATGAGGATGCCGAGGAAGCCGGCCACAGTCATAATAAGACCGGTCAGCTTATCACCGATGTGCTCCTTCATCCACTTATCCAGCTTGGTTTCCTCCTCCATTTCGTCCAAGCCCAGCATGTCGATGGAGCGGGAGAGGGTGCGGAAGCTGAGGATCAGGGATTCCACAAAGCCGAGGATGCCGCGGATGATGGGCAGGCCCAGCAGCTTACATTTCTTTTTTGCGCTGACGAAGGTATCTACAGCCGTTTCGATGCCGCCGTCGTCCCGGCGGACGGAGAGAACCACGTCGTCGCCGCTTTTCATCATAACGCCCTCAAGGAGCGCCTGTCCGCCCACTTTGTTCAAGCGGCAGGAGACCGGTTGCGTTTCTTTCTTCATATATATACCCTTTCTTTTGGGAAAATTCGAAATTCACCCCCATTTTACCACAGTTGCGCCCCAAAATAAATAACTTTCTGTAAATTAACTTGATTTTCCGCCGGGAGAACGATATAATTGAGGCAGCGGGGGCTTCCCCGCCCGACGACCTCGTCCTTTGGCTTTACATCCGTCTCAGAAAGGAGCGCCTATGGAACTGAACATGCAACAGTGCGAGCTTTGCCCGCGAAAATGCAAGGTCGATCGCTACATGGGACGCGGCTTTTGCGGGGTTGGTGCCACCCTTACGGCCGCTCGCGCCATGCTTCACCATTGGGAGGAGCCGTCCATCAGCGGAACCCGCGGCAGTGGCGCCATCTTCTTCTCCGGCTGTCCTCTGCGGTGCGTGTTCTGCCAGAACCACGCCCTCAGCCACGAGGGCTACGGCGCGGAGATCGCCCCGGAGCGGCTGGCAGACTTGATGCTGGAGCTACAGGACAAGGGCGCGCACAACGTCAATTTGGTTTCGCCCACCCAGTATCTGCCGCCGATTTTGCGTGCGTTAGAGATTGCCAAGCCCCACCTCACCATTCCCGTGGTCTACAACACGGGCGGCTACGAGCGGGTGGAGGCCATCCGTGCCCTTGAGGGGTACGTGGACGTTTATTTGCCTGACATCAAGTATTATTCCTCGGAGCTGTCCGCCCGATATGCGGCGGCGCCCGACTATTTTGAGAGGGCCATCGAGGCGCTTTGTGCCATGGTTGAGCAGGTTGGCCCTTGCGTGTTTGACGGGGACGGCATGATCCGCCGGGGCGTGATCGTGCGCCATCTGGTACTGCCCGGCTGTCGGCGCGACAGCATGGATGTGCTCCGTGGGGTGGCCGATGCGGTAGACGTGAGCCATGTCAAGCTGAGCCTCATGAGCCAATACACCCCCGATTTTGCCCCGGAGAGCGAGAAGAATCTCCGTCGGCGCCTGACCACCTTTGAATATCAGTCCGTTCTGTCCTGCGCCGCGCGCTTAGGATACGACGGCTACCGACAGGAATTCACCTCGTCGGATAAAAAATATACGCCCGATTTTCACCTCCAAGGCATTACGGGCGGAATGGAGGAATTATGAAGCTGAGAACCCCCGACCTGACAACCCTTTACGTGGACGGTGCCGTCCTTTGTGCCGACGCCCCCGGCGTTTCCGTGGAGTATGCGCTTCGCGACGGCGAGATGGGCGTGCTGGTGAGGAGCGAAAAGCCCCTCCGTTACGTCCGTGCCCGCTGGAATTTCCGGGCAGACGAAATGCGCGACGAGCCCGTTAAGGTGCTGGGCGACGCATGGGAGCGTGGCTACGGCAATCTTGCCTGGGATACCGTGCATCCGGAGCGCTGTATGCCCTGGTACATGGCTGTCTCCAACGGCAGTGACCGCAATCCCGACTGCACCGGCCGCTTGACGGAGTGCATGGGCGTTAAGGTTTTGCCGAACTCCCTTTGCTTCTGGCAGCACGATACCGCCGGCGTAACCCTCTGGCTGGACACCCGCTGTGGCGGTGAGGGTGTATCCTTGGGTGATCGTACCCTGAATTGCGCCACCGTTGTGTTCCGCGAATACAAGAACGTCAGTGCCTTTGCGGCGCTGTGTGACTTCTGCGGTGTGCTTTCTCCTGCGCCCCTGACCGCTGACCACGTGGTTTACGGCTCCAATAACTGGTACTATGCCTACGGCAAGAGCTCCCACGACGAGATTTTGGCCGATGCGCGCTTTGTGAAGGAGCTGTGCAAGGACAACGAGAACGCGCCCTACATGGTAATTGACGACGGATGGTCTCCCAACCCCACCGATGCGCCTTGGGATCGTGGCAACGACCGCTTCCCGGACATGAAGGGCTTGGCGGAGGAGATGACCAAGATCGGCGTGCGTCCCGGCATCTGGGTGCGCTATCTGATCAACGGCAAGGACGACTCCAACCGCAAGGTGGAGCTGCCCGAGGAATGGTATCGCTCCCGCACCACGCTTGACCCCTCCCACCCGGAGGTTCTGGCTTACGTAGCTGAGATTACCGAGCGTCTGACGGCAGAGTGGGGCTACCGACTGATCAAGCACGACTTCTCTACCTTTGATATGGTGGATCGCTGGGGCTTCCAGATTCCCGACGAGCTGTTCCGCGCGGGCTGGCACTTCTACGACCGAACCAAGACCTCGGCGGAGATCATCAAGAACTTCTACCAGACCATTAAGGACCACGCAAACGGCGCGGTGATCATTGGCTGTAACTGCATTGGCCATCTGTGCGCGGGCATCCACCACCTGAACCGCACGGGTGACGACACCAGCGGCTTTGAGTGGGACCGCACCCGCAAAATGGGCGTCAACACGCTGGCCTTCCGCCTGCCCCAGAACAATCATTTCTTCGGCGCGGATGCAGACTGCGTGGGCATTATGGGCAAGATCGATTGGAGCATGAACCGCCGCTGGCTCACGGCGCTCTCCCGCTCCGGCTCGCCCCTGTTTGTTTCCTGCCATCCCAAGGTGCCGGATGAGGCCGCCTTGGCGGATCTGCGTGAGGCCTTCCGTTATGGCGAAACGCAGGCGGATACCCTGATTCCCCTGGACTGGATGGAGACCACCACGCCGACCCACTGGCTTCTCAACGGCGAGGAGATCGAGATCAACTGGTATCCCACTGCCGGCACCGAATCCTACGTGCCGCAGGTGTAAGCGGATGATTGAATAGCTAAAAACAGACCCCCTGCATCGGCCGTCGGCCGATGCAGGGGGATTTTTGTTTGACATGCGGGGAAGCCAAGCTTCGGCGCGTGCTCACACGTCAGCGCACACGCTCCCCTGAGGATGACGAAAACAGTAATTTTTGGTCAAGCTTTTTTTAAAAAGCTTGCGCGCTGGAGCCGCGGAGGCTCCTCGCTCGCCGCAGCGAGCGAAAGCTCCTTACACGGCATTTTCTTTTCGCCAAGCCTTTTCTTTTGGGCCTTTT
>JAGARU010000040.1 GCA_017622085.1 Clostridia bacterium | reverse complement strand
TGGTCCCCTTTCTCCGCTGGAGAAGGCTTACAGGAGCGCTTCCTCCGGCGGTAGCCGTGGAGGATGCCCGGCCCGTTAGACGCCTTTTCTTTTGACACAAAAGGCCCAAAAGAAAAGGCTTGGCGAAAAGAAAATGCCGCTTCTTCGAAGGGCTCCCGCCCTCCGAGCCTCCCGACAAGCTTTTAAAAAAAAGCTTGACCAAAAATTGCCGACACCTTCGGGGGAGTTTGTGCGCTGACGTGTGATCGATCGGCGACCTTGCCAGCGGGGGCTTCCCCGCAAAAAGCTCGACCAAAAATTGTTGTTTTCGACACCCTCGTGTGATCGTGCGCGCTTACAAGTGGGCAAACGACGAAGCTTGGCCGCCGGGCCTTCCCGGTTGCCAGCGGGGGCTTCCCCGCCCTTACTTTCCCACACAGAAGTGGTGGAAGATTTCGTTTACGATCTCGTCGGAGACGGCGCGGCCGTCGGTCATTTCCAGGTCGGCGAGGGCTTTTTCCGCCAAAAATCCCACAATGTCGGTGCCCTCCGTTGCGCCGATGGCGTCTGACGCGGCCTTCAAGGACTCGGCGGCGCGGATCAAGGACGCGTGCTGGCGCGCCTCGCTGACGATGGGATCGGCGGTCAGGTCGATCTCCTCCGCAAAGTACATCTCGTGGATGCAGGCCTCGATGGCTTCTCTACCCTCGTTATTTTTGGCAGATATTTCCAAAACATGGGGAAAAGCGGCGCGGATTTCCGCTTCAAATGCATCGGAAATGCCCTTTTCCCGGTCATTTTTGTTAAGAAGTGCGATAGCGGCGGGCAGGTGGGAGGCAATACGGCAGAATTCCCTATCCTCCTCCGTCTCGGGTCGGCTGGTATCAAAAACAGCCAGCGCCAGCTCCGCCTCGGCCAGCTTGGCACGGGCGCGCTCCACGCCGATCCGCTCCACGGTGTCCTCCGTCTCGCGGATGCCGGCGGTGTCCCACAGAAGCAGGGTGACGCCGCCCAAGGAAATACAATCCTCCAGAACGTCCCGGGTGGTGCCGGCCACGTCGGTGACGATGGCACGATCCGAGGCGGAAAGCATATTATAAACGGAGCTCTTGCCTGCGTTGGGCGTGCCGCAAATGACGGTTCGGATGCCCTCGGACACGGCGCGACCGGTTTTATAGGTGGCCGCCAGCGCCGACACCTGCCCGTGGAGGGAGTTCAGCCGACGGGCGATCTCGTCCATGGGAACGTCCGTCATGTCCTCGTCCGGATAGTCGATGGCCGCGTACACCGAGGACAGCAGGGTCAGAAGCTCGCCGCGAATCGTGTCAATTTTTTTAGAAAGCACTCCGCGTGTTCCCGCGGCGGCCAGCTTGGCCTGAGATTCCGTACGCGCGTCCAGAAGCTTGCCCACCGCCTCCGCGCGGGAGAGGGTCAGCTTGCCGTTGACGTAGGCGCGGCGGGTAAAATCGCCGGGGCCGGCGGGCTCTGCACCGGCGGCAAACACCGCCGAGAGCACCGCGTGGGTCACGTAAATGCCGCCGTGGCAGGAAATTTCCGCCACGTCCTCCCCCGTATAGGAGTGGGGCGCGGGAAACAGGGTCAGAATACCGTCGTCCACCGGCTTGCCTTCCCCATCCACCACCGTTCCGTAGACGGCGCGGCGCGGCAAAAGAGCCTCCGCCCCACGGCGGGGGCGGAAGCATTGTTCTATAATCGATCGGGTCTCCCCGCCGGAGATGCGGATGACGGCGATGCCGCCCTTTCCCCGTGGCGTGGAGATGGCTGCAATGGTCTTAAACATAGATGCCTCTTAAATGGAAAAATTTAGGAGAAATCCTCCGGCCGGAAGGTGACGGTCACCTGCACCTCCTCGCCTTCCCGCTCCACGGTCAGAACCAGGGGGCGTTCCGGGGATAGATAGAGCATGGCCTCGGACACGTCGTGCATAAAGACCACCTCTTTTTCCGCCAAGGCGCCGGGAATGGCAATCCGCAGAAGGACGTCGCCGGGCATTAGAATGCCGTAGGCCGGCTTGCCCTCGTCCACGGACTGCACCTCCACGGTCTCATGCAGATGCACGTGGCCGCAGGTGGGATCGTAGGCGGCAACGCAGGATTGAACCTCCATCATCACGCCCATAAGGGTGGTTTTGATCTCAAGGTTTTCCTCTCCGTCGCAGTTTTCCAGAATGTTGTGGACGGTGGAGAGCACCAGATCCATGGGAATGCAGTAGCCGATGTTGTCGATGTCCACGTCCGCGATCTTGGCCTCCACCAAGGCAATAACCTCGCCGGCGGTGTTAAAGAGACCGCCGCCGCTGTTGCCGGGGTTGACGGTGGCATCCGTGCGAACCATCCGGCGGATGGTGGTATGGGTGCCGGACACCGCGGGGATGGAAATGGACTCCTCCTCCACGGAAATAATGCCCTGCGTCACGGACATACCGTCGGAATGGGCGTTACCCAGCACCAGCACGGGCTGGCCGGGATAGACGTGGGGATCGGGATTGAGGGTGGCCGCGATGGCGTCGGAATTCTTCAGGATTTCGCTGCCGGTGATCTTCAGAAGCGCGATGTCGTGCTCCTCCGAGCCGCCAAGAAGCGTGGCCTCCATGGGGTTATGGGCATAGAAGTCGCCGGAGAGATAGATGGAGATGGTCTCCGCCAGATGACCCGGCGCGTCGCTCTTGCCGCTGTAGATGACGTGGTAGTTGGTGAGGATCAGCGCGTCGCCCGCCTCCTTGTCGAGGGAGTAGATCACGCCGGAGCCGCTGTTGTGGAAGGGGGTCTTTTGGGGCTCGCTGGTTCCGCTGACGGTTTTCAGGGTGTAATGCTCCACGGAGATTAGCACGGAGGACAGGTTTGCGCGGGCAATAGCCGCAGACAGGTCAAGAATGCCGTCAACGCCGTCTTTGCCGTCCACGCCATCTTTGCCGTCCACGCCGTCCTTGCCATCGACGCCGTCTTTACCGTCGACGCCGTCCTTGCCGTCGGCGCCGTCTTTTCCATCGACGCCGTCCTTACCGTTCATGCCGTCCTTGCCATCGATGCCGTCCTTACCGTCGGCACCGTCCTTGCCGTCCGCGCCCTTCAGGCTTTCCAGCCATTCGGCCTCGGAGCCCGTAAAGCCGTGACGCACGGCGATTTCGTAGGCGGATTCCCCGGCACAGGCGGTGGTGGCAAACAGCATCATGGCCACCAAAAGAATGCTTATCAATCGTTTCATGTCAGCCTCGTTATTCGTTTCCGGAATAGGATGTGATCAGCTCCTCGATGAGCACGGGGAGAATGTCCTTGAGTAAGAAGTAGCCCACCACAAGGAGGACAACGCAGACGATGAACACAAGGGGCGAGTTGCCCTTGGCGGGAAAACGGGTGGTTGCCTCCGCGCGCTTTTCCGGCAGGAGGTAGAAGCGAGCGTGGGAAAGATCCAAGCGGCCGCCGCTCTTGGGCAGAGGGTCGCTGGGGTTATCGTGAATTTCCTCGCCCACCACGTAGCCAAAGAGGCGGCGCACGGAGGAGCCGTCCTTCAGTACCATGCGAACAATGAAGTTGGCGGGCAGATCGGTGAGATATTTGGCTTTTTTGGGGGTGTGGATTCCTTCTTTTTCCATTTTATCCACAAATTTCCCGATGTAATACTTGTGGAGGAACATGGCGGTGGTGGCCAGCAGAATGCCGGCGAACACGTAGGCAATGATGGCCTCCGTTGAAAGAAAGCTGGAAAGCAGATATACGTTCATAGTTCTCCTTTTGCCGCGGCGCGGCGTCAATTATTCCTTAAAAAAGTCCGCTCCGCAGAGCTTTTTGAGAAGCTCCTCCAGATCCTCGTTGTCCTGATACTCGATTTCGATGGATTTTTTCTTGGCGCGGTCGGTGATCTTTACCCGGCGGCCAAGATCGGAGCGAATGCGACGCTCCAGCTCCGCCAAGTAGTCCACCTGGATGCCAACGGGCTCCACCTCTTCCCGCTTGGGCGCGGCGGAGATGCGGTTTTCGGCCTTAACCAAGGCCTCGGCCTCGCGGACGGATGCGCCGCGGAGCACGATCTTCTGCGCCAGCGCCTCCATGCGAGAGCGATCCTTCAGGCCCAGGAGGGCGCGGGCGTGACCGGCGGACAGCTCGCCCCGGTTCAGCATTTCGGCCACCTCGTCGGGCAGATCCAGAAGGCGCAAAATGTTGGCAATGGCACTGCGGCTCTTGCCCATCTTTTCCGCAATTTCCTCCTGGGTCAGACCGTAACGGTCCATAAGAGCGTCGTAGGCCTGCGCTTCCTCTAAGGCGTTCAGGTCCTCGCGCTGGATATTCTCAATAATGGACATCTGCGCCGCCTTCAGCTCGTCCGCGTCCACGACGATGGCGGGAATCTCGCTGAGGCCGGCCAGCTTGGATGCGCGCCAGCGGCGTTCGCCGGCAATGATCTCATAATAGCCGCTTCCCGTGTCGCGCACAAGGATGGGCTGGATCACACCGTGCATAGCGATGGAATCCGCCAGCTGAGCCAGCGCTTCCGGCTCAAAATTCTTACGGGGCTGATCCTTTCGAGGCTCTACGTGGGAGATCCGCAGGGTGGTGACGCCCTTGGATTCCTTTACCTCCTCCTCGATGGAGTTGTCCATGAAGATCGCGTCAAGGCCGCGACCAAGCCCGGAATGCTTTGCCATAATCAGATCGTCCTTTCAATCAATTCCTTGGCGGCGTCCATGTAGGAGAGACTGCCCTTGGAGTATTTGTCGTGGTAGTAGATGGGTGTGCCGAAGCTGGGCGCCTCGCTGAGCTTGACGCTGCGGGCGATGGGCTCCCGGAAGAGCTTGTCCCCGTAGTATTTTTTCAGCTCGTGCATGACCTGCGCCGACAGGTTCAGGCGGCCGTTGTACATGGTAATGAGGATGCCCGTAACGGAAAGTGCGGGATTGTAGTGCTGTTTCACCTTTTTAATGGTGAGCATCAGCTGGGTCAAGCCCTCCAGAGCAAAATATTCGCACTGCATGGGGATGACAACGCCGTGAGAGGCGGTCAGCGCGTTCAAGGTAAGGATGCTGAGGGAGGGAGGGCAGTCGATGAAGATGTACTCAAACTCCTCCTCAAGGGATTCGATCTGCTTTTTCAAAGCCAGCTCCCGGTTGTCCATGCTAATCAACTCAAATTCCGACGCGGCCAAGGAAATGGTGGCAGGAGCGACGGACAAATTGGAGTAAGGGGTCTTTTGGATGGCATCGGCCAAGGAGCATTCGCCCAAAATGACCTCGTACATGGAGTTTTTGATCTTTTTCTTGTTGACACCCACGCCGCTGGAGGAATTACCCTGGGGGTCAAGGTCGATAAGCAAGGTGGAATGCCCAAGGGCGGCAACGCAGGCGGCAAGGTTGACGGCGGACGTGGTTTTGCCCACACCGCCTTTTTGGTTGGCGAAGGAGATAATGTGCGTCATGAAGAAGCCTCCGATCGAATTTATGGGAACGCGTGCAGGCCACGCGTATACAGTTCCAGTATACCACACGGCGGCCAAAAGGTCAACGCTTGTGGGGATTTGTTTACAAAATTCCAATAAAAAAGCCGAAAATGTTTCACGTGAAACATTTTCGGCGCGTGATTCAAAAATTGTTTCACGTGAAACAATTGGCTCACAGATCAAAATAGGATCGGTTGGTGTTGCCGTCGGGATCGGGCAAGCAGTTTAAGATCAAGAGGCCGCTTTTCTCGGCGTACCGTACCGTTTGAGCGGTTCCGCTCCCGCGGGCGCGGGCTTTGTCGTAACAGCAGATGCAGGCACAGCTGTCATCCACCATGCGGTAGTTGCGCACGCGCATACAACCGTCGTAGTAGGTGTTGCTCAGGTACGTAACGGAGGTGGCGCGGGCAAGAATGTCGCGGTAAATCAATTCCTGCCGGGAGGTCCATTTGCGGCATTGGTCGCGGCATGGGATCATCAGATGGAGCTCGATCTCCGGGTGGAACTCCTGCAGGCGCAGGACGTGGAGGGCGGCCAGAATGTCAAAGCCCAAGGCCATGCCGTTTTCAAAGCGGTAGATGCCCAGCTCCAGACATTTTAAAATTGCACGCTCGATTTTCTGGCCGATGATGGGTAGCTCCTCGCGCTTCAGATCCCGATGGCCGGTAAAACAGCAGGTGTATCGTTTCATGGCGTTCCTCCTTGTGGCGTTTGCTTCATTTTATCATATATACGCGCAAAAAGCAAGGTTAGAACGGGCCTTTTTGGTTTTCGGTCGCAAAATTCCCGAAAAACGGGCAAATACCCCTTAGGGGGTGGGCATTTTCGGCCTTTTCTGCGGCAAAGCACCGAAAGATTCGTCCATCGGCCACAAAGAAATCGACAAGGATTCTGCCGGGGGGATGTTATAATGGGCACGAACAAACAGAAAGCGAGGACGTAACATGACCCCAGTAAATCAAGAAAATGCACTCCGACCCATGGCCGCCGAGGCGGTAAAGCCATCCCCGCGCGCCCCGGCGTGGGTGCGAATGGTGCTTTTGACCCTCCGCACAATGCTCTGGTGGGCGGCGGTGGCAACCGTCGCGTATTTTGCGGCGGGACACGTATTCTTTTTGGATACACAGCCCTTTGGCATCGGCGTTTTGTGCGCCGTCAACGGATCGGCGGCGGTGGCCGCTCTGCTTGGGTGCGTGCTGGCGGCCCAGGCCATCCCGGAGACGGCGTTGATCTACACGGCGGTTTACGTGGTGGTGTTCCTCCTTCGGGTGTCGGTGGATATTCTGTTTTATAAAGGAAGCTTTCCGCCGCCCCGCGCCTTTTTCCGAGAGAGCGTGGGGGTCAAGATATCCTTGTCGGTGCTGGCGGCTTTGGCGCTGGGCACCTATGAGCTGATCGTCCATGGGTACTTATATTACGACGTGTTCCGCATGGCCTTTTTTGCCGCGCTGACGGCGGTGTTTGTGTGCTTCCTGTCGGGGGGCTTGCGTCCGGTGCTGTTTATGGGCGGCATTCCGCGGGCTACGGCGGCAACGGTGGTCTTTCTTGGGGTGACGCTCCTTGGGGGCTGGCAGGTGGGCGGCGTGCACGTGGGGCTGATCCTCGCCTTGATGGCAGTGCTTTATACCGCCCATGGCTACGGCGCGGCGGCGGGTGCGGCCTTTGGTATCCTGTTGGCGCTCCCGCTGGAGGTCTCTTACTCCGCGACGGAGATCTCACCCTTGAGCGTGCTGGGCGTGGTGGGCTTGAGCGCAGGCGCATTTTTCCCGCTCTCGCCGTACCTCGCCTTGGCGGTGGCCACAGTGACGGGCCTAGGTGTGGCGGTAACGCTGGGTGGCTTTGGAGGATTGATGCTTTTGCTACCGGAGCTTTTATCCACAGCGGTGTTGATGTACCCGCTTTTAAAATATGACATTCTGCCGGTACAGCCCACGGAGGTGACGGTAGGTGCGCCTATTAAAAATTCAAGAATCAGACATACGGAGGAGAAACTGGAGATGCTTTCAAGAACCTTTGCAACCTTATCGGAGCTGGCCACCGGGCTGGTTCGCCGCACCCGAGGGGATCGGTACGGCGGCGGAGACGCCTGCGTGGCGGCCTGTGAGCAGATGTGCCAGCGATGCACCTCTCATCGGCTGTGTTGGGTGGAAAACCGTCGGGAGACGGTGGGTGCCATTGGAGAAATGACGGAGGCGTTGCGGGCGCGTGGCGTTTTGGAGACAGAGGACGTGCCCAAGGCGCTGACCGCGCGGTGTACGGAGCTCCATCGGATCGTGTCCGAATTATCAAGCAGCTATGCGGCCTATGGCCAGCAGGAGACTCGCTGGGGAAAGGGAAGAGAGAACAGCGCGTTTGTGCCGGGGTATGGAACGATATCCCGACTATTCCGACGGGTTTTGTATGAGGAAAAGGAGGCCTTCGCCCCCGATGAAGCCTTAACGGCACGAGTAAGCCACGGAATGCGCAAGGCCAATTTTCCGGCGGAGGCCGTTACCGTCTACGGTGGGCGGCGAAAGTGCGTGGTGGTGGAGGATGTACAGGTGGCCGGCCTTGAAATGGGGTGCGACGACGTGCGCAAACTCTTTGAGAACCTGTCGGGGCTCCGTTTGACTACCCCGGAATTTGCCATCGACGGGCGCCGAATGACCATGACACTCCGCACGCGACGTTGCTTTGAGGTGGAAAGCTCCTACCAAACAAATATGATAAGTGGGGAAAGTGCCAACGGCGATACGGTAACTACCTTTTACGGCGTCGGCGATCGGTTCTATGCGTTGATTTCCGACGGCATGGGCAGTGGAACCGACGCGGCGGACACCTCGGGGCTCTGCGGGTTGCTGTTGGAACAGCTTCTTACGGCGGGCAACGACCGGGAGACGGCCTTGGAGCTTTTGAACGATTTTATAAGACAGCGTCAGGTGGAGTGCTCGGCCACGGTGGATCTGGCAGAGATCGATCTGATCACAGGCGAAGGATGCTTCTCCAAAAGCGGCGCGGCGCCCACCTTCATTAAGCGCGGGGAGGACGTGTTCAAGCTGCAGGCCAAGACCATTCCGGTGGGAATTGCCCGCAGTACCGACGCGGAGCACGTGCGGTTTCCGCTGAAGAGCGGGGACGTGGTGGTGATGATCAGCGACGGGGTGGCCGCCGGCTTTGAGGAAAGCGGCTGGCTCCTTCGCCTGATAGACGAGGCTTGGACGGAGGATCTGGACGAAATGTGCCGCCGCATTCTTGACGGCGCCCGTGAGAATAACCTCCGCACCGACGACATGACCGTTTGCCTGGTGCGGGTCAAGTAATGTGCCGGCGGCCCGCCGGGAAGGCCCGGCGGCCAAGCTTCGGCGTTTGCTCACTTGTAAGCGAGCACGATCACACGAGG
>JAGARU010000039.1 GCA_017622085.1 Clostridia bacterium | reverse complement strand
GGATGTGGAGAAAACCTTTTTGAAAAAAGGTTTTCTCCACACCTCTTTCCAAAAACTTTCCTCAAGACAAAAGCCCCGCGGGTCGGCGCAAGCCGACCCGCGGGGCTTTATTGCTTCGCCCGCCGGAACGCCCCGGCGGGCAAGCTTCGGCGTTTGCTCATTTTGTAATTTTTTTAGAGAAATGGTAAAAAATCACAAAAATTAAGAATTACTAAATCGCATTCCCTTGACAAAAATGCCCGGGATTTGGTATGATTAAGGTACAATTCTATTTTTACATAAAGGTGCGGTTTATTATGAAAAAGTTTCTCAAGGTACTCTCTCGCAATGTGCTCAAGCTGTTGATCGCTTCCGTTGTGCTCTTCATCGTGGCAGCGATTCTCGGCAACTCCATGTCCGGTAGCCCGCTGGTTACCGTGTTCGGTCTTTTGTTCTTCCTTATGCTTACGCTTGCGATCGTGGGCTTTATTGCCAAGATCGTTTTTGCTCTGGCAAGAGGGGTTAAAAAGATCGGCAACTCCGTAAAGAAAACATTCCATAAGGATGCAAGGGGTAAGAAAGTGAAGAAGAACAAGAACCCGAACGCAAACAACAAGGATGATATCGTTACTCTCAAGAGTGCAAACGGTGAGGATATTGATTTCATTGAGATCGCCGGCATTGCTTACAAGGGTAACTTCTATGCGATCCTTCAGCCCGTTGAGCTGCTTGAGGGTATGTCCGACGACGAGGCTCTTGTATTCAAGGTAACCAGAGGTAATGACGGCAGCGATAGCTTCGCAATTGAGCTGGATGATAACGTAATTGACGCAGTATTTGCCGAGTATGATAAACTTTTGGCTGCAGAAAATGCCAAGAATGCTCCGGCTCCCAAGCCTGCACAGCCTGCCGCGGATGGCGACGATGACAACATTATCACCCTGAAGAGTGCAAACGGTGAGGATATTGAGTTCGTAGAGATCGCCGGCATCGCTTACAAGGGCAATTTCTATGCGATCCTTCAGCCCGTTGAGCTCCTTGAGGGTATGGGTGAGGACGAGGCTCTTGTATTCAAGGTAACTCAGGCCGCCGACGGTAGCAACAATTTTGAGATCGAGCAGAACGAGACTATTATCGATGCAGTATTTGCCGAGTATGACAAGCTGCTCGCGCAGTCCTGATCAACAACCGCAAAAAGCGTGTTCTCCCCGGGGAGAACACGCTTTTCTATTGATGTCCCGGATGGAATCAAACGCTTTCCTCTTCCATCTGCACCGAGACCACCTCAGAGGCCTTAGCCTTCCAAGGGAAGACAAGACCGATGGCGATCAAAAGCACGATGGTCACCGCAAGGCCGCCCTCCAGACCGAAGGCACCTCCGCTTACGTGGTGCTTGGTGTCGAGCAGGGAGGAGATCTGTAAAACGGAATCACGGATCGGCGTGCCACTGACGGGGATGCCAAACACGTTGCCCTGCAGGAAGTTCCACATGGCGTGCATAGCCGCCGCGCCCCAAATGCTGCCTCGCTTCAGCGCATAGGCGCCAAAGAAAATACCTACCAAAACGATGTTCAGAAGAGCCAAGGGCGAAACCGCCGCATTGCCCGAATGGAGCATGGCAAAGACCACCGCGCTGAGGATCACCGACGCCATAGGGGAGGCCGTCCGGCTGAGGCTCATCATCAGATAACCCCGGCAAAGGAGCTCCTCGGAGAGCGCCTGAACCATAAAGGCAAGGAAGAACAGGGCAACCGTGCCGTAATTTGCTTCTTCGTTGAGGGAAAAGTCCATAGCACCCGTGCCACGGGCAATCAGTACCGCGCCACCTAAAAGCACCGCCCCAAAACCGAGGCCCAGGAGGTATTCTCCCACCGCGCCCCGTCTGCGCAGGCCCATGCTGCTGAGATTTCGCTTTTCCAGCTTAACGCACACAAAGATCGCGCCCAAAACGGTAACCACGGTGGCAAACAGCGTGCAAAGGAGCAGGGAAGAGGGCATTTTTTGCGTGAGGGAGAGAAAGAACTCTGCAAATTGCTCCACCGTCATGGTTTCAAGCTGATCCGGGTCGGCCAGCAGAGAGAGAAAATCCGGATCCCGCAAGAGGTAGAACGTCTGCGGAATGGCCGCCACCACACTTTCGATCATTTTAATGATCCAGTAGGCAAAATAAAAAATCAGTAGCTCGAAAAACAGTCCGCGTCGCTTGGGACAGTGGCGGGCGTCCAGCATCATATAGGTCGTGGGAAAGATATTTTTCAATTCCGCGAGTCTCCTTGTCCGTTTTTTCTTCATTATACTATACTTGCCCATCCAAAATCCACGGGTAAATGTAAATAAATCATGTATCTGTGGAAAAAAACGGAAAATTCCCTTTTTTTCTTCATGAAATTGTGCTATACTGAGAGAAAAGAATATAGAGGAGGCGCACAATGGCCGATAAAAATCTCATCGAAAAACCGATTTCGTCAAAGGAGATCTTTGACGGTAAAATTTTACACGTGGTACACGACACCGTGGAGCTGCCAAACGGCGCGGAGGCCTCCCGTGAGGTGATCCGCCATACGGGCGCCGTCTGCGTGATCCCCGTCACCGAGGAGGGAACGGTGATCATGGAGCGCCAGTACCGCTACCCCATCGCCCGCGTCATGCTGGAGATTCCGGCCGGAAAGCTGGAGCCCGGCGAGGACCCCTTGGAGGGTGGCCTGCGGGAGTTGGAGGAGGAAACGGGCATCGTAGCAGGAAAAATGACCTGTCTCGGCGAGCTTTTGCCCGCCCCCGCTTACTGCGACGAAAAGATCACCATGTACTTGGCAACGGAGCTGACCCGCAAGGAGCGGCACCTCGACGAGGACGAGTTCCTCGACGTGTTTGAGATGCCCCTCAGCGAGCTTGTGCGCATGGTTATGGATGGCGAGATCGCCGACGCCAAGACCCAGATCACCGTGCTCAAGGCAGATCGCATACTGAACGGAAACCAATAATCGGGAGGAACGCCATGCTTACCATTACTGAAAAGCAGTTTTATACGGAGCTGATCCGAAACGATCTCCCCGGCCTTGAAAATCTCGGTAAGATCTACGAGACTGAGGGCACGGCGGCGGCTGAAAAATGCTTTGCCGACTACGTGCGGGCCAATCTCCCCTACGATAAATTCTTCTCCATGCCCTATGCCCCCGACGAGAACGAGTGGCGCATGAAGGGCGAGGACGATCTTGTCACCGGCGAGAAGATTCTTGCCCTCAACATCATGTCCTGTAAGCACGCCCACCAGTACGAGGGCGGCGTCGTGGACTGGAATCTGAACCCAACCTACAACGGCTTCCCGGAGTGGACCTATCAGGTTAACCGTCACCATGAGTGGCGCTTGCTGGGCAAGCTGTACCGGGAGACCGGCGACGAGCGGTATACCCGTTGCTTTGAGAGCCTTTGCACCTCCTTTATCGAGCAGACCTACTGGCCCCAGAAGGGAACGCCCGAGTATGAGCAGGGCGGCGGCTCCACCAATACCTGGCGCACCATTGAGGTGGGCATTCGTATGGCTAATAACTGGCCCTACGCCATCTTTGCCTTTGCTAAATCTCCGGAGCTGTCCGACCACTTGATCGCCATCTTCTTCATGTCCATGTGGGAGCAGATGCAGCGCCTCATGTTTAACAAGACCGGCCACAACTGGCTGATCATGGAGATGGACGGTCTCATTCACTCCGGCATCCTGTTCCGCTTTTATCGGGACGCGGAGATGTGGACCAAGTTTGCCCTTGACTGTCTGACGGAGCAGATCGAAAAGCAGGTCTACCCCGACGGCTTCCAGTTCGAGCTGACCACCAACTACCACTACGTTTGCATTATGAACTATGGCTACGTGCTGGAGCTTTGCAAGACTATGGGCGTGCCCGTGCCGGATTCCATTCTCAAGACCATCCATAAGATGTACCACGTCATGCCCAAGCTTCTGAAGCCCACGGGCCACCTGCCGGATCTGAACGACGGCACCCGCCGACGCATCGAGGAGTGGATGGCCACCGGCCTTACCTACTTCCCCCGGGACGGTCTCATCCGCTACTTTGCAACGGGCGGCAAGGAGGGCAAGGCGCCCACCTTCAACTCCGTCTGCCTGCCCTACGCCGGCATTTCCGTCATGCGCACCGGTTGGGATGAAAAGGATATCTATATGCTCTTTGACGGCGCCCACTTCGGCACCGCCCACCAGCATGAGGATAAGCTTTCTATCATCCTCACCGCATACGGCCAGGATCTGATCGACGACATGGGCGCCTTCAGCTACGATGGCTCTCCCATGCGCGGCTACGCTTGCTCCACCTACAGCCATTCCACCGGCATTGTGGACGGCGGCGAGCAGCGTCGCTACGGAACCCACCGCTGGCACGAGGGCGATATTAAAAAGAAGAGTAATTTCCGCTTCAAGATCAAGGACGACTACGAGATCGCGGAGAGCGCCTACGAGGACGGCTTCGGCCGGGACTTTACGCCCGTGATCCATAAGAGACGCGTGATCTTCCTAAAGAACGGTCTCGGCGCCATCAAGGCACCCTTCTTTGTCTTGGCCGATACCTTTACCGCCCACGATGGACAGCCCCACACCTGCGAGCTCCTCTTTAACCTCCAGCCCGTGCCCTACAAGCTGGCGGATAACGTGGTCACCTCCTACAATCCGTGCGGCGTCAGCCTGACCGTGTCCTCTACGGGCATCGGCCGTATCGTCATTGGTGAAAGCTGGCAGAGGTACGACGGCATTACCTCCATGATGGGCTGGAAGCCGGGCATCAAGCCGGCGGACAAGGAAAATCAGGCCTACGGCCATCAGCCCTCTCCCACCGCCGTGTTCCGCGGCGAGGGAAAGGTGGTACGCATGGTCAGCGTGCTCTCTCCCGCCTGCTTTGATAAGCCCGAATGCGTGCGCATCCTCAAGGAAAAGGACGGCTTGTACGTCGTAAGCAGCGAGGGTGCCCGCGAAAAGCTGGATCTGAAAAAATACACCTTCTGAGCCGCTTTACAATCAAACGAAAATGTGCTAAAATAAATCTGTAAAAATAAAATTAAATTATTGGAGGAGAATCATGAGTCTTGGCAAAAACATCACCGACGCATTCGCCTTTTGGCGCGACAATGAATTTTTCGATGAGGCTACCCGCGCAGAGCTTGCGGCCGTAACCGACGAAAAGGAGATCGAGGATCGCTTCTGGTGTGATCTGGAATTCGGCACCGGCGGACTTCGCGGCGTTATGGGCGCAGGCACCAACCGTATGAACTCCTATATTATTCGCAAGGCCACCCGTGGCTTGGCAGACTACATCAACGCAAACTTCGGCGAGGAGGCTAAGCGCGGCGTTGCCATCGCTTACGACTCCCGCAACAATTCCGCCATCTTCGCCCGCGAGGCCGCTCTTACTCTGGCCGCTGCCGGCATTCCCGCGTATCTTTACACGGAGCTGATGCCCACTCCCGTGCTTTCCTTCACCGTTCGTCACCTTGGCTGTGTGTCCGGTATCGTTGTTACGGCCAGCCACAACCCCAAGGAATACAACGGCTATAAGGTATACGACCGCAACGGCTGTCAGGTATGCCTTGAGGAGGCCGAGCGCATCATCGGCTGTGTAAACGCCATCACCGACCTGACCGCAATTCCCGTTATGGACGAGGAGGCCGCCAAGGAGGCCGGACTTCTCAAGCTCATCGGCCGCGAGGTGCTCAACGTATTCTGCGACACCGTTAAGAAGCAGTTCAACGGTCTCGAAAAGAACGACCTCCACGTGGTATACACCGCTCTGCACGGCACGGGCAACGTACCCGTTCGTCAGGTGCTTGGCGACCTTGGCTTCAAGGTAACCATCATTCCGGAGCAGGAGCTGCCGGACGGCAACTTCCCCACCGTGATTTCTCCCAACCCCGAGAACGCCGAGGCTCTGTCCATCGGTATCAAGAAGTGTGAGGAGCTTGGCGCGGATCTTGTAATCGGTACGGACCCCGACTGTGACCGTGTGGGTATCGCAGTTAACACGCCGAACGGCATCCGTATCATGACCGGTAACCAGGTTGGCGCACTGCTGGTGAACTACCTTGCCATGAGACGCAAGGCGTCCCTTACCCCCAATACCGCCGTGATCAAGACGATCGTAACCAGCGAGCTGGGCGCAGTCATTGCGGAAAAGTACGGCCTTACCGTGTTCAATACCCTCACCGGCTTCAAGTTCATTGGTGAACATATCTGCAACTTTGAAAAGACGGGCTCTCACAACTTCCTGATGGGCTACGAGGAGAGCTACGGCTATCTGATCGGCACCCACGCAAGAGATAAGGACGCCGTTGTGGCATCCATGATGATCTGTGAGATGGCCGCTTACTATAAGGTCGAGGGCAAGAACCTGTCCGAGGTTCTGGATGAGATCTACGCCGAGCACGGCTACTATCTTGATACGCTGGATTCCTACACCCTGAAGGGCAAGGACGGCCAGGAAAAGATCAAGGCCATTATGGAGACTCTCCGCGAGAAGGGAACCACCCTTATGCCCGGCATCGACCGCATCTCCGACTATAAGGACGGCATCGAGGGTCTGCCCAAGACCAACGTGCTGAAGTACTGGATGGGTGGCTCCTGGGTAGCCGTTCGTCCTTCCGGCACCGAGCCCAAGATCAAGATCTACTATTCCGTTCGTGGCGACGACCAGGCCGCAGCTAAGAAGCTCCTTGAGGAGCGCCGCGCTGTGTTCGCAGCCATCATTGGCGAGTAAAAAGAAGAATAATCAGCGGGGGACCTTTCTTTGTAAAAAGAAAGGTCCCCCGTCTCCCTCGAAAGAAGGGCGGCCGGCCGGGAAGGCCCGGCGGCCAAGCTTCGGCGTTTGCTCACTTGTAAGCGCGCACGATCACACGAGGGTGTCGGGCGGGGAAGCCCCGGCGGGCAAGATCGCCGCTTGCTTAGTTTTAATTGTGTAAGATCCCCCGAAGGTGACGTTAATTTTTGGTCAAGCTTTTTTTAAAAAGCTTGCGGGGGTGTGGGGCGCGTGCCCCACGTACACGGCATTTTCTTTTCGCAAAGCCTTTTCTTTTGGGCCTTTTGTGTCAAAAGAAAAGGCGTTAAATGATCCGCTCAACCGTTATGGCTACCGCCGGAGCCCCGATGCTGAATATTTACTTGCATAATGAATAAAAATACACAATTTTATGCATCCTCCGCCCGGTGTGCTCGCAAAAATCTCAAAGCACGGCAAGAAACTTGAGATTTGCTCACGGGAACGAAAGAAAAATATTCAGGAAAGTGAATATTTTTTAAAATAACCCTTGACATTCTCAAAAAAAGCGGTATAATAATCCCATTCGACAGTAAAGCGGCGTTAGCCGCGAATTTTTTTAGGAGAAAATTATGAAGCTTACTAAGATTCTTTGCTTGGTGCTTGCCGTCCTCTCCCTCAGCCTTTGCTTTGTTGCCTGTGGCAACGACGAGGGCAAGGTGCTCAAGATGGCTACCAATGCATACTTCCAGCCCTACGAGTACTACGATGCAAACAACCAGATCGTCGGCATTGACGCTGAGATCGCAGCCGCCATCTGCGAATACCTCGGCTACGAGCTTGAGATCATCGATATGGAGTTCGACTCCATCATCACCTCCATTCAGGAGGGCTCCTGCGACTTCGGTATGGCAGGTATGACCGTATCCCCCGAGCGTCTTGTAGACGTTGACTTCACCTCCAGCTACGCAACTGGCGTGCAGGTTGTTATCGTTAAGGAAGGCTCCGCCATTACCTCCGTTGACGACCTCACCGATGCCGATTACAAGATCGGCGTTCAGCTTGGCACCACCGGTGACATCTATGCAACCGATGACTACGGCGCAGACCGTGTTGTTTCCTACAACAACGGTAACAGCGCAGTGCTTGCTCTGATCGGCGGCTCCGTTGACTGCGTGATTCTTGACAACGAGCCCGCTAAGAAGCTGGTAGAAGCCAACCCCGGCCTCAAGATCCTTGACACCTCCTACGCAGACGAGGACTACGCCATCTGCGTACAGAAGGGTAACTCCGAGCTTCTCGAGGACCTCAACCGCGCACTGGACGCCCTCACCAAGGACGGCACCATCGACGCCATCGTAAACAAGTACATCAAATAAGTTTCTCATCACGGGGGTGTTGCGCCAAGGTACAACACCCCTATTCCTTGTTATTCCGTTTAGAGAAAGGGTACTATGAAAAACAACAAAAACCTGAAAACGCTGGTGGTGGTACTGGCGGTGCTGCTGGTGCTGGGACTGGCCGTCGGGGTTATGACCCTGGCGGAGCGGAGTGCATACGGCCGGGTAAGCGAAGAGCTTTCCATTGAGGAGGCCCAGGCGATCCTGGACGAGCAGCTGTCCGTGCTGCCCAGCTCCGTGGCGGATTGCGCCATCTACATCGTGGAAAACTCCAAGGTCACCGTTACTGATCTTGCCTACGGTGAGGCCAAGGACGTGATCCTCACCTGTACCTATGAAACCATCGACGTAGCCGGCATCATTGCCGCCCATAAAAACGATTTTCTTTCCATGTCTACCGAGGATCCTGCCACCGGCAAGACCATGAACGCCACCAAGATCAAGATCATGATCCAGGAGGAGCTTCTTACCCTGTTCCGCGCGACCGAGCCCGTTGCCGGCACGGTGGAGATCCGCCTGTACGAGACGCAGACGGACAGCTTCAAGGTGCACCTGTCCGACGAGATGGTGGATACCGTCTTTGGCGGCATTCTTACGGCCACCCGTGACGTGGAAAATACCAATACCGTATGGATCGACGGCGAGGAGGTTTCCATTGCCAACCGCACGTCCTTGAAAAACGGCCTCAAGTCCTGCTTTGCACTGATCAATTACGACCCCACCCAGCCGGATACCTCCAACGCCGTGGGACGCGCGTGGAACTCCTTCAAGAGCGACTTCCACCGTAACTTCATTGCGGAAAACCGCTGGACTTATCTGGTAACCGGTCTTGGCAACACCCTGTCCCTTACCTTCTTATCCTTGGTAATCGGCTTGGTTCTGGGCTTTATTCTGGCGATCATCCGTTGCACCCACGACAAAACGGGCAAGCTCCGCCTCCTGAATGCGGTAGCTCAGCTGTATCTTACGGTGATCCGCGGTACGCCCGTCATGGTTCAGCTGATCGTAATTTACTTCGTGTGCCTGTTGCCCATCGGCATTGAGGCGTTCCCCTCCGCGGTGCTTTGCTTCGGCCTGAACTCGGCCGCCTACGTGGCAGAAATCGTCCGCGGCGGCATTATGGCCGTGGATGAGGGACAGACCGAGGCGGGACGAAGCCTTGGCCTCAACTACATTCAGACCATGACCTACATCATCATCCCCCAGGCCTTCAAGGCGGTTCTGCCCTCCTTGGCAAACGAGTTCATCACTCTCCTCAAGGAGTCCTCCGTTGCCTTCACCATCGGTGTTGTGGAGCTGACGCAGGGCGGCATGAAGATCCGTTCCATTACCTACAGCAACTTTATGCCCCTGCTTGCGGTGGCATTGATCTATCTGACCTTGGTACTGTTCTTGTCCCATCTTGTATCGCTGCTTGAAAGGAGACTTCGCCAGAATGAACGCTAACGAATCGATTATCCGCGTGGAAGGTCTGGAGAAGGCCTTTGGCGATCACCGCGTGCTTTGCGGCATTGATACGGAGATCAAAAAGGGCGAGGTGGTGTGCATCATCGGTCCCTCCGGCGGAGGAAAGAGTACCTTCCTGCGTTGCCTTAACCTCTTGGAAAAGCCCACGGCAGGACGCATCTTCTATAAGGGAACGGATATTACCGACAAGCGCGCAGATATCAACGCCTACCGTCAGGACGTGGGCATGGTGTTCCAGCACTTCAACCTGTTCCCCCACATGACCGTTCTTGAGAACATGACCTTGGCGCCTACCAAGCTGAAAAAGACCCCTCCGGAGGTGGCGAAGGAGGAGGCCATGCGTCTCCTTGAGCGCGTCGGACTCACCGATAAGGCCAACGCCTACCCCTCCACTCTGTCCGGCGGACAGAAGCAGAGAATCGCCATTGTCCGCGCCCTCTGCATGAAGCCGGAGGTGCTCCTCTTTGACGAGCCCACCTCTGCCCTCGACCCGGAGATGGTCGGCGAGGTTCTCGGTGTTATGAAGCAGCTGGCCGAGGACGGCATGACCATGCTGGTGGTTACCCACGAAATGGGCTTTGCCCGTGAGGCGGCCGACCGCGTCTTCTTCATTTGCGACGGTATCATCGCCGAGCAGGGCGCACCTCACGATATTTTCTCTAACCCCAAAAACCTCCGTACCCAGCAGTTCTTGCAGAGCATTTTGTAAGAGAAGAGTTCACACCTCTTTCCAAAAACTTTTCTCGAAGCAAGAAATCCCCTGTGTCGGCATGAGCCGACGCAGGGGATTTTTTGCTTCGCAAGCGCGTTTTGGGGGGGGTGGCCGGGAAGCCCCGGCGGGCAGCGGGGAGGCCCCCGCGGCCAAAACTTCGCCGCTTGCTCACACGTCAGCGCACACTCTCACCCGAGAATGTCGTTAATTTTTGGTCGAGCTTTTTTTAAAAAGCTCGCCGGGAGGCTCGGAGGGCGGGAGCCCTTCGAAGAAGCGGCCTTTCTTTTTTGCGAAGCTTTTTTCTTTGGGCCTTCTGCCTCCAAAGAAAAAAGCGTGAAGGAAGAAGTGCAACCGTCCCGGCTATAAGCGAGGGCAGCGCTCCAGTGAGCCTTCCCCAGTGGGGAAGGGGGACCACGGTAGTGGTGGATGAGGAGATCATTCTCTGCACAGCTAATACTTGATGTGCAATCTCCGTTTTCTTTTGGTAAGTTACTTCTC
>JAGARU010000038.1 GCA_017622085.1 Clostridia bacterium | reverse complement strand
CTTAGGTTAAGCGATTGCCACGTTTGTGGCGGGAGTGCGACTATCGCAAGTGGCGGATTTTTCGACGAGCCTATAGGCTCAGCGGGTGAAATGCCCCAAGGGGGCTATCGCAAGCCACCAGCACGGCTGGTGGTCATGACTGATTCAGTCGATGATGCCGTCAATTTCCAGAATATCCAGCACGTAAAGCTCCGCGCTGATGCCGCTGATATAGGCGTGATAAACTACGTCCTTGCCGCTCTTTGGGTCGGACACGGTAACGTAGGGATAGTGCACGGTGCGCTCTAAGGCGCCGTCTCGGTACACTCGGACGGTCAACTCAGTGTCACCGGCCTTTTCCACTCTGCGCAGGTCCACAGCGGTAATGCCGAAGAGCAGGGTGCTGGCGGTATCCTCATCGGTGATCACGTAGGTGGCACCGTTGAGGTCAATTTCAAGATATACGTTTTCGAAGGCGCGGATCTCGTCCATCTCGGCGTAGTAGCTGTCCCGCACGGGGTCCGTTACCACAGGCGTGGTCACCGCAGGGGTGGTTCCGCCGGGACGGCGGGGGGTGCTGTCCACCACGTCCGAAATGCCGCCACCGCAGGAGGCGAGGGCAAGTAACGTGAGGGCCGCAAGGAGGATTGCGAATATTTTTTTCATAGTTTCTCCTGGATTTATCGGGGGTTGGACTTCTTATTTTCTTTCTTTTTCTTTCCCATCATCCGCTTGGCGCGGCCGCTGTAGTTGCCGTTGTAGAAGCCGATGAGAAGCTCACCCACGGAGTTGACCATGGCGGCAATGCCGAAGAGGGTGGGCAGGAACGCGCCCTCCTCCGGCCAGAACACCACGCAAACGCCGGATACGATCATGACAAGGGAGACGGCCAGGGGCACGCCCCAGATCCGTGCGCGGCGGGCGCGGAGCTCAAAGGAAAGTCGGGTCTTATAGGTGCCGTCCACGATCAGGAAGGTGCCAAGCAAAAGCTGGGCGATCAGGATCGCAACGGTGGTGTGCAGGGAGATCAGCACCGTGCCGAGGGCGGTGCAGAGAACGCCGAGGAGCAACCGATGGCGGATCTTTGCCTCGGTTAAGAACAGAACCAGTTCCACAAGGCCGACCAAGGACAGGAGCGCACCTACCACCGTGCACACGGTGTACGCGGTAAAGGAGGGGACGACCACCATCAAAAGGCCGAAGACCAGCACGGGGAACGCCGAGAAAAAGCGGATCTGATAGATTTTTTCTTCCTTCAACACGTGTACGCACCTCCTTGTAATGTCGTTTGAGTAGAATTTACTCCATCATTTCTATTGTATACCACCCGCCAACTTTTGTCAACCGACTTTGGCTTTTTGGCATCCGTAAAAATTATTCCAGAACCAAGGTCAGCTTTTTGGCGACGGTCACGAGGCTTCCCTCATAGAATTCCGCCGCGTGGGCGGTGGCAAAGACCGCGCCGACGGCACGCTCTGTCCAGGGCTTCTTTTGGATCGGCCCGTGGGAGCCCAGATACAGGATGTCCCCGCGGGCAAAGGCCTCGCTCGCCGGGTTGGTCTTGACCTCGTTGACGGAGGCGCCAAGGTAGGTCAGACGGGTATTTCCCGTATGGAGAGAAAAGCTCAGCACCGGATGAGTGGAGCGACTGAGGAGCTCATAGGGCGGGGCAGTCAAGGTCAGATCGCCCAAGACAAGGCTTGTGTGGGCGTCGCGGCGGTAGGTCACCACCTGTACCCCAAGAGCTTGGGCGGTATCGGTCAGCGCCGCAAAGAGGCTCGCCTCCGCCTCCGATTCCGGCTCGGGCAGGCACAAAACGGAGAGGAACATTTCCCTTGCCATGTGATCCAGCGCCCGCAGATGGCGCTGGTGGTAGTGGGTCAGAATCCATGCATCGATCCGCCGCTCACCGTCCGCCAGCAGGGAGCGATAGCTCTTTGACACGGCGGAGAGGGATCCGTCGCTGACGTCGAGAATGTAGTCGGCGCCCTCGTGGCGGAGGGTAAACAGGTCGTTCTTTTTGTAGGAAATAGCGGTCAGCACCGTGGCCTCCCGGGTCAGATACCTCTCAAGCCCGGCCGCCCCAAACACGGCAAAATACAGGGCAAGGGCGGAGAAGCACAGGATGCGGCGGGTCTTGCGACCCATAGTCAGTAGCAAAAAGAGAACCGCGGCCAAAAGCAGGATCAGGGGCAGCTTTGCCCGGCTGACCGTGGACAGGGTAAAGGGCTGCCAAGGGGCCAGCTCCCGCGCCATGAGCATAACAAGACGCGCCACCGCCTCTGTTGCCGCCGCCAACGGGTGGCAAAGCAGGGAAATGGGGTGGAGGAGCAGAAGGATGGGCGCAAGGATCAGAAGCAGGGAGGTGGGCAGGCTGAACAGCAGGCTGGTGACGGGAGTCAAAAGGCAGGCGCGACTGCTGATCAGCGCTGAGATCGGAAGGGTAAGCATGCATACGAACACGCCCATCCACAAAAGATACACGCCCGTCACAAGCAGAGGGCTCATCCGCTCCCGAAGGCGTCGGGGCAGGCGGATGGCACGTCCCGAGCCGGTGCAGGCAAGGGTAGCAAGGAAGGACAGGAGGAACGCGGCGTTTACAATGAGGTAGGGCTCAAGCAGGCACATTCCCACGCCCACCAAAAGGAGCACCGTCAGCGAATCCCGCCGATAGCCGAGAAGAGCAAGAACGTAGGTGACCGACAGCATCAGCGCCGCACGGCACACGGAGGGGGAAAGGCCGGTCATGCCCGCGTAAAGCAGTGCCAAGGCAATTAAAAAAAGATAGCGGGGTCGCCGTCCAACGCCGGCGAGCAACCGCTCAAACAAACCGCAGATCACCGCTAAATGCATACCGCTGAGGGCCAGCACGTGGGCGAGCCCCAGCTCGGAGAAATCCCGCTTGGTGTCCGGTGCCAGATCCTCCCGGTTGCCCAGCACCAAGGCGGATAAAAGGCCAAAGGCATCCGGGGCCAGATTTACCTGCAAAATCGCCCGCAGGCGGCGGTTCCATCGGGTAAGCAGGGCGCTCAGGGCATTCTCGTGCCCCGGCGTCACCGAGTGGACGGTGTCAAGCTCCACGTCGAGGAGCACTCCGTGGGAGAGGTAGTAGCTTTTCTCGGCAAAATCGTAGTCGAATTCTTCAAAGGGCAGGGCAGTGCCCGTGCCGAAGACCCGGTCGCCGGCGGCAAGCTCCGCGTCGGCGGAGATCCGTACGCCGATCCGTCGGCCGTCCGCGTCGGTCAGATAACCGATGCCGTAGGTTCCGTAGTCGGTCTGGTAGGTGATCGTTTCCACCGTCACGGCAAAGTCGCCCGCGCCGAGATAGGCCTCGGCTCGGCGGACGCTAACCCCGAAATATCCGTAGGAAAGCGCCAATCCACCGGCCAAAAAGCAGGCGATCAGCGCGCTGCTTATCCATCTTCGGGCGGATAGCCGACGCCGCGCCCGATCGAGGGATACAAAAGCCAGAGTAAGCCCGACAAGAAGCGCTACTATAATAAAAGGAAGGAGAATGTCTCCTCCTTCGAACAAAACGTATCCAAGGCCCAGTCCTAACAGGAACACAAGACAGGCCAAAGCAAGGGGTCGACGCCTAAAGAGTTGCATGTGAGTCCTTTCGATGAGGGTAATTTTCTTCATTGTACGATGCCCTGCGCCCGTTGTCAACGGCCGCGAGGAAAATTGTTGCATTTTTGGCAAAAAAACAGGCGGTGCGGGGAAGCCCCCGCGGGCAGCCGGGAAGGCCCGGCGGCTAAGATCGCCGCTTGCGCACACGTCAGCGCACACGCTCACCCGAACGTGTCGTCAATTTTTGGTCGAGCTTTTTTTAAAAAGCTCGCGCGCTGGAGCCGCGGAGGCTCCTCGCTCGCCGCAGCGAGCGAAAGCCCCTTGCACGGCATTTTCTTTTCGCAAAGCCTTTTCTTTTGGGCCTTTTGCTTCAAAAGAAAAGGCGTCGAACAATCAGCACAACCCCTATGAGGCAGCAGTCCTGGTCATGACAAAATTTGAGCGCCCGGCCAACCAGTCTGCGGCCAACCAGGCAGCCAGGGGGAACAAAGGCAGGGAAGTGTATGCCCGTTGCCATAAAGCTCAGCCTGCGGCGGCTGAGGGCGCAGAGAAGGGAGATAAGAAGATAGCATATAAGATATATAAGCATTACCTTACGAAGAACAGATGTTACAAAACAGGGAAGAAACTGGCAAAGCCTTCCGGCATCGTGGTACACTCTACGGGGTGCAACAATAAAAATGTAACCAGATACGTAGACATGGCGGAGCTGGGTACAGTGTCCTCAAACCACTGGAACAGAGACAACATCAGCAAGTGCGTGCACTTCATCATCGGCTGGTCCCCTGCGCTGAAACAGGTGGTCATCGTGCAGACGCTTCCCCTGGATATATGCTGCTGGGGTTGCGGATCCGGAAGCAGAGGGTCGTATAACGCCAGCCATATCCAGTTCGAGATCTGCGAGGACGGGCTGACAGACCAGGCATATTTCGCCAAAGTCATGGAGACCGCGCAGTGGCTGTGCAGATACCTTATGGATATGTATGACATCCCTGCCGGCAAAGTGGTGTCCCATAAAGAGGCCCATGCCAATGGATATGCCTCCAATCATGGAGATCCGGATCACTGGCTTAAAAAGTTCGACCGGGACATGGGCTGGTTCAGAAAGAACATCCCCGGCAGTACCGGGGATGAAGAGGGTACCGGCGATTCCGGAAGCGGGAATACCGGACCGATCAGCAAGCTGCAGACGGTTACCCAGAAGAAAGATGCCTCTTTAAAAGGCACATGGACCGTGTCTGACCCGACAGGTGCAGAACTCAGATACGGAGCCGGTGCGTCAAAGTACGCCAGCATGGGCAACCTGCCGAAAGGGACGAAGGTGAACTGCTACGGCTACTATGAGCTGGATGCGTCCGGCAGGCAGTGGCTGTATGTGACCTATGGCACGAAAGTTGGCTTTATAGCAAAGTCCATCCTGAAGAAATAAGAGATAGCCAGGGCGTTGCGCGGCCAGATCAGCGATGTCCTGGCTATTTGTAAAAAAGGAAAAATAACAGTAGCCGCCGATCCTGTACCGGGGCCACTGTTATTGATGATATACCACAATTCTCAAAAAAATGTATCTGCTTCTAATTAAATATGCGTTTCTAATAGACACACGATAGACACAAATCAAAGTAAAAATCCTTTATTTTAGGCGCTTTTAGGATGATCCATTTTATAACAAGATTAAAATTTTCATCTACTATCAGAT
>JAGARU010000037.1 GCA_017622085.1 Clostridia bacterium | reverse complement strand
TGAAGCGACAGCGGTTATCTCGTCGGCAAGCTGTGGGTATGGGTGTTGCCATTCGTTCAGCGTCCGCGCTATTTGATTGATGTTGCTGCCGATCTTGCCATATTCGGCAACGAGCTTTCCGAGGGTGGCAAGCACTTCATCGTTTACGGGATTGACGCGGATAATCGGTTTGACAACCGCGCCGTCAATGGCTTGCCGTATAAATTCGGATTGGCTCATTTCGTAATTTTTCATTCGCTCCATAAAGAAGCTGTGTTCTTCCTCGGTCAAGCGGGTCTTGACCACGAAAGTGCGCTTGGGTGTGTTGTACGTTTTTGGCATAGGCATAACTCCTTTCACTTAACGCCGTTTTAGAGGCAGTTTTTTAAGTTGTTTTTTGGGAAATCCGAAAAAATAATTTTCGCTCATCATCTTTTCGGCGGCAGTTTTGCAAGGTGTCAGAAATAAATCCCTCTACTTACCATCTTTTTTCAGCCGTTTTTGCACCCTGTTTTTTGCGATTTCTGCAAAACAACAAATTTCCGTTGACGGATTTTTGCGAGATAGCGTAAAAATTTGGTTGTACCGCTTTCCACCTAACCCATCGTGGAAAGCAGTTTTGCAAGGTAGGTCGCAAAACTTTTTCAAATTTTCTCTTGCTCCCTACAACACCGCAGATGGCAGAATTGCCAAACGGGGCGAGAGGAAAATTTGCGGCGTTAGCCGTTCAGCAGGGTTTGGGGAAGGCACTCCCCAACAAGATCACCACAAGGTCAAAAATGAGCAGTAGGCGAAATTTGGCACCGTGGTAGAATCTTGCTCTAAGTACTTTCGCTATCCTCTAAATGGGGATTTTTGTGATACCCCTCTACTTGACAACGGACAAAATCTGCGAAAAACTTGCTCTAAGTACTTTCGCTATCCTCTAAATGGGGATTTTTGTGATACCCCTCTACTTGACAACGGACAAAATCTGCGAAAAACTTGATACCTCTTCACACTACAACGGACATTTTTTCTGCAAAATACAGGGTTAGGAAATGTTAAATTTCGATGAACTGCATTTGCCCGGTATCAAGTGCTTTCACTTATTCGGAATTTCAGAGGGTAAAATCAACGGCAATGCGAAAATTTCTTTAGTAAAATTTTCCTCTCTACTTGTTAGGACATTTGCGGGAGAAAAATCAACGGTCTGAAAACACCGTTCACTTATTCGGAATTTCACAGAGGCAAAATTCAACCGCCTACAAAAATTTCTTCGAAAAATTTCTCGCTCACTTATTACAGGTCTTGGCAAGGTACGTTTGGGCTGATTTATGCAAATTTCTTTTGTTTTCTTCCACGGCGCAAAGATCGAAAATGCCAATCATCTGAAAAAAATATTAGGGCAAAAAGAAAAACGGACAGGCTTTTCAGCTTGTCCGTGATAAGTGACTGTAGATATATTTAACAAAGAGTTTGATACTGTCCGATTGAAAAAAACGATAATTTGTGTTATAATGTTATTTAGTAGATTTATACCCAAATACAAAGTTTACAAATATATTGACATAAAGAGCTTGGGAAACGACTATAGAATGGCGGTGATTTACATGAAATACAAAATTGCTATCTGCGATGATGAGCAGAAACAAATTGAATATTTATCGGGCGTGGTTTCTGCGTGGGCAAGCAAAAATCGTCATGTAGTCGAGATCAAAACCTATTCATCTGCAAAATCATTTCTTTTCGATTATTCCGAGGAAAAGGATTTTGATATTTTACTTCTTGATATCGAAATGCCCGGGATGAACGGCATGGAACTTGCAAAAACGATACGGAGGGAAAACGGTATCGTCCAAATCGTCTTTATCACAGGATACCCTGAATTTATGTCCGAGGGGTATGACGTATCGGCGTTGAACTATCTGATGAAGCCCGTAAATAAAGAAAAGCTTTTTTCCATACTCGACAAAGCCTCGGAAAGAATAGAGCAAAAAGAAGGATCTCTTGTCTTGGAAACAGAAAACGGCATAATTCGTATCAATTTTTCTCAAATTATGTCTGCAGAAGCCATAGGACATACAACACTTTTGACACTTACAGACAGAAAAGAAACCGCTAAGATAGGCATAAATGATTTTGAGAAACAATTGAATGATTCTTTTGTTCGCTGTCATCGCAGTTATTTGGTGGGTATCCGCCACATCAGTAAGATAACAAAAACAGATGTAATCCTCGACAGTGGCGAAATGCTTCCTCTTTCCCGCAGACTGTATGGAGAAGTGAACCAAAAATTCATTGGTTATTATAAAGGAGAGTCGTGATGGCTCGTTTATTTGATTTAATATTTGGAAAAATGATCGATCGGCGTATTTCCGCTTATCAAAACGACATTGTAGAGCGTCATCTTGATGAAGTGCAAAATATGTACCGTCAAGTACGTGGTTGGCGACATGACTTTGCGAATCATGTGCAAAATATGAATACTCTGTTAGAGAAAGGAAATCATGAGGAGTTGAAAGTCTATCTCGACAAGATGGGGGTGGAGCTTCGCACAGTGGACACCGTTCTCAAAACAGGCAACGTGATGGTCGATGCGGCGCTCAATAGTAAGATTACGCTTGCCATGAGTAAACATATCACTGTCAATGCGAAGGCAACCGTGCCTGACAAGCTTACGGTTTCCGAAGTGGAGCTTTGCGCACTGATCGGTAATCTGTTGAACAATGCCATTGAGGGTTGTTTGACTTTGGAAAAGGAAGAAGAACGATTTATCCGTGTTTATATCGGTGTACTGAAAGGTCAGCTTTACATTTCCGTCACCAATTCCTATCTCGGTATGCGAACAAGAGAAAACGGAAAATACCGCACGACCAAAAATGACAGCAATTCTCACGGCTTTGGACTTCTTCGTATTGACAGTATTGCAAAGAAATACGGCGGCTATGTCAACCGTCAGCACGAGGAAGGCGTTTTTGCAACGGAAGTTATGCTTCCGATTTAATCAGATGTTTGGGCGAGTGCGAGTGATTGCGCTCGCCATTTTATCATGTTTGATTAGAAAAAAGTGTACCACTCGTGCTAAATACAATACCACTCGTGCAAAAATCTAAAATTCTTTTATTTCTTGTGATAAGATTAAAGCGCAAGAAGAAAGGAGTTGTTGTTTGTGAAAAAAGAGAAGACTCAAAAACAAAAGAAAGAAAAACCAAAATACAGTTTTCTTTCAAACATATGGTATGTTTGCCATCTTTCATGGAAATTCAGTCCCATGATGATGGTAATCTCTGCAATCTGCGTACCGCTGACCGTGGCGGTAGGTCCGCTTTCGGCACTGCTACCATCCACGATTGTGGAATACGTTTCAAGTGGTTATACGGCAGAAAAGATACTCGTGGTAATTGTGGTACTTTCCCTCGCTCTTTTCGCGGTTAACATAATTTATAAGCTTTTGCAGGCAAATCAACTAAAGTATGCCTTGCGAAATCGTATGAGCTTTATGTCAAAACTTTACGAAGGTGCTATGACCTGCGATTATTACAAAATAGAAGACCCCGCTTTTCAAACGAAAATGAAAAAGGGTACGTATATCACTATGAGTAATGACACGATCACAGAAAAGATCTTTTTGTATATAAAGGATATTTTTTCAAACATATTAGGGCTTGTCACCTATTCTGTTTTGATTTGGACGCTTTCACCCGTCATTGTTATTGTCCTATTTATTACGACCGTCGTGCTATACTATGCCGGTAAGATCAATGCAGATTGGACACAGAAAAATAAAGAAAAATGGATTGATAAAGATCGACGTATCAATTACGTTCTTCGCGTGCTGGGCGACTTGGATTCTGCGAAGGATGTTCGTTTGTATGGAATTGCGGGTTGGTTTGATCGTTTGTATCACTCTCTTCTTGGTGAACGTGTGGCGTGGAGCAAAAAAAGTGAAAAACGTTCCTTCCTTGCAAAACTTCTTACCGCAACTCTGACATTTTTGCGCGACGGTTTGGCGTACGGCATTTTGATCTATCAAATTGCAAAAGGCGGTCTTTCGGCATCAGAATTTGTATTTTATTTTGCTCTGATCGGGCAGTATGCCCACTATCTTTGGGGAATAATCAACACCTATAATGTAATGTATCAGCAATCGCTGGGTGTTACAGATTACCGAGATTTCTTAGACGATGAAAATACATTTAATCACGGCGAAGGTGTGCCTTTTCCCAAACACGCACCCGAAATTGAATTTCGCAATGTAAGCTATGCCTACCCCGGTGCTAATACAAATACAATTAAAGACATTTCCTTTCGGATTCATGGCGGCGAAAAAATCGCCATCGTAGGCTTGAACGGTGCGGGAAAAACGACCCTGATCAAGCTTATGTGCGGTTTATATCATCCGAAAGATGGCGAAATTCTGGTGGATGGAAAGCCCATCTCGGCATATAACATCGAGAATTATTACAAAAACATCGCTGCTGTATTTCAAAAAATTGATATGCTGCCGCTTTCCATCGAGGATAATATCACATTTGGAAAAGCGGACGAAGAAAAGCTGAAAGAAGTCATAGAGCTTTCGGGGCTTTCGGAAAAAATCGCAAGCCTACCAAAGGGTTTGAAAACAAAATTCGACCGAACACTTTATGAGGACGCGGTGGATTTCTCCGGCGGCGAAAAGCAAAAGCTGGCGCTTGCCCGCGCACTTTATAAAAAAGCACCTATTATCATTCTCGACGAACCGACAAGTGCCCTTGACCCGATTGCGGAAAATGAAATTTATCAAAAATATAATGACCTGACGAAAAATTCGACCTCTGTTTTTATTTCTCACAGACTTGCTTCCACTCGCTTCTGTGACCGTATCTTCTTTCTCGAAAGCGGTATGATCGCAGAATGCGGTACGCACGATGAGTTGATGGCTATGGACGGCAAATATGCCGAGCTTTTCGAGGTACAGAGCCACTATTACAAAGAGGAGGTAAGCGGATGAAAAAGTTCATCGGGGACATTAAAATGTTCGTCAAATGCGCAAAGCATATTGAATATCTTTGTAAAGGGCTTGTCTTTTTGCATATCGTCAATGCTATTTTTAATTCTGTTTCTCCCTTTATCAATATTTACATGGCTGCACGCATTGTGGATATGATTCTTGCGGGCGAACCGTGGAAAGAAACGCTTATGATGGCAGGAATTACCGCAGGGCTGAATTTCTTTGTTGTTATAATGAAGGCGATTTTGAAATATTTCATTTCTGTTCGTCGCTCCGTTTTCAATTATAATTACAAATATTCTAAAAATCATAAAATATCGGAAATGGACTATGACTATGTAGACACGGTGGAAATTCAGCAAACCCTCAACAAAATATACCAGTATGAAAACATGAACGGTGGCGGCTTGCGGCGATTTGAAAGCAATCTGCCGACTATGATCGGACATGTTTTTACGATTATTTTCTCCGTAGCGATGACTTTGGAGCTTTTTATTTCGCATTATCCGGAAAATCTTGTAGGAATGGCGAAATACATAGTGACGCCATATTTTGCAATCTTTATTCTTGCAATCAATGCGTTTTCAGTATGGTTCACATCACATTGCCACACAAAAAACACACGCTTTGAATCCAAAGAAACACTGAAATTTACGTTTATCAACCAACTTTCAAGCTCGCTTCTTAGTCTGCCATTCGATAGCGGTGGTGCGATGAACATTCGTGTTTATGATCAAAAGCATATTATTAAGAATAGTTTGAATGATGCCATAGATGGAAGTTATGTAGTTCTTGACGGATGTGCAGATTACTCTGTAAAAAACGAGATAATCCCTTGCAGCATTATGGAAACTGCAACGCAGATCATACTCTATACTTTTGCAGGTATTTCTGCGCTTGTCGGTCGTTTTTCGATTGGTTCTATTTCACAATATATCAGTTCAATTTTTAAATTTACGGGTGCTGTCAGTGCGCTTGTGAACACGGTTGAAATGCTTCGCGTGAATAATGAAATCACAAAGATCTATTTTGATTTTATTGAAAGACCGTCCCATATGGTTCAAGGTACGTTACCCGTGGAGAAACGTGATGACCGTGAATATGAGGTAGAGTTCCGCGATGTCTCGTTCAAATATCCCAACACCGATTCTTGGGCACTCCACCATGTCAATTTCAAATTCAAAATAGGCGAACGACTTGCAGTTGTGGGCATGAACGGTTCGGGTAAAACTACGATGATCAAGCTCATGTGCCGTCTTTACGACCCAACGGAAGGTCAGATATTGCTCAACGGCATTGATATCCGCAAATATGATTACAAGGAGTATCATTCTATTTTCTCCGTTGTGTTCCAAGATTTTCAGCTATTCGCCTTCAAACTTGGTCAAAATGTGGCGGCAAGTACCGATTATAACGAAGAACAGGTGAAAAAGAGCCTAATTGAAGCCAATTTTGGGGAACGCTTGGATAGACTTGAAAAAGGAGCGGAAACCTATCTCTACCGCAACTTTGAAAAAGACGGTGTGGAAATTTCGGGCGGAGAGGCGCAAAAAATTGCTCTTGCTCGTGCGCTTTATAAAAACGCGCCGTTTATCATCCTTGATGAACCGACCGCCGCGCTTGATCCTATTGCGGAAGCTGAGGTTTATTCCAATTTCAACAGCATTGTTGGCGATAAGACTGCTATCTATATCAGCCACCGTCTGTCCTCTTGTCGTTTCTGCGACAGAATCGCCGTTTTCGATGGAGGTAGCGTTGTACAGTTCGGTACGCATGACGAGCTTCTTGCTAATGAAAACGGAAAATACTACGAGCTTTGGACAGCTCAAGCGCAATACTATACAACGTAAAAAATGCCGCTTGTACTGACTTTTTCTGTCGGCGCAAGCGGCATTTCTTATAAGATCAGTCTAAAGGCTTATATTCTGTCACTGTTTTGAGATAAGTTTCGGGATCCCCGTTCAAGATAAGATCAGCATATTCAAGTGGCGCATTGTAGATCAGATAGTCAAGCTCTGACCGCTGATACATATTATCGGCAACTTCATTTTCAACGGCAATGGTATCAATCGCAATCATACTACCATCGTTAAATTTCAGTTCCACACAACAGTTATCGAAGTTATATTCGCAGGATATAAGGCGTTTCATAGGGTTTACCTCCAAAAATTGATTTATGGAAGTATCGTAAGCGTGGGTTTGGGTGTGGTATCTTTAACTATGGGAGAGGTCGGCTTCCCACTTGGAAACCGCCTGATTGCTGACACCCAACTGCTCGCCGAGGGCCGCTTGGGTCATGCCCAGTCTTTTACGAAATTCTCCAATATTTTTTCCAATACTCACAATGGGTACCTCCCGTTTCGTTTTGTTTATTCCGCAGCTGCTGGTTTAAGTATACCTTCCAGATGCGCCAAAGTAAACCGACCAAACGGCAAGTCGGGCCCCAAAAAGTTGCCGTTTGGTTGGAAAACAGCTTTCAAAAAAGGAGATTCCCAGTCTCCTTTTTATATTTTTCCTTCTGTGCGCAATTTTTTACGGGCTTTCAGCTCAAAATAATACTGGGCGGGGATTTGGAGATTGCCCTTGCCGGTGCCAAGGGAGAGATACGGCTTGGTGCCGCCGTGGAAATCGCTACCGCCGGAGCGGAGGAGCCCGAATCGGTCGGCCAAGGCCTCCAGTCGGGCGGTCTGATCGGCATCAAAGAGCGAATAGGTGGTTTCCATGCCGTCAAGTCCACAGGGGACGGCTTGCTCAAGGAAGGCGCACAGGTCGTTTTCTTCCTTTAAATTAAGGAACGGGTGCGCAAGGACAGAGACACCGCCCAGACGGCGGATCATGGCGATGATCTCAAAGGCATTGATCCGCGCCGGAGGTGTATAAAATCCGTTGCCGGGTGCCAAAAGCGTGCGAAAGGCGTCTTGCACGGAAGCGATATACCCCTTCTCTACCATGGCGGCGGCAATATGGGCACGGTTGATCATGCCGCCGGGAGTGGATGCTTTGATGGCCGCGTAATCCAAGGGATAGCCGGCTCGGGCCAGCGCCTCCACCAAGGCCACGTTGCTATCCTCCTTGCGGCGACAGCCCTCCGCCATTCGCTCGGTGATCTCGCCGTAGGCGGGGGGATCGATGAAGAGGCCAAGGATATGAAGCTCCCCGCCCTTATAATCGACGGAAAACTCAATGCCGGGAACCGCCTCAATTTTGCGTCCGGCGGCAGCTGCTGCAAAGTGCGGCAAGCCGTCCACGGTATTATGGTCGGTCAGGGCAATGGCGTGAAGGCCGGCGGCCTCGGCTGCGTCAAGCAGCTCGGCCGGTGTAAGGGTGCCGTCCGAATAAACGGAGTGGGCGTGCAAGTCCACACGATCGCTCATAGTGTTCTCCTCCTGTGCTGTATACAAACTCCACATACGGTGTGGAAAGATTTTAGCGCTTTATTTTAGTATAGCACTTTCCGGAGAAAAACGCAAGGCAACCCTACTTTTTTCATCATTTCTTGTCTTTATACGATAAAAAATTTTAAATTTTCATACACAAATCCGTAAAATCTGTAGCATTTTTGGAAAATATGTGCTATACTGTTTAAGGTATAATTTGTAGTATTGCGGCCACTTTCCACAGGTGCTGTGCATAAGTGCTATTTGCCCTTCGCCTGTTTTGTTTATTTTAACCCTATGGGAGATTTTTTACTATGATCGGTGAGTTACAGAGAGCCAGTGTATGGAAGAGAATGTCGGCAGGATTACTGGATCTGATCCTTTTGAGCATTATCGCAGTCGGTGTGGCTCTGATTTTTTCGGCGATCTTTGGATATGACGAATACTATGAAACCATGCTTGACGGCTATGCGAAATACGAAGCGGAGTACGGCGTGGTTTTTGATATTCCCTACGAGGAATACGAGGCCATGACCGAAGCCGAACGTGCCAATTTTGATGCCGCCTCTGAGGCTTTGTCCAAGGACGAGGTGGTTATGCACGCCTACACGATGATGCTGAGCCTGACGCTCCCGATCGTGTCCTTCTCCTTGCTGTTTGCCTATCTCATTTTGGAATTTGCCGTGCCCCAGCTTTTCAAAAACGGACAGACTGTGGGCAAAAAGATCTTCGGCATTGCGGTTATGCGCACAAACGGTGTCAAGATCAATTCCATTTGTCTCTTCATCCGCACGGTACTGGGCAAGTATACCATCGAAACCATGATTCCCGTGCTGATCGTTATTATGATCTTCTTTTTAAACACCATAGGCATTCTTGGCTCCGCCATTTTGCTTTTGATCCTCGGCATTGAGCTGGTGCTTATGTTTACCACCCACAACCGTTCGCTGATCCACGATCTTCTGGCAAACACGGTAACGGTGGATCTGGCCAGCCAGATGATCTTTGAGACGGAGGAGCAGATGCTGGATTACCGCAAAAAGCTCCACGCCGAGGAAGTCGCACGGAAGACCTACTGATCTCCCCCCTTTTCTGTTGTCTGCAATTTTAATTTATAATACATCATTACACGGAAGGAAATTGTATGGAAGTTAAACTGCAAAATCTAACCAAAATCTTCCCGTCCCGGAACAAAAAGGTGGGCGGCGAGGTCGTTGCTGTAAACGACTTTACCTTCACCATTCCCGACGGAAAGCTGATCGGCTTGCTCGGTCCCTCCGGATGCGGTAAGAGTACAACGCTCTACATGATCAGCGGTCTGCAGAAGCCCACCGGCGGCAGAATCTTCTTCGGTGAGGACGACGTAACCGAGCTGACCACGGAAAACCGCGGCATTGGTTTGGTGTTCCAGAACTATGCGCTCTATCCCCACATGACCGTTCGTCAGAACATCCTCTTCCCCCTCCAGAACCTGAAGGGCGAGGACAAGATGACCAAGGAAGACATGCTGGAGAGAGCAACTGAAGTTGCCAAGCTGGTACAGATCGACGAGCTTATGGACCGTAAGCCCAGCGAGCTCTCCGGTGGTCAGCAGCAGCGTGTGGCCATCGCCCGTGCGCTGGTTAAGATGCCCCGCGTGCTTCTTTTGGACGAGCCCCTCTCCAACCTGGATGCCCGTCTCCGCTTGCAGACCCGCGAGGAGATCCGCCGCATTCAGCGCAACACCGGCATTACCACCATCTTCGTAACCCACGACCAAGAAGAGGCCATGAGTATCTCCGACATGATCGTCGTTATGAAGCTGGGTGTGGTTCAACAGACCGGTAAGCCCCAGGAGGTTTACGACGATCCCCACAATCTGTTCGTTGCCAAATTTCTCGGCACACCCCCCATCAACGTATTTGATGGTAAGGTGGCCGGCGGCAAGCTTTACATCGGCGAGGACTGCGTGCTTGACGTGCCCGGTGTAGCCGACCAGGACGTAACCGTTGGTATCCGTCCCGAGGGCTTTACTCCCGACGAGAACGGTCCCTTTGTATGTAACCTGCGCGCCGTTGAGGTCATGGGTCGTGACGTAAGCATCGTTTCTGACAATGCTGCCTCTCAGAATCCCGTGATCCGCTCCATTGTGGATGCCGACAACAAGATCGATATGACCAAGGAAACCATCCGCTATACCCTTAAGCCTCACAAGGTCTTCATTTTCAACAAGGAAAATGAAGAGAGAATCTATTTTTGAGGTGAGTCGGTATGGTAGACAGTAAACAACAGTGGAAAGCGTGGATCTATCTGGCGCCTGCGATCGTGCTGCTGCTTGTCTTCACGGTTTGGCCCATCTTCAACACGCTCCGCATGGCTTTCCTCGAAAACTACAACGGACTCCAGGCCTCGGCCGGTGCGTCCTTTCATTTCGGTATCGGTAACTTTGTAAAGGTTGTTCAGTATCACCGCTTCGTGCAGTGTATGAAGAACACCATCCTCCTTTGCGTTCTGACCGTTCCGATCTCCACCGTTCTGGCTCTCTTGATTGCAGTTTGCCTGAACTCCATTAAGCCTCTGCAGAGATTTTTGCAGACCGTCTTCTTCCTCCCCTACGTGACCAACTCCATCGCAATCGGCATGGTATTTGCTGCCATGTTCAATATCGTAGGTAGCTTCTACGGTACCGAAAACGAGATCGTGGTTACGGCCGGTATCATCAATAATATTATTGAGTTCTTCGGCGGTGAGAAGATCAACTGGATCAACGTTGGCTCGGAATACTGGGCAAACATGTTCGTTATGGTGGTTTACATCGTATGGAACGCCCTGCCCTTCAAGATCCTGATCCTGCTTGGCGGTCTTCAGAGCATCAACAAGCAGTACTACGATGCGGCCAAGGTAGACAGCACGCCCCGTCGCCGCATCTTTACCCGCATCACCGTTCCGCTCCTTTCTCCCATGCTGGCCTACGTGGTTATCACCGGCTTCATTGGCGGATTCAAGGAGTACACCAGCATCGTTGGTATCTTTGGCGAGACCATGGGTCCTCCGGACGCCGAGGGTCGCCTGAATACCATGGTTGGCTTCATCTACGATTCCCTTGAGAACCAGAGCCAGGGTCGTGCCAGTGCGGCCGCTCTGATCCTGTTCTGCATCATTCTTCTCGTCACCCTTGTAAACCTTTGGGTAAGCAAGAAGAAAGTTCACTATTAAGGAGGTACGGTATGTCGACTACTTCTGTAACCATGCATGAAAAGGACATGCAGAAAACCTCCGCACAGCAGAAGATCGTAAAGATCCTTGTACAGGTATTCCTTTACGCGTTTCTCCTGACTATGGCATTAATCGTCCTTTTCCCCTTCTACTGGATGATCATCTCCTCACTCAAGAATCTGGCTGAGTACCGGTTGAGCATCCCCACTCTTTGGCCAAAACAGGTAATGCTCTCCAACTACGTAGATGCCTTCAACACGGCAAATCTGGGACGGTTGTTCCTGAATACCATGTACGTTGGCGTGGTATCTACCATCTTGTCTCTTGTAATCACTGTACTGACAGCCTTTGCCTTTGCCCGTCTTGAATTCAAGGGAAAGGATGCGCTGTTTGCCGCTCTGCTTGCTACCATGATGATCCCCGGCGAGCTTTTTACCATCACCAACTACAGCACCATTACCGCCTTCGGTTGGATGAATACCTTTACCGTACTGATCGTTCCGTTCCTCGTCAGCGTGTTTTACATTTATCTGCTACGGCAAAACTTTATGCAGATCCCGGACGAGCTGTACCTGGCCGCCAAGGTTGACGGCACCTCGGACCTCAAGTACCTTTGGAAGGTAATGGTTCCCCTGTCCCTGCCCACTCTGATCTCCATCACCATTCTTAAGATGATGGGTGCGTGGAACTCCTACGTATGGCCCCGACTGGTTGCCAACGACGAAGCCCACCGAATGATCACAAACGGTCTGCGCAACGCCTTCACCGACACCTCGGGTGATGTAAATTACCCCGTGCAGATGGCAGCCGTTGCGCTGGTCTCCGCTCCCTTGTTCCTCGTGTTTATCTTCCTCCGGAAGTACATCATGAAGGGCGTAAGCCGAAGCGGTATCAAAGGTTAAAAGACAGCACACCGAAAGGTGTGCCGTCCGGAAACAATATACAATATCTATTATTAAGGAAGGAAGGTTTTCCCACCCCATGAAGAAACGTATCATTGCGGCTCTCTTACTCGTTACCATGCTCTTCGCTACCGTTGTTATGACCGGATGCGGAGCAGGCGCTGTACCCAACTTCGAGGTTCCGGAAGGTGGCTATGACGGAAGTGAGGTTACCATCACGTTCTATCACACCATGGACGCAACCAAGCGTGCAATCGTTGACGCTTACATCGAAGAATTCAACAAGCTCTACCCCAACATCCACATCGTACACTCCCAGGTTGGCGGCTACGACGACGTTCGTGACCAGATCTCCACTGAGATCACCACCGGCAACCAGCCCAACATCGCTTACTGCTACCCCGACCACGTAGCTCTGTTCAACTCTGCACTTGCCGTTGCTTCTCTTGACTCCCTCATCGACAGCAAGATCGAGCTCACCCGTGCAGACGGTACCACCGAGGTTCTCGGTCTTACCAAGGAGCAGATAAACGACTTCATCGAAGGTTACTACAACGAGGGCGCACAGTTCGGTGACGGCCTTATGTACTCTCTTCCCTTCTCCAAGTCTACCGAGGTTCTTTACTACAACAAGACCTTCTTCGACGCAAACGGCCTTACCGTTCCTACCACTTGGGATGAGATGGAAGCTCTTTGCGCAAGAATTAAGGAGCTCGATCCCACCGCAATTCCTCTTGGTTATGACAGTGAATCCAACTGGTTCATCACCATGTGTGAGCAGTACGGCTCCGACTACACCAGCGCTTCCGGCGATCACTTCCTCTTCGATAACGAGGAGAACCGTGCATTCGTTAAGAAGTTCAGAGAATGGTACCAGAAGGGTTACGTAACCACTCAGACCATCTACGGTAACTACACCTCCGGTCTCTTCATTTCCGAAACCGGTACTCGCAGCTACATGTCCATCGGTTCCTCTGCCGGTGCTTCTCACCAGACTCCCGCTAAGGATGCTGACGGCAACCGTCCCTTCGAGGTTGGTATCGCTTCCATTCCTCAGGTAAATCCTGAAAACCCCAAGGTTATCTCTCAGGGTCCCTCCGTATGTATCTTCAAGAAGTCCAATCCCCAGGAAGTTGTTGCATCCTGGCTCTTCGTGAAGTTCCTTACCACCAACGCACTCTTCCAGGCTGAGTTCGGTATGTCTTCCGGTTACGTTCCCGTAATCAAGTCCGTTTCCGAGATCCCTGCTTACGCTGATTTCCTTGCTAAGGCTGACGGCGGCGACTACCTCACCGCTCTCTCCGCTAAGGTATGTCTTGATCAGGCTGACGCTTACTACACCTCTCCTGCTTTCAACGGTTCCTCCGAGGCCCGTTCTCAGGTTGGTCCCCTTCTCGTTACCTGCATGACTACTGCTACTGACGACGTTGACGCTCTCCTCGACCAGGCCTTCCAGACCGCAATCGACGAGTGCGAGTACATGAACTGATCTCACCGTCAGTTTATCCCCTAACCTTATGAACAAACGTTTTAGACTTCTTTCTCTTGTGCTTCTTCTTGCCATCGTGCTCAGCTGTGCGGCTTGCGGCCCGGCCGGGTCTGACGGAAGCTCCGTCGATACCATCGACTATGCGGCCTCCGTTAAGCTGGACATGTCCTCTGAGACGGCAAAGGAGGAGGTTACCGTCCATTCCTTTATTGACGGTGACACCACCCACTTTAACCTTTCTTCCGAAATCGATGGCTCCCACGTGTTGAAGGTTCGTTATCTAGCCATCAACACGCCGGAGTCCACCGGCAAGATCGAAGAATTCGGTAAGGCGGCGGCAAGATTTACGAGAGAACGGCTCTCGCAGGCAGTTTCCATCATCGTGGAATCCGAGTCTGCCAAGTGGGAGTCCGATTCCACCGGTGGACGTTACCTTGCTTGGGTTTGGTACAAGACCGCCGAGGATGCGGAATACCGCAACCTGAACGTGGAGATCCTGCAGAACGGCTTTGCAATTCCCTCCTCTGCTACCAACAGTCGGTATGGAGAGGCGTGTGTAGCTGCCGTCGCACAGGCGAAGCGTGACAAGCTGAACGTACATTCCGGCCAGAAGGACCCCGAGTTCTACTACGGCGAGGCCATTGAGCTGACACTCAAGGAGCTCCGCTGTAACATCAAGTCTTACGACGGACAAAAGGTTGCCTTTAACGGAATCGTTACCCGCAACGACAACAACAGCGTCTACGTGGAGACCTACGACTCCGAGACCGGACTCTACTACGGCATCAGCGTATACTACGGCTACAATCTGAACGGCGATGGACTGAACATTCTTTCCATCGGCAATGAGGTTCGCATCGTGGGCTCTCTGCAGTTCTACGAGGTGGGCGGAACGTATCAGATCTCGGACGTAAAGTATCGCCAGATGAAGCCGGACGATCCCGGTAACATTCAGAAGATCAGCGACGGACACTCTGCCGCTTACCCCCTCACTTCCCCGGAAACCTTTGCAAACGGCAAGGTTACCATCGTGAACGACGATGATACCGTAACAGAGCACGACTATGCCGCCTTGGTTATGGATACGTCCATTGCCATGGAAGGCTTGACGGTTCAGAGCATCCGAAGCATATCCGAGGAAGGTGAAATGACCCTCATCTGCCGAGCGGGCGACGTTACAATCCCCGTTCGTACTGCCGTTCTCCGTGATGCAGACGGCAAAACCGTTACCGAGGATTACTTCCTTGGCAAGACCATCGACGTTAAGGGAATCGTGGATTACTTTAGCGGCGACTACCAGATCAGGGTACTTACCTTGAAAGACATTACCATCCACAACTAAACAAATTATAAGGAGCTAATCATGAAAAGAATTCTTGCTTGCTTGCTCTTGCTTGTATTTTGCCTGTCGGCATTTGCAGCTTGCGGCACTGAACCTGTAGAAACCAAGGATAATTTCACGCTCGCAAAAGAATACCTTGCTACCATGTATAAGGGCAAGGGCGGCAAGGTTGTAATGGACTACGACCTCGTTGGCGTTATTGCAATCGGTGAGACCTCCTATGCAATCGAGTGGACCGTTGACGTTACCTCCGGTAAGGCTGAGGACGTTGCGATCATCAAGAATGACAAGGCTGTTACCATCGACGTAAACGAGAAGCCCGAGGAAGAGCTTAACTACACTCTTACCGCAACCATCACCGAGGGTGAGAACACCTTCGCAATCTCTCTTAACTACTTTGTAAACGCAGTTGCTCCCGTTACCTCCGGCCCTGTATTCGTAGCTGAGCCCAAGACCGGCGTAGCTTACAAGTTCGCGCTGAATCAGGTTAACCGCGGCGAGATCCTCTACTTCGCAGGTAAGATGTCCGGCAACTACTTCGCAACCACCAACCTTGCTCTTGAAGCAGTTGACGTATTCATCGAGAGCGTTGAGGACGTTGAGGGCGGCGTTCGCTTCTACTTCCTTGTTGACGACGTAAAGAACTACCTTGACATCCATGAGTATGCAGAAGGCAAGGCCGGCGTTCGTATCACCACCGAGCCCTCCGCTGTATTCACCTACAGTGAAGATGCTAAGACCTACGTTGCAAACGTAGCCGGTGAGGACCGTTACCTCGGTACTTACAACACCTACAACACC
>JAGARU010000036.1 GCA_017622085.1 Clostridia bacterium | reverse complement strand
GAAGGCTTTTTGAATCATCGGGGACGGCGACCCCTGCAAGGGAGCGCCTCTCCCGTTTGTAGCCATGGCGGTTGTGCGATCTGTTCAACGCCTTTTCTTTTGAGACTAACGGGAATCCCCAAAACATCTTTGCTACGCAAATCTATTTCGGGGACCCCTCCCCGACGGCCCAAAAGAAAAGGCTTTGCGAAAAGAAAATGCCGTGTAAGGGGCTTTCGCTCGCTGCGGCGAGCGAGGAGCCTCCGCGGCTCCAGCGCGCGAGCTTTTTAAAAAAAGCTCGACCAAAAATGAACGTCAATCTCTGTCATAAACTTACAGATCGAACATCGAAAGCTGGACTTCTTCGCGGTCGTGGCGGCGGTATTTCACGTACACGTCGTCAAGGAATTTCTGAACGGCGTCGGGATGATTCTTGAGGAACCACCGGATGTGGTTTTCAATGTACTCCTCGCGCAGCTCGGGGTCGTTCATATCGCCGGGCACGCGGTACATACGCTCGTCAATGCTGTCAAAGCCGGTGAACTCGGTCTCCAGACGGCGCTGAGTGGCGGCAATGCAAGCAGGGTCGTCGTCAATGCCAATGCCGTTCCGTCCCGTCTGCTGGCACACCCGCAGGCCGGTTCCGCTTCCGGTAAACAGATCGATCACCGTGTCACCGGGGTTGGAGCTGGCAAGGATCATCCGCTCGTACAGCGCCTCCGGCTTCTGGGTGGGGGCGGCGTGGCGGCTGATGCCGGAGAAATCCCAAACGTTGCCGGGATTTGCCCCGCGCATATTGTTAACGGAGCGATAGAACTTCTGCGGCACGCGGATGTCGTCCAGATTGAAAATAAAGTCCTTCGGAGACTTGGTAAACATCAGAATATCGTCGTGTCGGTTGCTGAAGCCCTTCACCTTACCGGTGCCGTTGGGGTACGTCCGGGTGATCCAGCTGTTGAAGGTCAGCCCGGCCTCCTCCAAGAACCGATGGATGTGGGAGATCTCCCGCATACTCATAAAGACGTAGATGGTGCCGTCCTCCCGCAAAACCCGCGCGGATTGCTCAATCCAACCACGGCAAAATTCAAAGTACTCCTCCCGATCCCGTGCGGACATATTGTCGGTGGGGAAGGGGGGATCGGCGATAATCAGGGCGGCGGATGCCTCGGGGAGCGACCGCAAAGCGGACTCTGCGTCGCTGAGAACGGTTTTCAAGCTCAGGTTTCCCATGTTACCTCCCGGTTTTACGGTTTCTTTCCTTAATTATAGCATCTTTTGTGAAAAATAGCAACTTTTTCGTGCAAATGCTCTTGATATTTTCCGAAACATCCTATACAATGCTATTGACAATTCCCGTACTTTGGGATATAATTTCTTTATTCAAGTAAAGAACTAAAGTGACCCGTATTTTAAGGAGAAATTATGCTGAATGAAAGCTTACTGAGCCCGGCGGAGAGAGTGACCTTTTTGCTCCGGGATCTCTATACAAAGAGCGGCTACCAGCGGTTCAAAATGAACAAGTTTGAGGAGTACGAGCTCTATATGCGCAACAAGGACTTCCTGCCGGGGCAGGGAGCCATCACCTTTAACGAGGGCGGCCGTCTGATGGCTCTTCGGCCGGACGTGACCTTGTCCATCATCAAAAATTCCAAGCCGACGGATGCTCTCTGCCGTATCTGCTACAACGAGAACGTGTACCGCATAGAGGCGGGGGAGCTGTCCGAGATCATGCAGAGCGGTCTTGAATGCATCGGCCCCATCGACCGTCAGGCCGAGTACGAGGTTTTGCGTCTGGCGGCGGAAAGCCTTTCCCGCATTGACGGGCATTACGTGCTGGCCCTGTCCCACATGGGCTATCTGGAGGCGCTGTTTACCCACTTCGGTGTGGAAAACGACCTTCGCCAGCGACTGCTCGGCTACCTTGGCAGTAAGAACCTCCACGATATGGAGCGCTACCTTGGGGACCGCACGGAGCTTTACCGCAGTCTCCGCGCCCTCCTGACCCTCCCCACCAAGCCCGAGGCGGCCGCCGAGGCCATGGCGGCTTTGGCCATCAACGAGGAGATGCGGGAGGCCGCCTCTGAGATGGAGGAGCTTTGCCGACGCCTTACGGCGGACGGCTACGGCGGACGGATCTCCGTGGACTTCTCCGTGGTCAGCAGTATGAAGTATTACAGCGGCATCGCCTTCAGCGGTTACGTCAACGGCATTCCGGAGCAGATTCTGTCCGGCGGCCGCTACGATAAGCTGATGCGCCGCATGGGCAAGGAGGCCGGAGCCATCGGCTTTGCCCTGTACCTGAACGCCCTGGATTTTATTAGCGAGAGAAAGTGAGGACACCATGGAAGATACCATGATCAATATGGCCCTGCCCAAGGGACGCTTGGGCGAAAAGGTCTGCCGCATCCTTGGCCTTGAGGAGGGCTGGGACGCAGACGCCGGCCGCAAGCTGGTGTTTGAGTTTCCCTCGGTGGGCATCCGCTTCTTCTGGGTCAAGCCCTCGGACGTGCCCATTTACGTAGAGCGCGGCGTAGCCGACGTGGGCGTGGCGGGCAAGGACATCCTTGAGGAATATTCCCCCGACGTTTACGAGCTCTCCGACCTTGAGATCGGCCGTTGCCGCATGGCCGTGGCCACCAAAACCGACTTCTGCGACGATCCCTCCAAGACCCTGCGGGTCGCCACCAAGTTTTCTCACGTGGCACGCCGCTATTACGAGGCTCAGGGACGCACCATCGATATCATCAAGCTGAACGGCTCCATTGAGTTAGCACCCATCCTCGGTCTGTCCGACGTGATCGTGGACATTGTGGAGACGGGTGCCACCTTACGAGAAAACGGTCTTGAGGCAAGGGAGACCATCTTCCCCATCAGCGCACGGCTGATCGCCAATAAGGCCAGCTACCGATTCAAACGAGAAAACATAGAACGCTTGGCCAAACGCCTGTCCGACGCCAAGCAGGAGGCAAAGAAATGATCAAGACCTATACCTTTTCTGAAATGAAGAGCGGCGACATCTTCTCCCGGGTGGAGGAGGAAAACCGCGTAGCCGCCGTGGTGGCGGATATTATTAAGGACGTGCGGGCAAACGGCGACGAAGCGCTGATCCGCTACGCCGAAAAGTTCGACAAGGCCACCCTCACCTCTCTTGAGGTGACCGAGGCCGAGATTGAGGAGGCCGTTGCCTCCGTTGAGCCGGAGTTTTTGCGCATTCTTGCGGACGCGGCCAAGAACATCCGCGCCTTCCATGAGAACCAGAAGCGGGACGGCTTCCGCCTTACGGGCGAGGGTGGCGTCGTTATGGGTCAGAAGGTGACCCCCATCGAGAAGGTGGGTCTCTACGTGCCCGGCGGCACCGCCGCCTATCCCTCCACGGTGCTGATGGATAGCATTCCCGCCAAGATCGCCGGCTGCCGCGAGATTGTCATGGTTACGCCCCCCGGCCGCGACGGCAAGGTAAACCCCGTGATTCTGGCCGCGGCTAAGATTGCCGGCGTCACCCGCATCTTCAAGTGCGGCGGCGCGCAGGCGGTAGCTGCTTTGGCCTACGGCACGGAGAGCGTACCGAGAGTCTATAAGATCGTCGGCCCCGGCAACGCATACGTGGCGGAGGCCAAGCGACAGGTGTACGGTCAGGTGTCCATCGACATGATCGCCGGCCCCTCCGAGATTCTGATTCTGGCGGACGGCACCGGTGACCCCGTTTGCGTGGCGGCGGATATGCTCTCTCAGGCAGAGCACGACCGCATGGCATCGGCGGTTCTGGTTACCACCAGCGTGGACTTTGCCGAGGCGGTAAAGGCGGAGCTGAACCGCCAGATCCCCCTTCTCCCCCGTCGGGAGATCGCGGAGGCCTCCATTGACAACTACGGCAAGATCATTTTGGCCGAGACCATGGAGGAGGCCATCGAGGCCTCCAATGAGATCGCGCCGGAGCATTTGGAGCTTTATATGGACGATCCCTTTGCGTACCTTGATAAGATTGAGAACGCCGGCTCCATCTTCATGGGCAAAAACTGCCCGGAGGCTTTGGGTGACTATATGGCCGGCCCCAACCACACCCTGCCCACCAGCGGCACGGCGAAATTCTCCAGCCCCCTGTCCGTGGACGATTTCGTGAAAAAGACCCAGTACACCTACTTTACCGAGGAGGCCCTCGGCGGCCTTTACCGGGACGTGGCCTTCTTTGCGGAGAAGGAGGGTCTTTCCGCCCATGCAAGAAGCGCGGAGAGCCGCTTCCACCGTCCGGAATAAGGAGTTCCTATGAGCAAATTTACAAGCAAGCGACTGGCCGCCATGGTGCCCTACGTGCCGGGCGAGCAGCCGCGCGAGCGCAAATACATCAAGTTAAACACCAACGAGTCCCCCTTCCCGCCGAGAGAGGCGGTAACGGAGGCGGCCAAGGCCGCCGCCGGCACCTGCCATCTGTACTGCGATCCGGAGGTCACGGCTCTGACGGCGGCCTTGGCGGAGCGGTATGGGGTTCAGCCTGAAAACGTGCTGATCACCAACGGCTCGGATGAGATTCTGAACTTCTTCTTCATGGCCTTTTGCGATGAGGAGAGCGGCGTCAGCTACCCGGACATCAGCTACGGCTTCTATTCCGTCTTTGCCGGCCTATATCATCTGCCCGCCAAGGAGATCCCCTTGGACGATGAGCTGAGAATTCGGGTGGAGGACTGGCTGGATCGGGACACCAATCTGGTGTTCGCCAACCCCAACGCTCCCACCGGACGCTATCTGCCCCCGGCGGAGGTGGAGCGAATCGTAGCCACCAACCGGAATCGGATCGTGGTGGTGGACGAGGCCTACATCGACTTTGGCGGTGAGACCGTTGCCCCCTTGATCAAGAAATACGACAATCTTCTGGTCACCGGCACCTTCTCCAAATCCCGCGCCCTGGCCGGCGGCCGGGTGGGCTTTGGCATTGCGGACGCCGCCATGATTGGAGAGCTGAAGCAGATCAAATACTCCACCAACCCCTACAACGTTAATTCCGTCAGCGCCGCCATGGCTTTAGCCGCCCTTCGGGAGGATGAGGTCTATATGGATCGCTGTCACACCGTTATGGAAAACCGCGCCTATACCACCAAGGCCCTGGAGGCTCTTGGATTTGCGGTGATCCCCTCTATGGCCAACTTCGTGTTTGCCAAAAGCGAGCGGATCGGCGGTGAGGCGCTGTACCTTGCCTTAAAGGAGCGGGGCATTCTGGTGCGCCACTTCAAAAACCCCCGCATCAAGGACTACAACCGCATCACCATCGGCACAAGGGAGCAGATGGACGCACTCCTTGAGGCTGTAAACGAAATTTTAAAGGAAGTATAACATGCGAAACGCAGAAATCAAACGTAAAACGGCGGAAACCGATATTTTCCTCGCCTTGGATTTAGAGGGCGAGGGAGAAACGGCCATCGACACCGGCATCGGTTTCCTTGACCATATGCTCACCCTCTTTGCCCGTCACGGCGGCTTTGCCCTGGGAATCACGTGTCAGGGAGATACGTGGGTGGACGGTCACCACTCCGCCGAGGATATCGGTATTTGCCTTGGCATGGCCTTCCATGAGGCACTTGGCGATTGCCGCGGCATCATCCGCTACGGCAGCATGATCCTGCCCATGGACGAGACTCTTATTTTGTCGGCGGTGGACGTAAGCGGTCGCTCCTACCTTGCTTTTGAGGCGGATTTCCCCACCCAGCGCGTGGGCGATTTTGACACGGAGCTGGTTAAGGAATTCTTCCTTGCCTTCGTGCGTAAGGCGGAATTGACGCTCCATATTCGCCGTCTGGCGGGAGAAAATTCCCACCACATCGCGGAGGGTATCTTCAAGAGCGTGGCGCGCAGCCTCCGTGCCGCCGTTGCGGTAGATAAGGACAACGCGGACGCCATTCCCTCCACTAAAGGAGTGCTTTGATTTATGATCGCAGTTGTAGACTACGGGGTTGGTAACCTCTTTTCCCTTACCGCCTCCCTTAAAATGGTGGGGGCGGACTCCGAGGTCACCTCGGACCCCGAACGCATTTTAGCGGCAGACAAGATCATTCTCCCCGGCGTTGGCGCGTTCGGGGACGCCGCGGCGCGGCTGTCCGCCCTGCACCTGGATGACGTTCTGCGCGAAGCGGCCGCCAAGGGCACTCCCCTTATGGGCATTTGCCTTGGTATGCAGCTTTTGTTTGAGAAGAGCTACGAGTTCGGCGAGCATCGGGGTCTTGGCCTCTTGCGCGGCTCCGTTACCCCCATGCAGGGACGGGTGCCGGCGGAGCTGAAGATTCCCCAGATCGGCTGGAATTCTCTCCACAAAACCAAGGAAAGTAAGCTCCTCTCCCGCATCGGGGAAGGAGATTTCGTATACTTCGTTCACTCCTTCTCCGCCGAGGGCTGTGAGGAAAGCCTGGCCGCCGTCACCGAGTATGGCACGGCCATTACGGCGGCGGTGGAGCAGGGCAACGTGTGCGGATGCCAGTTCCACCCGGAAAAAAGCGGCAAGGTGGGCCTTGAAATTTTGCGCGCCTTCTGCTTCGGAGGTGAGATCGAATGAAGCTGTTTCCCGCCATTGACCTCTACGGCAGCAAGGCCGTGCGCCTGCTCCGTGGAGAATACGATAAAATGACCGTCTACTCCGAGCATCCGGAGGAGCTGGCTCTGGCCTTCAAGGCCGCCGGCGCCACCTGTATCCATCTGGTGGATCTGGAGGGAGCCAAGGACGGCACCACCCCCAATGCGGAGATCGTTCGCCGCATCCTTGCGGCAACCGACCTCTTTGCGGAGATCGGCGGCGGCATCCGGGACGAGGCCACCGTTGAAAAATACCTTTCCATGGGAGCCGGTCGGGTCATCCTCGGCACGGCCGCCGTGAAGGACGAGGCCTTTCTTCGTGCCATGGTCGCCAAATACGGCGAAAAAATCGCCGTCGGCGTGGACCTGAAGGACGGCAAGGTAGCCGTGCGCGGCTGGCTTGAGACCACCGAGGTGGGCTACGAGGAGTTCTTCGAGAGGCTGAAGGAGATCGGCGTAAAAACCGTCATCTGTACGGATATTTCAAGAGACGGCGCCATGCGCGGCACCAATCTTGCCCTCTATCGGGAGATCGGCCACCGCTACGGCATCGATATCGTGGCCTCCGGCGGCGTGTCCTCCCTTGAGGATATCAAGGCCCTCCGTCAGATGGAGCTGTACGCCGCTATCATCGGTAAGGCCTATTATACAGGTGCCATTGACCTCACGGAAGCGCTGGAGGTGGCCAAATGATCACAAAGAGAATTATCCCTTGCCTGGACGTGAAAAACGGCCGCGTGGTCAAGGGCGTGCAGTTTGAAGGCCTGTCGGATGTGGCCTCCCCCGTGGAGCTGGCCAAGTACTACAGCGACCACGGCGCGGACGAGCTGGTGTTCTACGACATCACCGCCTCGGCCGAGGGGCGCAAGCTCTTTACCGACATCTTAACGGAGGTGGCCTCCCAGATCTTTATCCCCCTGACCGTGGGCGGCGGCATCAATACCATTGACGATTTTGCCCGGGTTCTCGGCTGCGGCGCGGATAAGGTCAGCGTCAATTCCGGCGCCATCGCCAACCCGAGCCTCATTACCGAGGCGGCGGAAAAGTACGGCAGCCAGTGCGTGGTGCTCTCCGCCGACGTTAAGCGCGTGGGGGGCGAGTTCCGCGTGTTCGCCAAGGGCGGCCGCGTGGATACGGGCATCGAGGCCATTGAGTGGATCCGTCAGGGCGTCCAGCGGGGCGCCGGCGAGATCGTGCTCAATTCCATCGATACGGACGGCGTCAAGGGCGGCTTTGATACGGAAATGCTGGCTGCCGTTTGCGAGGTCGTCAACGTTCCCGTCATCGCCTCGGGCGGTGCCGGCAAAACGGAAGATTTTATTACCCTCTTTGATCGGGTTCCCACTGTGGACGCGGCCTTGGCCGCCTCGGTGTTCCACTTCGGGGAGATCCGCATTGAGGAGCTGAAGGAAACCATGTCTCAGGCAGGTATCTCCGTGAGACGGGGAGGAGTTTGAAAATGAACGTAAATGAGTTGAAATTTGACGAAAACGGTTTGATTCCCGCGGTGGTGGTGGACGCCATCACCAAAAAGGTGCTGACCGTGGCATATATGAATAAGGAGAGCCTTGAGATCTCCATGCGTGAGGGTCGCACCTGTTTCTGGAGCCGATCCCGCAAGACCTTGTGGCGCAAGGGTGAGACCAGCGGCAACGTGCAGAACATTGTGTCCATCACGGCGGACTGCGACGGCGACGCGCTGACGGTGGTGGTAGAAAAGGCGGGCCCCGCCTGCCACACCGGCGAGGATTCCTGCTTCCACAACCCCATTTTTGAAAGCGAGGATCGCCGCGAGTTTTCCCTTGAGGCCCTCATGACCCTCATCGCCGGCCGTAAGACCAATAAAAAAGAGGGAAGCTACACCACCTATCTCTTTGAGAAGGGAAGAGACAAGATCTTAAAGAAGGTGGGCGAGGAATGTACCGAGGTCATCATCGGCGGAAAGGCCGACGATAAAAAGGAAACCGTGTACGAAATCGCAGATCTGGTGTATCACCTGATGGTTCTGATGATCGACATGGGTATTTCCCTTGAGGACATTCACCGCGAGCTGGCCTCCCGTCACGTCATTGACAAGAAGGTCAAGCAGGAAAAAATGGCCTCCGACAACGGGTAAACGGCCATGATCTTTACTTTAACACTGAATCCCTCCATCGACTACCATATGGATCCCCTGTCCCTGAATTACGGCAGAACCAATCGCTCCCGTCAGGAAAGCTACACCTACGGCGGCAAGGGCATCAACGTATCCGTGGTACTTCACCGCCTGGGGGTTGACACCGTGGCGCTGGGCCCGGTTGGTGGCTACACCGGCGAGGAGATCCGCCGTCTTTTGGCAACGGAAGGGGTAAAAACGGACTTTCTTCCCCTGTCCGAGGGCATCAGCCGCATCAACGTCAAGCTGTCCGGCCATCCGGAGACGGAGATCAATGCCAACGGCCCCGTGATCACCGCTGACGAGCGGGACGCTCTGGTGCGCCAGCTTTTGGAGATCGGCCCCGGCAATACCGTGGTGCTCTCCGGCAGCGTGCCCGGCTCTCTCGGCACGGGCTTTTACGCGAAGCTGATGCAGCCCTTGAACGAGCGACGGATCCGCATCGTGCTGGACGCCTCCGGCGGCGAGCTGGTGCGCGGTCTCGATAAGAATCCCTACTTGGTCAAGCCCAACCTGGCCGAGGCGGAGGCCTACATCGGCCACCCCTTAAAGACCGAGCGGGAGCAGATCTACGCCATGACCGTCATGCAGAGCCGTGGCGCCAAGAACGTGATTCTGTCCCGTGGCGCGGCAGGTGCTCTGTACCTGTCGGAGGACGGACGCCTCTTCCGTGCGGACGGCTTCCGCGGCCACGTGGTTCACACGGTGGGCGCAGGCGACTCCATGCTGGCGGGCTTCCTGTCCGTCGGTGACGGCGACCCGCGGGAGGCCTTCCTTATGGCCATGTCCGCCGGCTCTGCCGCCGCCTTCTCCGCCGGTCTGCCCGATCGGGACGGTATTATGGCCGTCTATGAGCGGGAAAAGGCCAACATTACGGAAATTAAATAAGAAAACACCGCCCCGATTTGGTGAAAATCTCCTTTGAAGGGGCGGCGTTTTTTTGCTAAAATATAGGGTGCATCCTGCAAATATAGGGCAAATATGCCATATATGCATGATTTTTGCTTTTTTGGCATACAATAAACACAGGCGAGAAAAAGGAGGAGATACTATGTTTCAGAAGGAAGAATATGTGCTCCACGGCATGGACGGCGTGTGCCGCGTGTCGGATATTTGTCCCTCCCCCGTGGGCGGCGAGGGCGAGTACTACCTGCTTGAGCCTGTGGAGGGCTCGTCCAACTCCAAAATCTACACCCCCGTGGAGGGCGGCAAGATCAAGATGCGGCGCATCATGACGGAGACGGAGGCGGAGGAGCTGATCGATCGCATCCCCTTCATTACCACCCTGCCCGTGGAAAACGAGAAGCAGCGCAAGGAGGTCTACCGTGCCGCCATGCAGACCTGCGATCCCACCGAGTACGTAAGGATCATCAAAACCGTCTACCGCCGTCGGGTGGATCTGACGGCACAAAAAAAGAAGCTCCCCGATGCCGACGCCGATACCGATCGCTTCGCCCGCGCTTGCCTCTACCGCGAGCTCTCCCTTTCCCTCGGCATCGACTACGACCAAATGGAGGCTTATCTTATCTCCACCATCAACCAAAAGCTGGAGGCGTAGGAGACGGGGAGGGAATTCGGACGCACCGGACACCCGCGCCCTTCGGCTTACCTCGGAAAATACCGTTTGCTTATCGGCCACCCTCCGGCTGTACTCGCTCCATCGCCCGGGCAATGGCCCAGCTTTGCATCTCGGAGTACATGGCGTCCACAGCCTCGGCGGCACTCAGCCAGACCAGACGGTGGTCGCTCTCGGAGGGAGGGGTGACCGGCGCGGAGAGCCGGCCGAGATAGTAGGTCTGGATGGGATGAAAATGCCCCAGCACGGGGTGCACCGTGTAGGCCTCTGCTGAGCCGATGCATTCTCCCACCGCCGCCTCGCACCCGGTTTCCTCAAGACACTCCCGGTGGAGGCAAGTCTCGTGGGCCTCGCCGGCCTCAATGCCGCCGCCGATGAGAAAGTACCCCTTCGGCGTTTCAATCACCGCCACCGATTCCCCGCAAAGGGGAATCAGATAAGCGCCCTCCCGATTGAGGTAGGGCGCGTTTTCTTTTTCTCCAAAAATTTTATGCATGGCGACCTCCTTGTGTCCATAAAAAAGCCCCCGCCGTCAGACAAGGGGGGAAAATTGGCTTGTAGAATAGAAAAAGCACCTGCATTTGCAAGTGCTTTATTCTGGCGCGCCGCGCAGGATTCGAACCTGCGACCTACCGGTTCGTAGCCGGGCACTCTATCCACTGAGCTAGCAGCGCATCGCTTTGACGCTTAAATATAATACCACGCTTTGCCACCGATGTCAAGAGTTATTTTCATTTTTTTGCAAAGTTTTTTTCGACCCCTATCGAACGGGCACGGTCGGCACTTGCTCACACGTCAGCGCACACACTCCCCCGAGGGTGTCGGGCGGGGAAGCCCCCGCGGGCGTCATAATTTTTGGTCAAGCTTTTTTGCGGGGAGGGCCCCGCGGCCAAGGTCGCCGCTTGCCCACACGTCAGCGCACAAACTCCCCCGAAGGTGTCGTTAATTTTTGGTCAAGCTTTTTTTAAAAAGCTTGCGCGATGGAG
>JAGARU010000035.1 GCA_017622085.1 Clostridia bacterium | reverse complement strand
TTGGCCGGATAACGAGTTTACCAAGCTCATCCCAAAGCCCGATTTTGAATTGTTTGCCGCAAATACCGAAACCGACAGCTTCTCCGTTGCCTTTACGTCTGCAACTATTGAGCAGATCAAGGATTACGCCGCAAAGGTCAAAGCAGCAGGCTTTAACATCAATGAAGAAGTTGAAGATCAGGAAGTGATGGGAATGGTGATCTACAGCTTTACCGCTGAAAACGCAGACGGATACACGATTGAGATCACTTCCGCAAACGGCACAAGTTCCATAACCATCAGCAAATAAAACCAAATAACCCAAAACACCCACAGGGGCGGTGACGGTGAAATATCCGTCCCGCCAACGAAAAAAGCGGAGAAAAACGATATGGAAAATATCAGCTGTATGCGGGTCAAGTATTTATGCGAGTTCTTGACCGAGATCGGAGATACCTACACGGACAAGAACGGCAAGATCTTCCGCATCAGCCGATCCGCAAGGAAGAAGCTCGAACAGCTTGGTCTATGCAAGATCGACAAAGAAACGGAAGTAAAGGTCAAATATAATCCTTCCTCAAACGTGGTCGATATCACCGTTTTGGGATACGTTTTCGATTCTGTCGTAGAGGACATAGGCGAGATCTTAGAGCTTGTCGATTCTTTTAACGTCTATGCCACCGTGGATTCCATGCTCCACTTTGATCTGCGCCTCATTAACATCTATAAGGGTATGCCGAGGTATCCGGGGAGATTGAAAATACGCTAAAGGGATTTGTCCCGTTAACAATAAGTGTTCTTATGGCGGCAACGGGCAACCGTTGCCGCTAAAACTATCTATGCAAAAAATGACGAAAAATAAGGAGTAAAAAACAATGAGATACTTTATGAAAGCACACGACGTGTCACCACCGAAAAGAACAGCAAACAATATGGCGCTCAATTCGAGTCAAACCGAGTTGGGCGCTCTCTTTTTGCCCAATCTACAAAAATCTATGAAAAATACGGAAATGCTTGAAAATTTGACAAGCCGTTTCCGAGAAAGGCTGAGTCATGACAAACGATAACATACAAAGCGAAATTACATACTTAAGAACTGTGATCCAAAATCAAGATTTCAACACCGAACCCAAAGAGGTTGATTTGAAAGCATTACTGTATGAGGCGGATGCGGACGGATATAATTTTCCGTGGTACGTTGAAAGCTATTACTACGACGGTTCAAAGCAATGGATGATCTATACGTCACACGAATTTACGATTACTTTTGCAGGCGAAAAAATAGTGTGTGCGGCAAAGGAGATAATTGATCACAAATATTTGATTCAATAATACATAGATTCGTTTGCAAGCATGGCGTAGCACCCCGGAAGATAGCGGTCAAGTGTAGCTCCCATCATCACCAAGGGACAGGTCTACCCTTACGACAAAAACCATGGACTGTTTTTGTAATGTAGCCTTATATGGATCTATTTTGTAGTGGTATCACAAGAAAAAAGCCAAGTCGAAATTCGACTTGGCTTTTTTCAGTGAAATTTGCCCTTCGGGCAAGTGAAATAGCTTCGCTGTGAAATATTTGCTCCGCAAATGTGAAATATTCGCTGGCGCGAATGTGGGCAAATTTCATTTCACATCGACCAAAGCCGTAGGCGTCGGGAGATATTTCACAATTTCCGCAAGGAAATTATTTCACATTCGGCGCACGCCGAATATTTCACTTGAGAAAATATCGAATTTATGATATAATAACAGCGGAAAGGCGGTGCATATATGGCAGATTCAAAGCTTCGAGACCTATCCACAGATTTTGCGGTTAAAGTTATCAAAATGTGTGACGGCATAAAAGGTCACTATTCTCTTGTCAATCAGCTGGAACGTTCGTCAACCTCTATCGGTGCCAATATTCACGAAGCGAATTATGCTCATAGTAAAGCTGACTTTGTCGCCAAATTTCAAATCGCGCTAAAAGAGTGCTATGAAACGGAATATTGGCTTGAATTATTCGTAAAATCCGAATTGCTGGATCGCGAGATCGCAAAAGACTTGTATAATCAATGTGGCACAATCCGCAGAATGTTGATTGCCTCGATCAATACAGCGAAAGGAGATAAGCAATGAAACTTCCCAAATATGTAAGAATACAAGGGCGCGAAATTGCGTGGAAAACAAAAAAGCCCGTGGGAATATTTATTTTGAATTGGCGTAGAATACGTGACAATATTTATAGTCTCGAAGATGTTAAGCTTTATGATGAAACACATCAATGGTTTCTTGATAATTTACCGCAACCACCATTTTATGGTGACAACAATGATAATCCACAAGGAGCTATTACATATTTCAAAACCGAAAATTCAGATGTGATGTTGGAAAAAATACAACCCTTGATAGATTTACTTGATAAATATGATATCGCTTACGATATCGTTTACACGAATTATGTTGGTCAAATTATTTATGAAGATGATTATCAAGTCGGTGTTATTGACACATAAGATTCGTTACAAGCATGGTGCGAAAGCCCGACAGACCTCGGACAACTTTTTGCTCCCATCATCGCCAAGGGATAAGTCTATCCACCGACCGAAAAACACGGATCGATTTCGAAAAAATTGCGGTATGGATCTATTTTGTAAGGGTATGCCAAGAAAAAAGCCATTCGCGTAAGCGGATGGCTTTTTTCTTGGCAGGGATACAAATGGAAGGACTTGAAGAGGCGCGGGAGTGAATGACGTGCCGGGGGTACGTCAGAGCCGCGCGGCGGGGTTCCCCAAAGTGAGCGCCGCGAGCTTTGGGGGTTCGCGCGTGGCCGAGGAGCGTAGCAAAGCCGAAATCCTCTCGGCTTTGCGGTGTCGCGACGAGACCAAGTCCTTCTGCCAAAAAATCCAAGTCGAAAGCTCCTTCTCATAAGGAAGTTAAAAGCCATCACGATATTTTCGTGATGGCTTTTATAATATTGAGTTATTTTAACAAGGCAATCGTTTCTGAAATCACACGGTACAACTGCTCTTTACTTTCAAGAGTATATGAGATATCGTCATCAGGCTCGTCCAAATCAAATGAAATGCTGAATTCATTAGGGTAAATTTGTATATCTGCAAAGTATTTCTTGTATCGTCCTTGTATACCAATGCATTTTATATCATCTAACCAATCAATGTGAATTTCATTTTTTGTTATTCCAAGCAATTCAAGATCTGTTTTTAATGTTCCGTTTAAATAATTGCAAAGAAGAAAATCAAAAGCATTTTTGTCACTCTCTGCTTTTTGTTCTAAGTATTTCTGTATTTTCTTTTTCTTTGTGAAAAACATTTTATCTCTCCTTTTATCGCCAGTTTCGCCTTTGTATTACAAAGGATTCGGGCTTAGCCCATACCCCCATTCTTCTGTGTATAATTCGTCGTAGTACCAACGTATAGGATTTTCGTAAATGTATTTTACGTGTTCTTCATAGTCATCGCGGTTACGAATTATATGGTCGTTGAAACGAGCTTGCCAAATGTTTTCGCCATACTCCTTATTGCAAAAACGCTTGAATGTCGATACAAATTGAGAGCATACGCTATTGGCTCTTTCAATATTTGTAGGGACAGGCGTCCTCGACTGTCCGTTATCGGTCTTATTTTTATTTTCCTTTACCCAAAGCAAAAGATGGATGTGGTTAGGCATTATGACATATTTTTCAACCGACAAATGCTCATAAAAATCATTTAATTGTTTGATGTATTTATCCGCAATTTCTCCGTATTGGGTTAATTCGATTTGCGGACAGTCGAGGACGCCTGTCCCTACAACGCGAGATAGGATGCATCGCCTGTTTTGCGTGCAAATCGTTATGAAATATACTCCAACACTATTGTAATCAAAACTTTGATATCTCGGTGTTTTTCTCTTTTTAAGTTCATCCATTTTTATCACCAATATCATTATAATACAAATCGGCAGAGAAAACAACATCTCTGCCGAAATTTGCAAGCATCCTTATGAGAAGGAGCCTAAAGACTTGGATTTTTTTCATTTGCGCCACAGGCACAACATCATTTGCGTGGCACACGCAACATCATTTGAGCGTCAGCTCAACATCATTGCCGCCCCGCGGCACAAATGAACGAGGTTGCGCTTCGCGCAAACGGAATTAGACCGATAGTTTTGTACGCTGAAATATAGTTGAAGTTTCACCGAAAGTATGATATAATCGTGAGAGAAGACAAGCTTGATGATTTTTCAATGGAATTAAGATTTTTGCTTGTAAAATCTATTACAACAGCAAAAAGAATATAGATTCCGCAAAGGACAAAAAGTAATAATGTTCAACGATATTAAATATGTTTCTATAACAGAACTTGGATTAAGCCAGATTTACCTCAACAATCAAAAACTGTTGAACATTGAAAAATGGTTTAATCCCAGTGATTTATCAAACTTTCAACCTTTACCCGTGCACGATTTTGGCAATGAAAGGTTAACCTTAACTGATGGTCACAGCCGAGCATTCGTTGCTTATAAACACGGTGTTGATAAAATTCCTGTTGTCTATGACACAGATGACATAGTAACGTCGGAAACAGGTCAAATGCTTTACAAAAATGATATTATTTGGTGTGAGAGATTTAACATAAAGAATATATGCGATTTGGAGTCGCGTATCATTTCTAACGAAGAATATCAAGATCTGTGGATAGACAGATGTAATAAAGCATACAATTTGTTGACTCAAACGACAGAAAATCAAAGATCAGGTTTTAATTTGTTGCGTCCTGACTTGTTCCTTTATGGATCGACTGAGAATTTAGATATCCTCTTTTTTGAGAATGAAAAGGGAGATTTGTTTGAGTTCCAAATAAACAATACATAGAGTTGTTTACAAGCATGGAGCAGCACCCCGGAAGATCGCGGGTAAGACTAACATTCCACCATCGCCAAGGGATAAATATTCCCTCACGGCGAAAGTAAATGCTCCCTCGCTTAAGTTTTCCAAACAAAAGAGCGGCTCTTCTCATGTAAGAAGAGCCGCCGTTTTTTTATTGATTACCAAATAACGATTCTCTTATCCTCGGGCAGATACATCTGATCGGTATCCTTTACGTCAAAGGTCTTATACCACTCGGAGAAGTTTCTCGGAGGCATATTTGCGCGGAGAATAGCCGGTCCGTGAACGTCGATGGACAGCAGCATTTGCTGGAATTCGGGTCTCGCCTTCTGGCACCATACTCTTGCCCAGTTGCTGAAATACTCCTCGTAGGACACGCCCTCGGTTCTCGACATAATGTCAAGCGTTACCGACATACCGCCGTTGTCCGCCATATTCTCGCTGACGATAAACGCGCCGTTGACCTTACCCCAAGGAAGCTCAATGCCGTCAAACTGCGCGATCATTTTCTGAACCTTCAAATCGAAGCGCTTGAAGTCATCCTCGGTCCACCAGTCGTTAATGTTGCCGTTCTCGTCGCACTTGGCACCGTTGCTGTCAAAGGCGTGGGAGATTTCGTGGCCGATTACGCCGCCGATACCGCCAAGGTTCTCGCTTCTGGTCTGCTTCAAGGAATAGAAGGGTGCCTGAAGGATCGCAGCCGGGAAGGTAATGTCGTTTACGAAGGGATCGTAGCAAGCGTTGACCATGTGGCCGGGCATTGCCCAGTTTTCGGGCTCGGTGGGCTCGTCAAGCTTGGAGAGCATGTCAAGGGTTCGGATCTCATTGAGAGCCGTCATAATATCGTAAAGCGAATCCTCGGGATTGAAAACAAGCTTGTCGTAGATCGCTCTGGGCTTGTCGGGATAGCCCATCTTAACGCCCATCTTGGAGAGCTTGAGGATTGCTTTTTCCTTGGACGCCTCGCCCAAAATATCGTTGGTTTTGATTCTCGTCTTATAGGTATCGATGATCTGATAAACGATCTCGGTGATGTCCTTCTTTGCCTCTTCGCCGAAATATTTTTCGCCGTAGTAAATGCCTACGGGGTCGGAGTATTTGCCGGAGGCAAGCTGATAAGCGAATTTTTCGATGGACTGCATCTTTGCCACACCGGTCAGCGCGCGCATATACATACCGCCCATATCGCGAAGCTCCTCGGAGAGATAGCTGCAACCGTTCAGCAATCCGGTAACGTAAGCCCAGTGCTTATAAAGCTCCAGATTTTCCGAATGGAACACGTTGGCAAAATTCTCAAAGAATCTGGGCTCGGTAACAACGACCGTTGCGGGCACACGGCCGAAGAGATCGCAAAGAATTGCGCCAAAATCAACGGTGGAAAGCATTTCCGCTACCCGGCTCTCGTCCATGGGATTGTACATCTCAACGTATTTCGACCACTCCTCCTGGGTCTTTACCAGGCCGCCAAGGATGGCATCGAAGGCCAGCGCATCGTTAACGTACTGCTCCTGTGCCTCGGGGGCAAGGTCGGTTTGCGCTATAACTGCCTTGGCAACGTTTGTCCAGATGCCGAGGATCTGGGTCTTCTGCGCTTCCCGTTCGGGCTTATAGTAGGACGCGTCAGGAAGAATAACGCCTGCGCCCTGAATGTAAACCAGGTGCTGCTTGGTATTCTTCATATCGGTCTCAACGCCGATGCTCAAGGGAGTGGGAATTCCCTTCAGGGTCAGAGTCTTGAAGAGACGGCTGAAATCCTCCACGGTTTTGATCTCGTCGAGGATGGCAAGATTCTTCAGTGCGGGGGCAATTCCGTGCGCCGCCTTTCTCTCCGCATCCTTTGCGATCGCGTAAAGCGTGCAGGCCCTCTCAAGATGCACGTTGGGGTAAGACTTGCTCTCAGTCATAGTAGAAAACTCGTCCATCATGATCTTTTCTACTCCGTCCGCAAGGTTCTGGAAGCCGCCTGCCGCAGGCTTATCGTCGGGAATGACAAGCTTTTCAAGGGTTTCTCCGTTGACAAAATTGTAAAGGTCGTCTTGAATCCTAATATTATCCATAACTATCTCCTGTTTCTATGCGCTGAGCACATATTGATTCGTATGCTTCATTGTAACATCATTTTTCGGAAAATACAACAGAGAAGCACAACAAAAAGGAAAAAAACACCCGTTTTGGCGAAAGAAAGCCCCCGAAACGGAAGGTTTTTGGGGCCTGTTCAAAAAGCGAACGAAGAGCGAAAGACCGCTTGACGAGGGCGGTTGTCCTGAGGTATAATGTGTACATAAAACACATCTGAAAAGGATCGGTGATTCAGTGATGAGCGATTTTGAAAAAATTCTGAAAAACCCACTCGATGGCGGATGGTATGCAGACCCGGAGGCTCGCATTTATGAAGGAATGTACGTGATTTACGCCACCCGTTCCCTGCCCTTCCACGAGCAGAAAAATCAGGTTTGCTTTACTTCGGTCGACTTGATTCACTGGGAAAAGCATGACGATATTATCGACATGAGCGGGTTCCCTTGGGCGACCCGGGCCATCTGGGCTCCTACTGTAATCGACAAGGACGGAAAGTATTATTACATTTTTGCGTCCGGCGACATCCACAGCGAGGAAACCAAGGGCGGCTTGGAAATTGCCGTCTCCGATTCTCCCGTCGGCCCCTTCCGTGCCGTAATGGACCGCCCGCTGGTCAACGGCTTCCATAACGGGGCGCAACCCATTGACGCCCATCTGTTCAAGGACGACGACGGCACCGTTTATCTTTTGTACGGCGGTTGGAGACACTGCAACATCGCAATTATGAATGAGGAAATGAATGGCTTCGTTCCCTTCCCGGACGGCGAGATCTTCAAGGAGATCACCCCGCCCGACTACGTGGAGGGTCCCTGCGTCTTTAAGCGCGGCGGAGAGTATTATTTCATGTGGTCTGCAGGCGACTGGGGTGCCGGAACGTATCACGTGAACGTGGCTCGCACAACGTCGCTGTTCGGTGATTTCAGTCGTTACAGAACGATTCTGGAAACCGGAGACAGCGAGTTTGCAAACGGACCCGGCCACAACGGCTATTTCTATCTTGCGGAGCAGGATCGGTATCTGATGGTTTACCACCGCCACCAAAACGGCATTCCCGACGGCAATGCGCGGTTCCTGTGCATCGACGACATGCCCCTCGATGAAAACGGCGACGTTTTGCCCATCCGAATGACCAAGGAATGGACCATGAAGCAGGAACCGACCCAAGGGGATCGGTCTCCCGAATAACAACCTCAGAGGCTTTTCACGCGGTATATTGCAACACGAGGAAAATACAGGTATGAACAAAACGATTGTAAGAGATAAAATATTAGGATGCTTTAACGGCAAAAACGTAGGCGGAACCCTTGGTGCCCCCCTGGAAGGAAAGAACGGATTCTTCGATATTGAATATTTTATTCAGCCGAACATTGTGGGAAATCCGCAGCCCAACGACGATTTGGATCTGCAGATCTCCTCCTTGAACGCAGTCAGACGCTTTGGACGGTGCGTAAACGCCGAAATTCTGGCGGAATACTACAATATCTTTGTCAATCCCAGCTGGGCGGAATACGGGGTTGGCAAATCCAATTTAAGACGCGGTATTCCCACACCGATCTCCGGATATCATTCCAATCGCTACAAGGACAGCTGCGGATCGTTTATCCGCAGTGAGATCTGGGCGTGTCTATGCCCCGGTCATCCCGAGGTGGCAACCCGCTACGCGTATTTTGATTCCTCCATCGATCACGCGGACGAGGGAACCTACGGCGAAGTCTTTTGGGCGGCGGTGCAAAGCTCGGCCTTTGTGGAAAGCGACGTCAGAAGGCTGATCGATATCGGCCTCAGCTACATTCCCGAGGAAAGTGCCCTCTACCAAGGCATTACGCGGATCATTCGCTGTTATGAGGACGGGATGACGTATGAAGAAGCACGGGACATCCTGTTCAAAGAAGTACCCGGCGCCTTTTCCTACCAGCACACAAGACTGAAGGATATTAAGCTTACCGAATACCAGCCCGCCCCTGCCGGCTTTGATGCGCCCCAAAACATCGCAATCGCCATTCTGGGCTTGCTGTACGGAGAGGGCGATCTGGGCAAGAGCATGCTTCTTGCCGTCAACTGCGGAGAGGACGCCGATTGCTCGGCGGGAAGCTTGGCCGCGACGCTGGGCATTATTCTTGGAAACTCTCAGCTTCCCGAGCGGTGGATCCGGCCGATCAACGACGTGATCATCACGGCGACGTTGAACACGTTGGATTTTGGAATGACGATGAACACCCCTTTCTTCTTGCCCCATTCCACGCAGGAATTGGCCGACGAAATCATTCGGTGCATCCCTAAGATGCTTAGTGTCGATCGGTACGATATCACGGACGAGGGCTTGAACGTATTCCCGCAAGATGATTTGTATTGCAAGGATACGGAGGCCGTTTATTACGAGGGAGCCTTTGGCAACCGCGACAGAGAATACTTCAACACGACGGAATTGATGGGCCTGCCCCATTATTCCATTTTCAAGGAGTTTTCTCTCTTTAAAATGCAAGCAATTTACGAAGAGGATTTCTTCTTTGAAAACGGAAAAGAAACCTCGATCCGCTTGAAAATATACGACAACGGAGAGTCGAAAATTCAACACTGGATCACCATTCGCGCCTACGCGCCTGACGGGGTCACACTCAAAGAAAAGGTTTCCACCGCGCCCTTGAATCATTGCAACGGCGACGTGGTTGAAAAGACGTTCCACATTCTGCCAACGCAGGTGGAGGGGGACAAATTCGACATCGTGTTTGATCTGTCCTTGGAGGGTCATGCAAGCATGAATTTGTTCAAAATCAGCTTCTTTGCAAAATAACGCGCACCCACGCCCAACGGCGAGGTGAAAAGAGCCAAGTCTCAGGACTTGGCTCTTTTCAATGAAATTTTCCCTTTTAGCGGCAAGTGAAACCATTCGCTTTGTGCAAATGAATATACGGCGCTAATCGATCCTGTTGATTTCGGTGTCAGTTCAGGAGGTTTTTCTATTTCGCTCTGCCAAAGCAATCAGCGTATGGACATGGATCGCTCTTTTAATCTCGTCTAATTGCTCCATCTGGGCAGCATTCATCTGTTCCAGGTATTCCATCTGCTCCAACCGCTTGATTTCATCCTCCAATTGCTGGAACGCTTCCGCAGCAGTATCCGCCATTTTTTTACGCACTCGTGTCAAGCAAAATTCGATAGCTGCCACCGAAAAATAATCCTCCGGAACGATAGTAAGCAAGTCTTCATAATAAATTTCCTGAACCAGTCTAACGATCTCGCACTCACATTCCTCAGCCTCTGCGGTATATTTCTGAATTGAAGCAGACTCTTGAGGCACAAATTTATCGTATTCTTTCTTCGTTTTGTTGTAATTGAAGAAGGAAACAATAAATACAATGGCAGGTACAACCACACAAGGAAGAAAATCAATCAGACTAACGGTGTGAGAACTGATGATTACCAATGCAAAAATCAATGTAGCGATGGCGGACAGAACGGACAGCACTGTGCAGATGCGCAGCTTGTTTTTTAGACGCTCATGTTCATTTTGTATGAAAATGATATTGTTTTGTGCCTGTACCCGTTGTTCCTGCTTGGTTTCTAACGCTTCTGTATATTCCAAACAGCGTTCAAAATCTCCCTGCAAGCTCACTGCTTCTCATCCTCTACAATCGTACCGTTCCAAGCAAGCTTTACTGGAATAACCTGCAATTCGTTAGCATCAAATGTAATAGAAGTTCCATTGTTGGAGAATGCCTTGCCCAAATCCTCAAGAGCAGCACCCGCATATACAGTTGAACCACTCCCGGTAACTGCTCCGGCAAATGTCATGGCGATTCCTGCAATTTTCATCGCGTTAGCAGACTTCTTGCTTCTCGAAGAAATGCGAACCTGATGGGTGCCGACGGAAACCGGAATGTCCAATTGTTTCTTTTTGCTCTTCAGCACATAATTCTGCTCATCCACAGAAATATATACCTTATATCCAGAAAAATAATTAAGGGGCTGTACAATAATCATCCAAAGAGGAAGATGCGGACGGCAGCTCACCCTGAGAGTAGCCATCCCTGCCGTGGGGGTGTGAGTGGGTTGGTCACAGAAGGGACATGTGGTTGCTGTGTTAGAAATTTCTTTCATACATTGAGGACAATACATAGGAATCCTTCTTTCTAAATTTATTTCGATATATACACCTTATAAGGTGTTTGAATATTATTATACACCTTTTCGGGCGTTTGTCAAGAGCAATTATTAGGTATACAATCTTTTTATAGAGATTATATAGAAGGTTCGGTGAGTATTTGTGAAACTTGGTGCGCGATTGAAGGAAGCAAGAGAAGGGAAAGCGAGCCAGTTGGAAATTGCGGAATTGCTTTATACAACGCAACAACAGATTAGTAAATACGAAAATGATATACAGGAGATCCCATGCCGTCATATCATCACTTTGGCTCGATACTACGATGTTTCTACGGACTACCTGCTTGGGTTGACCGACAATAAAGATAAATATTGGTAATATTATTCTTAGAAACACATTATAATCGACAGGAAAAGGACAGAGAATTTTTACGTTCGCTGTCCTTTTTGCTTTCAGCGCGGGAGATAACTCCCGCATTGAGGCAAGCATAGCAAATGTGATTACGCAATTATCTCTGACATCAAATTTGCGGCTTGGGGTATAATTTGGTTGACGAACCGAGAATTTTACAGTATAATGGATGAGTAAGGCCTGCCGTAATTGGCAGATTTCGTATCTCCCGGATTCAATAAGAGAGGACAACCTATGGAATTTTTAGAATTTTGGGGACAAATGACAGCCAATCCGCTGCTGCTTGTCGCTGTATCGCTGACGCTTGGAGTTATTCTGGTAAACGGCTGGACCGATGCACCAAACGCCATTGCTACCTGTGTGGTGACCCGATGTATGCCACCGAAGGTAGCCATTCTTATGGCGGCAGTATTTAATTTTCTCGGTGTTTTCGTTATGACGCAAATCAGCAACAAGGTTGCTGTAACCATTACCAGCATGGTTCACTTCGGCGACAATTCCGGAGAAACCGTTATTATCGTTTTGTGTGCGGCGATGCTGGCAATCGTAATTTGGGCCACGCTGGCGTGGGCATTCGGTATTCCCACCAGTGAAAGCCACGCGCTGATCGCCGGTCTTACGGGCGGTGCCATGGCGCTGACCGGCCTTGATGCTATCGTCTGGGGCGAATGGAGCAAGGTACTGATCGGTATTGTAATTTCCGTTGTGCTGGGCTTCGGCCTTGCATGGGTCATCGGCAAGCTGGTGACCGTGATCTGCTACAAGATGAACCGTCCGAGAACGGAACCCTTCTTTAAGGGTGCGCAGATCGCAGGTGCTGCGGCTATGGCGTTTATGCACGGCGCTCAGGACGGACAGAAATTCATGGGTATCATTCTTTTGTGCGTATTTACCCTACAGGGCTCGGGCACATCCAATTTCGTAATTCCCCCGTGGCTGATGATCGTCTGCTCTCTGGTTATGGCTGCCGGTACGGCCATCGGCGGCAAAAAGATCATCAAATCCGTGGGCATGGACATGGTCAAGCTGGAAAAATATCAGGGCTTCTCCGCTGACGTTGCTTCCTCTATCTCCCTTGTGTTCTGCTCAGTATTCGGCCTACCCGTATCCACCACCCACGTAAAAACCACCTCCATTATGGGTGTGGGCGCGGTTAAGAGAGTTTCCGCCATCAACTTCGGTGTAGTAAAGGAAATGGTTATGACCTGGATCCTTACCTTCCCCGGATGCGGCTTACTTGCCTTCCTTGTAACAAAACTGTTCTTGCTTATCTTCAACTGATCGAAAGGAAATATGGAAAATGGCAAAAGGTGATAAATTCTATTTTGAAAACTTTGCGTCCTGCGCTGAGCTGGCAAAAAAAGCGGCCGCTTATTTGGTTGAGTGCTTGGAAAACTACGACGCAAGCAAAATTGAGACCATGTTAGAGACCATGCACAGCTTTGAGCACGGTGCCGATAAGAAAAAGCACGAAATGAATGCCATGCTGGCCAAGGCCTTTGTAACTCCCGTGGAGCGCGAGGATCTGGACATGATGAGCCAGCAGCTGGACACGGTGCTGGACCTGCTGGAGGAGGTTCTTCAGAAGCTTTACATCTACAACATTCAGACCATCGAGCCCGCCGCAATCGAGTACGCAAAGCACTTGGTTAAGGCCTGCGACCTGCTGGGCGCGATCATGGGTGAGTTTGAGAACTTCAAAAAGTCCAAAAAGCTCCACGACCTGATCATCCAGTGCAACGACGTGGAGGAGGAGTGTGACAAGCTGTACCTCACCACCATGCACCAGCTGACCAAGAAGTCCACCGACGTTCTGGTAACCCTTTCCTGGTACAAGATCTACGACTGCTTTGAGGCCTGCTCCGACGCCTGCGAGCACGTAGGCGAGTGCGTCGGCTCCATCGTAATGAAGAATACTTGATTGTAATTGAAAAAGAGAGCTTATGGGATTTCCATAAGCTCTCTTTTTTATGGTTTCAGGCCTCGGGAGGATCACGGTCCGACCCAAGCTTTATACAAGAAGGAACAGGTGCCGGAGATGGGGGTAAAGAGTTCTCTCTCGGGGGTTCTCGCAGGCATCAAATTTTTGCATCCCAAAGGCCGCAGAAGCTATCGATGGGATCCTTGCCGCGGAAGGCATCCGGGCCGGCAAGAAGATTGTCCACCAAGGCATCCAAGGTATCGGGCTTGGAGTCGTAGGCGTTGATATAGGTGCGCACCTGAGGAATGTCGGCCAGCATGGTGGGAGCGTTTACGCTGATGGCCACAACGGGCAATTCAAACACGTACCACGGAATCTCGCCGCCGCCCTTGGACATACCGAAGCTGGGACGGCCGTTCATTACGTCGCAGAGGGTGATAACCAGATCCTGCTGGGATACGAAGTCGGCAATGGCGTTCTTGCCGGCAAAGTATACGTTGAGGCTGGGCTTTTCGCCGGCGGCGATCTGCTTTTTGATCTTTTCGATAGGGCTCTCGTAAATGAAGGCGTCAAAGCCCTTGGCGATCAGACGGTCTCTCAGCTCCTCGGCGGGGTTCTTTTTGGCACCTCCGCCCATGGCAAGCTGCATCAAGGCGTCCATGGGGCCGGCGGCACCCTTTACGTAGACGATCATAATGCGCTTATATTTTTCGGGGGTCATGGGAAGCACGTCTGCATCCTTATACTTAACGAGGGTAATGCAATCGCGGCTGATGGCCTCGGCAATGTCCTTATACTCCTGCTTGCCCATAGCCGCCGCGGCGGGAGCGGTGGGAACCAGCTCGTTCTTAGCCTTTTTGTGCAGACCCATATGGGCCTTCAGGCCCAGAATGCGGGTCAGCGCCTCGGTCATGCGCGCGTCGGAGATCACACCGTCCGTATAGGCCTTGAGCATGGTCTCAAAGTCCTCGTCGGGGTCATTGAAGAAGAGGAACATATCGCATCCGGCGTTGATAGCGGCGGGAAGCATTTCCGCACGGGTCATGCGATCGGTCATGGCCACCATGTGGGAGGCGTCGGTTACGACCATACCGTTGAAGCCCAGCTTCTCACGCAAAAGACCCGTCATGATCTCAGGGCAGAGGGTGGCGGGGAGCATTTCCTCGTCCTTGATGCCGGGGCGCACGGCACGCATATACTCCGGCATCATAATGTGGCCGCCCATGATGGCGTCCAGATCGGCGTCGATGAGGGTTTTGTAGACCTTACCGTAGGTCTGCATCCAGTCCTCCTCGCTTAAGCCGTTGATGTTGTTGGCCAGATGAGCATCACGGAAGTCTAAACCGTTGCCGGGGAAGTGCTTGGCGGCACAGGCAAAGCCGGGGACGGTGTGCGCACCCTCAAGGTATGCGCGGCTCATTTCCGCTACGCGGTCGGCATCGTTACCGAAGGCGCGGGAAACGATCTCCGTATTTTCCCAGTTATAGTGAATGTCGCAAACGGGGGCGAAGGCCATGTTGCATCCCATAGCGGAGGCCTCCTCGTTTGCACAGCGGCCGAGGTCACGGGCGTACTCAACCTTGCCCGTCGCGCCGATCTTGATGCCGTTACCGATGTAGGTACCGTCGGAGCAGGCGCCGTTGCCGCCGCCCTCCGTGTTGCAGGCGATGATGAGAGGAATCTTGGCGTTGGTCTGCAAAATGGTGTTCTGCATCTGAACGGCCATTGCCGGCATATTGTTATAGCGGCAACCGCCCAGGTGATATTTGTCCATCAGATTTTTCAAGTATGCCTCGTCCATTCCGGCCGTCAGCTGGAAGAAGAGCTGGCCTACCTTTTCCTCCGGAGTCATCCCCTCAAGGGTGGTCTTGACCCAGGCAATATCCTCGTCGGTGAGGTAATAGGGCTTCGCTTTCAGATCGATCATGGCAATAACTCCTTTTCTTTATTCTCCCAGATTTCTTAAAAATTGTTCCTTTTTTAACGCTTGGTATTCGCCGCCGAACTGACCGGAGATCAGCCGGTCACAGCCCTCGCGGATAAATTCATCCCAGCTTTCCCCCTCCGTGCGGACAAGGATGGGGTAGAAGAACACGCCGTTCTTCTCCGCCGCAGCCATATCGCCGGGGGCATCGCCGCACATGAGGACGCCGGTGGGATCGTAGCCGTGATCCATCAGAGCGCCGATGCAACGGGCCTTACTACCGTCGTTTTGGGTCATGACTACGTCCACGTGCTCAAGAAGCCCATGCTCCCGCCACTCAGCTAAAACCGCATCCGGATTGGCACTGGAAACAATGGCCACGTCGGCCACCCCATGAGCCTTCTCCAAGGCCTCGCGCACCAGGGGGAACGGCTGCTTTACCTCATCCGGCAGGGCGGAAATGGCTTCGTTTACGGCGGTGCTCCAGGACAGCGCCTTTTGGAAAACGGAGGTTTCCGGATGCTCTGCAATGGCGCGGCGCAGGGCGTCGGCCGACAGCTCCGGACTGTTCTCCACCCATATCTCAAGCTCCCGGATTCCGTCAATGAGACGGTGGGAGTCATGAATCTCTCTCAATGCCTTGGCAAGTCCGCGGAATCGGTTGATGCCGCGGGTGATGGTGTACAGGTTAATGTCGTTCCAGCGGTGCAGGATCTCCTCCTGCCTCTCTGCCAGATCCCATTCTGCCACCATGCAGGGGCCAAAGCAACGATAATGCTTGACGTCCATGGTATCCATGGCACAGCCGTCGCTGTCCACGCACACCAAATAGTCCTTTTGTCGTTTGAAGCTGGATAAGGTCTTCATGCGATCTCCTTTCGGCGTTGCATTCGTATTCAGTTTAATTATATAACCAATTTGAGCATTTTACAAGAAAAAAGAGCGCGTTTTCCCAACAATTGATGCAAAATATACAAATTTAAAAGAAGATTCTCCACAAACGTCGCCCCTCCCACCGTATTGACAGGAAACCGTCCCTCCCGTATAATAAAGATACAAAGGACTACACGCGCCCGGGATTGATCGTGCCGTATACGTACCTCAAAGATGCACTCTGGATCAAAATTTGACCGGATCGAAAATTTTGCCCCATGAGGTGAGGTTTTTCGCCGTTGAATACGACTAAGGGGTGAAAACAAGACAAGGAGGACTTACCATGAAACGAATGATTTCGCTTTTGCTGTTACTCGCGTTCGCCCTGCTTTCTCTTGTAGCCTGTGGCGAAAAGCCAGTCACCTTTACCGGGCCGCTTACGGCGGTGTTGCAATCCGAGGCGCGTCTGTACGGTCAGACCGTACAGACTGAAATGTTGTTAGGAGCGGAAACCCAAGCCTGGCTATTGGAACGCCTGTCCACGGGCACGTGGGTACGGGGCGAGAGCAAGTGCAAGTACGATTACACGCTCCGCTCGCCTGCGGGAGAGCTTGCCTACAGCTCCGACTGCGGGGCACTTTACCACGTGGAGGGAGATCGCACCCTCACCCTCTCTGAGGAGGAGCGGGAGGCCCTGAATGCCCATCTGCGGGTGGGTATGCCGACGACAAAGGCCCCTTATCCGAATGAACCCGGTGATCGGGTGACCCTCTTTTACTATCCCTCCTTCAGCGGTAGTATGCAATCAAAGGACGTGACCGGCGCTTTGGCCACAGAGCTGATCACTCAGCTTTCGGCCTTGACCGAGACCGGCGAGATTGCGGCGGCTGTAGGAGACAGCACCTGTGTTTTGCCAACGGAAGATACTTACACGCCCCATACGGTGCGCTCCACCCTCTGGATTCTGGTAGAGGACACCCTGTATCGCGTGGACGACCATCTGAGCCGGGTTGAGCGATACATGGGCGAGGGACACATTCTCGGAAACAGCGAGGAATGCTCCAAGATGGCCCGCCGCCTCTGGGCGCACTATCCCTATGACTCTTACTCAGGCACTTACGACCTTACCACCGGAGAGCTGACCGTGGATCACGTATTTACGGGGGCTTCCTCCGTCCGCTTCGAGGTGGAGGAGCTGACCATCTGCGGAGAGCAACAACAGCTGAACGAGCTGGTGCTGACCGTCTACTCAGACGTGGCGCAAACCGCCTTTATGGTGTACGAATTCAGTAACGGCGGCTGTGTGATCGCCGATCTTGGCTATGGAGACATCCCCTTGAACGGGGTGGAGCCTACCACCGTGCGGATCACCTTTCCGGAGGATCCCCTCTTTGGCACCGGACTTGACGTGTCCATCGGTGCGACCAAGCTGCATATCTACGTAAAACGGAAATAAACCACAGGAGTGCGACCATGAAACGACTGCTTTCTCTGGTGCTTGCCCTCGCTCTGCTGACAGCCTTGATGGGGTGTGGGCAGACCCCGGCGGACACGACCCCCACTGCGACCCCTGACGTCACCACACCGACGCAGACCACGCCCACCCAATCCACCCCGGTGCAGTCCACGCCGGTACAATCCACACCGGCGCAAACACCGCCCGCCCTGCCGCCCTCCACCGAGGAGGCGGAAAACCCCATTTCCTATCTGACCGTATCCCTTGGGGAGGACTACAGCCACATCCGTTCCATTACCGTTTACTTAAATGACGACGGAAGCACCCACGTGGAATACGTGGGCGAGGTAAAAAAGGTGGCAGATCTGGACGGATGGGTGCTCCACAGCGTAACCCTTGCCCTCATGGCCACGGGCCTTAAGGCCTGCAACGGGCAGGAGGTATGGGTCAGCGGCGATGCCAACGGCTCCCTGTACGTTTCCTTTGCCGACGGAACCTATTGGGGCGCCAGCTACGGCGGCTCCGTGCCGGCCGCCTTCCGTCAAGCCTATGCCGTTCTTGACGCCTACATGGCTGAGCTGACCGCTCCCTTGCCTGTCTACGTGCCCCAGCCCCTGCTGCTCAGCCCCGTGGAGGACAAGTATATAGAGGAGCTTATGGCCATTTTCCGGGCAGGCAAGGTGCAGGATCTGGATGCGTTTACGGTGGATTCTTCCCTTTCCCACCACACCCTTGGGCTCAGCAGCGGCGATTCGATCCGCTCCTCGGCCTATTGTGCGGCCATGATGATGACCACCCCCTACTCTCTGACCCTTGTTACCGTCAAGGAGGGCGTCGATGCCCGGGACGTGTGCAAGGACTTTGAGGAGCACATTGATTGGACCAAATGGGTGTGCGTGCTTCCCTCAAACGCGATGATCGCCGTGAAGGGCGATCTGGTGCTGTGCTTGCTGGGCTCCGACGCCCTCTATACTCAAACGGCCGCCGGAATCGAGACCTCCGGTTGGACCGTCTACCGCACCCTCCGTCGCCCCAACTGATACGCAAAAACCCCATAAACAGAACAACCGTGCAAGAGTTTGGTCTTGCACGGTTGTTTTTTTTCGTTTTGGATAAGCATTACCTCAATATAAACAGGGAGATAAATGCTTCTTAAGCATCGGTGGCATTCTTGCCGAGCCCATTTCAATTTTTCTCATGAACAATAAGAGCATTGGAGTGGTTACTAACGATATAAAACCGAAGTTCTCTACCGGAAAGGACGGTCGAATCCGCTCTATAGTAGTTGCCGTATCGATCCACAAAAAAGAATGGCTTGCTTTCCTCCGGTGTTTGCTCGATTGGCATGATAAAAATTGCTTGGAGCCCTTCCGTGTCTATCGTATATACAAGAGCATCAGGATCTACATCCTCACAGGCTAAGCCGTACGCCTCCATGGTAATAAAATCATATTTTGGGATATCCTCTCCTGTTACTAAAGTCATAGGAATGCCGTCGGAAAACATTTCTTTGAAAAAGGCGCGTACCGCCTTCTTTCCTTGGACGGTGGCTGAATCCAACATCGATCCTCCGGAAATTGCAAATACGTCACACGCTTTATAGCGTTCGACTGCTTTGCCATTCTCTTTTAGAACCAATGCTCCCCATTCGTAAACCAACTCGTATTCCGCATTCTCTGTGGGGATGTACATATCGGTGCTGCAAGCGCAAAATAACATAGAAGTTGAAAGAAGTGTACACAATAAAATTTGCACAATACGTTTCATTTGATCTCTCCTTGATTGTTCTCCCTATGATAAGTATATCACTCAACGATCTTAAAGTCAACGACAGATAAGCACAGCCATGCCTTCTCACGATTTCATTCCATCACATTAGGCGTAATCACTACGTCTGATGTATATTCCGTTACAATATAATACTGACCATTCATGTAGCAGAAATCAATGTCGTCCAAAGTAAAGGTGACACCATTCGTCATAGCAGCTTTTGCCATTAACTGACTCCATGTTTCAATCGGTACATTTTCAGGAGTTGCCGGAGTAAAATTCGAGCGATAACCACACACAGAGCAACGGAATAAAGCTCCGATACCAATCTGTACCCAATTATGAAGCTCTTCCATAGGTTCCATGCACCTGCAATTTAGTGTGTGTGTATATATATCTATATTTGTATATGTATACACATGCATGTGATAGTATTTTACATAAGTGGAGGCACCAGTATATTCTCGAACAAAAGGACAATAATCACCACGGTGGCGATATAGTGCATTTCCAGACCATTTAGATACCACCATATACAAATTAGCATCGCCACACACACCATTTGATGTTCCTGATAACACTTCATCAATTACACCAGAGTGATTTGGGACATTGTCAGGCTTAAAGTAGACGATAATATCGCCTTCTGCCGGAGTTGTCGTTACCATGTAGGTAGGGTCATCAATATAAGCATCTATACTTTCTATCCAGTACGAATTCGTACTGGAACTCATATACCACGCATAAGAGTGGCAATTATATCGAGGTGTGGGATCTGCCAGAAACTCGATTCCGGGGAATCTTTCCTCATAAGTGCGACGCGAATTTGCTTTTTCTTCTTCAGAATAGTCCTCGGTGGTGTAGTATGCCGTCACAGGGGTTCCATTGGGGGTTGTAATCGTCGTAGTCGAATAACTTATTCTTCCGTCAAGAGCCTGAGCCGAAAAACTGAACATCAAAAATATGGCAACAAATAAAATTACTGCAACAATACTCTTTTTTTGTTTCATATTCATCCTCCTTAAATTCAAATCAGAACTGTAAATTTACTACACTTTTAAAATATCTTTCTCTTTTTACCTTCTATTATTAAGGCGCAGATTCGCAAACCATTATAACTTACACCTCCTCTTCAATCAGATGCCTCATCCGAAGCTCTTCGCCACCGCCCATACAAGAACAATCCGTAAATCTTTCCATCTTCTTGTTTATTGACGGCTCCTTGATTTTTCTTCAATACATATAAACGACAAAAAATGAAAATTCGGACAGCTTTTCTGGATTATTTTTAGAAAACAGACAAAATTGGCAACTTACACAAACACGACCAAGGTTTTTGGTGCGTTCTGCCAATGCGTTTCGGCGGCTTGCAGATATGGTTGATTGGCGGGCCGTTTCGTGGTATAATACGTACAGAAAGGCGGTGACGGCTTGAAACGAACCTATATTACCACTATGCCCGACCATATTGGGGCATTTTTGCGGGCCAGCGAGTGCTTTGCCTCCCTCGGTCTGAACATTACCCGCGTCAGCTACAACAAGGCAGTGGACGCCCACACCCTGTTTATTGATGCGGAGGGCTCGCCGGAGCAGCACGCCGAGGCGGACAAGCGCCTCAGTGCCATTGGCTATTTACAAAACGATCGGAGTGAGACCAGCATCGTTCTTCTGGAGTTCTATCTGAGGGACGTGCCCGGCACCATTACGGAGGTGCTGGCGCTGATCCATCGGTTCAACTTCAACATTTCCTACATCAGCTCCCAGGGCGACGGCTCGGAGCATCAGCTCTTTAAGATGGGACTGTTTGTGGACGACCCGAACAAGATCACCCGCTTTATGGCGGAGGCTGAGGCTCTTTGCCGGGTGCGGGTCATTGACTACAACCATGCGGAAAAGGTGTACGACAACAGCATCTTTTATAAATCCTTTGTGGCCGGGCTGTCAAGCGCCATGGAAATGACCGACGAGACCAAGGACCGTCTGCTGGTCAACGCCAATCTGGCCATGCAGAATCTGGACGAGCGGGGACTGTCTCCCCATAAGACCTTTGAGAGCATCCGTCGCTTTGCGGAGCTTTTGGCTTCCTCCCGCGGGGAGGCCTATGCACCGCGTGTGACCCACCACACCGTCAGCGACCGGACGAAAATCACGGTGATCGAGCCGCCCTGCGGCAGTAACACCACCATCCTTCAAAGCGGCGATTCGGTTCTGTTTGTAGACTGTGGCTATGCCCTGTACCGAGAGGAGATGGAGGCGTTGTTCCGTCAGCTTCTGCCTGATTACGACCGGATGGAGCGCACCGTTTTGCTGACCCATCCGGATTTGGACCACTGCGGACTTTTGCCCCTGTTCCATCGGGTGATCGCCTCGGAGAACACCGCCGCCAGCCTGCGGCTGGAGGCTGAAGGCAAGGAATGCCCCCGTGAGCAGAGTCCCCTCCACACGCCCTACATCAACATTTGCAAGATTCTGACCCGGTATCAGCCCGCCGATCCTGCACGGATCGTTACCCCTTGGGGCCGGGCGGCGGATACCGATGCGCCCTTGGTGCAGGTTGGATTTTTCGACTTTGGTGACCTTCATTTTGAGGTATACGAGGGCAAGGGCGGCCACGTGGCAGGGGAGACCGTGCTGATCGACTATGGGAACAAGCTGGCCTTTACCGGCGACATTTACGTGAATCTGAAGGACATGACCCCGCGTCAGGCGGAGTACAACCGATACGCCCCCATTCTTATGACCTCCGTAGACAGCGACCCTGCCCTGTGCACGGCGGAGCGGCGGGAGGTTTTGGCACGGCTGGGCGGCGGTAACTGGCGCATCTTCAGCGGTCACGGCGCCGTCAAGACCTTGAACGTCAGCGTAGAATGATCCCTCAAAAAAAACGTCCACCCAAAGGGGAGGTTCTCATAAGGATGTTACCATTCTCCTTGTAGGGACCGGCGTCCCCGACGGTCCAAAAAGACATAATTGCATTGCAGAAGACAAAGATTAACCCTGACAGATTTTCAAGGCCTGTCAGGGTTAATCATTTGAATATCATTCTTCTTTATTATCCAGATCCATATTCAATAATTGAGGTATATTCTGATAAATAATTGTGAGAGGTTCCCACCAATCATGCAAACACACATTTATCAAAAAATCATTATTCTCGTAAATAAACTTGTAACCAATAAATTTATTAACTTCAAGACTTTCATTCCAGGTATGGTTCTCAACCGACTCGGATCTTTCACTTGTAAATTTATCAACATTAATCCATGTTTCGTCCATTTGAATGGTTTCGGGATTAATGATATATTTTTCATCTACTTCTATAAGTTCTTTTTCTTGATGTCTCCAAGGAATAAAGATCAGATATAAAGGAGTATTCAATGTTTTATGTTTATAGATGGTTTTAGTTTTCCATAAAAATCTTTTATTTACAGAATATACTTTGTCGTGCGGACGTTGGTATTTCCCTAACAAAATGCCGCTGATAATTCTTTCGTTATAATGAAATTGAATTATTACCACTTGTATTTCTCCTTTCTGTTATTAAATCTTATATGTTCCAATCCTTGTTACATTTTATCGCCAGTTTCGCATTTGTATTACAAAGGCATAGGGCAAAGCCCATACCCCTAAAGTAACACGCATCCCAAGGCTCTCCCTTTGGGAGAGCTCCCGCGATAGCGGGTGAGAGGGGAATTGTTCGCCCTCTCCGTCGGCTACGCCGCCACCTCTCCCAAAGGGAGAGGCTTTCTGTTAGCCTCATTATAACACAAATCGGCAGAGAAAATAAGTTCTCTGCCGAAAATTATGTGTCGCGGACCGTCGAGGACGCCGGTCCCTACAATTTTGTAAACATCCTTATGAGAACCAGCCTAAACCGGTGGACGTTTTTTTATTTGCGTTTACCGCTTGCGGGCGTTCAGTCCCACGTACACGGCCAGAAGCAAAAGAATGGATCCGCCGAGAATTCCGTACATGGCGGGCTGTGATACCCCGTGACCGAAGAAGTACAGATTGCAATCCAGAGCGTCGCGGAGGGATTCTACTACCTCAGCGGGCACGCCCTGCGCCTGCATTTCCCTGATGGCACCGCCCATGGCGTGGTTGCGGACCAGCGCCGTGCCGTAGGTGCCGGGCAGGAAGGAGATGACCTTCTGCAAGGCCGGGCTGAAGGAGGAGATGGGCATATAGGCGCCGCAGATAAAGCCGTATCCGGAGCTGACCACCGTTCCCACCGCCGAGATCTGACCTTGGGTGGTGAGGAAATAATTGATGACCGAGGACAGTGCGGTGCCAAACAGAGTGAGCAGCAGCACGTCAAGGAACAGGCACACCACATCGGAGGCCGACAGATACCAGCCCACGGCGGCCACGTAGCCGAGGCAGATGCCCGCAGCCGCGAAGCAGATCAGAAGGGAGGACAAGAGGGTGGCCACGTAGTAGCTCAGCGACAGAGTGGCGGGGCGCATGGGTGAGATGGTCAGATCCTTTACGGTGCCGTTTGCCCGATCCTGCACCATAAGGAAGTTGGCACAGAAGGACACGGTGACGCAAGAGACCGCTAAAAGCGAGGAGATCAGCTGGCCGCCAACAAGTCCGTCGATCAGCGCCTCCTCCAAGGGAAGTCCCGCCGGCAAATTGGCGGTAAAGCTATCCCGATACACGGAGGCTAAGAAGGTTGCGTACAAAACCAGCAGGATCATGGGGGTAATGAGAGACGTAAAGAACATACCCTTGTCCTTGAAAAACAGCTTTACGTTTCGTTTGATCAGCACGGTAGCAGGCTTCATTTCTCTTCACCTCCCGTTAAGGTTTTGCCGGTAACGGCAAGAAAAACGTCGTCCATTTTTCCCTTTGTTACCTCGTAATCCCGGAACAGCTCCGGGTGGCTGACGATCAGCCGGGTGGCGGCGGCAGTATCGGGCACGGAAAGGCGGTGCGCGTCCCGCAAGGGCTCGTAGGGCACGCCGAGAGCGGTGACCTCTGCCTCCGTCAGTCCGTAGACCGTAATAAAGTCGCCGGTGTAGGTGTTTTTCAGTGTAAGAGGCGTGCCCTCGGCGGCGATTTTGCCGCTATCCAAGATCACCACGTAGTCGGCGTCGGCGGCCTCCTCCATGTAGTGGGTGGTAAGAAACACCGTCATGTTTTCCTGCCGGCGCAGGGTGCCAATCACCTGCCAGAGGATCTGGCGCGTCTGCGGATCCAAGCCCGTGGTGGGCTCATCCAAAATCAAAATGCGAGGGCGATGGAGCAGAGCACGGGCAATATCAATCCGACGCCGCTGACCGCCGGAAAGCTTACCCACCGGTCGGTTCAAAAGCTCCCCAAAGGCCAAAAGCTCGGACAGCTCCTCCAACCTCTGACGGAAGGCCGCGCCCGTGATTCCGTACAGAGCCGCACGGCTCTCCAAATTCTCCCGCACGGTAAGGGGACCGTCCAAAACGGAGCTTTGGAACACGACGCCCAGCTCGCCCTTGATGCGGTTTACGTCCTGATCCAGATCCATACCGTTTATGGTAACGGTGCCCTTGTCTTTTTCCAGCTGTCCGCACAGGATGTTGATGGTGGTGGACTTTCCCGCACCGTTTACGCCGAGAAACGCAAACAGCTCTCCCTCCTGCACGCGGAAGCTCAGGTCGCGGACGGCCTGAATCTCCCCAAAGCTTTTACACAGTCCTTCAATTACAATGCTGTTCATACGGACCTCCTGAACTTGATTTCTATGCTTATTGTACCTGAATTCCGCCGTTTTTTCAAGTGCCGCGCCGCAAGCGGCGAAAAATTCGGCGGTCTTCGGTAAAAAATATCTTTTCTCTTGCAAAATCGGGCGGCCTGTGCTATAATGATGCGGATTTTCAAAAAACGGAGGTACGGCCATGCATTTGCCCCAAACGAAACGGGAGATCAACCATTTGGCGTTGCTCTTTACCCTGACCTACATGGTCAGCTATATTACGCGCATCAACTACGGCGCGGTCATCTCGGAAATGGAACGGGAGACCGGCATTGCGCGGGATCTGTTGTCCCTTGCGCTGACGGGAAGCTTTGTAACCTACGGCGTCGGCCAGATCGTCAGCGGCATCCTTGGCGACCGGGTGTCCCCCAAGCGTCTGATGTCCTACGGATTTGTTCTGACCGTCTGCATGAATCTGCTGATTCCTCTGTGCGGAAACCCCTATCTGATGCTGGGCATCTGGTGCGTAAACGGCTTTGCCCAGAGCTTTATGTGGCCGCCCCTTGTGCGGCTGATGACCGCGCTCCTCTCGGAGGAGGACTACAAGCGGGTCACCGTTAAGGTGTCCTTTGGCTCATCCCTCGGTACGATGCTGATCTATCTGATCTCGCCGCTGATTATTTCTCTGTCCGGCTGGCGGGCGGTATTCATATTCTCTGCTCTGTGCGGTGCCGTGATGCTGTTCTTCTGGCACAAATATTCCTACGAGATCGACCTCCAGCCCCGTACCCGCACCCCCAAGGCGCAGGGTGGGCACAGCGGTCTGTTCTCTCCTTTGATGCTGGCCCTTATGGTGGCCATCGTAATGCAGGGCATGCTGAAGGATGGCGTTACCACCTGGATGCCCACCTATATCTCCGAAACCTACAATCTGAGCAACATTATTGCCATTCTGACCGGCGTGATCCTGCCCATTTTCAGCATGATCTGCTTTGAGGTGTCCTCCCGCCTGTACCGCAAGACCATAACCAACGCCGTGTTGTGCGCCGGTGTGATCTTTGGGGTAGGCGCCTTGGCCGCCTTTGGCCTTTACGGCGTGACCGGCGCCAGCGCGGCCGCATCCGTGGTGCTGTCCGCCCTTTTGACCGGATGTATGCACGGTGTGAATCTGATGCTGGTATGCATGGTGCCCGCCTTCTTTAAGCGGCAGGGCATGGTGTCCACCGCCTCCGGCGTGATCAACGCCTGCACCTACGTAGGAAGCGCCGCTTCCTCCTACGGAATTGCCCGCCTGTCCCAAGAGATCGGCTGGCACGCCACCGTCCTCGTCTGGGGCCTCATTGCCGTTGTTGGCACCGCCATCTGTCTCCTTGCCGCCAAGCCATGGCAGAGATTTACGGAAAAGGAATAAAAAAGACGAAGGAAAGGCCAGAACAAAAAGTCATCCCAATACCGGAATTTGCGGCGTTGGGATGACTTTTTTTGTTTTTCAATCGTTTAGCTTCTTGTAGCCTCTTTATTCACCCTCATGCTCAATAAGAGCGCCGGAGTGATTATTGATCATATAAAACCGAAGCTCCCCACTGGAGAGAACGGAAGGATCCGCCTCGTAATAATTACCGTAGCGATCCACGAAAAAGAAAGAATTGGTTTCCTCTGACAATAGCTCAATCGGCACAACAAAAATTGCTCGAAGCCCTGTTGTATCCATGGAATATACAAATCCGTCGGGATCGATATCCTCATAGGATAAGCCGTAAGCCTCCATCGTAACGGCATCATACTTCGGCATATCCTCCTGTGCCACCAAAGACAAGGGGACACCGACACCAAACATCTCCTTGAAAAAGGCGCGCACCGGCTTTTTTCCTTGAACCGTAGCAGAGTCTAACATCGATCCGCCGGAAATCGCAAATATATCCCGCGCCTTCCATGAATCGATTGTTTTACCGTTTTCCTTCAAAACAAGCGCGCCCCACTCGTAAACCAGCTCGTATTCTGCATCTTCCGTGGGCACGTACTCACCCGTGCTACAGGCCGGGAGAGCCAAGAGGCACAGGGCGAGAACAAAGGATAGTAGTTTTTTCATTGGGGGTCTCCTTTCTGATGCCACGATCTGTTATTGTGGCAAGTCCGGGGATGCAAAGGGGGCGTCCAGACCCAATGCTTCCATTTGGGTGCGGGCATAGTGCTCGATTTTTTCGATATCCGATGCGGTCAAATAATTATGGTTGAAAGCGTATAGCAAGGCGGAGCATTCCATTCTTGAGGGCAAAAATTCTCCGTCCTTGTATATAATAAAGTCCATACAGGAGCCAAGCTCAAAATACTGTCCGCCAATATTATGTGGATTCCACGCATCCGTGGCTACGTCAAAAACAAAAACAACACAACCGTTGTAAGTTCCGCAGTATATAACACCGCTAAGGTCGTATTCGTGAATGGCGCGATAGTCTGCCTCAATTTGGTCGCGCATTTCTTGCGGCAGGAGTTCGAGCGCCGGGAAATCCGGGCTAATACAGTCATAGGGATTGTCTAAATCGGGACGGTTTGCAATGGCAAGCTCTGTTGCTGCATGATACCGGGCAATAGCGGTAATATCCTCTGAATTCAACGCACCGCTCTCGTAGAGTGCCTGCGCGCTGAAAAGCTCGCCGGAATGGTAGGCGTAAAGCGCAAATTCTGTTTCATAATTAAGAAGTATATTATCAAAATAAATTTCATGCCCGGAGGCTTTTGTTCCCGGAGCAAACAAAATTTGATACCCACCATAAGTACCGTAGTAACGCAAGCCGAAGTGGCGGGTGATAATTTCGTTTTCGTCGAACCATTTGGCGGGGTAACCCTTTTCCTCAAGCCATGCAGCATTGATCTCCGCCATCTGCGCATCGGTCAAGGGCGTGATCTCCGGCTTAACGGGCTCTAATGAAATGCGCATATTGGGAGTTGCCGATTTCACATCGTCGCGCTCCATCAGAATGGCGATGGCATCTAACACGTTCTGCTTGCCGGGATCAGCCAGCTTAATGCTCCATATCGCGTTGTAGTTCTGTACAAGCCGGCGAGTTTCACTATCCAAAGAGGCCATTTTACCCACAGCGTTTCTTACGCGCTCCGTAGTATAAGAAGTAAGATTCTTAACCTCAACACAACCCACGTCAGCAAAATCCTCAACGGTATAATCAAACTTCGCCAAGCTGGCCGTATGGGTCAAAACGACGAGAACCTCATCCTCCGCAAAATCATCCTCGATCGTCGCATTGGAATAGACCTTTTCATCCCCAGAAGCAACCGGCGTAGTGGGCGCGGGTGTCGTCGGCGCGGGAGTTGTAGGTACCGGCGTGGTGCAGGCAGGAGTTGTTGCCGCCGGGGTAGTCGGTGCGGGAGTTGTGGGTGCGGGTGTCGTTGGTGTCGGTGTGGTAACCACCGGGGTCGTTTCCACAGGAGCATCGCCGCACGCTGGGAGAGCCAAGAGGCACAGGGCTAATATAGCAGCGAACAATCGTTTCATACGGTTCTCCTTTCTTACGGGTGTATCAATTGGTCGAATAACAGAGCAAAAATCCTCACGGGGGCATTTTTCTCCGTCATTTAGTCATGCCGGACCGCTTTTTGCCGATGATTGGATATCATATGCTCGGTCAATCGGTCACCGGTTGTTACGTTCGTTTGGGCGCTATAATAATTTCCGTGACGGTCGACAAAAACGAAGGTGCCGTTTCGTTCATCTTCCTCGGAAGGGGTATGGATCACATAAAATCTTGCCGCCAAGCCGTCTGTGGCTCGATAGTATCCCATTGCCGAGGTGGGAATATCCTCACAGGCCATGCCAAACATGCTTGTCACAAAAGGATCGCTTTCGTTATAGCTTATGGCTGCTTCCGTCGTCAAAGAAAGCCCTACGCCGTCTTTAAACAGCGTTTTGAGAACGGCTCTTATTTCCTCTTCTCCCTGTGCAGTGGCAAAGTCAAGGCCTTCCATGAAATAGCCGGAAATTGCAAAAATATCCTCCACTGCCCAAGTATCCAGCACAGTACCATCCTCGGTCAAAACAAGGGAATCGTTTTTGTAGATCAGCTCATACGTATATTCATCCGAAACGTCCCCACAAGCGCAAAGCAACACAGAAGTCAACAGAAGTGCGCATAATAAAATTCGTGTAATAAGTTTCATGATTCCATCTCCTTTTGTTTCCTTTATTTATTGTAACATTATTTGCCCTTTATGTCAACGGGGGCTGGCGCAACCTTGCATTTCATAGCGATGGGCCGTACCACGGTAGGGGTTCTCTTCTTTTATTTCATATTGCTCTCTTGAGCACTCTGTCTGAATCCCTCCGTCCTTTGATCAAGCACCCATATTCCATACCTCCCCCTTCACCTATATAAGAAGAAAAACCGGCCAAATATTTCTGCTTTTTTCAAGTGTTTACAATTTATTTACAAATGTCCGGAATCATTCCTCTTCGTCTTATATAAACGTAAAAATTTCAATTTTCGGACAGGTTTTCAAGAAAAAATTCAGAAAACTTCAAGATTTGGATAATTGCATAACACAGACCGCGCAAATCTATGACAATCGCCATAAATCTTTGGCAAGAGCACGATTTTTTTGAAGCGTCCCATTGAAAAACGGAGGGGAGCGTGCTATAATGAGCAGGTAAAAATGCATTTGCATGGCCCTTGGGGGCACGGAAAGGATAAAACGATGAGCATTCAAATTGGTATCTACGGATATGGCAATCTGGGACGGGGTGTGGAGTGTGCCATCCGTCAAAACCCGGATATGGAGCTGGTGGCAGTATTTACGCGCCGCCCGCCCGAAACGGTGACCATCCTGACGGAGGGTGTGCCCGTATATCCCGTGGAAAAAGCGGCCGAGCTGAAGGATCGGATCGACGTGATGATCCTTTGCGGCGGCAGTGCCACCGACCTGCCCGTGCAGACCCCGGCGCTTGCCCGCGATTTTAACGTGGTGGACAGCTTTGACACCCATGCGCGGATTCCCGAGCATTTTGCAAACGTGGACGAGGCCGCCCGCGCCGGCGGACACGTAGGAATTATTTCGGTGGGCTGGGATCCCGGTATGTTCTCCCTGAACCGTATGTACGCCGGCGCGATCCTGCCCGAGGGCAAGGATTACACCTTCTGGGGTAAGGGCGTCAGCCAGGGTCATTCCGATGCCATCCGCCGTTTGCCCGGGGTTAAGAACGCCAAGCAATACACCGTGCCGGTGGAGGCGGCGCTGAACGCCGTTCGTGCCGGTGAATGCCCCGAGCTCTCCACCCGCGAAAAGCATACCCGCGACTGCTACGTGGTGGCCGAGGAGGGTGCGGATCTTGTGGCCATTGAGGAGGCCATCAAGACCATGCCCAACTACTTTGCCGACTACGATACCACGGTGCACTTTATCTCCGAGGAGGAGCTGAAGCGCGACCACAGCGGCATTCCCCACGGCGGCGTGGTGCTTCGCTCCGGCAAGACCGGCTGGAACGGGGAGAACACCCATCTGATTGAGTACAAGCTTGCCCTTGACTCCAACCCGGAGTTTACCGCCTCCGTAATCGTAGCGTACGCCCGTGCGGCCGCTCGCTTGGCGTGCGAAGGTCAGGTCGGCTGCAAGACCGTCCTCGACATCGCCCCCGCCTACCTGAGCCCCAAATCCCCCGAGGAGCTCCGCGCTACTTTGCTTTGAATGATTCCCCACCCCGGCCTATCCGGTGTGGGGATTTTGTTTTGGGGGATGGGGCTGGACCGAGGTGCGGAGAAAGGATGCATTAAATTCTAAAATCCTTGCGTCGGGTAGTTGCCTTGGGGCGAAAAATGTGGTATTCTATAAGAAATGACTTTTTTATGAGGATACCTGCATGTCGACGAATCATACGCACATCTCCGCTTACGATGCGGAGGTGCATCACGGAAAAAGTGCGCCGCGCATTATCGCGCTTTATACAACCTATCTGTCTCTGTTCTTTTTTCTCGCCGTTCCGGTGGCCGTATGGGTCACGGGAGAGACGGATTTTTGGGGAGGAGTGCTTCGGATTCTGACTACGCCCTCCAAGCTGGTGACGGATTATTTTGCCTTGGGTGGGCTGGCAGCCACGTTATTTAATACCGCCGTTTGCGGCTACTTTTGCAACTGGATCATTTGGCTTAGCCGGATCAAGTCCAACGCGACCACCCTTGCGGCCTACCTTTTGGTGGTGGCACACGGCTTTTACGGCTTGAATTTTCTTACCATGTGGCCGCCGCTCCTCGGCGTTCTGCTCTTTTGCCGCATGACCCGGCGGCGCTTCCGGGATAACGTCCACGTGGCCATGTTTTCGACCGCCCTTGGCCCCTTTATCGGTGAGCTGATGTTCCGCTACATGGGCATTGCCTCCGGCGGGGAGCCGCGGATCACGGTGTTTGGCGTGATTCTGGCCATTGTATTCGGTCTGGCCGCCGGATTTGTGGTGCCCGCCCTTTTGCCGGGAACCACCTCGATGCATCGTGGCTTTAATATGTACAAGGCGGGTCTTGCCATTGGCATTATGGGTATTTTTGCCTACGCCTTCCTTTACCGCACCTTGGGTGTGGAGGAGCCCACGGTGGTGGAGATTACAAACGAGGCTTACTACGCCCTGCCCTACGCATACCGGGGCTTTATGAACGTCTTTTTCCTGCTCCTGTTTTTGTCCACTCTGCTGATGGGCTATCTCTTTAACCGAGGAAGCTTTCGCGGATACCTCCATCTGCTCCGTAGCACGGGCTACGGTGTGGACTTTTTGGACAAGTTCGGCACGCCGGTTTGCCTGATCAACTTTGGCGTTTACGGGCTTTGCCTGCTGGGCTATCTGAACCTGATCTTTATTCTGCCGGAGCTGTTCCCCTTCTTGCCTCAGGGCGTCGGCTTTACCGGGGCGACGGCCGGTGTGCTGATTGCCGCCCTGACCTTTGCGGCGGACGGTCAACAGCCGCGAACGGTGGCGCCCATTGCCCTGGGCTACGTACTTCTTCTGGCGGTGACGGTGGCCATCTGCCTGCTCAGCGGACGGGAGGTTCCCTTCACCCTGTCCACGCAGGGCTACATCAACGGCTTCGCCTTCGCCACAGGCTTATGTACCTTCAGCGGAAAGTATGGAGCTAAGATAGGCGTTCTGGCCGGATTCCTCAGCGCGGTGATCTGTACCTCCACCGCCGCCATGCACGGCGGATTGGTGCTGTACAACGGCGGCTTTAACGCCGGACTGACGGCGCTGGTGCTCCTGCCCGTGCTGGACTTTTACAAGATCCAGCCCAAATTCGACGACGACACCCGCGAATGTTGAACAAAACGCCCCCGGCGGTAAAACCGCCGGGGGCGTTTTATATAAGTTAAGGAGGTGAAATCAGCGAATGCCGTACTTTTCGATGACGAAGTCCATATCCTTGTCGCCACGGCCGGACAGGTTGATGAGGATGGAGCCGTGCTCCATGGTCTTGGCCAGCTTCATACCGAAGGCAACGGCATGGGAGCTTTCGATGGCGGGGATGATGCCCTCCAGGCGCGCCAGCTTATAGAAGGCGTCGATGGTCTCCTCGTCGTCGATGACGTCATACTTCACGCGGCCGATCTCCTGCAGGAATGCGTGCTCGGGGCCGGAGGAAGGATAGTCAAGGCCGGAGGCTACGGAATAAACGGGAGCGGGGTCGCCGTTTTCATCCTTCAGCATAATGCTGTTGAAGCCGTGCATGATGCCCTCCGTACCGTACTTCAGGCTGGCGGCGTGGTCGCCCAGCTTGGCGCCGCGGCCAAGGGGCTCAATGCCGTAGATATCCACGGGATCGTTTAAGAATCCGGCGAAGAGGCCGGCTGCGTTGGAACCGCCGCCTACGCAGGCAACGATGGCGTTGGGAAGGTGGCCGGTCATATCGATGAACTGCTCTCTCGCCTCAATGCCCACAACGCTCTGGAAATCACGTACCATCATGGGGAAGGGGTGGGGGCCAAGAACGGAGCCGATGCAGTAGATGGCGTCCTTGTACTCTCTGCTGTAGGCGTCAAAGGCGGCGTCTACGGCCTCCTTCAAGGTCTGCAGACCGTGGGTAACCTCAATGACGTTGGCGCCGAGAATCTTCATTCTGGCCACGTTGGGAGCCTGCTTCTTAATATCAACCGATCCCATGTAAATGTCGCACTCAAGGCCAAAGTAAGCGGCGGCGGTAGCAAGTGCCACGCCGTGCTGGCCGGCACCGGTCTCGGCGATGACCTTCTTTTTGCCCATGTACTTGGCAAGAAGCGCCTCACCCATACAGTGGTTCAGCTTATGTGCACCGGAGTGGTTCAAATCCTCGCGCTTGGCGTAGAGCTGAACCTTGCCGCCAAGGGCGTCGGACAGACGCTCTAAGTGAGACACGGGGGTGGGGCGGCCCTGGAACTCGCGGCGAATGCGGCGAAGCTCCGCAATGAATTTGCGGGACTGGCAGATGGAGAAGTAGGCCTCCGTGATCTCTGCCATGGCGTTTTTCAGCTTTTCCTCCACGTATACGCCGCCGTATTTGCCGAAGTAGCCGTCTTTATCCGGGAAATTATTAAAATAAGTATCAAAATCAACGTTACCGAGTTTCATTGTATTATCCTCCAAATATAGATCCGAATTTTTGTGAAAAAAGTCTGATGGGTCGCCATCGGAGCGCGTAGATCATGGTTTGCCTCCCTTGTCCGGGCTGAAAAACAAAAACGCCCCGACAGAACTGTTTTTCTGCCAAGGACGAATAACCGTATTATCCGCGTTGCCACCTTGCTTCACACCCTGTGTGCCCTTTGCGGGATACCTGCATACCCCCGGCAACTAACGTATGCCCACACGTTACAGAATACTCGGGGCGTGCCCCTTTGACTGTACCCTCCGCGGTCCATTTGCCATACAGTGTCTCGCCCGGATCCCAGCTCCCCGGACTCTCTGTGCAGTCTTTTATGACGTTATCTCCGCATCAACGGTTTATGATATACAAGTATAGCACCATTCCCCCCACCTGTCAACCCCTTTTTTCCGTTCCGGACTATTTTTTCGAGCTCTCTCCCGACAAGCAAAAAGCCACCCTTGGTAACAACACAAGGGTGGCTCTGACGGATCGTTCGCCGATCGGTTGTTTATCCTAGGCCCGGCTTTACTCAAACGGTTTCCAGCGCCTGCTTGATATCTTCGATGATATCGTCCACGTTCTCGATGCCTACGGACAGACGGATCAGATCGGGGGCAACCCCTGCCTCGCGGAGCTGTTCGTCCGACATCTGGCGGTGGGTATGGCTGGCCGGGTGGAGCAGGCAGGTTTTGGAGTCTGCCACGTGGGTCATGATGGAGATGAACTTCAGCTGATCCATAAACGCGATGGATGCTTCCCGTCCTCCCTTAACGGCAAAGGCAAGCACGCCGCAGGTGCCCTTGGGCATATACTTCTCGGCCAGGTCGTGATATGCATCGCCCTCAAGGCCGGCGTAGTGTACCCATGCGATCTTGTCGCTCGACGCGAGGAACTTGGCAACGGCCAAGGCATTGGAGCAATGGCGCTCCATGCGGAGGTGGAGGGTCTCAAGACCGAGGTTCAGATAATAAGCATTCTGAGGGGACTGGATGGAGCCGAAGTCACGCATGAGCTGAGCGGTGGCCTTGGTGATGTACGCACCCTTGCCAAAGCGCTCCGCATAGGTGATGCCGTGATAGGACTCGTCGGGGGTGGTAAGGCCGGGGAACTTCTCGGCGTGAGCCATCCAATCAAAGTTGCCGCTATCCACGATGCATCCGCCCACGCATACGCTGTGGCCATCCATGTACTTGGTGGTGGAATGGGTAACGATATCCGCGCCCCACTCGAAGGGACGGCAGTTGACGGGGGTAGCAAAGGTGTTGTCCACGATCAGCGGAACGCCGTGCTTATGGGCCAGTCTTGCAAACTTCTCAAAGTCGAACACGGAGACAGTGGGGTTGGTGATGGTCTCACCGAACACGGCCTTGGTGTTGGGCTTGAAGTACTTTTCCAGCTCCTCCTCGGGGAGCTCCTGGTCAATGAAGGTGCACTCAATGCCCATCTTCTTCATGGTTACGCCAAAGAGATTGTAGGTGCCGCCGTAGATGGAGGAGGATGCGATAAAGTGGTCGCCTGCCTCGCAGATGTTGAAGATCGCATAGAAGTTTGCCGCCTGGCCGGAGGAGGTCAGCATAGCCGCTACACCGCCCTCAAGGGCGCAGATCTTTGCGGCAACGGCGTCGTTTGTGGGGTTCTGAAGTCTGGTGTAGAAGTAGCCGTCGGCCTCAAGGTCGAACAGCTTGCCCATGTACTCGCTGGAATCGTACTTGAACGTGGTGCTCTGGCAGATGGGGAGCTGACGGGATTCGCCCTGCTTGGGGGACCAGCCCTCGTGCAGGCATTGGGTTTCAATTCTTGCCATAATATTACCTTCTTACTGAAAATTGATCGGGCCGCCTCACGGCTTTGCACTTCGTTTGTGGCAAAGCAAGCGGAGGAGGCCCGAATTTACGTTTAAATTAGCCGATCACGCAAACCACGTGGTGGGTCTTGCCGTCTGCAAAGTCGGGAACGATGTTGCCGTCGATGCTCTCGCCGTCTACGATCAGCTGGATGGTCTCGGCCGCCAGCTTGCCTTCGGGATTCTTGATCTCGAACTCGTAGGTAGCGCCACGGAACTGACGGGTGTATTCCACTTCCTCAAAGCCGGGCAGGTGAGGGTTGACCTCAAGGCCGTTGTAGGTAGCGCGAACACCGATCATGTAGCTCTCAATGGTGTTGGAGTACCAGGCAACGGAGCCGGTGATCCAGCTGTATTCCATCTGGAAGGCGCTGTTCTTGTGCTCGGGGCCAAAGTAGCAGTTGGAGAACATATAGGGCAGGCAGTTGTTCTTGATGTCTGCGTTATCCTCCAGCATATAGCCGGGAGCAATGCGCTTGAAGAGCTGGTATGCAAGGTCGGACTTGCCGTACTTGAGCAGACCAAGGATCATCCAGATGTTGGTGTGAGAATAGATGGTACCGTTCTCACAGATGCCGGGCTCCATGGAGGAGATACGGCCGATGGTGGGATCGAATTCCTTGAAGCTGGGGGTCAGGAGCATGTAGCCAACGGGGGTCAGCATCATCTCATCCATAGCGGCGATAAGGGTATTGGCTCTTTCCTCGCTTGCTACGTTTGCAATGAGGGACCAGCACTGAGACTCCATGAACATCTTGGCATACTTGTTTTCCTTGGAGCCGAGGGGCTTGCCGGCGTCGGTGTAGCAGCGTCTGTACCAGTCGCCGTCCCAAGCGTTGTCGTTGATGGCCTTAACGATGGCCTCACGGCGGGCAAGGTAGTTCTCCTTCTTCTCGGGCATATCCAGGTACTCGGCCAGCTCTGCCATCTCGCGGAGAGCCTGCGCGTAAGCGATGGACAGCCATACGCTCTCGCCGCGGCCTTCCTTACCTACACCGGTAAGGGAGTCGTTCCAGTCGCCGAACTTGATGAGGAGCAGGTCGTGTACGCCCTTGTTCGACTCAAGGAAGTCCAGGGCGCGGTCCATGTGACCGAACACGGTTGCCTCTCCGCCGTCCTCGCGGAAGGGGATCACCTCGTCAAGGAAGGCAACGTCGCCGGTCTCGCGAAGGTATGCGGTAAGGGTGAACTCCAGCCAGAGAGCGGAGTCAGAATAAGCCTTGGTATCCACGGGGTTCCAGCCACGAACGGCCATACCGCTGGCGTACTGGTTCTTCAGTGCCTCGCGAAGGATCTCCTTGGTGCGCTCGGTCTTGAAGGAAACTACGCCGAAGCCGTGCTGAACGATGTCACGGTAGCCGTTATAGCCCCAACGGCACCAGGTAGCGCCGAAGTGGGTGGCCTGCTTGCCCCAGTAGTTGATGAGGCGGTCCAGATGCTCGTCGGGAGTCTTGATGTGAGACTTTTCGGTCATGGTGCGGATGTAATTTACAGTATCCGCCAGAACCTCCTCCTGCTTGAGGAGGTACTTGTCGATGAGAGCCTTGGACTCGCACTCCTCGGCAATGGCGCCCAGCATCAGGTTAATGTCCTTTGCCTCGCCTGCGGCAAGATCCATATTGAACTGGAGTGCGCAGATGGTGGCGTTGGCAGAGCCGATGGAATCGAAGCAGTTGCCCTCACGAACGGCCTTGGGAGCGGCAATGGTGCCGTAGTCGCCAACGAAGGCAGACTGGCATCCGTCGCTGTGTACGATGGGAGCGTCTGCGGTCATGAACGCAGTCAGGAAGTTATGAGGCTTTATGAAGGGATGCTTGGAGGCGTAGAACACGTTCTCACCGGCATCAAAGCGGGTGGAGCGGTACATAGTGTCTCCGTAGCTGTCAAAGCCCCACTTATATTTGAACTGGATCTGGCTGTAAACGAAGATGGAGTAGCTGCGAGCCTTTTCGGTCTCGTTCTTCAAATTCAGCTTCCAAAGCTCCACAGCGTCCTTTCCGCGGGGAACGAAGATGCGGAAGTTGGCGCGGGTGCCCGCGGTCTTGTTCTCGACGATGGTGTAGCCGAGGCCCTGAGTACAGGTATATTCCTCATAGGGATGGCAAACGGGCTCCCAGTTTACGGTCCAGAACTCACCGGTCTCATTGTCGCGAATGAAGATCAGGCGGCTGTAAAGGTGATCCTTACCGAACACGTCGAAGTCGCAGATACGACCAACGCCGGTGTAGAGCTGAATACCCTCGGTGCCATCGATCTGGTAGTCGAAGCAACCGATACCGGTCTGGTGAACGTTTGCATAGCAAGAGTCGTTAAAGAGAAAGTTGTCAAAAGGACGGGGAGTGTCGGGCGCGGTAATGATAAACTCGCTACCGTCCTCATTAAAGTGGCCGTACTTATATTCCATAAGATCCTCCTGTGGCCGCATGGCGGCGTATTATAATACAAAATGATGGGATAAGATGCCATACACCTTAACTATACCATATTTGCATCCGTCACGCAAGCGTTTTTTTGCAAGTGGAGACAGTTTCTTGCGCCGCATCGGGCGTTTTCCCTGCTCTGTGAGTCGATTCGCGGAAATTCCCTTGCTTTTCTTAAGGTTTCATGATAAAATGGGTTAGATTGTGTTTCAATGAGGTGAAAAAATGTTAAAACGGTTTTTTAGCTATTACAAGCCCCACAAAAAATTGTTTTTCCTTGACATGGGTGCTTCGCTTCTTGTGGCCATGCTTGGCATCATCTATCCCATCGTCACCCGAACCATGCTGAACGAGCTGATTCCGGAGCGGAAATACCGTCTGATCGTCATCGCCGGCCTGTCCCTTTTGCTCCTCTACTTTGTCCGTATGCTGCTGAACTACTTTATTCAGTATCAGGGACACGTGATGGGCGTTCGGATGCAGGCACAGATGCGCAGCGATATGTTCAACCATCTGGAAAAGCTTCCCTTCGGCTTTTACGACAACAACGAGACGGGTAAGCTGATGTCCCGTATGACCAATGACTTAATGAACATCAGCGAGCTGGCCCACCACGGCCCGGAGAATCTGATCATTTCCACCATTTCCATTGTGATCTCCTTTGTCTATCTGTGTACCATCGACCCGTATCTGACCCTTCTGGTCTTTGTTTGCGTGCCCATTCTTTTGCTGGTTTCCATGACCTTGCGCAAAAAGATGCGGGAGGCCTTCAAGGAGAGCCGTCAGGCGGTGGCGGACATCAACGCCTCCCTGGAGAGCAGTATTTCCGGCATCCGCGTGACCAAGGCCTTTACCAATGCTGAGCGGGAGAGCGAAAAGTTTGAAAAGGGCAACGAGTCCTTTGTGGGTGCCCGCCGCAAGGCTTACCGCACCATGGGACAGTTCCACTCCACCACCACCTTTGTAACCGACATTTTTAACGTTATGGTGCTGATCGCCGGCGGTCTTTTCCTGTACGGTGACCGCATTGACGTGGGCGACTACTCCGCCTTTGCCATGTCCGTTGGTCTGTTCGTTTCTCCGGTTATGACGCTGATCAACTTTATGGAGCAGTATCAGGACGGTGTGACCGGTTTTGAGCGATTTATTGAAATTATGGACACCAAGCCCGAGATCGATGCCCCCGACGCGGTGGACGCAGGACGGCTGGAGGGACACATTGTCTTTGAGGACGTAAGCTACGGCTACGAGGAAGGCAAGGACGTGATCCGCCACGTGAGCCTGGAGATCGGCAAGGGCAAAAAATACGCCTTGGTTGGCCCCTCCGGCGGAGGAAAGACCACCATTTGCCATCTGATCCCCAACTTTTACAAGATCCAGTCCGGCCGCATTCTTCTGGACGGCAAGGACATCAGCCGTCTGACCATGGAATCCCTGCGGCGGAACATCGGTATCGTACAGCAGGACATCTACCTCTTTAATGCCAGCATCCGGGAAAACATTCTCTACGGACGGCTGGATGCAACGGAGGAGGAAGTGATCGAGGCGGCTAAGCGCGCCAACATTCACGACTACATCATGACCCTGGACGAGGGCTACGACACGGTGATCGGCGAGCGCGGCGTGCGCCTTTCCGGCGGACAGAAGCAGCGCCTCTCCATTGCCCGTGTATTCTTGAAGGACCCCGCCATTCTGATTCTGGACGAGGCTACCAGCGCCCTCGACAACACCACGGAAATTATGATCCAGCACGCGCTGGACGAGCTGTGTGAGGGACGAACCACCTTGGTGGTTGCCCACCGTCTTTCCACCATTAAGAACGCAGACGAGATCGCCGTAATTGCCGACGGCAAGATCATCGAGCAGGGCGACCACGAAACGCTGGTCTCCAAGGGCGGCGTTTACGCCCAGCTTTACCGCGAGCAGTTCCGGGAGAGCTGATCGAACAAAAAAGTCATGATAAAGCCCTTGCGGCTTTATCATGACTTTCTTTTTATTCTTCGGGCTGGAACTCTACGATGGTGCGGAACATTTCAATGCTGTCCGCGTGCATCTTCTTGCCGCTCTTGCCGGCAACGGTAGAGAGGCGGCGCAGGCACAGCACGGTATCCTCGGGAAGCTCGGCAAAGCATTCATAGTACTGGGCAAAGGCGGTATCCATAAAGCGGATGCCCGTCTCATCAATAGCGGCCTCCACCTCATAATCGAAGATCTCACTCAGGGGAAGGAAGCCATCCACCTTGCGAACGTCCTCGTAGAAATAAGGATCCATCAGCCAGATGGCAAACTCGTCAAGGAACACCAGCTGATAGAAGCTTTCCTTTTCCTCCGCGTTGGCCTTGGCGATCATGGAATAGGTCAGATCGTCCATTTTGTTGCCGTTTTCGTCCTCCTGCTCCTGCAGGGCAAGGATCTGCTCGTCGCTGTAGCAATGGAGAGCGGCGAACTTGAAGGCAACCTCTCCGTCCTCGTTATAGTCTTCGGTAATAAAGCCGAAGGCCTCCTTGACGGGATCGGCAAGGGGCACCATATAGTAGGGGCCCACGTACATAATAGCCATGTCCTCCTTGACCCGGCCAAGGGTCTGGGCGCCCATGATCAGGGCGGCCACCAGAATGATAGCTACAAAGATCACCGGCCATTTATAATGATACCAGAAGTTTTGTGCTTTGTTATAATCCTGCACCACGGCGGCCTCGTCGTGGATGCGGTCCTCCGTGCCCCCTCCGCGAACGCGAAGGAGCTTGGCGGCGTTGGATTCCTCCTCGGGGGCTTCGTTTGCGTGATTCATCTTAGGATCTTCCTGCATAATGGTTCTCCTTTTTTACAAAAACAGCCGCAGCGGTCGTGTCGATCCTGCGGCTGTCCTTTCTTTTTCTCAGTTTTCGGAACGCATGGTGGGGAACAGCAGAACGTCGCGAATTGCCGCAGAATCGGTGAGCAACATGCACATTCTGTCAATACCGAAGCCGATACCGCCTGTGGGGGGCATACCGATTTCCAGCGCGGTGAGGAAGTCCTCATCGGTGCGGTTGGCCTCCTCGTCGCCCTGAGCCAGCTGCTTTTCCTGCTCGGCAAAGCGCTCTCTCTGGTCGATGGGGTCGTTCAGCTCGGAGTAGGCGTTGGCCATTTCCCAGCCGTTCATGAAGAACTCAAAGCGCTCCACGTAATCGGGATTGCCGGGCTTCTTCTTGGTAAGGGGAGAGATCTCGATAGGGTGATCCATAACGAAGGTGGGCTGGATCAGATGCTTTTCGGCATACTCCTCAAAGAAGAGATTCAGGATATCGCCCTTTCTGTGGCGCTCCTCGTACTCAATGTGGTGCTCCTTGGCGATGGCTCTTGCCTCCTCCAAGGTGTGGATCTCGTTGAAGTCCACGCCGGAGTACTTTTTGACCGCATCCAGCATGGTGATGCGCTCGAAGGGCTGGCCAAGGTCCATCTCGATGCCGTTGTAGGTGATCTTGGTGGTACCAAGAACCTCCTCGGCTACGTGGCGGTACATATTCTCCGTCAGATCCATCATGCCGTGGTAGTCGGTATACGCCTGATAAAGCTCCATGAGGGTGAACTCGGGGTTGTGGCGGGTATCCAGACCCTCGTTACGGAATACGCGGCCGATCTCGTACACGCGATCCATACCGCCAACGATGAGGCGCTTGAGGTAAAGCTCAAGGGAAATGCGCAGGCGCAGATCCTCATCCAAGGCGTTGAAGTGGGTCTCGAAGGGGCGGGCGGACGCGCCGCCGGCGTTGGCTACCAGCATGGGAGTTTCAACCTCGATAAAGCCCTGAGTATCCAAGTAGCGGCGGATGCTGCTGATGATCTTGGAGCGCTTAACGAAGGTATCCTTGACCTCGGGGTTCATGATGAGGTCCAGGTATCTCTGGCGGTAGCGAGTATCCGTATTGGTCAGACCGTGGAACTTTTCGGGCAGGGGACGCAGGGATTTGGTAAGAAGCTCGATCTCGTACACGTGTACGGAGATCTCGCCGCGGCGGGTGCGGAATACCATACCGGTTACACCGACGATGTCACCGATATCCCACTTCTTATACTCCTCAAACACTTCCTCACCGATATCATTGATGCGGATGTAGCACTGGATTCTGCCCTTACCGTCCATCAGGTCGATAAAGTTGGCCTTACCCATATCGCGGCGGCTCATAATACGGCCGGCGATCTTTACGGTCTTGCCCTCCAGCTCCTCAAACTTCTCCTTGATATCCACGGTGTAGGTATCAAAATCAAACTTCACCTTCTCAAAGGGGTTCTTGCCGGCCTCAACCAGGGCGGCCAGCTTATCGCGGCGGATCTGAAGAAGGTCCGCTAACTGCTCCGCTTCCTCCGAGGGAGCCTCAACTGCGTTCTGTACAACTTCGTTCTCGTTCATAATACGTCCTTTTCTCCGAGAGAGCGTTTTTACTGCTCAAGAGCCTTTGCTCTCTGGACTTCCAAAATTTTAACCTTGTACTCAAAGGTGGGTGCGGCTACGGTTACAACGTCACCGATGGTAGAGCCGATGATGGCCATGCCGATGGGGGACTGGTCGGAGATCCTGCCGTTCAGAGGGTCGGCCTCGTTGGAGCCTACGATCACGTAATCCAGCTCCTCCTCCGCGTCGATGTCCAAAAGCTTAACGGCAGAGCCCATGCTGACAACATCCGAGCGCATCTGGGACTCCTTAACGACCTCGGCGTGCTCGATGAGGCTCTTCAGCTCAACGATGCGGGTTTCTACCTTGGCCTGCTGGTCCTTTGCCTCGTCGTACTCGCTGTTCTCGGACAGGTCGCCGAAGGAGCGGGCAACCGCCAGCGCCTCCTTGATCTCGGGGCGGCGAACGTTAATGAGGTAGTCGTATTCTTCCTTCAGCTTGGCAAAGCCTTCTTCGGTATAAAGCACTTTCTTTTCCATGACTAAACTGTATTCCTTTCAGAATCTGCTGTAATATATTTTAATTTTCGCCGTTCAGCGCCGCAATGGCCGCTGCCAGCTGAGTATCCTCGCTTTGGGGAACCTTCATTACGTTGACCAGCTGGTACTGCTCGGGCAGCTCCACCACAACGTCGGGAGTAACGCCCACTCCGTGGTAGTTATCCGACTTGGGCGGATCGTAATAAAGGGCGGTAAGGTAGATCCAGGAGCCGTCCGCCAGAGGGAAGGCCGACTGGCCCACGCCCTTGCCGTAGGTCTGGGTACCGATGACGGTGGCAAGCTCATAGTCCTGCAGGGACTGCGTAAAGAGCTCACCGGCGCTGGCGGTATTCTGGTCTGCCAGCACGACCATGGGAAGGTCTACGTAGGAGCTTGCATTCGTTGCCTCCCAACGGTCAAGGACGTTGCCCTTGGCATCGTAGAGGGTGGCGATGGTTCCGGTTTTGATCACCATTTCAAGAACGCTGGCCACAGAATCCACGGCTCCGCCGGGATTGGCGCGCACGTCAAAGATGATCTTTTCCTTGCCCTCGGTCTTTACGCGCTCCAGCGCGGCCGCAAACTGGGTTGGTGTTCCGCCGTCAAACTGAAGAATGCGGATGATGGCGATGCTATCGTCCACCTCGGCGGTGGAATACAGCACGGACTGATTTTCTACCTCCGCGCGTGTCATCGTAACGGTAAATTCGGTAACGGTGCCGGTAAGATCGGTACGGGCGATGGTAACGGTTACCTCCGTACCCACATCGCCGCGGATCTTATTCACGGCCTCCTCGTACTCAAGGTCAATCACCAGGTCGTCGCCAATGGCAACGATCTTGTCGCCGGGCTCAAGGCCGGCGGCCTTGGCGGGCGATCCGTCCATGGCGTACAGGATCTCAATGGTTTTTTCCAGCTCGTCGTAAACCACCGACACGCCGATACCAACCAGATTTCCCTCGGCCTCGTAAAGATACTGCTCAAACTCCTCGGCGGTGTAGTAGGCGGCGTAAATATCGCCCACGTAGTAATAGAGGTACATTTCCGCCATAAAGTCGGCCAGCTCGCCCTCGTCCACCTCGTCGCTGAAGAGATAATACTCACTCACAACCGAGCGAAGGGAGTCCAGCTTTTCATAGGCAAGCGCCGCCTGCTGTGCCTCCGCGATCTGATCCTCGTAGGATTCGCTGACCGCGATGAAGGTGCACTGGAAGGTCACCAGCGCCGCAATAAAGATTGCAAGCAGAAAAACGGGCAAAGATACTGTTTTTTTCATAAAAACTCCACGCCGAAACCGGCTGAAAAAGGATGTACGCCGAAAAACACCGAATTATTCTATGCCCTCCGACGCCCGGATATTCAAAAACTTTGCGAGGCCTGAGCGCAGAGCGCCGTTCGTCCTCGCAAAGCCTTTATTCTGTATTTTGTCAATTAAAACTTGACGGGCTTGGATGTCAAATAGCGTTTTACCATGAGCGCAACCTTGAAGGTGATGGCATGGTCAAACTCACGAAGATCAAGGCCGGTCAGCTTTTTGATCTTTTCGAGACGGTACACAAGGGTGTTGCGGTGAACGAACAGCTTGCGGGAGGTCTCGGAAACGTTCAGGTTGTTCTCAAAGAAGCACTGAATGGTCTGCAGGGTCTCCTTGTCGAGAGACTCAAGAGAGCCGTTCTTGAACACTTCGTCAAGGAACATTTCGCAAAGGGTGGTGGGCAGCTGATAGATCAGGCGGCCGATACCCAGATTTTCGTAGCTGATGACGCTCTTTTCCGTGTCGAATACCTTGCCGACCTCAAGCGCCACCTGAGCCTCTTTATAGGAGCGAGCCAGATTCTTAATATTATCCACCTGTGTACCGATACCGATGCAAACGCGGCAGTAGAACTCGGAGTTGACGGTATCCACAATGGTCTTGGCCATTTTTTCGATATCCTTAACGTCCAGACCCTGCTTGATCTCCTTAACCAGTACGATATCCTGCTCACCCACACCAATGACGTAGTCCTTGGTCTTGTCGGGGAACATATTCTGGATAATGTCGTAAGGAACCACATCCGCATGGCTGTAGAACTTGATCAAGAACACCACGCGAACCTCTTCGGTATTGAAGCGGAGCTCCTTGCTCTTGGTATAGATGTCGCTGGGGAGAATGTTGTCAAGAATGATGTTCTTGATGAAGGAAGCACTGTCGTACTTTTCATCATAGAGATTTTTAATGTTGGAAAGAGCAATGGCAATGAGGCCGGCGGTTTTTTCCGCAAGCTTATCCTCGCCCTCCACAAAAGCAATGTATTCCGCCTTGTTGCCGGAGAGCACGTGATAGGTATATCCACCCACAGCCACCGAATCGTCGGAGTACACAAGCTCCTCACGGACGCCCTGGCGCACCTCTCCGATCTTGACCAGCTCACTGCATGCGATGATAACTCCGTTATCATCGATTACGCCGATCACCCGGTCCACGGAATCGTGCATCTGATGGATTATACCCTGAAATAAACGGTTTGACATTGTCTAAACCCCTTTCCTGTTTGATGAGTCTCTACTGTTTTCTTCTATAATTTCTTCTATTTTTTCCTCGATTGTGTATACTGTCTACATTTTACAACAAAATTTGTATTTTTTCAATAGCAATTTTGATGTTTTTTATAAATTTTAGATCATTTTAATGGCGTAAATTATAGCAAAGAGCAAAAACATTGCTGCCAGGGGGTAGAAGAAGAAGGGGAATGCAGCGGGGAGCACCAAGGAGAGCACCGCCTCCACCAAAAGAACGGCGGAGAGGAGAGTAAAGGCAATGTAATCTCTGCGGCCGTTATAAAGCTTGACGGGACGGCCGAGCAGAACCAGAACCCCGTCCTTCTTTGCGCTGGCCAGGACGGAAATGATGACCGCCAGAGGAACCAGGATGCCAAGAATTACGGAAAGGATCTCAAGGAACGGGCCAAAGCTACCGAGACGTGCAAACTGGGTAACCAGGAAGCAACGGGACAGGATAATGGCAAATACGGAATATACGGAATAAAGGAAGAAGGTACGCTTAAAGAAATAGTAAATGTAGTAGGGGATGGATACGAGAATGGTGGCAAGGATCAAGTGGGTGGGGTTCATCTGACGGTAGAGCAGAGAAACCAAGAAGGCCACAAGAGAAACGCCGAAGATATATTCAAGAGAAACCACCTTGAAGGGTGATTCCTTATCCCGCAGACCAAAGAACATAATGGCACCGAAGGCCAGAAGGGTCAGGGCGGCGAACACCCAGATGAGAACGGGCACCACGTTCTGCACAAAGGCGAACTGGCGACTGCCGTTTTGCTGTACGAACCAAAGTGCGTATACGGAGATCACGTTCACGAGGATCATAATCGTCACGCGGTATACGGCAATATCCTCCCCCGTCATTCCGATTGTCTGCTTTGTATTCTTATCACCCACGGCTCTAATCTCCTTCATCTATCAAATCCGCCAAGGACGGAAAAATTCACTTTACTGTCAAATATAGTCAAAATGGACAGCACATAGTATTGCACTGTCCATTATACTACACAATATTGCTTTTGTCAAACGATTTTCACATTTTTTTACGAACGGCAATGGCGCACCAGCCGTTTTCGTGGCAGATTTTTGCAACGTCAAAGCCATTTTTGTCGAGGGCCGCCTGCACGTCCCCTTCCCTCTCGTCAATGATGCCGGAGAGAATGAGAACGGTCTTTTCGGACATGAAGGCACCGATGTCAGGAAGCATACGGATGATCACGTCCGCCACGATGTTGGCGCAGATCACGTCGTAGCCGCCCTCCGTCTTGTCTGCCTGTGCCAGAAGGTCGGATTTTTTGCACACGATGTTATCGAGGCCGTTGTCCTTTACGTTTTCGGCCGCAATGCGGACGGCAACCTCGTCAATATCGTAGGCACGGCAAATGCCTGCGCCCAGCTTGGAGGCACAGATGGCCAGAATGCCGGAGCCACAGCCCACGTCCATCATGGTACAGCCGGGGGTAACGTAGCTCTCAAGCATAGAGGCGCAAAGGCGGGTAGTCTCATGGGTACCGGTGCCGAAGGCCATACCGGGGTCCATGCGAACAATGATCTCCTGCTCTGCCGCTTTATAGGTTTCCCACATGGGAACGATCACCAGGCGCTCTCCCACCTTAATAGGCTTATAATACTGCTTCCAGGATTCCGCCCAATCGTCCTCGCAGAGGTTGATGTACTCGATGGAAACGGGCAGGCTGAGAGCCGCAAAGCGCTCCGTCAAATGGAGCTTATAGTATTCAAGGGGCTTGTCGGCGGGCACGTAAATGGAAACGGCCGCCTTGGTCTTGTCGGCGTTCAGAATGCTCTCATCAATAAGATCGCCGTACACGCCGTCCAGAAGATGGGTGTCGATGTCGCTGTAGTCCTCGATCATGAGGCCGTTATCCAGCATGCACATGACGGAGCAAACGTCGTCTAAGTATTTGGTGTCGGCAGTGACACGGATCTGGACCCATGTTTTGCTGTCGCTTGTATTCATGTCGTATCCTCGTTATTTCCGGGAGCCTCAAGAGAAGAACTTCTTGAAGAATCCGCTTTTCTTGGTGTAATTTTTCTCGCCGCAGCTGTCGGCAAACTTGCGGAGAAGATCCTTTTGCGTGCCGCTCAGATTCTTCGGCACCTCCACGTTTACGGTGAAGTACAGATCGCCCTTGCCCTTGCCGTTGACCCGCGGAATGCCCTTGTCACGAATGCGGAAGGTGGTACCGGGCTGAGTGCCGTCGGGGATGGTATGCTTGATCTTGCCGTCCAGGGTAGGAACCTCGATCTCCGCGCCCAGAGCCGCGTCCGTAAAGGTAACGGGAACCTCGCAGTAGAGGTCATAGCCCTCGCGGGTGAAGATCTCGTGGGGGAGGACGGTAAAGACGATGATCAAATCACCGGCTACGCCACCGTTTCTGCCCTCGTTGCCCTGTCCGCGGAGCGCCATTCTCTGCCCGTCGTCCATGCCGGCGGGAATGTTGACGCTGAGGGTCTTGGACACCTTAACGTAGCCCTTGCCGTTGCAATTGCCGCAGGGCTTTTTGATGATCTTACCGGAGCCGCGACAAGCGTCACAGGCCTGCTCGGACTGCATCACGCCGAACATGGTTCTCTGCTGTACGCGGATGCGACCCGTACCGTGGCACTTGGAGCAGGTCTCCACCTCAGAGCCCTTCTCCGCGCCGGTGCCGCCGCAATCGGAGCATTTTTGTACGCGGTGATAGGTAACGTCCCGCTTTAAGCCCTTGGCCGCCTCCTCAAAGGTGAGGGTCAGACGCACCGCAATATCGTCGCCGTCCACAGGGCCGTTCCGGCGGGAAGATCCGCCGCCAAAGCCTCCGAAGCCACCGCCGAAAATGTTGGAGAAGATGTCGCCAAAATCGCCGAAATCTCCAAAGCCACCGCCGCCAAAGCCGCCGGAGCCGTCAAAGGCCGCCGAGCCGAACTGGTCATATTTCGCCTTCTTTTCAGGGTCGGATAGGATGCTGTAGGCCTCGTTTACCTCCTTGAACTTCCGCTCCGCCTCGGCGTCGCCCGGGTTCATATCGGGATGGTATTTCTTTGCTAATGAGCGATACGCCTTCTTTATGGCGCTCTCGTCGGCGTTTTTGTCTACGCCCAGTATTTCATAATAGTCCTTGTCTGCCATGGTTTGCTTCGTATCCTCCAATTGGATGCTTGTCTCTCATAATACGGCATAAGTACGGAGCAGATTCTGCCCCGTACTTTTCCGCATCGTTTATCAGTTGCCGGTCTTATCCTCAAAGTCGGCGTTGTAGTAGGTGCCGTCTGCTCCCTGTGCGCCATTGTTGCCCATATCAGCGGCGCCCTGTGCGTTTGCCTGCTGATAGAGCTTCTCGGAGATGGCGTAGAAGGCCTTCTCCAGCGCCTCGGTATCGGCCTTGATGGCCTCGGTGTCGCCGCTGGCTACGGTGGACTTCAGCTTCTCGATGGCCGCGTTGATCTCAGTCTTCTCGGACTCGCTTACCTTGTCGCCCAGCTCGCCGAGGGTCTTTTCGCTCTGGAAGATGAGGGTTTCGGCACGGTTCTTAACGTCAACCGCTTCCTTCTGCTTCTTGTCCTCCTCTGCGTGCATCTCGGCCTCGCGAACGGCGCGGTCGATATCCTCCTGGCTCATGTTGGAGGAGGAGGTGATGGTGATGTGCTGCTCCTTGCCGGTGCCCTTATCCTTTGCGGTTACGTTAACGATACCGTTTGCATCGATATCGAAGGTTACCTCGATCTGGGGTACGCCACGGGGAGCGGCAGGGATGCCGTCCAGGTTGAACATACCGAGGGTGGTGTTGCCGGCCGCCATTTCGCGCTCGCCCTGAAGGACGTGGATCTGAACGGAGGTCTGGCCATCTGCGGCGGTGGAGAATACCTGACTCTTCTTTACGGGGATGGTGGTGTTACGGTCGATGATCTTGGTGCATACGCCGCCAAGGGTCTCAATACCGAGGGACAGAGGAGTAACGTCAAGGAGAAGAAGGTCCTTAACGTCGCCGCCGAGAACGCCACCCTGAATGGATGCACCAAGTGCTACGCACTCGTCGGGGTTGATGCCCTTGAAGGGCTCCTTGCCGATGAAGGACTTAACGGCTTCCTGAACGGCGGGAATACGGGTGGAGCCGCCAACCAGAAGCACCTTGTCAATGTCGCTGACCTTAAGGCCGGCGTCGGAGAGTGCCTTTTTGGTGGGGATCATGGTTCTCTCAACCAAGTCTGCGGTGATGCGGTTGAACTCCGCACGGGTGAGGGTTGCCTCAAAGTGGAGAGGACCGCTCTGGGTTGCGGTGATGAAGGGCAGGTTGATCTCTGCCTGCATCATGCCGGAGAGCTCGATCTTTGCCTTTTCTGCCGCGTCCTTCAGTCTCTGAAGAACCATCTTGTCACTCCGGAGATCGATGCCGTTTTCTGCCTTGAACTTATCGGCCATCCAATTGATGATACGGTCGTCGAAGTCGTCGCCGCCCAGCTTAGTGTCACCGTTGGTGGCAAGAACCTCAAATACGCCGTCGGAGATCTCAAGCAGGGATACGTCGAAGGTACCGCCGCCAAGGTCGAAGACCATGATCTTCTGGTTGGCTTCCTTATCCATACCGTATGCAAGAGCGGCTGCGGTGGGCTCGTTGATGATACGCTTAACCTCAAGGCCTGCGATCTTACCGGCGTCCTTGGTTGCCTGACGCTGTGCGTCGGAGAAGTATGCAGGAACGGTGATAACCGCCTCGCTGACGGTAGTGCCAAGGTAAGCCTCTGCGTCTGCCTTCAGCTTCTGAAGGATCATAGCGGAGATTTCCTGAGGAGTGTAGCTCTTGCCATCGATGTTTACCTTGAAATCGGTACCCATGTGGCGCTTGATACTCATAACGGTGCGGTCGGGGTTGGTGATGGCCTGGCGCTTAGCAACCTGACCAACCATTCTCTCGCCGGACTTGGAGAAGGCTACAACGGAAGGAGTGGTTCTGGCGCCTTCCGGATTGGGGATAACGGTGGGCTCACCGCCCTCAAATACGGACACGCAAGAGTTCGTAGTACCCAAATCTATACCAATAATTTTTCCCATAACAATATACCTCCAAAAAATGTGTTTACATTATTTATATAATTAAATTTGTGCTCTTATTCAGTTTGCTACCTTAACCATAGCGTAGCGGATGACCTTGTCGCCGCGGATGTAGCCCTTTTGAAGGACCTCCACGATCTCACCCTCGCCATAGGCCTCATCCTCCACGTGCATAACGGCGTTATGCAGGTTGGGATCGAAGGTCTTGCACTCGATCTCGGTCACGCCCATTTTGGACAGGGCCTCGGGCACGCCCTTAAGGATCATTTTTACGCCGTCCGCCAGCGCGTCCCCGGAGGAATACGCCGCCGCGCGCTCAAAGTTATCAAGGATGGGAAGCAGCTGCTTCACGGCCTCGGCGTAAGCGTCGGCGTAAAGCCCCTCTCTCTCCTTCACACTGCGGCGTCGGAAGTTGTCGTACTCCGCCGCCAGACGAAGATACTTGTCGTTATCCTCCGTCTGCTTTTTCATGGCCTCGGCAAGGGCGGTCTTGGCCGCCTCCAGCTCGGTGTTCAGACGGGCGATCTCGTCCTTTTTCTTTTCTTTCTTTTCCGTATTCTTCTCGGCGGGCTCGGTCTTTACCTCCTCCGCCGGATTCTTGTTCTCGGTTTCTGCCATTCCGTTCGTTCCTTTCTATCTTCTCACAAGGTCAGCGGTTATGCTTGCCGTCTCCCAGCAGATTGCCGCCCAGCATTTCGTTGATGCCGTCGGACAGGCGATCCACCAAGGCGATGACCTTGGAATAATCCATTCGGCACGGGCCGATGATGCCGATGGTTCCCACCACCTGGCCTCCTACCCGCACGTTTTTCAGCACCAGGGCTGAATTGCTCATAACGTCCACGGAATTTTCCGATCCGATGATCACACGGACGTCATCGTTCATCCGGTCTCCGTCACTCTTCATGGCGGCGATCAGGTCGTCCTTCCGCTCGAACATGGAGAGCATCTGCTTGAGCTTTTCCACGTCGTTGTACTCCGGATAGCGGAGCAGGTGATCTACACCGCCCAGCTTAAGGGAACCGCCCTCCGCCTCGGAGAGCACCTCGTACACCGCGCGCATGGCGGCGTTTACCACCGTTTCGTTGACGCCGGCGGCTTCTGCCACGGCCATCATAACCGGTAGAACCATTCGCTCGGCGGGGATACCGGCCAGATGATGGTTCATGGCGCGGCACAGTCCCACGAGCTCCTCCGGGGTGACGGGCAGGGGCACCTTGACCGTTTTGGTCTTGGGCGAGCCTTGGGAGGTGAGCATGACCAGCAGGAAGGTGTACTCATCCAGATAAATGGTCTCAAACCGGGTAACGGTCATGGAGGCCGAGGCCGCCTTTACCGCCAGAGCGGTATAGTTGGTCATGGAAGAGGCAACCTTGGTGGCTTGCTCAAGGATCTTGTCGATCTCCGACAGCTTGGCGTGGAGCATGGAGCTGATCTGCTGCGCTTCCAGAGTGGTAATCTTATAATCCTGGATCAGGGAGTCCACGTAGAAGCGGTAGCCCTGCTCCGACGGGACGCGTCCCGAGGAGGTGTGGGGCTGCTCCAGATAGCCCAGCGCCTCCAGCTCCGCCATTTCGTTGCGGATGGTGGCAGGAGAACAGGTAATGTTGGCGTGATCCGCCAGATACTTGGAGCCAACCGGCTCGCCGTACTGGATATGAGCCTCAATGATGGCTTTCAGGATCGCGCGTTTTCGCTCGCCCATGCGGGCATCGTAAAGCTCCATTCCCTTCCCTCCTTCTCCGCTCGTTCGGCGGTTAAAAGTTTCAACTGCTAAAAAGCAAGTACTTTTTCCGTTTCGGTTTTAGCACTCAAAAGGATCAAGTGCTAAACCGCATATTAAATTTACCATTATGTATGCCCAAAGTCAAGAACAATATTGAACTTTATTGTTAACATTTTGTGAACGTGCCAAGCAAAAAAAAAAGGAGAGTGCCAACGGCCTTGCCGTCCGGCACTCTCCCCCGAAAAAAATTCGCGCGATGCTACGTGAGCATCGCGCGAATTGAAGTTTGATTAAAGCTTAGCAGCGTTAACCTTGATGCCAGGGCCCATCGTGGAAGCTACAACGCAGCTCTTGATGTACTGACCCTTTGCAGCGGCGGGCTTAGCCTTGATGATCGCACCCATGAGGGTTACGAAGTTCTCGCTGAGCTTCTCAGCGCCGAAGGAAGCCTTACCGATGGGGCAGTGGATGATGTTCGCCTTGTCAAGACGGTACTCGATCTTACCTGCCTTAGCCTCGGTTACTGCACGTGCAGCATCGGGGGTAACGGTACCAGCCTTGGGGTTGGGCATAAGTCCCTTAGGACCAAGCACCTTACCAAGACGGCCGATAACGCCCATCATGTCGGGAGTAGCGATAACTACGTCGAAATCGAACCAGTTTTCCTTCTGGATCTTCTCTACGTAATCCTCAGCACCTACGTAGTCAGCGCCTGCGTCAAGAGCAGCCTGTGCCTTGTCGCCACGTGCGAATACGAGGGTACGAACCTTCTTACCGGTTCCGTTAGGAAGAACTACCGCGCCACGAACCTGCTGGTCTGCGTGACGGGAGTCAACGCCAAGGCGAACGTGAACCTCAATGGTCTCGTCAAACTTTGCCTTGGAAGTGTCGCAAGCGAGCTGCATTGCTTCTGCAGTCTCATAAAGCTTTGCGGAATCTACGAGCTTTGCGCTCTCAATATATTTCTTTCCCATTTTCATCGTCTGAGTCCTCCCTTATTCTTCAACGGTAACGCCCATGCTGCGTGCGGTTCCGGCTACCATGCTCATTGCCGCCTCAAGAGAACCTGCGTTAAGGTCGGGCATCTTGGTCTGTGCGATCTTCTCTACCTGTGCCTTGGTGAGGGATGCAACCTTGGTCTTGTTGGGAGTACCGGATGCAGTCTCAATGCCGGCTGCCTTCTTGATCAGAACGGCTGCAGGGGGAGTCTTGGTGATGAAGGTGAAGGAACGGTCTGCGTATACAGTAATAACAACGGGGATGATAAGGCCGATGTCATTCTTGGTTCTTTCATTGAACTCTTTGGTGAAGTTGGGGATGGATACACCGTACTGACCGAGTGCAGGACCTACGGGGGGCTGAGGAGTAGCCTTACCTGCAGGGAGCTGGAGCTTGATGTAACCCTGAATTTTCTTAGCCATGATTATTTACCTCCAAAGTGGTTTTCTACGGAAGAATTCAAAAATTTTTCTTCCTCCCACGTGCGGCTTCGTCCGAGCCGCCAATCTAATTTTATCAGTCTTCTTTTTTGCGGATGAAGCGGGTCTCAAGACGGATGGGCATGTCTCGTCCTACGGTAGGAACGATAACCGTTACCTCATCGGTCTCAGCTGAGATATCGCCGATCTTGCCGCTGTAGCCCTTGAATACGCCCTCAACGATCTCAACCAGATCGCCAATGGCAAAGGTGCGCTTGGTCTCGCGGACGTCAACGCAAAGCGCCTTCGCCTCCGCGGCCGTAAGCGGTACGGGCTTGGATCCCGGGCCGACAAATCCGGTCACGCCGCTGATGTTGCGGACCACATGCCAGCTCTCGTCGTTCATGATCATCTTGATCAGAACGTAACAGGGGAACAGCTTGGTCTCTACTTCCTTCTCCACGCCGTTTTCGTCCACCTCTTTGGTGATCTCAACCGGTACGCGAACGTCGAAGATCAAGTCGCCCAGTCCTCTGTTTTCTACGATTTTCTCAATGTTGGTCTTTACCTTGTTTTCATAGCCGGAGTAGGTATGTGCGACATACCATCTCGCACCGGCTTTGCTGAGTTCCTCAATATCGCTCATCGCTCAGCCCTCAGAATACCTTTCCGAGGAAAGTGAAGCCTGCGGTGAAGCCCCAGTCGAGCAAGCCGATTACAACTGCAATTACGACTGCGCCTACCAATACGATAAGGGAATTCTTCAAAGTGGATTTGTGGGAAGCCCAAACGATCTTACGGAACTCGCCCTTCAGGCTTTTGAAAAATGCCTTGATCTTAGAACCAAAGCCGGGCTTTTTGTCCTTCTTTACTTCGTTGTTTGCCATCGTTCTACCCCCTTACTTAGTTTCCTTGTGCAAAGTGTGCTTACGGCAGAAGCGGCAGTACTTGTTCATCTCAAGTCTGTCAGGGTCATTCTTCTTATTCTTCTTCGTGTCGTAATTACGCTGCTTGCATTCGCTGCAAGCCAAAGTGATCTTGACTCTCATTTTTTTCGGCACCTCCCGATTTATTTGAGACCGCAGTCCCATGAATTTTGTGTCCGCTTGCGCGGCGTTGTACCTCCCTCGGTGCAGAGGAAAAGCCCTAAGAACTTTTTCTGCTTTTGAGCGCAAAAAAAGAACCCTCTGCCAGAGGTAGTCCCATTATACCACTTTTGCAATCCCGTGTCAAGGGTGATTTTGCTTGTTTTTTGCACATTTTTGCGTCATTTTCGCATTTTTCAGCCATGCAATTCCCCCAAATCCGCGGGCGGGATCGCCTTGCCGGAAAGAAAGCCGCCCCGACCCCAAAATGAGGATCGGTGACGGCCTTCCTATTGTACATTATATTATTATATGCGAGATTGGCAGCGCAAGCGGCGCGCCGGCTTAATTACACTTCAAGAACGAACACGGGCTGCTCGGAGACGTCCACAGTCACCTTGCTGTCCTTGACGGCGAGGGGCGTACGGATGCCGAGGCACTCGTTGTAGGCAGGAGTAACGAGGGTGTATTCCGCGCCGGAAACGGGGAGCTGGAGGCCGGGCACGCGGACGTTATCCGCCGTATGGCACCAGAGCGCGTAGCGGCTCTTGCCGTCCCCGGTGACGAAGCGGTAAATATTCACGTTTGCGTTGCCGGAGGGCACAAACTCCGCAAAGGTGCAGCCCTGCAGGATGCGGTTCAGGGTGAAGATGTGATAGTAGGAGTTCTTTTTGTTGCCGCCGATGCAGTGCTTCCAGTCCACCTCAATGGGATTGGTCACCATGCCGCTGGAGCCGAACTTGCCCACCGCCTTATCCTCGGGCAGGCAGTCGCGGGACATGAACATGGCCGCGCGGTCAATGTAGGGCGTCAGCACCAGATATTCGCGGAGCAGCCACATGGCCTGTACCTCACGGGGGGTGTACGGGCCATAGGCGTGAGCGGACATATCCGTGCGGTAGTCCTGATTGGTATCCCAGCCGAACTCCGTCAGCCAGATCTCAAGGTCGGGGCAATAGGTGTTGCGGTACTTAACCATACCGGCGACTTCACCAACGATATCGCCCTCCTCCGGGGACACGCCCATGAACACGGTATCGCCCATGTCGCGGCCGGCGGTATTGGCGTCCACCACCTCGCTGGTGTTGACCACCTTGGTGCAATAGTGGTGAATGTTGATAATATCGAAGGGGAGCTTTCCATCCTTACGGTTGAATTTTGCCCAGAAGTGCATGGCCTTGACCCAGAAGGCCTCCACCGTTGCAAGGCCGCTCATGCTGACGCGGAAATTGGGGTCCGCGCACTTAGCGCCGAAGCCAACGCCCATGGTTCCCTCGTGACCGTCGTAGCAGGCGGAGAGGAAGGCGGCCAGCTCAAAGGGGGTATAGTAGGCGGTGCGGTCCATCCACCAGCCGTCGGGCTCGTTCAAGAACTCGGCGCCCTCAAGGTAACCGAGACCCACCAGAGGCTCGTTGTCCTCGGTGACCCGGATGGTGGCGGGGTCTACGTTCTTATTTGAGCCGTAGCGGGCGGCAAACTGGTACACCATGGAGGCATAGAGGCGGTAGTCGCTCGGATCCTCGGTGTCGTCCATCCGCTCAGCGGGCTTACAGAAGTGGCGCTCGCCAAAGAATTCCCGGCCGGAGTTGTCGGCCTGGAGGGTGGGGATCACGCTGATGCCATCGTCGTGGCATCTCTTATAATACTCGTCAAAATCCCAACGGCCGCCGTTGGCAGAGGGGTTCGCCGCAAGAACGGCCAGACCGTCCTCGCCGCGCTTGGCCGTCCAGTTCCACGTATGGTACTCACGAATGTAGGAGACGGCGCAATTGACATCGTGCATATCGTTTACAAAGCCGTTGGAGCCTACGAACTTATCGAGGGGCGCATAGGGATGCACCGGCTCCTCGGGGTAGGTACACTCGGGCTCCAGGCGTTCACCGTAGATCACGATGGCCTTGGGGGCCTTATTATATACAAAGGAAAGATTCAGATAGCGGGTTTCACGCTGAACGGGGATCTCCACCCATCCGTCGGCCGCAGGGGTGTCCTCTGCCTCGAATTCGTAGGCGAAGGGAGTTCCGGCCTTTACACGCACGGCACAGTCCGCCTCGGCGGCGCCGGCCACAACGGAATCGATCCGGCAAAGTCCGCCCAGATCCAGCGTAAAGCGAATGCGGCATTTGCCCATCCAGCCGCCGTTTTTACGATGCTCACAGGCAGGAACGGCCGTCTGAGGATCGGCCAAGGGGTCCAGTCCTTCGGCGTTTGCAAAGAACCAGTAGGGGTTGGAAAAACCCTTATCGTTGATGATATGCTCCTCGGTAATGCGGATGATGTCAGCCATAATAAATCTCCTTTTATATTACTGGGATCTTACCCTCATTCTACCATCCGCCGCCCCCACCGTCAACAGAAAAACGCATAGCAAAAGCCACGAAAAATCGTGGCTTTTTTTGATGGATCGGTCAATAAACGCGGGGGGATCTTGCTTTTCGCGAGGGGGCTCCTGCTATGATTCTCTCGTCAGCTTTTTCATCCAGCGGTAGCGGTTGGCCTTAATGGCTGCGGCGGCGCATTTGAACAGCTGGTCTGCATTGAGACAGAACACCACGGCCTCCGGCGGCCAACCAAAGACAAAGGCTGCGCAATAGGACAAGGGCAAAACGATCATCCAGATGCTGACCAGGTCGTTCCAAAACACGAAGGACGAGTCTCCCCCGCCCCGGACGATTCCCGTCAGCACGGGCATTTCGTAAGCGGTACCGAAGCCGGTGACGCAAAGGATCAGAATGAAATTGTTTGCCAGGCGATGGGTTTCCGGGCTCAGGTCATAGAGGGACAGGACGGGTGTGCGGAGGAAGAACAGGGAGACGCTCATAAACACGCCCACACAGAGGAAGATCATCTGCAGGGTACGGGTATACTCCTTGATCTTATCCGTTCGACCCATGCCGAGGGTTTTGCCAATGATGATACCCGTCGCGCTGGAAGCGCCCACGGCCGCCACCTTAAGCACCTGATAGAGGGCGGTGGAGGCGGAATTGGCGGCGATGGCATAGTCGTTCATATGGCCGAGGATCACGCTTTGCAGGGCGGTGGAGCAACCGAACATACCGCCTGCCAGAATAATCATGGCACCGGAGCGGAAGAAATCGCGGGTAAGCTCCCCGGAGGGGGAAAACACGTCCCGGAGGCGAAGCTTCAGCCGGTCGTCCCGAAGGATCAGATAACCGATAACCAGAGAAAGCTCCAATCCGCGGGCGCAGAGCGTACCGACGGCCGCACCGCGGACGCCCATCTCCGGCGCGCCGAAGCGGCCGAAGATCAGCACGTAATTGATGGCGCAATTGGTAACAAACGAGCCAACCGAGGTGACAAAGGCGATCTTGACCCGTTCTACCGCCCGGAGAGAGGCTAAAAGGATCTGCGTCAGGGCGAAGGGTATGTAGGTGAAGCGGATCAGAGAGAGATACGATGCGCCCTCCGATACGATGGCCTCCGACTCCGTAAACAGGCCCACCACGCCGGTGGGGGTAAGGGATGCCACGGTAAAGAGGATCACTCCGATGCCGAGGCCGGTAAAGAGAGCGGTGGAAAGCAGTCGCTTAATGGGCTCCGTCCGCCGCTGGCCCCAATACTGAGAGCCCAGCACCACCAGGGCGTCGCCCACGCTCATGATCAGCTGTTGATAAATAAACTGGATCTGATTGACCGCCGCCACGCCCGCGAGGGACGTCTCGCTGTAGGCGCCGATCATAATATTGTCTGCCAATCCTACCCCAAGCACGATCACGTTTTGCAGTACGATCACCCAATATAGGGAGAAAAAGTTTTTATAAAAGCTCTTATCCTTTGTGAACATGCCTTGCCTCCGCCGAAAAAAGTCGAAACGATTTTAGCATACTGTAGCGAAAATGTCAATGAAAGACTTACGATCGTCGCCACTGCTCCTTTACGTACAAAAAGATCCATTTTCTCAAAAATTTCTTCGCGGAGCGGCTACCGGCAGAGGCCGCCTCTCTGAGAAGTCGCTTGCTCTCAGTAAAGTCACGTTCTACGCCGTGGCCGTAAAAGTGGTAGATGCCCAGCATGCATTTTGCCTCCGGATAGCCTTGCTCAGCCGCCATGCGACAATAACGCATCGACTCCATGACGTTTTCCTCTGTGCCCACCGCATGCAGAAGCATAAGACCCAAGCGGTACTGCGCCTCCGCATTTCCTTGTGCGGCAGACTTTCGATACCATTCAGCAGCGGAGCATGCATCTTTTTCCACACCAACGCCACATTCAAGCAGCCATCCAAATCGATACTGCGCCTCGGCATGGCCACCCTCTGCCGCGCGGTGATACCATTTGGCCGCCATCGACCAATTACGCTCGACACCCGCACCGCCCTCATAGCACGTACCTAACGAAAACTGCGCCGTGATCTCTCCTCTTTCGGCGGCCGCTTGATACAGCTCCACACCGCGAGATAAATTCTTAGGTACACCTGCGCCGATCATATAACACATGCCAAGCAGCATTTGACCTAACGGGTGCTTTTGATCGGCTGCTTGCTGATATAGCTGGACAGCGGCAGCCTGATTTTTAGGAACACCGATGCCATCCTTATAGCACAAGCCCAACAAAACTTGCGCCCCGGCGTTTCCCTGCTCTGCAGATTTCCTATACCAAAAAACGGCAATCTCATAGTTCTGAGGCAATCCATCTCCCTCATAATAGCGTTGTCCCAAGGAGCGTTGCGCCTTTGCATCGCCTTTCGACGCCCGAATGCGCTCCGCATGTACCTCGTCACTTTCCTCTGCTACGCAAACAGAGGCCGCTCCGCATTGGGGGCAGACAGTTATAGGATCATACATGAAATTCGCACAATCCTCACACAAATAAAAGGTCATACTTTCCCTCCTAACGATGGCAAAAGGCCGACACCGCACATCTGTATGGCGGTGCCGACCTTTTTAAAGTCAGTCAATGGTAAATTCTACAGGTGCTTTCTTCTCGTCGGACTCGAAGGCCAGCTCCATGACGCGCATAACGCGGCGCATTTCGTCGTGCTTGATCAGCTGCTCGGCCTTGCCCTCGATGGCGAGGCAGAAGTTGCGATAGAAATCGTGCACGTCGGAGGCGGGCTTTTCCACCTCGTAGGTATCCATCGTCACGCTATCGCGGGGAGCCATGGTTTTGGTCAAGCCGGCCGCCGTTTTAACGGGAAGCACGTCGTTCTCGTGCCAATGGCGGCAAACGGCCACCTTAGCCTGCTCGCGCCAATCGGCCAGAAGAACGGTTCCCTTCTCCGACTTCATATAGAAGCGGGGCAAGGGCAAGAAGTTATAGGTACCAACCTCGCAGAAGGCCACCGCACCGCTCTCAAAGGTAATGGTGAGGTAGAAGCCATCGTCCACCTCCTGGTTGGTAATATGGGTATTCTCACAGAAAACACCCCGGATCGGCTCGCGGTAGATCTGCAAGAGCTGGTCGATGAGATGCACGCCCCAGTCGAGGATCATGCCGCCGCCGTGCTCCTTTTCGCCTCTCCAGTCGCTGGGGATACCGCGGGAGCCGTGGATGCGGGATTCAATACGGAGGGGCTTACCGATCTCGCCGCTCTCGCAGATCTGCTTGATGGCGAGGAAATCTACGTCCCACCGACGGTTCTGATGGGTGGTAAACAGCTTGCCGCTCTGCTTGGAGGCCGCGATCATACGGTCGAGGGAGGCCAGAGACAGCGCCACGGGCTTTTCACAAATAACGTGCTTACCGGCCAGAAGAGAGCGAACCACCGTCTCCTCATGGTCGTCGTTGGGGATGGCTACCGTTACGATATCCACGCGGGGATCAGCCAAAACCTCTTCAAGAGAAGCGTATGCGTGGATGCCGCGCTCGCGGGCGAGGGCATTCCGCTCCTCCTTGATGTCATAGACACCAAGGAGATTGACAACGTCACTTTTGCGGGCGTGCTCCACGTGCCAGCCGCCCATTCCGCCGTAGCCTACTACAACTAAATTCTTTTTCATTTCCTTTTTATACCTAAACGCGCCGTGCGTTTCCTTTCTCGTTAGAAGAAGCGTTCCTCTTCAAAGGGACAAATATCGTTTGCAAATACGGGGGCGATCTTTACTGCGAAGTGGAATTCCTTCTCGTCAAAGCGCCATTCCTTTACCAGCTCCGGTCCGCAGGAGTTGGAGCCAATACCGCTCTGGCGGTAGTCCACGTTTACGACGGTATCCTTCATAGGAACAAGCTCGTAGTCGTGCTTTGCCGCATCCAGCATAGCGGGGGTATAGTGGGAAGCGTTAAAGGAGAAGTCACCCTCGCAGGTAAAGAGGAGACCGTGGCCGGCCAAGGTGGAGACCATGGCCCACTTGGTGCCCTTGTGTGCGCTGTTTTCCTGGGGGAATACGTAGTGCTCAAAGTGCTCGGATACCTTGGCAGAGTAGAGGCCAAGCTTAGCGGCGTTGTTCATATCCGCATAGCACTCAGTGGGGCCGTAGCCGAAGTAACGAAGATTTTCGCTACCGGCAGGCATCTGAAGCTGGATGCCGAAGCGAGGCAGGAAGAAGTCCTCATCCTTTACCTTCACGTCGTATTCCGCCTTCACGCCGCCTGCGGCGTATACGGTGTAGAGGACAGCGGCCTTGAGAATGGGCTTTTTACAGATGGCGGCGTGAACCATTTCCGCTTCGATCTTCACGTAGCGATCGGTTACCTCAGCAACCCGGATGAAGTGACAATGGTTTGCAGCCACGTCGAGGCCGTGGTTTCTCCATCTCCACTGAATGTTGCGGTCGTTGTCGGTGGGTGCGCGCCAGGTGGTTACGTCGATGGGAGCCGTGATCAGGTCGGTGCCGTTATCACGGATGGTAACGATCTTGCCGCTGGCACGGTCGAACTCGTACACGCCCTCTCCGGCCTTAACGGAGATCAGACGCTCCGTCTCGGTTACCGTAATGGCGTTGGCGGTGGGGCGAGTGCAGGTGCACACGCGCTCCTTTTTGGGCGCAGGCAGAACGAACTGCGCAAAGCCAACCTCATATCCGGCCTCCGCCCAGGCGGTGTCGGCCTTCTGGCAAAGGGAAACGTCCAGGGTCACGTAGCCATGAAGGTTTGCATCCGCGATATCGCAGGTATAGTCGCGCTTCATCTGGGGCTTGATGTCCAGTTTGTTGAAGGAGCCCTGCTTTACGGTCTTGCCGTTGCGTCTCAGGCGCCATACGATATAAAGATCGTCAAGAGTGGTGAAGAAGCGAAGGTTCTGGAGGGTAAATTTGCCGGTGGCCGCATCCTTCAGAGTCAGGCGGAAGGGCTTGATCACCTGCTTCAGCTCCTTGAGACCGGTATGGGGACGGCGGTCCGGATATACAAGGCCGTCCACGCAGAAGTTCTGGTCGTTGGGTACGTCGCCAAAGTCGCCGCCGTAGGTAAATTTCGGCTTACCGTAGGGATCGTCGCCGATGACTACGGAGTGGTCGGTGAATTCCCAAACACAACCGCCGAACAGGCAGTCGTTTGCCCAAATCAGATCCCAGTAGGCCTTCAGATCGCCGGGGCCGTTACCCATGGCGTGGCAGTACTCGCAAAGGTAGAGGGGCTTGGTATTCTTCTTATTGTCGATATAATATTCCTTAATCTCATCAATCGAAGGATACATACGGCTGTGGATCTCCAGGTACTCGTCGTAGACCTCGGGCTGAACCTCCACCTTTTTGCCGTTCTTGGTGTCGGCCCACAGCCACTTAACCATACGGGAATCGTCCTCAGCATGAGTAAGACGGGAAGGATCACGGCGCTTGAAGTATTCGACCTGCAAACGATGATTGAGGCCGCATCCGCTCTCATTACCAACAGACCACATAATGATGCAGGGATGGTTCTTATCCCGCTCTAACATACGCTCAGCGCGATCAAGGTAAGCCTCCGTCCACTCGGGATCGGTGGTGAAGGGGGTGTGGTGGCCGTAAATGTCGGCACCGTGGCACTCAAGGTCCGTCTCGTCGCAAACGAAGAAGCCAAATTTATCGCAAAGGCCAACGAAGCGGGGGTCGTTGGGATAGTGGCTGGTACGGATCATGTTGACGTTATGACGCTTCAGGATCATCAGATCCTCCATCATATGGTCGAGCGGAGTGGCCGAGCCAAGGTAGGGATGGCTGTCGTGGCGGTTTACGCCTTTGCCCTTGACCTTTTTGCCGTTCAGATAGATCACGCGGCCCTTGATCTCCACGCGGCGGAAGCCGAAGGGAATTCGGATCACCTCTTGACCGCTGATCAGGGTCAGCACGTAGAGCTCGGGAGCCTCGTCGCTCCAGAGGATGGGAGCATCCACAGCGGTGGAAAGGGTTGCCTCACCGTCCACGGTTACCTTGCCCTCGTAGATCACCTTGCCGCAGGGGCAGGCTACGGTATACGCTACGTCCGTGGTGCCCTTGGCGGACAGCTCGATCACAAGATCGCCCTTGGTGCAGGTCTCGTCCAGATTCGGGCGGACGAAAACGTCCCGCACGTGATTCTTGTCGCGTGCCAGTAGATAAACCTCGCGGATGATACCGGAGGAGCGCCACTTATCCTGGTCCTCAAGGTACGTACCGTCGCACCACTTGAGCACCAGCACCTTGAAGGTATTCTCGCCGGCCTTCAGGTAGGGAGTAACGTCAATTTCGCTGGTCATGTGGCTTACCTGACTGTAAGCGGCAAACTGGTCGTTTACGTACAGGTAGAAGCAGGAATCCACGCCCTCAAAGTTAATATAAACGGACTTGTCCGCAAGATAGGACTCGGAAAGCTCCACGGTACGGATGTAAAGGCCGCAGGGATTTTCCTTGGGAACGTAGGGCGGGTCAAAGGGAATGGGGTAGTTTATGTTTGTATAGTTGGGCACGTCGTAACCGCGATCCAGGAGCATCTGCCAGCTCATGGGCACGGGGATCGTTTCCATACCGGCGGTGTCAAAATCGGGGGAGATGAAGTTAGGCACGTCACAAACGGACTTGAAGTAGCGGAAGTCCCAATCGCCGCAAAGATTCTTTACGTAGGGGCTTGCCTGCCGACGGTCGCGCTTGGCCGAGGCCTCGTCTGCGTAGGGAATGAAATACGCACGGGGCTTCTCACATCCAACGTGCAGAGTTTTCGGATCCTCGTAGTAGTTCGGGAAAAACATAACAGTCCTCCTTGTAAGATATATTCTTGTTTGATTTCCGTAATAAAAATCGCATAAAATCTCACTTTATATTTTACCATTCCGGACCGAGAGTGTCAAGACACTTCCGCTTTTTCCCTTCTGATTTTGTTCTGTACCTTTTGAAAATGCGGGCAAAAAAGGGATGAGAGGGGGGGCGGAAAATTCCGGGTTTACATTTCTCTGAAAATATGGTATAATATTTCGAATCGCCTGAAAAAGGAGGCTCTCTATGCGACTGGATCGTTTTTTGTCCGATACGGGTACGGCAACCCGAACCGAAAGCGCCAAGGCCGTGCGCGCAGGACAGGTAACCGTAAACGGCACAAGGCCGAAATCGGCTTCCCTCCACATTGATCCGGAAAAGGACGTTGTGGTATTTCAGGGACGGACCGTGGTTTATCGGCAGTTCACCTACCTGATGCTCAACAAGCCCGACGGGTATCTCAGCGCCACCGAGGACAGCCGTGACCCTACGGTGCTGGACCTGCTCCCCACGGAGCTGCGCCGGCTGAATCTGTTCCCATGCGGTCGGCTGGACAAGAACACCCTCGGTTTTCTTTTATTGACCAACGACGGAGACCTGGCCCACAAGCTGCTCTCCCCCCGTTACCACGTAGAGAAAACCTATCGCTACCGCTGTGAGGTACCCCTCTCTGCTGAGGATGCCTCCCGCCTTGAGTCCGGGGTCGACATCGGCGACTGCGTGACCAAGCCTGCCAAGGTCCGCCGCGAAACGGATGATACCGGCACCATTACCGTGACGGAGGGCAAGTTCCACCAGATCAAGCGGATGTTTGAGGCAGTTGACAACAAGATCATCGGCCTTGAGCGCGTGTCCTTTGGCGGTCTCGCCTTAGACCCCACCCTTGCCCGCGGAGAATTCCGCCCCCTGACCGAGGCGGAGGAGGCGCATCTGCGTCACGCCGCCGGCGAACAATAACGCATACTAACCAAGCGAGGTAAAACTATGGATATCATTGCAACTCTGACCGAAGAATTTTCTCTGAAAGCGACCCAGGTGGAGAACACCGTCAAGCTGATCGACGACGGCAACACCATCCCCTTCATCGCCCGTTACCGCAAGGAGGTCACCGGATCCCTTGACGACACCGTACTCCGCTCCCTCTTTGACCGCCTTTCCTACCTGCGCTCCCTTGAGAAGCGCAAGGAAGAGGTTCGCGCCGCCATTGAGGCACAGGGCAAGCTGACCGACGAGATCGTAGCTGCCCTTGACGCCGCCGCTATCCTCACTGAGGTGGAGGACATCTACCGCCCCTACAAGCAGCACCGCAAGACCCGCGCCTCCGTTGCACGGGAAAAAGGACTTGAGCCCCTGGCTCTCCTTCTGATCATGCAGGAGGATTCCTACGAAAAGCCCATCCCCGAGCTGGCCGCAGAATATATAAATGAAGAAAAGGGCGTCAATACCGCCGAGGAAGCCTTGGCCGGCGCCTGCGATATTATTGCTGAGGACGTATCCGACAACGCGGAATCCCGCAAGCAGATCCGTGCCCTGACTCAGGAATACGGCACGCTGGTCTCCCGCGCCGCAAAGGAGGAGGACTCCGTGTACGCCCAGTACTACGAATACTCCGAGCCCATCAAGAAGATTCCCGACCACCGCATTCTGGCCATCAACCGCGGCGAGAAGGAGGAGTTCCTCAAGGTCTCCGTGGAGGTTCCCTCCGATATCATCCTCAATTTCCTCTTTGCCAAAACCGTTACCAACGTAAAAAGCCCCGCCGCCAAGTACGTTTCCTCCGCGGTGGTGGACAGCTACGACCGTTTGATCAAGCCCTCCGTTGAGCGCGAGATCCGTTCCAGCGCCTTTGACACCGCAAGCGAGGGGGCCATCAAGCTCTTCTCCGACAACCTGAAGCACCTGCTGATGCAAGCCCCCCTGAAGGGCAAGACCGTGCTCGGCTACGATCCCGGCTACCGTACCGGCTGCAAGCTGGCGGTAGTGGACAAGACCGGCCGCGTCATCGATACCACCGTGATCTATCCCACCAAGCCCCGCGAGGACATTGAGGGCAGTAAGCGCATTGTAAAGAGCCTGATCCGCAAGTACGGCGTTGACATCGTTGCCATCGGTAACGGAACCGCCTCCAAGGAAAGCGAGATCTTTATTGCCAATACTCTCCGCGAGGTGGACCGCGACGTGAAGTACGCCATGGTAAGCGAGGCCGGTGCCTCCGTTTATTCCGCCTCCAAGCTGGGCGCCGAGGAATTCCCCGATTTTGACGTAACCCAGCGCTCCGCCGTTTCCATCGCCCGCCGCCTGCAGGATCCCTTAGCCGAGTTGGTTAAGATCGATCCCAAGTCCATCGGCGTTGGCCAGTATCAGCACGACATGAAGCAGAACCGTCTGGACGAGGCTTTGACCGGCGTGGTGGAGGACTGCGTAAACAGCGTAGGCGTGGACGTAAACACCGCCTCCTATTCCCTGCTCTCCTACATTTCCGGCATCAACACCACCTCGGCCAAGAACATTGTAAAATACCGTGAGGAGAACGGCGAGTTTACCTCCCGTGCTCAGCTCCTTAAGGTACCGCGGGTGGGGGCAAAGGCCTTTGAGCAGTGCGCCGGCTTCCTGCGGGTGTCCGGCTCCGACGAGATTCTGGACAACACCGGCGTGCATCCCGAGTCCTACGGCATTGCCCGCACGCTCCTGCGTAAGTTTGAATACACCACCGACGACGTAAAGCGGGGTAACCTGCGCGAGCTCCGCGCCAAGGTAGAAAAGAAGGGCGTGGCCTCCGTTTGCGAGGAGCTGAACGTGGGTGAGCCCACCCTCCTTGACATCATCGGCGAATTGGAAAAGCCCGGTCGCGACGTACGCGATTCTCTGCCCCTGCCCGTGCTCCGGGACGACATCCTTGACCTGGCCGATCTGAAGCCCGGCATGGCGCTGACCGGCGTGGTACGCAACGTAATCGACTTTGGTGCCTTTGTTGACATCGGCGTTCATCAGGACGGCCTTGTGCACATTTCCGAGCTGTCGGAGAAGTACGTTGCCCATCCCTCCGCCGTGGTTTCTGTGGGTGATATCGTAAACGTCCGCGTGAAAGCTGTGGATGTGGCCAAAAAGCGCATTTCCCTTACCATGCGCAACGACCGTACGTTCGACTGATTCCAATTTATTGGAGATTCACAGACGAACAATTCACAAAAGGTTTACAGTCCGCCAAAACCCCTTGTAAAAAATGCACAAATCATTCTTTTGAAGTTTGGAGAAAACACATCTTCCATTTTGGGCCTTTTTTTGGTACAATTACTATGTAAATTCGTGATCATTATACCCATTTCAATTTTTCGGAGGTAATTTTCCATGGCTTCTCTCTCTCTTAAACACATTTATAAGAAATATTCCGGCGGCGTTACTGCCGTATCGGACTTCTGCCTTGAGATCAAGGACAAAGAGTTCATTATCTTCGTAGGCCCTTCCGGATGCGGTAAGTCTACTACCCTTCGTATGATCGCAGGTCTTGAGGAAATCACCGAGGGTGAGCTCTTCATCGGCGATAAGCTTATGAACGACATTGCTCCCAAGGACAGAGATATCGCGATGGTATTCCAGAACTACGCTCTGTACCCCCACATGACCGTGTTCGATAACATGGCATTCGGTCTTAAGCTGAAGAAGACCCCCAAGGAAGAAATTAAGCGCAGAGTTGAAGAAGCCGCTCGTATCCTCGGCATCGACCACCTGCTTGAGCGCCGCCCCAAGGCTCTTTCCGGCGGTCAGAAGCAGCGTGTTGCTCTCGGTCGTGCAATCGTTCGTCAGCCCAAGGTATTCCTTCTTGACGAGCCCCTTTCCAACTTGGACGCTAAGCTCCGTGCAGCCATGAGAACGGAGATCACCAAGATCCATAAGAGACTTGGTACCACCTTCATTTACGTAACTCACGACCAGGTAGAGGCTATGACCATGGCTACCCGTATCGTTGTTATGAAGGACGGCGTTATCCAGCAGGTTGACACTCCCCAGAACCTTTACGACTATCCCGTTAACAAGTTCGTTGGCGGCTTCATCGGTACTCCTCAGATGAACTTCATTGAGTCCACCCTTACCAAGAAGGGCGAGGATCTCTTTGTTGAGTTCCAGGGCAACGCAATCAAGCTTCCCAAGGAAAAGGCAACCGACGAGCTGAAGGAATACATCGGCCACGAGGTTATCGTTGGTATCCGTCCCGAGTGTATCCACGACGAGCCCATTTATCTTGAGTCCATGGCAGAGAACACCGTTGACGTTAACGTTGACGTTACCGAGCTTATGGGTGCTGAGATTTATCTCTACCTCTCCGTTGGCGAGCAGAACCTCATCGCACGCGTATCTCCTCGCTCCTCCGCAAGAGCCGGCGACGCGATCAAGGTTGCTTTCGAGGCTGCAAGAATGCACATCTTCGACAAGGATACCGAGCGCTGCATCGTTCACTAATTCACAAGATACAAGAACTGCCGCCAAGCGGCAGTTCTTTTTTTGAAACGAAAGGATTACGCTATGACAATCTATCACTCTGAATATAAGCGCTATACCTCCGAGTATGCGCCCACCTTCTCCACCAACTACCTGCTTTCCCTGCCCGAGGACTACACGCCCGGCGAGGTTTTGCCTATGATTGTGTTCCTGCACGGCGCGGGCGAGGTAGGAACCACCCCCGACAGCTTGCAGGCAACGGGTCTGATGCGGATCATCAAGACCGGCTTGCCCGTCCGCGCTGTGGTGTTAGCACCCCATCTGCCCGACCGCCGTCGGGTATGGAACAATCTGGTAGACGAAATCTTTGAGCTGATCGACAAGACCGCAACGAAATACGCTGTTGACAAGAACCGCATCAGCATCACCGGCCTTTCCATGGGCGGCTACGGCACGTGGGAAATGGGCATTTGCTACCGTGACTACTTCTCCGCCATGGCGCCCGTGTGCGGAGGCGGACTTTCCTGGCGTGCACCCGATCTTGTGGGTATGCCCATCCGCACCTTCCACGGAGACGTGGACGGCACCGTGCCCATCTCTGTAACCTATGAAATGGTAAACCGCATCAACGGGGCGGGCGGCAACGTTTCCTTTACCATTCTCCACAACGTCAGCCACAACTGCTGGGACTACGCCTACGGGGAAACCAACCTTCTCGAATGGCTGGTTTCTCAGGACAAAAGCAAGCGATAAAGTCATGACCACCAGCCGTGCTGGTGGCTTGCGATAGCCCCCTTGGGGCATTTCACCCGCTGAGCCTATAGGCTCGTCGAAAAATCCGCCACTTGCGATAGTCGCACTCCCGCCACAAACGTGGCAATCGCTTAACCTAAG
>JAGARU010000034.1 GCA_017622085.1 Clostridia bacterium | reverse complement strand
ACGCTTTCCTACAAGAACAGAAAGCAGGTCAAGAACGAGCCCGAGGATATGGTTACGATCTACAATACTCACGAAGCCATCGTAACGCAAGAGCTTTGGGACAAGTGCCGTGAGATGGAAGCCTCGGTAAGCCAAGGAAAGAAGAACAAGACGGGATATGTCAATCCCTTGTCGGGACTTGTGTATTGCGCCGATTGCGGTAATAAGATGTATATCGCTTGGAACAACACAAGGCACAAGAGAACCGATCCGAGAACCTATCACAGAGAGAACTTCAAATGCGGAGCCTACTCAAAATTTGGGGATAGGGTGTGTTCGAGCCATTATATCCAAATCAAGATCCTCAATCAGATCGTTTTGCAGGATATTCGTTCCAAGATCGGATTGGTGGAGGCAGATGAAAACAAAGCGAGAAAAGCCTTTCTTAGCCGTAGTGAGAAGCTTGCCGCCGATACACTTGCTGCTGACCGCAAGAGAGGAACGCAGGTCAAACGCCGTCTTGCAGAGCTTGAACGCTTGATTTCCACCGTGTACGAGGATAAAGTGCTCTGCAAAATTCCCGAGGAAGTCTGCATCAACCTACTGTCAAAGTATCAAGAAGAAAAGAAAAATCTCACCGCTGAACTCTCCGAGATCGAGCGCCGCCTCAATAGCGAGGTCGAGCGTCACGCGGATGTAGATGAGTTTATCCGTCGCTTGAAGAGCTATATCGGCGTACCCGAGCTGACGCGAGAGATGTGTATGGAGCTGATCGAATTCGTCACCGTTGACGAGTGCCCGGGCAAGTATAGCAAAGAGCCTCGCGAAATCCACATCTACTATAAGCTCATCGACAAGAACCAATCAAAGCCTACCCATAAGATGTGACGATTTTTGATGTTCACTACTCTGAACGTGTATGCGCATAGCTCAGAGCAAATGAAACGAGATGCAGCCAAGAAGATCGACGAAGCCATCGGCACAGTTCTTGGCGCGGATGTGATCGCTTCTGACGCCTCGTGTAGCGATGAAAACGGAGATGCACAAGAACACACCAATGATGCAGACAAGCCTAAAACAGTGGAATTTAAGCCCTACCAGCCCAAGTATCGCAAGCGCGGAACAGGGTCTGTCCACCAGGTCAGCAAAAACGTGTGGGAAGGGAGATATACCCCGACGGTCAACGGCAAACGCATCGCACGGAATATCTACGCCGATAGCGAGGAAGAGTGCGAGATAAAGCTTGAGGCGCTGATTCGAGAGATGAAAGCGGAGTTTGGGATCAAATAAGGTCAAGAATTGATACGCGGTAAGCAAAGAAAAGGGCGGCGGAGAAATCCGTCGCCTTGATGTTTACAGAATAATGTTGAAAGAACAGGCATTTTATGGTATACTATTTATGTGAACAATACTGTGCGACAGCACATAAGGAGATAGATCATGAAGAAACTGATACCGATATTATTATCCGCGCTGATGTTTACCGGATGCGCAGGAACAAGCAATCATCAAACTAACACCTACCGCAGCATCACCATGGACGAGGCGGTTGCCATGATGGAGCAGGAGACCGGCTATATTATCCTCGACGTGCGCCGTCCCGATGAGTTCGCCGCAGGGCATATCCCGAATGCCATCAACGTGCCAAACGAAACCATCGGCGCGGATGAAATTGCCAAACTGCCCGATAAGGATCAGCTTATCATGGTGTACTGCCGTAGCGGCCGACGCAGTAAAGAGGCGGCTGAGAAGCTGGTGAAGCTTGGCTATACGAATATCGTTGAATTTGGCGGGATCCTTGATTGGAAGGGCGAGATCGTTACCGAATAATGAGGTTGGGGTTCAAATTTTTAACTGCTGAAGACAAAGAAAAGAGGATTGCAATATGAAAGACGAATGCTTGATTTGCGGTTCACCGCTGAAATATTTGGAAAATGACGAGCTGATGGAATGTGCCATCTGCCATAAAAAAGAGAATAGCAAAACCGCTTGCGTGAATGGGCATTACGTCTGCAACGAGTGCCATACGCAGGGAATGGACAGCATCGTGGGTGTTTGCCTTGCAGAAACCTCGAAGAATCCCGTCGAGATTATTCAAAAAATGATGGCTCTGCCGTTTTGTCATATGCACGGCCCCGAGCATCATGTGATGGTTGGCTCGGCACTTCTTACAGTATATAAAAACGCCGGCGGTGACATCGACCTGCCCAAAGCACTCTCCGAGATGCAAGCGAGAGGCAAGAAAGTGCCCGGCGGTGCTTGCGGATTCTGGGGAGCGTGCGGCGCTGGTGTGAGCGCGGGCATGTTCGTCTCCATCGTCACGGGGGCGACTCCGCTTGCCGTAAAGGAGTGGCAGCTTTCCAATTTTATGACAGCGGGAGCTTTAGGTGCGATTGCCTCTGCCGGCGGACCTCGTTGCTGTAAACGAAATTCTTATATAGCTATCATTAAAGCGGTGGAATTTGCCAAGGCGCATCTCGGCGTGAAGATGGAGCTTGGCGAGATCAAATGTACCCATTTCGCACAGAACAATCAATGCATCGGCAAGAGATGTCCTTTTTGGGGAAAGTGAGAAAATATGTTAACCTACACATACATACGGGAAGGAAAATTCGGCTTTGTTGAGAAGCCCAAGCCGACGATACAGCACGAGAGGGATGCAATCGTCAAGGTCACGCTTGCAAGCATCTGTTCGAGCGATTTGCACATCAAGCACGGCAGTGTACCGAGAGCGGTGGAAGGAATCACTGTCGGTCACGAGATGGTCGGTATTGTGGAAGAAGTCGGCTCTGCGGTCACGCATGTAAAGCCCGGCGACAGAGTCACGGTCAATGTGGAAACCTTCTGTGGCGAGTGCTTTTTCTGCAAGAAGGGTTTTGTCAACAACTGCACCGACAAAAACGGCGGTTGGGCACTTGGTTGCCGCATAGACGGCGGTCAGGCAGAGTATGTTCGCGTGCCATTTGCGGATCAGGGGCTGAACAAGATTCCCGATACTGTGACCGACAGACAAGCCTTGCTCGTGGGCGACGTTCTTGCCACGGGTTATTGGGCGGCGAAGATCTCCGAGATCACAGAGGACGATACCGTTCTCATCATCGGAGCAGGCCCCACGGGCATTTGCACGCTTCTTTGCGTAATGCTGAAAAATCCCAAGCGCATTATCGTGTGCGAGAAGGACGAGAACCGTATCAAGTTTGTGAATGAGCATTATCCCAATGTTCTGACGGTCACGCCCGAAAAATGCCTTGATTTTGTTCGCAAGAACAGTGATCATGGCGGTGCAGACGTGGTGCTGGAGGTTGCCGGTTCAGAGAATACCTTCGAGCTTGCATGGCAGTGCGCTCGTCCGAATGCCATCGTCACGGTGGTGGCACTTTACGACAAGGCACAGTCACTGCCTTTGCCCGATATGTACGGCAAGAATCTGACCTTCAAGACCGGCGGCGTTGACGGTTGCGACTGCGAGGAAACGCTGAAGCTCATTGCCGAGGGCAAGCTCGATACCGAGCCGTTGATCACGCACACCTATCCGCTCTCGAAGATCGACGAGGCGTATAAGCTGTTTGAAAACAAACGCGACGGAGTGATCAAGGTCGCGGTGGAGTGTTGAAAAAATTGGTGTTGAAAAAATTGCTGTAGAAAAAATATAAGATGTTTAAATAACAAGGAGAAATATTATGATAAAAGAAATTAGCATTTCAGGATTTCGAGGATTCGGAATTTCTCAAACTGTGAAATTTGCTATTCCAAAAGACTCAAAACCTGGAAGTGGTCTTACCATTATAACTGGTGCAAACAATTCTGGTAAAACAACGATAATTGAATCTATTCGAGCGTTTAATAGTTCTGATAGTCCATCTTTCTCCGAGGGACGTAGAAATGTACAGACGGGTGGAAAAATCAACTTGACATTGATGGACGATTTAGACAATCTTTATTCTATTGCATCAGTTGAAGGTGGGGGTAGCTCCACAGAAAAAAACGTAAAAACAACTTTTCAGCACTATATACTACAATCCAGAAGGGCTGTTCCATTTGAGTTTTCAAAAACCGAGTGGGATAAAAAACAATACATTTCCCTTTCTCAAAAATTAGATAGTCAAAGAACATCGTCATTGGATAATTTTTCTGCTCGAATATTTCAAATTGAAAAAAATAAAGCGGAATTTAATGCCCTTATCGCAAAAATTTTAGGAAGTGATTTTCAATGGACGGTTGAGCAAAGAGATAGTGGGAATTACTATATAAAATATACCAAAGATGGCATCGTGCATAGTAGCGAAGGTGTGGGAGATGGAATCTGGAGTATTTTTACAATCTGTGCCGCCTTATTTGATGCATCCCCAAATAGCGTGATTGTTATTGATGAGCCAGAACTTTCTATACATCCAGCTTTGCAAAAATTGTTGATGCAGATTTTTGTTGACTATTCCAAAGACAGACAGATTATTATAAGCACCCACTCACCTTACTTTATAAATTGGGAAGCAATTATTAATGGTGCACAGCTTATCCGTGTTGTGAAAGAGGGAAGTAACTCAAAATGCTATCATATATCAAATGCATCCCGCTCCATGTTCTCTGGGATAATCAAAGATCTTAATAATCCTCATACTCTTGGATTGGATGCCAATGAAGTGTTCTTCCTCGAGGATAAAATTATCCTTGTCGAGGGACAGGAAGATGTTGTTATTTTCAGAAAAATGGCGCAAAAAATAAAGCAAAATATACATGGCAATTTCTTTGGGTGGGGAGTTGGTGGGGCTCCTAAAATGGAAGCCTTTTTGAATTTGTTTGTTGATATGGGGTATAAGCATGTGGCGATTATACTCGATGGCGACAAAAAAGAAACATCAGATAATTTGGAAGAAAAATTTGAAAAAAATGGTTATAAATTCTTTGTGTTGCCAACTGACGATATAAGAGACAAGAGAGAACGACATATACAAGCAAAAACTGGTGTTGCTACTGAAAAGGGGGAACTCAAGGAGGAGTATGAAACAAATATCAAAAAGTTAGTTGATGATATAAACGCACTGTTTTCATAAAATACAGCACTTTATAGCGGAGAAAAGTGCGAATTTTTCCCCAAGTGGTCAAACATGTGGTCAATGGTGAAAAATGGGCTTGTTCAACCCTGAAAGCAGGGAAGAACAAGCCCATTCTATATATCACGAAAATACGAGGTTTCGCGAGGATTTGCGAGAAAATAAAAGAAAATCGGAGGTTCAGTTGAACCTCCGATTTTAGCCTGAGTGAAAAGATTTTATCTTCCGACCTCTCCCCCCAAAAGCATTACTTTTCCCAAAGATAGACTCTGCATTCGTAGGGGCGGAGGCTATCGGTTTGAGAGGGGTAATTTGCGAGGACGCAGGTTGCGTTTTTCATGTCGAAGCCGCGGGGAATGCGGAGCTTGGTCGACTTTTCGCTGAAGGAGCAGATGACCAGGAGCTTTTGGTCTTTCATAGTGCGGCTGTAGACGTACTGCTTCCGGCTGAGAGGAAAGTGCTCTTGATAGGTGCCGTGTCGCACAACGGGGAGGGATTTGCGCAGAGCGATGGCCTTACGATAGAAATGCAGGATCGAGTCCGGATCCTGCTCCTCGTCCGCTACGTTGATCTCCTTGTAGTTCGGATTTACGTAGAACCAAGGCTCGCCGGTTGTAAAGCCCGCGTGCTCCGTGCGATCCCATTGAACCGGCGTCCGCGCCGAATCCCGGGAAGATCGCCACATTTTTTGGAGCCGCACCTCGGGCGACTTTTTCAAATTGCTATGAGCGTAATTGTACCGCGTTTGCACGTCCTCATACATGTCCGGATCCTCCGGTTTCCAGTTCAGCATACCGATCTCCTGACCTTGATACAAAAACGGCGTTCCTTGCTGGAAGAGATAGCTTACCGCTAAGGTCTTTCCGCTCTCCTTCCAGAACCGCTCGCTTCCGTACCGGGGCAAAATGCGGGGATGATCATGGTTTTCCAAATACAGCATATTCCATGCCTTGCCGGCCAGCTTATATTGCCAGTTGGAGAAGGCTTTTTTCATGCGGCGAAGGGAGAATTTAGTCGGCAGGTAGTCCGTAAACAGGCAGTCCGCACATTGACATTGGAACTGGATCATCATGTCCAGCTGTCCCTTTTCCTCGTCAATGTACTTCAGCGCCCGCTTGGGCCAAACCAGCGGTGCCTCCGCCAAGGTAAAGCAATCGTAGTGATCAAGTACGTCTCGCTTGAACTCCGCCAGATACTCATGGATATGGGGGCCGTGGTTGTAATTGGGCATGCCCTTGTAGATGGGGAAGAGATGATCGTCCGGTAAGCCTTCTTTTTTAGAAATGTAGGTGATCACGTCCTCGCGGAACCCGTCTACACCCATATCAAGCCAGAAGCGAAGAATCTTTTTGACCTCCTCGCGCACCAGCGGATTATCCATGTTCAAATCGGGCTGTTTTACGGCGAAAAGATGGAGATAATATTCGCCCCGAACCTCATCCCACGTCCAGGCCTTTCCCTCAAAATTGGAGTCCCAGTTGTTCGGTAGCTTGCCATTCGGCTTGGCGGGACGCCAGATGTAGTAATCGGTATAAGGATCGACCCGCTGCCGGCTTTTCTCGAACCATTCATGCTCATCGCTGGTGTGGTTTACCACAAGATCCATAATCAGCTTCATGCCGCGGGTGTGCACACCCTCTAGAACCTGCCGGAACGCCTCCATGCCGCCGAACTCCGGAGCAATATCCATGTAATTGGCAATATCATAGCCACAGTCCGCTCCCGGCGAGGGATAAATGGGCGAGAACCAGATGCCGTCACAGCCAAGGCTCTTTATGTAGTCCAGCTTTTCAAGCACCCCCCACAAATCGCCCATGCCGTCTCCGTTGCCATCTTTGAAGCTCCGCGGCCAGATCTGATAAAATACCATGTCCTTGTACCAACGATTTCGTTCCATGCAAACCTCCGGAAATTTTATGTGTTTTCTTTACTATATCACAAAATCGCCCTTTTGTCACCCATAATCGTATTGACAGAGGCAAAATTCCCATGATACAATAAGAAAAAAGGAGGGATATTATGCATTTTTCCATTCCCAAAGGTATGCGGATGGGTGTTTCCACCGCCGCCACCCAAATTGAAGGCGGCGAGGTGGGCTCGAACTGGAACGATTGGTATGAAAGGGGCAATATCAAGGACGGAACCAATCCCGCAACCGATAACGATCACTGGATAAAATGGCAGGAGGATACAGCTCTTATGGCCGAAATGGGCCTGCAGCTCTATCGCTTTGGCGTGGAATGGGCGCGCCTGATCCCTCGCGAGGGCGAGGTGGATGAGAATGCCGTCCGGCGCTACCGCGACGAGCTGTTGCTCTTAAAGGAAAAGGGAATCCGTCCCCTCCTTACGATCCATCACTTTACGAACCCCATGTGGTTTGAGGAAAAGGGTGGCTTTGAAAAACGAGAAAATCTGCACTTTTATCTTGAATTGGTGGAGCTTGTGATCTGCCGCTTTGGCGACCTGTGCAGCGATTATATCACCATCAACGAGCCAAACGTTTATGCCACCAATTCCTATTTTTTTGGCGCCTGGCCGCCCGGCAAAAAGAGCTTGAAGGCTACGGTTGCCGTTATGGAAAATCTCGCATATTGCCACATTCAGGCCTATATCAAGATCCACTTCCTTCGCAGTGAGATGGGATATACCGACACCATGGTGGGCTGTGCCAACCATTTGCGCATCTTTGCTCCGAAAAGCTCTAAAAATCCGTGGCATCGTACCGGCGCACACCTCACCGCATTTCTGTTCCAGAACGCCCTGACGAAGGCGATGACCCTTGGTCGGTTCCCGTGGCCGCTCCGCAATTTTGCCAAGCTACCGACCGGCGAATATACCGATTTTATCGGCTTGAATTATTATACTCGTTCCACCGTTACCGGCATTGGTGACGGCGTGAGAGAAAACAGTCCGCGTAACGACCTTGACTGGGAAATTTATCCTGACGGCATCGTCGAATGTGCTCGCCAACTATACGACCTCTTGCCCAGACCCATTTGGGTGACGGAGAACGGAACCTGCGATAACGACGACCGTTTCCGCAGTCGGTATCTCTACGAGCACCTGAAAGCTATCAGCGCCTCCGACCTTCCATTCGATCGCTATTATCATTGGTGCTTCTGCGACAATTTTGAGTGGATCGAGGGTAACACCGCCAAATTTGGTTTGGTTCGGATCGATCCCCAAACGCGGGAGCGTCAGATTAAGCGATCCGGACGGTTCTATTCCGAGATCATTCGCCACGGCGGGGTCACGGATGCAATGTATAAAGAATATGTAGAAGGACAGGAGTATACCGTACGATGATCGAATATAAAAGCGGCGTGTTTGGCCTCCACGGCGACCGCGTATCCTGCCTCCTCCGGGTCAATCCCTATGGGCTCCTGGAGCTTTTGCATTTTGGTCCTTCGGTTCGTACCGAGGATGCCGACGCTTTCTTGCTCACTCCCGGCCTTGGCTGGGGGGAGTCCATTTTGCTGACGGAAAACGATACGGCAAGCTGTCCCGACGTTATGCCTTTGGCATGGAGCGGCTCAGGCCGCGGTGATTATCGGGAAAGCCCGCTCTCCTTCGGCGGCCAGCCCACAGACTTTCGTTATGCATCCCATGAAATCATAGACGGAACGGTCCCTACCGTCTCCGGCCTTCCGCAGGCGCGGGGCAATGCTCAGACGCTGGCTATCACCATGGAACAGCCCGGCGCTCAGCTGATTTTATACTTTACACTGTTTGGTAACGTGCTGACACGTCGCGCGTACTTGAAAAACACTGGAGAATCTTCCATCACCCTTACGAAAATCATGAGTAATCTGATGGATCTTCCGGGTGACTACGAAATGACCACCTTTGACGGTGGATGGATCGCCGAAATGCGGAAGCATACTGTTCCCGTCCTTGACAGCCGCGTGGTAAATGAGAGTGTAACCGGTTTTTCCTCTCACCGCCATAACCCGGGCTTTCTTCTTTCCGCTCCCGGCGCAAGCGAGACGGAAGGCTGGGTATACGGCTTTAATTTAGTCTATTCCGGCAATCATTATGCCGCCGCCCAACGCTCATTGCAGGGTCTTACCCGCGTGGTGCAGGGAGTCTCTCCCACCGAATTTCTGCGGGAGCTCCATCCCGGCGAAGACTTTGAATCTCCCGAGGCAGTAATCGCCTTTTCTGATTGTGGCTTTGGCGGACTTTCGGAGATCATGCACCGCTTTGTGAATACCTGCATCGTCCCGAACCATTGGCAAAACCGGCCACGTCCCGTTTTGTTCAATAACTGGGAGGGTTGCATGTTCGATTTCAACCATCGCCGTCTGGTCAATTTGGCCAAGGACGCCAAGGCGCTCGGATGTGAGCTTTTTGTCCTCGATGACGGATGGTTTGGCAAGCGGGACAGCGATACCGCCGGCCTTGGCGATTATACCGTAAATAAGAATAAGTTCCCCCATGGATTATCGGGGCTCGCCAAGAAGATCCGTACCATGGGAATGGAGTTCGGCCTTTGGTTCGAGCCGGAATCCGTCAACGTGGATTCCGAGCTGTATCGCCGTCATCCGGATTGGGCGCTGACCGATTCCTTTGAGCCTCTGTTCAGCCGCCATCAGCTTCTCCTCGACCTGACTCGCGTTGACGTGAGAGATTATATTGTGGAAAATGTGAGCCACATTCTGGATACGGTTTCCATTACCTACGTTAAGTGGGATATGAACCGCCACAGCATCGCCCTTGGCGCCAAAGCACACGATTATGTTTTGGGACTCTATGAGGTGTTGGATCGCATTTTCACTCCGCGTCCTCATATTCTCTTGGAGAGCTGCTCCTCTGGCGGCAACCGCTTTGACCTCGGTATGCTTTGTTATGGTCCTCAAATCTGGTGCTCGGACGATACCGACCCAATTGAGCGGCTGAGCATACAGGAAAATCTGTCTTACCTGTATCCCCAATCCACCTTCGGCGCTCACGTCAGCACCGCGCCCCACGCCCAAACCCTGCGCAATACGCCTCTTGCTACAAGAGGAAACGTGTCCTTCTTCGGATGCCTCGGTTATGAGCTGGATCTGAAGCACCTCTTAGGCATTGAGATCACGCAGATCAAGGAGCAGATCGCCTTTTATAAGCAGTACCGCCACGTATTCCAGTACGGTAGCTTTTACCGTCTCTCAAACGGCTGGCAGGTTACAAACGGATCTACTACGTTGGCGGCCACCTTCCGAAAGCTGGTCTCTGCCGCGCCCGGATACGAAACGCTTAAACTGAAGGGCCTGCAAAGGGAAGCTACCTACCGCTTCCGTACGAACCCCCAAAAGCTTCGCGTTGGACAGTTTAGCAGCTTGGTCAAGCACGTAGCCCCGGTGGATCTGAACCCAAACGGCGTGCTTCTGCGCTTGGCTGATCGCCATATCACACTCCCCGACGGCGAGCAAGCGCTTACGGCCTCCGGCGCGGCCCTAATGGCCGGTGTAAGACTTTTGCCCCTCTTCCGTGGAACGGGCTATGATACCAGTCAGCGTACCCTGACCGACTTCGGGTCGGAACTTTACATAATTGAGGAGGATGATCCCTGTGAAACGTCTTGATCGGCGCAACCGCCTTTGCTTTGGCCTCGGCACCGTCGGCAGAGATATGTTCTACGCCTTTGAAGCCAACACCCTGCTGTATTTCCTTTCGGACGTACTCAGCCTGCCCGTATGGGTCTTTGCCGCAGCCAGTCTGATCCTGTCCGTTATGCGAATCTTTGACGCCTTCAACGATCCCATTACCGGCCTTTTGATCGATAATATCCGCTCTCCGTGGGGTAAATTTAAGCCTGCCATTCTTGTTGGCGGCCTTCTCAGCGCCGTGTTCTCCGTGATCCTGTTTTCCGGCATCGGCGAGGGGTGGCTTTTCGTGATCCTCTTTGGCATCACCTACCTTTTGTGGGATATTACCTACGGCATTAACGATATCGGATACTGGACGCTTCTGCCCGTCCTCTCCTCGGATCAGAAGCAGAGGGAAAAGATCGGCACCTTTGCCCGTATCTGTGCCAACGTCGGTATGTACATCGTTATGGTAGCCTGGCAGCCGGTCACCACCGCCATGGGAGATACTCCGAAGGCATGGTTCTGGTGCGCCGTGGTAATTGCCATCGTATATCTGCTTGGCCTGCTGTTCCCGCTCCTCGGCGTAAAAGAGAAGCGCATTGCTCCGGAAAAGCAGGAGTCTACTACCGTGAAGCAGATGTTCCGTGCTCTGCTGAAAAACGATCAGCTTATGTGGACCACCTTGGCCATGGCTCTCTTTATGGTAGGCTACTGCACAACGGTCAACTTCGCGGTTTACTACATGAAGTACCTCTTTGGCAACGAGGGTATGTACGTGATTCTCGTAGCCGTTGTAGGCGTATCCCAGCTTGGCACGCTGGCCGTGTATCCGGCCGTTGCTAAGCGCATGAACCGCCGACAGCTGTATACTCTTGGCACTGCTCTCGTGATCCTCGGCTATCTGATCTTCTTCTTTGCCGAGATTTCTATCTTCCTCATTGCCTTTGGCGCTGTGCTGGTTTTCGTCGGCCAGGCCTTCATCCAGACTCTTATGCTGATGTTCTTAACGGACACCGTAGAATACGGCCATTGGAAGCTGGGCAAGCGTAACGAGTCCATTACCTTCTCGATCCAGCCTCTGATTAATAAGATCGGTGGCGCACTGGCCACGGGAATCGTCAGCCTGACGCTTATTTTCTCCGGCATCAAGATTGATGGCGGAACGGCTGACGTCATCGATTCCGAAGGAAAGCTGATCGTAAAGCTCGCTATGTTTGCCATCCCTCTTCTGATGATCGTTGCCGGCTACCTCGTGTACTTGAAAAAATACAAGATCAGCGAGGAATACTACGCCGCTATCCTGAAGAATCTGGAAGAACGGGAACCGAAATAAATAAAAAAGAGGTGCCTCGCCTCTGCAACTTTAGCGGATAAAGTACGAACACCACCAAGGAAATTTCTTTGGTGGTGTTTTTCTGTCGGAGTGAACCTATGAAAGGCTCCCTCCGGGAGGGAGCCTTTTGTGCGCTGTTTCCACGCGGATAGTGGGTTCGGGCTTCTACCCGATAGTGCGTGGACTGCCACGCGCTATGCTTGCCCCCAGACACAAGCGTCGAAAAAGCGGAAATCAACCTAAGGTTGACTTTTGCTTGTAAAAAAATATCTTTTTAATATGTTGGAAAGAACAGAATGATGTAATATAATTATTACAGTGATCACAAAAATCTATTTTGAGGAGAAAATCTCATGAATATCGGAATAAATATATACACTCTCCGCAAGGAAAAGAAAATCACGCAAGCACAGCTTGCTGAAAAGCTTGGAGTATCGGAACAGGCTATTTCTAAATGGGAAAATAATCAATGTGCTCCCGATGTAAGCCTTTTTCCAATCATTGCAGATTATTTCGGTGTTTCAATTGATCGCCTTTTTGGATATCACATGAACAGCTATGCCGATGAAGTTAAGGCGGTTATGAAGGCAGCTGACGGCAGTAAGGATACATATAAAGAAATTGAGATTCTTACTAAAGGTCTTGAAAAATATCCGAACAGTCCTGATCTGAAAATCGCTCTTGCTTTCTCCTTATCGATGGTCAATCGAATTTCAGAGAATGAAAATGAGCGAAATAACGCAATTGAAAAAGCAATTAAGCTATGTACAGAAGTTATAGATACTTGTGGGGACATCAATTATGTAGATAAAGCACTCAATATGTTGACCCGTATTTACGGGGAAACTGGAGAACACGCAAAAGCTCTCGATACTGTAAAAAAAATCAGTGCAGATAATTACTTCTTCAGAATTGTCGGTATCGCAACAACTTACGGATACGCACACAACGATGCTGCTTTAATGCGGTTTGTTGAGCAGAATCTGTTTCACTGCTGGTTAGCAGCAGATTTGAATTTACAGGTACTTACATCAAGATTAACTGAAATGGGGCGATACTCCGAATCAGTAGAGTTTGGAAAGCTTCATTTGAAACTGTTGTCTGTTTTTGATGATGGGTGTCGTGATTTTTATTCTGCTCATAAATTTTTTGCCGCATTGGCACTTGCTCATAATTACAGGAAACTCGAAGATAAAGCGAATTGTCTGGAAGCGATCAGGCAGGTATTCCATTTTGGCATACAAATCAATTCGGCAGATAATAAGCGTGACTATCATATTTCCGTGCGTAATCCACTGTATTTTGCAAATATAGAGGACGGAGAAGCAATGGAAGAATACCTTTCTGGCATCCCTTATGAATCAATGCTTGTGTCATTTGACAAGTTCTTTGGAAATGATGAAGAATATATCATGATCAAGAAAAATGCACTTGCGTAATCCCCCGTTTTGCCCCGCCTCGCGCGGGGCATTTCTTTGCTTTCTGCATATCAAAAAGCCACCACGAAAACCGTGGTGGCTAATTTCATTTTACCGCTAATTATGCAGACGCTCGCACCTCTTTTTATTTATTCCTTTATTCCAAGAAACGTGAGAATTTCTTCCGCTGCCTTTTGCGGATCGTCTCCGCGCACCGCATGGTCGCAAAGATCCTCGTTTTGCCGTTCGTCGTCAATGGAGATAATGCGACTTACCTTATCCTCATCGGGACAGTCCTTTTCCAAAATGGACCGAAGAAGGGAACGCTTGTCCCTCTTGACGTAAACCAGAGAGACATCCTTGTAAATGGTTTTCAAAGACATGGCACCGCAAATATCAAGAATCGCAATTACAGTCTTGCCCCGATTGAGTATGGCATCCACGTCCGCCTTTTTTGAGCCAAAGCCGTGACCTGCATACATGGTGGATTCGAAGAACAAGCCTTGCTCCATCATCTCAAAGAATTCCGGCTTGGACACAAAATTGTACCATCCGTCCTCGTTCTTGGACGGTGCCTTGGAGGTGTAGCTCACCAGTTTTTCAAATCGGTCGGAGCGCGCGATCAGCTCCCGCGCAATCTCCGTCTTTCCGGAGCCGGAGGGGCCGACCAAAGCAATAATATTGGTGTCTTTCGATTCTTCATCTACCCGGGCATAGCTGGACAGAATTACTTCAACCAGCTTTAAAAATTCGTCGTAATTGTTTACCGCCAGAACACCGGTGGCATTCTGGTTCCACGGCCGGCGCAAAAGAATCGGATAGGCGGCGTTGGAATTGACAACGTTATGCATACCGTCGTCAAACAGAATATCTACGTTCAGCTTGTCCTTCCGGGTGCCCATATAGATGTGCTCCGGAGGGATATCCGGAAATTCCTGCATAATGCGCTCTGCCCGAATGCCCATAAACTTCGGGATCACAGAGGTGGAAATAAATACGTCCGTCATCTTGGAAAGCTTCCGTATAAATTCCTTTGCGCCCTCCATTACCGGCTGGGTGCGGAAGAATTCGGGATCGTCAAAGAATTCAAAGATAACGTCCGCCCGCGTGCCGAGTTTACCCCAGCGGTCCACCTCGTAGATGGTCAGCGGCGGATCAAATTTATATTTTTCGTTGGCCAGACGGATGGCGTAGGGAATACACTCCATCAAAAGATCGTCCACGTCAAGAGCGGTGGACATACGAAAACGCTTTCCCATGAAATACCTCGTTCGACTAAAATGGCAGGCCAAAGCCTGCACCTGAGATAAGTATATCACATTTTTTTACGGTTTACAACCCCGAAAGAATACAAGAAGCAGAAAAAACTCTTTTCAAAGAGGGCGCGCCGTGGTATAATCAAATTAAAACAAAGCAAGGAGAGCCGCTCACGCGGCAAACATTATATGAAACTGATCTCATGGAACGTCAACGGCTTCCGCTCTTGCCTTGGCAAGGGCTTTGCCGACTTCTTTGCCGCCGAGGATGCGGATTTTTTCTCCATTCAGGAAACAAAAATGCAGCCCGGACAAGCCGATTTTGCCCCCGAGGGCTATGAATGCTATTGGTACAGCGCCGAGAAAAAAGGCTATTCCGGCACCGCCGTGTTTACTAAGTACAAGCCCATTTCCGTGTCCTACGGACTTGGTGTTGAGGAGCATGACCACGAGGGCCGTGCCATTACTCTGGAATATGAGAATTTCTATCTTCTCAACGTTTATACGCCCAACGCCCAGCGTGAGCTTGCCCGACTTGATTACCGCATGACGTGGGAGGATGCTCTCCGCGCGTATATTTCAACGTTGGATAAGAAAAAGCCCGTCATTTATTGCGGGGACTTAAACGTGGCCCATGAGGAGATCGACCTCAAAAATCCCAAAACCAACCATCAGAGCGCCGGATTCTCCGATGAGGAACGAGGCAAGTTTACCGAGCTCCTCTCCGCCGGCTTCTCCGACTCATATCGTACCCTCTATCCCGAGAAGGTGGAGTATTCCTGGTGGAGCTATATGTATCACGCAAGAGAGAAGAACGTAGGCTGGCGCATCGATTATTTCGTTGTATCCAACCGCCTCATGCCCAAGGTAAAGGACAGCGCGATCCTTACCTCCATCATGGGCAGCGACCACTGTCCCGTTAAGCTGGAAATCGATCTTTAAAGTAAAACCGGATAGAGGTACAAGCTTCTATCCGGTTTATCGGTCGTATCGTTTTGTTATAGGAGGATTTTACCGTGGAGATCAAACGCTCATGCGGCGCCGTCGTGTTTACCCGTGAGGACGGCGCAATAAAATATGCAATCATCCGTTCCGTGGAGGGATTTTGCGGATTTCCCAAAGGACACGTGGAATCGGGCGAGTCGGATGATCAAACCGCCCTGCGTGAGATCAAGGAGGAAACCGGCCTTGACGTAACGCTCGTCCCCGGCTTTGTAACTACGGACGAGCATCCCCACATCCGGGAGGGAAGACCGCCCGTTATGAAGCAAATGATCTATTTTCTTGCAGAATTTCATGATCAGATACCCAGAGCCCAGCTGTCCGAGGTGTCCGAGATTCTTCTGCTGACCTACGAGGATGCCATGGCAATTTTCGAGTATGAGAGCACCAAGCGCATCCTCACCGAAGCACATGAATTTTTAATGCAAAATCGGTAAGCCTCAGCGCTCCGATCCGTTCTGTTTTGCAATGGCCGTCTTCCAGCAGCTGTGGCACATCGCCACGTAGGAATCGTTGCCGCCAAGGAGGATCTGACCGCCCTCGGTTACAATTTTTCCATTTTCATCAATACGTGCGTTCACGATGGCCTTCTTGCCGCAGGTGCAGATGGTCTTGATCTCCGTAATGGAATCCGCCACCTCGAAAAGCCGTCGGCTACCCTCGAATAAGTGGGTCAAAAAGTCTGTCCGGAGGCCAAAGCACAAGACTGGCACGTCCATGGTGTCCACAATTTTCCGTAGCTGATCGATCTGAGCCGCCGTAAAAAACTGGCACTCGTCCGCAATAATTACGTGGCAGCCCTCCATCCGGGCAAAGGCCTCGTAAAGATCCGTCTCCGGTGCGATCGCATCCGCCTCCGCGGACAATCCAATGCGTGACCGTACGGCGCTGACTCCGTCCCGGGTATCAAGAGCCGGCTTGATCAGCCAGACCTTCATGCCGCGTTCCTCATAATTGAACTTTGTAATCAGCGCATTGGCCGTCTTGGACGATCCCATTGCTCCATATTTAAAATATAATTTAGCCATAATGTGCTCCTTGCCTGTATTTTCTCCATTATATCACAAAATCCGCCGCAAGGAAAGAGTGACCCGCTAAAAAACTTGTATCAACCATAGAATCAACAAAACGGAGGTAAGAATTATGACCGAAAAGGAAAAAAGAGACGCTGGCTATCTTTACAATGCCAACTACGATAAGGAGCTGATTGATGAGATCTGTTCCTGCAACGACCTGTGTCACGAATTTAACAGCATTAAGCCCTCTGATCGCACCGCTCAGCATGAGATCCTTAAAAAGATCTTCGGCCAAATGGGCAAGGACGTGTACGTAAACACCCCCTTTTGGTGCGATTACGGCTATAATACAACAGTGGGCGACTATTTCTTTGCCAACCATAATTGCCACATTCTGGACGGAGGCAAGGTAACCTTTGGCCATCACGTGTTTATTGCACCCAACTGTACCTTCACGACCGCCGAGCACGCCTTGGACGTGGAGCAGAGAAACGAGGGCATGGAGGTCGCACTTCCCATCACCGTTGGCAATAACGTTTGGATCGGCGCGGGCGTCACCGTCCTTGGCGGTGTCACCATCGGCGACAACACCGTTATCGGTGCAGGAAGTGTAGTAACGAAGGATATCCCCTCCGACGTCATTGCTGTCGGCGTACCCTGCCGCGTTCTGCGTCCCATTACGGAGGCTGATATAAACCGCTATCCCAAAGCCCCCGGCGAAAAAGTCCTTGACAAATAATGAAAGCCGTGCTATAGTAAACCCGTAGCACGGCTACAATTTTATGCCAAAGGAGGCGATCGAAATGAAAGCTTATATTGCTCGGATGTCATATCGTATCGCCTGCGGAGGAGAAGCATAGTCTCACTCAGCGGTATTTTGCGCATCCGATATCGGGTGCGCTTTTTTATTTTTTCCCGGCACCCGAGGGGTGCTTTTTGTTTTTCGTGGAAAGCGCTTCACGGTATAGGCATAACGGAAAATCCAAAGGAAAGAAAGGATGCCCGTGAAACGATTAAAATTCATGCTCCTGAATATGGAGCCAAGCACACAAACCTACAAAGAAATGTACGAGGGTTCCATGACCGTGTGCGATCCTGCCACTCCGTGGATGCTGCCCTGGGCGGAGGACGATCCCACCTATTATTCCGGTGAGATCGGCTTCCGCATCACAACCACGAACAAAATGGCGCAGGATGCCCCCACCGTCACCGTGATCCTCCCACCCGACGTTCTGTTTACGAAAAACAAAGGAGATACTTATTTGAAACGATTGAAATACTACCTGCTCCAAATGGAGTCAAGCACCACCACCTATAAGGAAATGTACGAGGGAGAGGTTATGCTCCCGCCGGGCTCCGTCGGAAATAACGACGTTTTTCCCGTTTTCCATAGCGACCCTACCTATTGGCACGGGGAGCATTCCGTCTACGTGTCCACCACCCATAAGCTGGCACAGGACGTTCCCACCCTCACGTGGAGCATTCCCGCCGACCGCTTGGGCGTGCATAGCTATACCGCCATGGCCGCCGACTTTTGTCTCCGCGCCTTCAAGCCCTATGTCGATGCGCTGAACGCCGAGCTTTATAACCGCAGTCGCCCCGATTATGAAAACGGAAAGTACTACCTGCATGAGCCGGGCGGGGAAGTCTTAGTCCGTAACACCGCCCATTTTGCCCTTTGCCGCCAAAAGGACTATGAAAACGGAAGCGGTTCTACCGTTTATCTCTATCCCAATGCTCAGGTCAAGCCGCCGCGGATGTGCCTGTGCATCCGAATGCAGGTTCAGCTTCCTCGCAAAAAGCTGAGGAAGGTCGTCCAGATGCTCTGCCGCGACCTGCCCGATGCGGTGGATCGCTTTGTGGCGGAATTTGACCATACCGCCCTCTCAAGAGCGCTCGCGCTCGCTGAACAGCAAGCTGCCATCCGTATGTGGCTGCGAAGTAGCGACTATTGTGCCTTTGTGGCCAACGGAAGCATTCTCCCCCGTGCGAAAGGCACCCACCTCCCGTTACAGGATGCAATCCCGTTTACCTCCACGCCGGAGGATGAGATCGAAGTGGCCGGTGTCCGCGGCATGGGCATCAAAAAGGGCGTCACCGTCATTACCGGTGGCGGATATTCCGGTAAATCCACCTTGCTCGATGCGATTTCTGCAGGAATTTACGACCATGCCCCCGACGATGGACGGGAGCTGTGTATTACCGACGATACCGCCGTCACCATTTCTGCCGAGGATGGCCGGAGCGTCAAAAATGTCAACATCTCGCCCTTTATTAAGTGGCTTCCCGGCGGAGACACCACGAATTTTTCCACCCACCACGCCTCAGGCTCTACCTCGCAGGCGGCTAATATTATGGAGGCCATCGATACCGGAGCTAAGCTTCTCCTGATCGATGAGGACCGAAGCGCCACCAACTTTATGATCCGTGACCGCATGATGAAGGAGCTGATTGAGAAGGAGCCCATCACTCCCTTTACCGATCGGGTGAAAGAGCTGTTTGAGGAAAAAGGAACCTCCACCCTCCTTGTAATTGGCGGAAGTGGGGAATACCTGTCCGTAGCCGACCGTATATACAAAATGGAGGACTACCGCATCTCCGACGTCACTGCCCGTGCCCGCACCATATGCGCACAAAGCGGGGTAACGTCAACCGCCATTTCTCCTGCTACGTGGACACAGTCGCGTGTTCTCCGATCAACCGGTTTTACCTCCTATCCGGAGGGGAGCGGAAGTGAGCGCCTTGAGGTCTCCAACATGGGCTTCATTTTGATCGGCAACGAGCGTATCGACGTCCGCGGCTTGCATGATATTGTGTCCCCTCGCCAATTGGATGCTCTTGGCTTTATGCTGCGCCAGCTGATGATCGAAACCTCCGGCAGTACCGTAGATCTGCCTGCCCGTATCCGCCAGCTTTATGATCGTATCGATCGGGAGGGTTTGGATTCCGTCTACACCGCCTTCTTCACCACCTGTCAGCGCTTTCTCGATCTCCCTCGCCCCCAGGAATTACTTGCCCTCATTTACCGCATGCGTCACCTGCATTTGACCGTATAGCTCACCCCCCGTCCAAAAAAGAGGATTCCGTACGGAATCCTCTTTCTGCTTATTTACTCAACAGTTCAAGCACAACCGGCCAGGCTAGTCCTGCATAAAAGCGATGGGGACCCTCGCCTACAACCATAGCGCATTTGTCCTCTGCACCGGCCGCACGGTAGATTCGCTTTACCTGTTCAAAGGCTTCTTTCGCACCGTCCAGAGGGAACCACTCGTCCTCCGTTGCGCTGACGATTACCATCCGTTTCGGCGCGATCATCACCGCCATATCACCCATGTCAAAATACTTTGCCACGCCGGGTACGTAATTGCATACGCAATGACTGATGTCCACAATGGAGTCCTCAAAGGTACAAAGCGCTACAATGGGCATGTAAAGAGAGAACCGGTCCTCAAGACATGCCGTATAGTAGGTCGCCGTTCCTCCACCGGATTCGCCGAGAAGTACAGAGCCATCCATGGTGATCCGGTCGCCAAAGTGGTCAAGAACGGCATCCAGGACCCGTTGAACGTCCCAGACTCGCTCGCCAATGAGTGACCGACCCATAAGATTAGCTACCATAGCGGCATGCTGACATTGAGTCCAGCCATGCTCGGTGTTGCCACCGTTTTCACCAAACCCTCTCTGTTCAATGGCAAGAGCGGCAAATCCCTTGGCTACCGCCTGCACACCGAAATTGCATTCGTGCTCAATATAGGTCTCGTCGTGCTCAAATTTTGCAATACCCACGGTCAGATGGGCACCGCTCACATGCCCCTGCAGGCAAGCGCAAAGGGGAAGCTTTTTCTCCGGGGGGTCAGGGGGTAAAAGCAAATGACAGTTCACGTAGTAGCCCACTTCCGTCTGCACCAAAAATTGAATGCGCCGGTTTCCGTTTACCACGTCCTCGCCAAGCACCGTAAGATCGGGATCGCAGATTGAGAAGGTATGCAAGCCCAAAACGTCCTTCATTTTTTCCCGGCAAGCCACGCTCCACTGCTCAAGCGGAGTATGCTTGTCCCAGCGCATAGAGGGCTTCAACCCCTTAAACTGTGCTTTGTGGAGCTCTACCGGATTTGTGTTTTTCATGCCCGATACTCCTCAGCCAAAGCTTTGAACGCGGGAAGCGCATTTTTTACCCGCTCATAATCGGTGCAGTAAGCGATACGAACGTATCCACTCACACCAAAGTCATCACAGGGAACCACCAAAAGCTCGTGAGCCTTGGCCTTTTCATAGAACCGGAATGCATCACCCTCAGGGGATTTCACAAACAGATAGAACGCACCGTCGGGCTTTACACACTCAAAGCCGTAGGCGGTCAGATTATCGTAAAGCAGATCGCGGTTCTTTTTGTAGGCCTCAATGTTGACCTTCGCGTTCAGACACCGAGCGATCACCTGCTGGAACAGGCTGGGCGCACAAACGTAGCCAAGCGAGCGTCCTGCGCCGCAAACTGCCAGATAAACCGTAGTTGCATCCTCCATGTTGGGGCATACGGCAATGTAACCGATGCGCTCACCGGGCAGGGAAAGAGATTTGGAGAAGGAGTAGCATACCAAGGTGTTTGCATAGTGATTCATAAGGTAAGGAACCTCAACACCGGCATAAACCAGCTCGCGGTAAGGCTCGTCGGCGATCAGATAGATCACGTGACCGTATTCCTCGGACTTTTCCTTCAGTACACGGCACATAGCCTCAATCGTTTCTCTCGAATAAACCACACCGCTGGGGTTGTTGGGCGAGTTTACAATGACCGCCTTTGTATGCTCGGTAATGCGGTTCTCAAAATCAGCAATATCGATCTGGAAGGTTCCGGCCTCCGGCTGGCTGATCACAACCTTGCCGCCTGCATTCTCAATAAATACGCGGTATTCCGTGAAGAAGGGGGCGAAAACGATGCACTCGTCGCCCTTGTCCTCCTCGATCAGCGCTTTCAGACAAATGGTAAGGGATGCCGCCGCACCACAGGTCATGTAAAGAAGGTTCGGCGACATATCAACCCCGAATCTTTCCGCGATCCGCGCTGCAATCGCACGTCTCACACCAAGATCGCCCTGCGCCGAGGTGTAGCCGTGGAGTAAAACGGAGTTCTGTGTATCAAGCAGCTCCCGGATCGTGTCGTTTACCTCTGCAGGTGCCGGCACGCTGGGGTTGCCAAGGCTAAAGTCAAAGACGTTTTCCGCACCGATCTCTGCGGCACGGGTCTTGCTGTATTCAAAAATTTCCCGTATAATGGAGCGCTTATTGCCAAGCGCAAACATTTTTTCATTCAATCCCATGGTATTCACCTATATTCCGAGGAGCCGTCTTGCGTTACCGAACAAGATCTTGTCCTCTGTCGTTTTATCAAGCTCAAAGCTGTGTAAAAGGGCAACGTCCTCACGAATGCCGCTCCACGGCGAGTCGGAGGCAAATAAAATGCGATCCGCCCCGTGCTTTTGAACGATGGCACGGAACGTCTCACCGGAGGTGTAGCGCAAAACGTAGGCCGTATCCAGATAAACGTCCTCGCCGGCCAGCAAGTCAAGCACCTGCTCACTCATTTCGCTTCCGCCCAGATGCGCCAGCACAAATTTTCCGTGGTTGACCTGTCGGATTACCTGAAGCGCCAATTTCGGCGGACACCGCACCGGCATATCCCGATATCCCGCATCCACTCCGGCATGGGTCACTACGATCAGATCGTACTCCTTGGCACAATGCAAGATCTTCAGATATCCCTCGTCCGTAATGAACGTACCCTGATAGTCCGGATGAATCTTAACTCCCAAAAATCCATTTTCCCGGATCCACGCCATTTTTTTCTCGATCTCCTCGCAGGCCGGGTGAATGCCCGCAAAGGAGATCAGACGGGGGGCTTCGTTAGCAAACCGCGTGTTGATCTCCGAGGCAAACCGGTTGACACTATCAAACTGGGCAGGATTTGTGAGAACGGGCAGGGTAACGGAAACGTCCGCCCCTGCCCGTGCCATTTCTGTCAACAGACCGGAAGCAGTACCGTCAGAGAAGGCCCCAATGGAGGCCTTCTCTGCAAGAAAGTCGATGGTCTTGCGTGCGATCTTATCCGGAAAAATGTGGGTATGAAAATCGACCAGCATCGGATCAAAGCTTGGAGAGCTCATCACAGGTAATGGTGCGTACACCGTTCTCTGTGAGGATCTCATCCACTCTCTGAATGTTGGATGCCTTCAGTACAACGTAAGCCTCGTTCGACTCGATGGAGAGACCGTACATGTACTCAATGTTGATCTTGTTGTCGTCAATTACCTTGAGCAAACCCTGCAGGCTTCCTACCTGATGGGGGATCTGGATGATGGAAACGTCGGACAGAAGGGAGGAGAAGCCGTTTTCGGTGAGCTTTTCCTTGCCCTTTGCGGCATTATCCACGATCAGACGGAGCAGACCGAACTCGGTTGTGTCCGCCAGGCTGAGAGAAAGAATGTTAACGCCGTTTTCTTTAAGAACGCTCAAAACCTCGGACAGTCTTCCGGAACGGTTTTCGATGAACACGGTTAATTGCTTAGCAAACATAATATTTTCTCCTTACAATAATAATCAATACAGCTTACGGTTGTCGATTACGTGTACCGCCTTACCCTCACTGCGGCGCAGGGACTGAGGCTCAACGATCTTTACCTTGGCGCTGATGCCAAGCGCCTGCTGGAGCACGTGGGCGATCTTTTTGGTCAAAGCCTCAATGGCACGGATCTCGTCGGTGTAGTACTTCTGGTCCAGCTCAACCTGTACCTCAAGGGTGTCCAGATTGTTTACACGGTCAACGATCATCATATAGTGGGGAGTAACCTCCTCAACGTCGATCAGCGCCGCCTCAACCTGGCTTGGGAATACGTTGACACCGCGAATGATCAGCATGTCATCCACACGACCCTTAAAGCGGGAGATTCTTGCACTGGTGCGTCCGCACTCACAGGGAGTATGGTCAATGCTGGTAAGGTCCTTGGTTCTGTAACGGATCAGCGGAATACCTTCCTTGGTTAGGGTGGTAAAGGCAAGCTCACCGGTCTCACCGTCGGCCACGGGGGTCAGGGTGGCGGTATTCAGAACTTCGGGATAGAAGTGATCCTCGCAAACGTGCAGACCCTTGTGGTGAATGCAGTCGCAGGCAACACCGGGGCCCATAACCTCGCTAAGACCGTAAATATCGTATGCATGAATGTTCAGCTTGGTCTCGATCTCATGGCGCATTTTTTCTGTCCAAGGCTCTGCACCGCAGATAGCGGCCTTCAGCTTGATCTTATCAAGCAAACCCTCGGCCTCAAGAACTTCAGAGATGTGAAGCAGATAGGAGGGGGTGCAGGCAATGGCAGTCGCACCGAAGTCCACCATCATAGTGGTCAGCTTCTTGGAGTTGCCGGTGCTCATGGGAACAACCGTTGCTCCAATTCTCTCCGCACCGCCGTGTGCGCCAAGACCACCGGTAAACAAGCCGTATCCGTAGGCGATCTGAATAATATCGTCCTTGGTTACGCCAGCCATCGCCAGACAGCGCGCCACACACTCGGACCATACGTCAAGGTCGTAACGGGTGTATCCAACGACCGTTGCCTTGCCGGTGGTGCCGCTGGAGGCGTGGATACGAACGATTTCTGAGTTGGGCACAGCAAACAGACCGAAGGGATAGTTGTCGCGCAGGTCATCCTTAGTAGTGAAGGGAAGCTTGGTAATATCCTCAATGCTTTTGATGTCGCCGGGCATCAGATCTACGGCTTGCATTTTCTTGCGGTAGAATTCGACGTTATGATAAACGTAATCCACCAGCTTAACAAGCCGTGCGCTTTGCAAAGCCGTCATTTGATCCCGACTCATGCATTCTTTAGTTTCATTCCAGATCATAATATGTTCTCCTTAGTGCTTTGCCTCATATCCGCAGAGGAAAGCCTTTTTGTTGATTTCAATGGTTTTGGGCGGTACGGTGGCTTCTACCGTCTTCATCCAACTGTCAAGCTCAAAACCGATAAAGGAGGCGGCATAACCGAGAACAACGGAGTTCAGCACCTTGCTGTTTCCAAGAGAAAGCGCGGCGCGCTGTCCGTCAATGGTGTATACGGAGTGATTTTTTTGAAGATTTTCAATGATGCTTTCGGGATATTGCTTCGCACCGATTACAACAGTCATGGGATCAATGCGGCAATCGTTAATTACGAGAACGCCGTCCTTTTTCAGGAAGTGGGCATAGCGCAGCGCTTCAAGACGTTCAAAGGCAATAATGACGTCAGCCTGTCCCTCTTCTACGACGGGCTCGTGCACCTCCTCGCCAAAACGAACGAAGGTAACTACGCTTCCGCCACGCTGAGCCATGCCGTGTACCTCGGAGATCTTTACGTCAAAGCCCATCTCCATGGCGGTCTTTCCAATAATGCGGCTGGTCAGAAGCGTACCCTGACCGCCAACACCTACAATCATAATGTTCTTTGTCATCGTTATCTCTCCACCGTTTTAATTGCGTTGAATTTGCAGTAGTTTGTACAAAGGCCGCAGCCGTTGCACATGGTCGCATCAATGCGTACCTTTCCATCCTCGCCCTTGGTCATGGCAGGACAACCGATCTTCAGACAAGCGCCGCACTTCTTGCAAGCATCGGCATCCACCGTGCAGTAGTTCGGGAACTTGTTGCCCTTCAAAAGAACGCAGGGAGACTTGGTGATGATTACAGTCAAGGTGTCGCTTTGGGTGCTTTCTTTAAGAATTTCCTCAAGGCGCTTCACATCAAAGGCATTTACCTCAATTACGTTTTCGACACCGGCCGCGCGGCAAAGGCTTGCCAGGTCAATGGCATAGGTTTCCTCGCCCTTCAGAGTCTTTCCGGTAGCGGCATGCTCCTGATGGCCGGTCATACCGGTGGTGCGGTTGTCAAGGATCATCACGGTTCCGGTGGCCTTGTTGTATACCATGTTAATCAGAGAGTTGATGCCGGTATGTAAGAAGGTGGAGTCACCGATTACCGCAACCCAATTCTTTACGTATTCCTTGCCGCGTGCCTTTTCCATGCCGTGGAGGGAAGAGATGCTGGCACCCATACAAATGGTGGTGTCGATTACACTAAGGGGAGCGACCGCACCGAGGGTGTAGCAACCAATGTCGCCGGCCGCGTGGATCTTCAGCTTGTTCAGTACGGAGAATACGCTTCTGTGGGGGCATCCGGGACAAAGAATCGGAGGACGGTTGGGCGCCTCGGCCTTTTCAAATACCGCCTCGTCCGCGCTGTAAAGCGCACGGCGGAGCAGATTGGCGCTATATTCGCCCTGACGGGTAAAGCATTCCTTACCCTTTACGTCAAATCCCCATGCTCTTACTTGCTCCTCAATAACAGGCTCAAGCTCTTCAAACACGTAAACCGTTTCAACCTGGTGGATAAAGTCTGCAATCATTTCCCGGGAAATGGGATTGGTCAGACCAAGCTTCAAAACGCTGGCCTCAGGGCAAACCTCTTTTACGTACTGGTAAGCAATACCGCAGGTAATAAAGCCAAGTTTGGTGTCCTTGATCTCTATGCGGTTGATGGGGAAACTTGCGGCATCTGCCGCCATCTGCTTTTCCCGATTCTCAACCACAACGTGTCGGCCAATGGCGGAGGCGGGCATCATAACGTATTTTCCTACGTTACGGGCATATTCCTTGTCGGCAATCTCAACCCGCTCGCAGAGCTCTACAGCACTCTGGGAGTGCGCAAGCTTGGTGGTGGTACGAAGAATGACGGGAGTGTCGTATTGTTCGCTCAGCTCATAGGCAAACTTCATAAAGTCCTTTGCCTCCTGGCTGTCTGCAGGTTCAAGCACGGGAACGTGGGCCGAGCGAGCCACCATACGGGTGTCCTGCTCGTTCTGAGAGCTGGCAAGACCGGGGTCATCGGCAACGACAAAAACAGAGCCGCCGTTTACGCCGGTGTAGGCGAAGGTGTAAAGGGGGTCGCTGGCTACGTTCAAGCCAACGTGCTTCATGCAAACGAGACTGCGCACGCCGGAAATGGATGCGCCGATTCCCACCTCAGCGGCAACCTTCTCGTTGGGTGCCCACTCGGTGTATACCTCATCGTACTTTGCCAGATATTCGCTGATCTCGGTGCTGGGCGTTCCGGGATATGCGCTGGAGAGCTTGACGCCCGCCTCATACGCACCTCTGGCAATGGCCTCATTTCCGAGCATAATGGTTTTCTTACTCATCACTTAATACTCCTCAAGTCTTTTACTCGCTTTGCTTTTCCCTCAAAGCGCTGCAGGGTGTTGGGGGATTCCAGCTTGATTTTTGCATCCAGGCCGAGAATCACCTTGATCTTGTTCTTAACCGCGTTTGTAATCCGCTCCAGTGCGGCAAAGGAGTCGGTGCTTTCCGCCAGTTCAACCCGAACGGTCAGCTTGTCGAGGTAGCCCTCGCGCTCCAGCACGATCTCATAGTGGGGGCCAAGCTCCTCAAAGGAGAGGATAACCTCCTCGATTTGGCTTGGGAATACGTTAACGCCGCGTATCTTCAGCATATCGTCACTGCGGCCGGAAAGGTTTTCCATCCGGCAGAAGGTACGTCCGCAGGCACACTTCTCATAGAAGAGACGGGTGATATCCTTCGTGCGGTAACGGATCAGCGGCAGACCCTCTTTCTTGATGCAGGTAATGACCAGCTCGCCCTGCTCACCGGCCGGCAGAACCTTGCCGGTAACCGGATTGATGATTTCGGGGATAAAGTAGTCCTCGTTGATGTGCATGCCGCAGTGCTCCAAACACTCGCCGGAAACACCGGGACCCATCAGCTCGCTCATGCCGTAGTTGGAGGTGATCAGAATATCCCGACCCCAAACCTTGTGCATTTCCTCACGCATAGCGTCGGTCAGCAGCTCACTGCCAACCAAAGCGATCTTTACCTTCAGATCCTTCTCGGGATCCACTCCCATTTCCTTGGCAACCTCCGCCAGGCGGAGAGCATAGGAGGGAGTCGCTACGAGGAGTGAGGTCTCAAAGTCCTGCATGTACATGATCTGCTTCTGAGAATTTCCGGTAGAGGAGGGAACAATGGCCGCACCGATCTTTTCGAGACCGTAATGCAGACCAAGGGCACCGGTAAACATACCGTAACCAAAGCAGATCTGCGCTACGTCATGGGAGCTGGCACCGCCCATGCAGGCAATGCGGGATACGCAGTCCGTCCAGGTTTTCAGGTCATTTTCCGTGTAACCGACGACCGTAGGCTTTCCGGTGGTTCCGCTGGATGCGTGAATGCGCACCAGACTGTCCCGATCCACTGCAAACAGACCGAAGGGATAGTTATCGCGCATATCCTGCTTGGTAACAAAGGGAAGCTTGGAAAGATCGGCAAGGGACTGGATATCCTCCGGCTTTACTCCAGCCTCGTCCATCTTTTTGCGGTAGGGCTCAACCTTTGCATAAACGCGGTTTACAGTTTCCTTTAACCGCTCCAACTGTATTTTTTCAATTTCCTCGCGAGGGAGGGTTTCTTCTTTTGACCAAATCATTGCATAACCTCTTTTATTTTTATTTTATTTCACCCTCGTAGGGCTTGTCAAATGCTTCGTAAAGAACAGCCTCCTCCGGTGCCTTGGTCATAAGACTTACAACCACGGTAATGAGGAGAGAGAATACCATACAGATCACACCAATCAGAGGAGAGGTAGCCACACCGCTCTTCAGTGCAACGGCAACTGTGCAGTCCCAGCCGTTTTTATCAAAGCCAAAGACGAAGATCAGGGTAACGGTCAGCACAAGAGAGCTGATAATTGAGCTCCAGACTGCAGGCTTGGTAACCTTTTTCCAAATCACGCCGAGAACGTAGGGACCCATAAAGCATCCGGCCAAGGTGCCCCAGCTCACACCCATCATGTAAGCGATAGCAGCAATGCCATAAGCTTCGTTCAGAATAGCAAGCACAACGGAGATTACAACGAAGATCAGGCAAAGGATACGCATAACCCGATTCACCTGCTTGTCGCTTGCCTCCCTCCGAACGCTGCCCTTATAAATGTCTACCGCAATAACGGAGGCACTGGCAAGGGAAACGGAGGAAAGCGTAGACATGCTGGCCGAAAGGATCAGAACGGCAATAACGCCCGTAAGTCCGGCGGGAATGGCCACACTCAGCATGGTGGGAATTACGTTTGCATCCGGCACACCAACGGTTTCCGGAAAGAAGATGCTCAGCGCACCGCTGAAGTATGCGATGAAGCCAATAATCAAAGCAAAGGCTGTGCTTACCACAACGCCCTGAGTAATGGCCTTCTTGTCGCGGATGGCATAATATTTGTGGATCGTTTGAGGCAAGGCCCATACGCCAAGAGAAGTCAGCAGGATCAGAGAAATCAGAGAAACAGTGCTTCCGTAGATACCCGTGCTGTCCGAATTAAAGGTGAACCAGGTCAGATTGGGATCGTTTACCAGCTTGGAAATATCCCAGCTTACGTTTTCCGCATTCATAAAGCAGATAATCATGCAGACTACACCGATGATCATAATAATGCCTTGAATAAAATCGGAGAGGGCGGTGGCAAAGTAGCCGCCAAAGAAGAGATAAAGTGCCGTCAGCGCCGCCAGTGCGATCATTACGATCCAGCCCTCAATGCCAAACACGATCTCAAAGAGACTGCTGAGTCCGTTGTATACAGAGGCGGAGTAGGGAATTAGGAAGATAAAAATAATTACAGCCGTAATAAGATTCAGCTTAGTGCTACCGTATCGTTTTTCAAAGAATTCGGGCATTGTCTTGGCGGATAGCCGCTGGGTCATATTTTTGGTTCGCTTTGCCAGTACAAGCCAAGCAAACAGCGTACCGATAATTGCGTTTCCAATACCGATCCAAACGGAAGCAAGACCAAAGGAACGTCCAAACTGTCCGGCGTAACCGATAAAGATAACGGCGGAGAAGTAGGTGGTTGCGTAGGCAAAGGCGGTCATCCAACCATTGAGGCCCCTCTTTCCAGCCAAAAGGAAATCATTCACCGATCCGGAACGGTTTTTTGTGTAAAAAGCAATGGCAACCATAGCCACGGCATACAGTGCTAAAACAATGTAATCAAAGACCATAAATGAACTCCAAACTAAAATGCATTGCGACAGTCGAATAAAATCAACATAAGAAACATTATAAAACATTCTCGTTTGTTTGTCAATTGATAATGGCGATATTATATATAAATTTGATGAAAAATGTCGAACGTCAAAAGTGCTTGCGCACCCCGTCGAGCCATTGACTTTTCTGCTTCCGTGTGCTATAATAAGTAGTAAAGAAAAGACCGAGAGGAGAAATGCTTATATGGGAAGATTGCTTGGCGTTCACGGTGATGATCAGGAGCTTGATCGCTCCGACCTGAATAAATGCCCGGATTGTGATTGCTTTTTCGCCGCGGATAATTGTCCCCTGTGCGGTAAGCCGTGCCCGGAGCATATGCGCGCCGGTAACCGACCGGTCGTAAAAAAGAAAAAGCACAAGCGGTCCTCCGGCTCGAGCCGCGTTACCTTTATTGAGTGGTACTACTCCTGGTGGTTTATCGTGCTCATGATGCTCTTTACCCCGATCATAGGCCTTATTTTGCTGATCACCAGCCCGCACCAAGGCTGGAAAAAGGGCCTTTTCATCGGCTTAGCTGTGCTCTATCTGATCGTATCCACCGTTGGTTTCGGTAGCCTGCTGTCCGATCTGTCCTCTTTGTGGGAAAAGCCGGTTGACACCTCCTTGACCCGGGAGGAATACATCGCTGTATGTGAAGAGGTTTCTCCAAAGCAGTTTTACCGCACGCCGGATCAGTACGAGGACGCTTATTTATGCATGACCCTGACGGTGGTGGAGCGAGCTACCTATTCCGACGAGCATGAGGGCGACGTTTATTATATCTGTCAGGCAGAGGACGGCATTGCTTACGTGGTTCTTCTCCGCGATTGCCTCATAGATGGTAGCCAGAACCTGATTCCCGGTGATGTCATAACCGTCTATGGCGAGGGTGCCGGCGAGACTACCGTGTACGATGCCAACTATGATCCGTGGGAAGGCCCCTGCCTTAACATGGCTTACGTCCAGATAAACAATTGAATCTATCAAATCCAAAAAAGGAGGCTTCCGTTGGGATGCCTGCGATAAAGCAGGTGCGCCAAGCTTTTCTTATAATAACTAATAGTTGACATATTAGATGTTGACTTATGGAAAATATTGTGCTATAATAAAAGTACAAAATTGATACTTAAAGGAGGTGGACAAAATGACAAACTTAACACTGATAAAATCAATTGCCGTTTTGTCCGCAAACTAACTTATATTGTTACGTCTTGACTTAATGCTCTTGATTTTATCGAGAGCATTTTATTTTTTAAGAAAGAGGTAGCAAAATGAAAGACATCGTTACAATTCAAATCAGTAAATTCTTAACAAACGAATATGTGGAACAAATTGCTCAAAATCAATGGAAAGCATTAACCCCACAGTTTACAAACCGATCGAGACAGTATATCTTCGACGAGCTTGTCAATAGCAACGATTGCTTTGGGGTAATTGCCACCACTGCAAAAAATCAAGTTATCGGCAGAATTCATTGTGTGAGAAATGAAAACAATCCTCATCTTTGGTATTATGGTGACTTGTTTGTGATTCCGGAATACAGAAGAAGAGGAATAGCAAAACAAATGATTCACGCGGCGACAAATCACTTATCCGAAATGGGAGCAACAACACTTCGGTGTTATGTCAAGCCCGACAATATTCCAAGTCGCAACCTTCAAATGTCATTATGTTTTTCAGAAAAGCCATTTGAATCGTTTAATGATTTCATAAATGACGGTGAAATCATGTATGAATTAGACATTCCAAACTCTTTAACTATTATCCCAGCAACAAAAAACGAGGCATATTTTGTGAGAATTCTTTTTGCTCAAAACAAAGATATTTTGAATTCCGGAAATATATCTCTAAGCGAATGGAGGGAAATTCTTTCTGTCGAAGATCCGGATGAAAAGCATTTTTTAGTATGCAAGGGTGCAATGCCTATCGCTTACATGAAAATTAATGGATTGCTGAATACAGATATGGCATGGGTATCTATGTTATTTGTTGCAAAAGATTTCCAACGCCAAGGGATTGGATCTTTTGCACTGAATTATGCGGAGCAATATGTTAAGGGGCTCGGATTTAATACGATTAATATTCAAACCGATAAAGAAAATATCGCAGCTATAAATTGTTATTCCAATTCTGGATATCACATTTATGAGCAAAATTCAAAAATCAAGTTTAGTAAACTGCTATAAGTGCTTTTACCCCCCTACGCGGGACTTCGCTTT
>JAGARU010000033.1 GCA_017622085.1 Clostridia bacterium | reverse complement strand
GTATCGGCGGCTTCACAACTTAGCGCACTAACACGCAATTCTGGCATTGCCAACCAATTTCAAGGCGAGACCTGAAGGACGACTTAACTTAGCACTGTTTCAGCCAGGCATCCTCCGTCGTTCGCCGTATTCAATTTTCACAGTAACCTATGCGGGAGCGGGTCACGATACGCTCAATCGTTCCCTTCCTTGAGGAACGGTTATTTCAATCAGATCATGCCGTCGGTTCTTATATGACCGCACCATCACCACAGCGCATTTCTTACATTGGAAGTGACATTTACCGTCTTCATCTTTATATCCAACGCTCAACGTTCCGCAGTTTGGACAATACATCTGCACGGCTGTCCATGCATTAAATTCTTTCTTTGCCATCATGTATCACGCTCCTTTCAGGTATGCTCTGTTATTCGATCCCATGTTCAAGCACCTCGGAATCTATGCTGATCACGTCAGCGATTGAAATGCTTTTTCCGTTTGTCATCACGAGCATCTGCTCATATTCATCTATTATCTTGAGATTCCCTGTAACGGTTTGATATGATCCTCCTGCCTTCCTCAGATCCGGGACGAAGTAGGTGACGGTGATCTCGGGCTGTTCGTCAATGATCTCCGCCAGCATTCGTTGCTTACGGTCAAGTATCTCCTTCATGTCTTCGGTGAGGATCAGCTTTTGATGTGTCACCCTCGCCGCTTCCAGTACGTCGGCATCATACCCGGCCAAAGCCGCGAAAGGCGCAAATTGAGCGGCCCTGTCTATACTTGGCATACGCCTTCTGTTGGGAGAGGTATAGTGCGGCAGATCCATGATATCATCATACTCGTGCAAATTAAATTTGCCCATCACGCTTTATGACCTCCGATCTGATTGTTCCTGTCTCTGGCGGTAGCCCCATCTTCGAAATTCATGCCTTTGAGAATGGCGTTTTTGCCGTAGCGCCGCTTGATATCCAGAATGACCTTCTGCATTCTCTTTTCACGGGCCATGGCTTCGGCTTCTTCCTCTGCGCGTCTGTCATCCTCCTCGGTGGGCAGATCGAACATGGACATCTGCTCATACACCACAGGCTCATGCTTCACGTCTTCTTCCCTGATGAGGCGGTTGGCCACCACGTTAATTCGGCGTATGAGCAGGCGTTTGTCGGTGATCCGCTCAAACAGCTCCATCATGGTCTTGAGGATCAGTTTGGTGGAGGAAGAATATTTCTCAAGATTCGCCGTGCCGTGGGCGGGCTTGGGTATATTTCTTCCGTAGTGGTCTGTCTTGACCTCCCCCTTGTACGTTTGACTTCGGTTCGGGTCGGTCAGGTTTTCGATATCGTACCCGATGCTGAGCCCGATCTGATTGGTCACAAGTCCCTTGGCAACAAGATCAAGAACCAGCGCGTCGGTCATCTCTCGGACGATGAGCCTTGCCTTATCGTAAGTGTACGGACATTGTAGCACCTGCCCCGAGCTGAGGCTTGTGGTCGCGGGGCGGTAGGCTTTGATATCCTGCATGGTGCAAGGCTCCCAGCCCCAGGCGTGATCAATGAGCAACTCGGCGTTGATACCAAACAGCTTATACAGCAGGGCTTCGTTATAGTAACCGTGGACGTCTCCCACCGAGCATTTGGCCACATCCCCCATGGTGTAGATCCCCACCCTCTCCAAGCTTCTGGCGTACCCGTGTCCGACACGCCAGAAGTCTGTGATGGGCTGATGATCCCACAAAAGCTCACGGTAGGATATTTCATCCAGCTCGGCAATACGCACACCGTCCTCATCGGCATCAACACGTTTGGCCATGATGTCCATGGCGACCTTGGCCAGATACAGATTGGGGCCAATACCCGCCGTGGCGGTGATTCCCTTCTCGCGCAACACCTCTTTGATGAGCATTTTGGTGAACTCCCGAGCCGTCATACCTTTTACTTTGAGGTAGGGGGTCACGTCGATAAAGACTTCGTCCACCGAATAAACGCAGACGTCATCCATGGAGACGTGGCGCAGATAAATGCTCACGATCTCGGTGCTGACCTTTTTATAAAGCGCCATTTGGGGAGGGGCAACGATATAGTTAAGCTCCAACGAGGGATTTGCGTCCAGCTCGTCAGCGTCGAAGGATCTTCCCGTGAATCGTCTGTTGGGGGCTTTCTGTTTTCGCTGTGCATTGACTTCCCTGACCTTCTGTATGACCTCAAAGAGTCTCGCTCGGCCTGGGATCCCGTATTTCTTCAGCGAGGGTGTGACCGCGAGGCAGATGGTTTTCTCTGTTCGGCTCATATCCGCCACCACGAGATTGGTTTTCAGAGGATCAAGACCTCGCGCCACGCACTCCACAGAAGCATAAAAAGATTTCAGATCGATGGCAATATACCATTTGTTTTCCGTCATCTTTCTGCCTCCCTTCGTTTTTCTGTTATTATGCGCATTTTCGCGGCGCGACAAATCTTGCAATATTTTTCTATCAGTACATCTTGATACAGCTTACCAGCACGCC
>JAGARU010000032.1 GCA_017622085.1 Clostridia bacterium | reverse complement strand
TTTAAAAAAAGCTTGACCAAAAATTGCCGACACCTTCGGGGGAGTTTGTGCGCTGACGTGTGATCAAGCGGCGATCTCGCCCGCGGGGGTTTCCCCGCAAAAAAGCGAGGCAAAAAACAAATCTTTGGTGCCGACACCCTCGTGTGATCGTGCTCGCTTACAAGTGAGCAAGCGGCGATCTTGCCCGCGGGGGCTTCCCCGCCCGACACCTTCGGGGGAGTTTGTGCGCTGACGTGTGAGCAAGCGGGGCCTTACCCCGCATCAAAGTCGAACGGAGTTGAAGGATCGGGGCGGGAGGACATACGTACTGCTCTCCAGGGTGATGGCCTTTTCCGTATCGTAGGGGTTCATGATCACGGCGACCTTTTCCCCGTCGGGATTCTCAAAGGCAAGGGTGTTGGGGCTCATGGGGCCGTGGGTGGTCAGCACCTTCGCGCCGGGACGGACAAAGTGGGAGAAGTGCTTCATCAGATAGAACTCCGGATTATAGACCGCGTGGCCGTCCTTGACGGACACAAGCGAGTTCTGATGCCAGCCCCACGTGCTCTCGCCGCCCTCCTTCAGGGCCATGTTCCAATATACGTAGGAGGACACGCCGTTACGGAAGTAATGACGGATCATTTCAAAGATATACATAGCGAAGGTCCAGGTGTTCTGTCCGTCGCCGCACTCGCTCTCGGACTGGATCAATTCAAGGTCGGGGTAGGCGTCGTGGGTCATCTGCACCGCGCTCTTGCCCGCCCACTGGTAGGCAATGCCCTTGACCTTTTCCCGGCAGACGGGATCGTCCATCACGATGCCCGCGTACTGGTGGTAGCGGGTGGTGGTCCAGCGGTGGTCGCCCTCCGGGCCGTTCAGCGTGCCAAGCCAGATGTCGGTGTTTACCCCGTGGCCCTCCAGCTCCGGCACCAGATAGTCCCGGATAAAGTCGCGGAATTCCTCGCCCACCCAGATGCAGGAGGGAAATTTTTGAGTACTGCAGGGCTCGTTCTGAATATGGTACTGATCGATGTGCACGCCCTCGCCCTCATAGGCCTGAAGGAACAGGCGGATGTACTTGGCGTAGGCGCGGAGGTAGCGCTCTTCCTTGATCAGCTTGCCGTAGTTATAAGCGCGGGGAAACTTCATCCACGTGGGCGGGCTCCAGGGGGAGGCAAACAGGGAGAAGGCGGGCTGGCGCTTTTGCGCCTCCTTGATGTAGGGCAGGATATGACGGCGGTCGTAGTCGATGGAGAAATGCTCCATATCAAAGTCGCCGTCCACCTCGTTGTAGCTATACCACTGGGCGGAAAAGTCGTTGGCGCCCATGGACATTCGGTTAAAGGTGAAGTTGCACTTGTCGGGGCAGAACAGCTCGTCAAGGACGGCGGTGCGCTCCTCCTCGGAAAGCTCCCGGAGGGCGATCATGCCAAGCTCGTTAAAGCATCCGCCAAAGCCGCGGACGGTCTGATTGGGCGCGCCAAAGGACAGCACTTCGCCGCCTTCGGTGGGCTGTGCCGTCTGGCGGACCCACTTAGCCTGCTCGGTGGAGGTGATCCATTCCATATTCGTTCTCCTTTGATCAAAAAAGATACTATTTTTTTCATTATAGCATCCCCGTAAGGGAAATGCAAGAGGGGAATCCACCTGCGCCCGCAGGGTTTTTTGACCCGGCGGCGGACGGTGAAAAAATTTAGCACTTTATTTCGATAAACTATTGAAATTCCGCCCGTTTTGTGCTTTACTATATTATTATAGCTTAAAACGCAAGCGTCCGCTCCGGCGGACGAGGAGGATATATGCGAATCGTCATTAAAATCGGCTCATCCACCCTGACCTATCAAAACGGATGCCTCAACCTGCGTCGCATTGAGGCGCTCTGCCGCGGCATCAGCGATCTGAAAAACGCGGGCAACCAAGTCATTTTGGTGTCCTCCGGCGCGGTGGCCATGGGTGTGGGCAAGCTTCATCTCAGCGCCAAGCCCTCGGATCTGGCAGGCAAGCAGGCCTGCGCGGCTGTGGGTCAGTGCGAGCTGATGTACGTCTACGACAAGCTTTTTGCCGAGTACAACCACACGGTGGCACAGCTTTTGCTCACCGCCCCCGACCTGCTCTCTGAGGATCGGAACGGCAAGTTCGTCAACACCGTCACCCGACTGCTGGAGCTGTCGGTTCTGCCCATCATCAACGAAAACGACACGGTTTCCACGGCGGAGATCGAGTTTGGCGATAACGACACCCTGTCCGCCCGTGTGGCGGCCAGCGTAAAGGCGGATCTTTTGGTGCTTCTTTCCGACATTGAGGGGCTTTACACCGCCGATCCCCGCAAGCATCCCGACGCCTGCCTGATTCCTCGGGTGGACGCCATCACCGACGAGATCATGGCTCTGGCCGGCGGCGCCGGCTCCTCCCTTGGCACGGGCGGCATGGAGACCAAGCTGAAGGCCGCGCGGATCGCCACCGACAGCGGCTGTGATATGATCATTACCAACGGCGCCTACCCCGAGCGGCTGTACGCGCTCCTGGACGGAGTGGACGTAGGCACCCGCTTTTATTCGCAAAAGGAGAAAAACTGATATGGAACAGGAAAGCACCACCCTTGCCCTGTGCCGGCGCGCCAAGGCGGCGTCCGCCGGGCTCATCGGCTTGGGAGAGGATCGGGTAAATGAGGCACTTTTGGCCATGGCGGAGGCGCTTATGGCTCACACAGCGGAGATCCTTGCGGCCAACGCCGAGGATCTGGCCGCCGCCGAGGGGGTCATCTCCACGGTCATGCAGGATCGCCTGCGCTTAACGGAGGCTCGCATTGAGGGCATGGCGGAGGGTATCCGCGCCATTGCCGCGCTCCCCTCGCCGGTGGGCGAGGTTTTGGAGGAATGGGAGCGGCCGAACGGGCTGAAAATTGTGAAAAAGCGAGTTCCCATTGGCGTTTTGGCCATTATTTACGAGAGCCGACCCAACGTCACCTCCGACGCGGCCGCCCTCAGCTTAAAGAGCGGCAACGCCTGCGTGCTTCGCATTGGTAAGGAGGCCTACCGCACCGCCCGCGCCATCGTTACGGCGCTGAAGGAGGGTCTTAACCGGGCCGGCGTCTGCGAGGACGCCGTGGGTCTGGTCAGCGACACCACCCGTCAGAGCGCCAACGAGCTCATGCGCGCCGAGGGCTTGGTGGATCTTCTGATTCCCCGTGGAGGCGCCGGGCTGATCCGCGCCTGCGTGGAGAACGCCACCGTGCCCTGCCTTGAGACGGGAACGGGCATTTGCCACGTTTACGTGGACAAATCAGCCGATCTGGACATGGCTTTGCGGATTCTGGTCAACGCCAAGACCAGCCGCCCCTCCGTTTGCAACGCGGCGGAGGTCTGCCTTGTGCACAAGGACGTGGCGGCGGAATTTTTGCCCATGGTCAAGGCGGCCTTGGTGGACGAACGGGCGGAGCATCCCGTGGAGCTTCGTCTTTGCCCCCGGAGCGCGGCCGTGATCGAGGGCCGTGCGGCCACGGATAAGGATTTTGACACGGAATTTCTCGATTACGTTCTGGCCCTTCGGGTGGTGGACGACGTGACGGAGGCGGTTTCGCACATTGCCAAGCACTCCACCCACCACAGCGAGGCCATCGTAGCCACCGACGGGGCGGCCATCGACGTATTCTGCACCTGCGTGGACAGTGCGGCGGTGTATGTCAACGCGTCTACCCGGTTTACGGACGGCGGCGAGTTTGGCTTCGGCTGTGAAATGGGTATTTCCACCCAAAAGCTCCACGCCCGCGGCCCCATGGGGCTGAAGGAGCTGACCACCTACAAGTACATTGTGACCGGCAACGGGCAGATCCGGTAAGGGAGGCATTATGAAGGTTGGATTTATTGGCTGTGGCAACATGGGCGGCGCCCTTGCTACGGCGATTGCAAAGAATACGGACGTTTCGGTTCTTTTGGCGGATCGGGACGAAACGAAGGCCGCGGCGCTGGCGGAGGCGATCTCGGCGGAGGTGGTGACGGCGGAGGCTGTTGCCGCCGAGGCGGATTTTATCTTCATGGGGCTGAAGCCGTATCTGATTGCGTCAGTTCTCACGGAGCTGAGAGGGGCGCTTGAGAAAAATCCCGATGCGGTAGTAGTTTCCATGGCCGCAGGGGTGGAGCTGGCGAAGATCAACGGCGTGCTCCCCCAGGGTCAGGCGGCCATTCGCATCATGCCCAATACCTCCGTGGCCTTGGGCGAGGGAATGGTCGTTTACACCTCCAACGGTGCGGTAACGGAGGGTGCCAAGGCGGAGTTTTGCCGCATTATGGCGCCGACGGGCAAGCTGGATGAGCTCGCCGAGGGCTTGATCGACGCGGCCACGGCCGTAATGGGCTGTGGGCCGGCCTTTGCCTACGTATTTTTGGAGGCTATGGCCGACGGCGCGGTCAGCTGCGGTCTGCCCCGGGACAAGGCGACGCTTTACGCGGCGCAAATGCTTCGCGGAGCGGCCGAAATGGCGCTCGCCTCCGGCAAGCATCCGGAGGTTTTGAAGGACGAGGTCTGCTCTCCCGGCGGAAGCACCATTGAGGGCGTGGGAGCGCTGGAGCAAGGTGCGTTCCGCGCCACCACTCGCGCCGCCGTTCGTGCCGCCTACGAAAAAAACCGCCAACTGGGTTGAAGATTGTTTGCCATAGGATGCAGAGGCACCCCTTTTGAAAAAGGGGTGCCTCTGCACTTTTCCGGGGAAGCGCCCGCTGGCGGCCGGGAAGGCCCGGCGGCCAAGCTTCGGCGTTTGCTCACTTGTAAGCGCGCACGATCACACGAGGGTGTCGGGCGGGGAAGCCCCCGCTGGCGAGATCGCCGCTTGATCACACGTCAGCGCACAAACTCCCCCGAGGGTGTCGGCAATTTTTGGTCAAGCTTTTTTTAAAAAGCTTGCGCGCTGGAGCCGCGGAGGCTCCTCGCTCGCCGCAGCGAGCGAAAGCTCCTTACACGGCATTTTCTTTTCGCAAAGC
>JAGARU010000031.1 GCA_017622085.1 Clostridia bacterium | reverse complement strand
GTGGCCGTAGGGGAGGCCCTGTGTGGCCTCCCGCCAAAAAGATTGTTGACCCACAAGGGTTTTGCCTATGTCAGGACAGCGGGCGACCACACAGGGTCGCCCCTACGGGTTTTCGTTAATCCCTCGCTAAACAACAATTTATCTTAATATTCCGATAAAAATCATAGACAGGAGAACATATATGTCCCAATACAAAATAGCGATCGACGTTATGGGCAGCGACAACGGCCCCGCACTGCTTGTGGAAGGCGCGGTCAAGGCGCTCTCCCTTCATGATGATCTGGCCATCGCCTTGTTCGGTGATGCAGCCGTCATCAAAAGTACTTTGGAGCATTTGGATTATGACAAAACCCGCGTGGAGATCATACACGCCGCTGACGTCGTAACCAATTACGATAACCCCATGGAAGCCATTTTTTACAAAAGAGAATCCTCCCTTGTCAAAGCCTTGGAGGCTTTGGGCACACGGGATGATCTGGTGGGTCTCATCAATGCAGGCAGCACGGGTGCACTCTTGGCAGGTTCGCTTCGCTACGTTCCCGCCAAAGAACTAAAGCGTCCTGCGCTGGCCGCCATTCTTCCCGCCGAGGTCGGTGGCTTTACCTGTCTGGTAGACACAGGCGCCAATATCGATTGCACCGCGGAACAATTGGTTGAATTTGCACACATGGGCTCGGATTTTATGAAATCCACCTACCACATCGAATCTCCCCGCATAGGCCTTTTGTCCAACGGTGTAGAGGAAACCAAGGGAAATAAGCTCGTCAAAGCAACCCATGCGCTTCTGAAAGAGGAAAAGGATCTGAACTTCGTGGGCAACATCGAGGGCAACCGCGCGCTGTCGGGCGACTGTGACGTGCTGGTCGCGGAAGGCTTTGCGGGCAATCAGGTATTTAAAAACTCCGAAGGCATTGCGCGGCGTATCATCACGGACATTGTCAAATACGCCAAGAAAACAGGTAATCCCGAGATCATGAAGCTGGTGGGGCATCTCATGAGCATCTATGACTTCAACTCTTTGGGCGGCGGCATCATTCTGGGGGTTGGAAAGCCCATCATCAAGGCGCGCGGCTCTGCCAACGCCGATTCTATCACGAACACAGCCGCCATGCTGCTAAATATGGTAAAAAATCAAGATCTCTTCTATGGAAAGGACGACCGCTGATATGCAAAGCAAAATCAAAGTCATGTGCACCTCTACCGGTTGCATCGAATATGCGCCCGAGCGCTACAGAAGTTTGGACATAGACATCATCCGTATTCACGTCAATTTTAAAGGCAAGGAATATCTCGAAGGGCCTGACCTCGATCCCGTGGCATTTTATCGGGAGCTGGAGGTTTTGGAGGATCCCAAAAACAATCTTCCCTTTACAGCAATGCCTACCCGAGAGGAGATCATGTCTCATTTCGACAAGGCGGTCGCCGAAGGATACCCGGAGGCCATTGTCATCGCGCTGAGCGCTTATCTCGGTGGTACATATAATCTCATCCGTCTGATTGCCGAGGAGTATGCCGACAGGATCAAGATCCACGTCATCGACTCCAAGATCGCCTGCTTTGGCGAGGGTCTTCTGGCCATCAAGGCGGCGCAGATGGCAGGAAACGGTCTGGATTCCGGCCGCATTCTGCAAGAGATCCGCTGGATGATGAAGCACCAGGAGTTTTTGGGTGTGGATGGCAAGCTGGACTATCTCATTTACAACGGCAGACTCAAGGGCGGCAAGGCGTTGATGGGCAAAATGCTCAGCATTTGCCCCGTGGTACATTTTACCCATGAAGGAGAGCTTTGCGCGCTTCAAAGCGTTCGCACCCCCAAAAAAGCACTGCACAAGACCTGTGAGATCCTAAAGGAAATGATCGGGGATCGCGCACCTGAGGATTACCTGCTTTGGCACGTTTATACCGGCACTTCCCTTTTGGATGATCTTGTGGAGATCGAAAAGAATTACGGCATTCAGACCAATCACGAGTCTGTCATCGTGTCTCCCGTCAGCGGTGCGCATAATGGCCCTTGGCTCGCGGGCTACGGCCTTATGTTCTTGCGCCGCGAGAATGAAGCCTTGGAGGAAACGGACGCATGAGTGTTGCCATTAACATCATTGAAGTTAAGACAAAGAAACAGCAGCGCGAATTTGTCAAGCTCCCGTTGCGGCTCTACAAGGACTGCCCCTATTACGTCCCCGCTTTTTGGGGCGATGAAATGAAGATCTTTACAAATGCCAACGCCTATAGAGACACCTGCAAGTCCGTCTTTTATCTGGCGGTGCGGGACGGAAAGACGGTCGGGCGGATCCAGGGTATCATCCAGCGACAATCCAATGAGCTGCATGCCGAAAAGCGTGTTCGCTTTACCCGTTTTGACGCAGAAAACGATTCCGCCATTTCCAAAGCATTGTTTGATGCGTTGGAGGCATGGGGGAAATCACAGGGTATGGACACCGTCTGTGGCCCCTTGGGATACAGTGATCTGGAGCGTGAAGGACTTCTCGTGGAGGGCTTTGACAAGCTTGCAACCTTTGTGGAGCAATACAACTATGAATATTACGCCGCTCTCATCGAAGACTGCGGATATGAGAAAGAGATCGACTGGTTGGGCTTTTCCCTCAAGTCCCCCAAGGAAAAGAACGAGATGCTGGGGAGAGTGGCCGAGCGTGCGTTGGAGCTTTCCAAGCTGCACGTGGTGGATGCGAGCACCATGTCCAAAAAAGCATACATCGAGAAATACAAGGACGGATTTTTCGAATGCCTTGACAAATGCTACAGCCATTTGTACGGCACGGTTCCCTTCACCGAGAGCATGAAGGATCAGGTCGTGGAAGAGTTCATGCTCATTCTCAACAAGAAATATCTCATCATCATTTGCGATGAAAACGATAAGGTCGTTTCCTTTGCGCTATGCTTCCCCGGCTTTGGCGAGGCTTTGCAAAAAAGTGGCGGACGAATGACACCGCCTGCGCTTCTCCGCCTCTTGAAGGCCATCAAATCCCCCAGGGTGGTGGATCTGGGTCTGGTTGCCGTTCTCCCCGAATATCAATCGGCAGGGGTGAACGCCGTCATGCTGCACAAGATGACGGAATACCTGGAAAGTGGGGAGATCGATCATTTTGAGACGAATCTCAATCTGGAGACCAACACCCAAGTGTTGGCGCAATGGAAATATTTTGATGCCACACAGCACAAGCGTCACCGCTCTTATATCAAAAAAATTTGAATCTTTGAAAGGAAATCTCTTATGCTGGAACAACTGAAAACCATTTTGGCCAAGGTCAACAAAAAGATCGATATGAATACCGTTACCAATGACACCCGTCTCATCGAGGATCTGGGGCTGGATTCTTTGTCCATCATGCTGTTTGCGATGGAGATCGAAGCGGCATTCGGGTTCAGATTCACCGAGCCCGTTAAATTTGTGACTGTCGGCGACGTTTGCACGTATTTGGAAAATTTGGAAAAATAATCTCCACCAAAAAAGGCTGCTTCCTTTGCATTTCTGCATCGGAAGCAGCCTCTTTATTTGGATCATGCTTGCTCGCCTGCGCGGTATTTTTCGGCTTGCATATTGAACATTTCGGCATACAGCCCCTCTTTTTGCATCAGCTCCTCATGGGAGCCGCATTCGCGGAGCGTTCCGTCAGCAAAGAGGTATATGCGATCCGCAAAGCGCGTGGTGGAGAGACGGTGGGAAATGAAGATCACCGTGCGCTCACGGCTATCGGCCGCGTGCAGGATGGAGTGATTCAGCTCATACTCCGCCATGGGATCCAACGCCGAGGAGGGTTCATCCATGATGATGAGCTCATAAGGACGGATGAAGACTCGGGAAATGGCCACCTTTTGGGCTTCGCCGCCCGAGAGATTGACACCCGTTTCGTCCAGATCCTTGGCAAGCGCGGTATCCAGACCCTTGGAGAGGGTCTCCACGCGTTCACCGAAGGTAGCATCCTCCAACGCGCGCATGACTGCCGCGTCGTTTTCTTCGGAATGGGTATAGATGCCGCCTACGACGTTTTCCGCGAGGGTCGCGCAGAAAAGGCGGTAATCCTGAAATACGGCACCGATTTTGTCGCGGTACTCTGTGAGGTCATACTCGCGGATATCGCGGCCGTTGTAAAGGATACGCCCCTCGGTGGGATCGTAAAGGCGCATGATGAGCTTGATGAGGGTGGTTTTACCCGCGCCGTTGTAGCCCACGATCGCGGTCTTCTCGCCTCGCTTGATGGTCATATGGACGTTCTTCAGCACGACTGTCGGCTCAGTTTTTGCGGGCTTTTCTTCTTCATCCTCGTCCTTTTTGCCGTTTTGCTTCCGCTCAAAGGCCTTGACAGCATCGGCGAGTGACATCTCGTCCTCCGTTGCCATGGGGGTGTAGGAGAAGCTGACGTTTTCCAGCGTCAGAGACTCAAAGGGCGGTACAGGCTCATGTCCCGAAACCACCTTGTTTTCATGTGCCAGAAACGCAAAATATTTCTCGATATACAGCGCGTGCTTGGGCAACTCCATGAGGTTGTCTCCCAACACGGCCATGGAATACTGGAGCATCCAGACGGCGGAAACAGCCGCTGCAAAACCGCCGAGCTGCACCCTGCCCGCCATAAGCTCACCCACCATGATGAGCACCGTGCCGTAGTAGGTGCCGCGGCGGAAGAAATTCCAAAGGAATCCGTAAAGGAACGCAAACTTTTTGCCGTAACGGATCTCAACATCCACACAACGCTCGGTATTTTCCACGAAATGCTCGGCCATCATATCGGCCACGTCACCCGAACGCATTTCCTTGGCGTAATCGGAAAGATAGAAGGTTCGCGTGTAATAGTCGCCCTGCCGCCAGAGGGGATTGCATTCCTCGGCCTGCTTGACCCATAGGCGATTGCCGAACTGGTCCACGATCATGGTGGCGATCACGCCGGCAAACATGAGGATACCCACCCAGACGTTGATATCCAGCAGGATGACGGTGATCGCGGAAACAGCACCCAGACGGTGGATCACGGCGGCCACCTGCCCCACAACCGCAATCGCGCGGTTATCGGACTCATTCATGGCCCAAACGAACTGATTGTAAAAATCGGGATCGTCGTAACAGGCGAGATCCATGCTCTGCGCTTTGATATACAGCTCCTCGTGGATCTTATGACGCAGCTTGTTATCAAGGATCTGATTGATGACCTGGTGGTAGAGATGATGGGGAACGAATATGACGGTGTAGAACACGGCCAGCGCCAGAATGTACTGCGCCACGTCCCAGAACTGACCGCTGGTGTCCAGCGCGTTGAACATGGCGTTGCGGAAATACACCGCGATGCTGTCGATGAACGCCCAAACGATAGAATTGATGGCGAGGCAGATGATAAAGGCAGGGGTCAGCACCCACACCTTTTTGATGATGCGAAGGTCATAGATGAGGACGCTGAGCGCGCCTCTTTTTTTGACTTTTTTGGGGGATGTCTTTTCTTTTCTCATGCCGTCACCCCCTCTCCGTCGGATATTTCCACGTAATTCTCTGCTTGCTTGTGGAACATCTCGGCGTATTTGCCGCCCAGACGCATCAGCTCCTCGTGGCTTCCGCTTTCCAGAATGCGTCCCTCATCAAAGAGATAAACGCGATCTGCCAAGACGGCGGAGGACAGGCGGTGGGAGATGAAAATGAGGCCTCTGTCCTCACAGCGGTTCATGATGTTTTCAAACACGCGATATTCCGCCACGGGATCAAGCGCGGAGGAAGGCTCGTCCAAAATCACATAGGGAGAATTGCCGGCAAACACGCGCGCCAGCACGACCTTCTGCGCTTCACCGCCCGAGAGCACGACACCCTTGTCATCAAATTCGCGGGTCAGTACGGTATCAATGCCATGCGGCATTTTTTCCACGCGTTCCAACGCACCCGACAGGCGCAAGGCTTCGGTGACCCGCGCGCGGTCTTCTTCATTTCGCATGGGGCGCAAAAGAACGTTTTCACCGACGGACAAAGCGAAGGTGCGATAGTCCTGAAAAACGGTTTCGAAGCAGGCACGCCAGGATCTCAACTCGTAATCGTCGGCTGCGCGGCCGTCCATGCTGATGCTTCCCTCGGTGGGCTGATAGAGGTGCAACAGGAGCTTGACAAAGGTGGATTTTCCTGAGCCGTTCTGTCCCACAAGAGCGATCTTTTCCCCGGGATGAATGGTCATGGAAATATCCGAGACGGCATCCTTTTCTGCACCGAGATAGCGGTAGCTGACGTGATCCACGCAGACAACGCCACCTTTAGCTACCAGTCCGTCGGGGTGAGGATTGATCTTGGGCTCATATGCAAGGAAGGTACGGAGATTATCAATATAAAGGGCGTGATCGTGAAATTTTGTCACGGTGTCAACAATATTTCGTAAATAGCCTGCCACAGAGCCTATGGAATTGAGCACCACCACGCAGTCACCCAATGAAAGCGTTCCTTTGACGGTGGCGGCATAAACGGCATACAGGCTGGCACCCAGCACGGTCAGCACCTCGTGAGAAAACTGGATCAGATATTCCAAAAGGGCGACACGGAGGCCATATTTCTTTTTGAGCTTGGCAAAATCCTTGTGGTTTTGCTGAAAATCCTGCAACAGCTTTTCGTCCATGTGGCTGAGGCGCATTTCCTTGGAATAATCCGTGAGGTAAAAACAGCGCTTGATGTAGTCGCCGTGCCACACGATCTTGCTACGCTCATTGTTTTCATCAAAGCCCAGCTTGTTGCGCTTCTTTCCGAGGAATCCCATAAAGAAGGGGATGATGGCGAAGATCATGAGGAAGGGATCGATGCTGCAAAGGAGAATGGCGTTTGCCACCAGCGAAAAGAGCTGGTTCATGAGGCCTTCAAAGTTATAAAGCACCCCAAACGCGCGATTGGAGGATTCCGCCATGGCCTTGACGTATTTTTCATAAAAGGCCGGATCCTCATAGCAGGAAAGCTCTACCGCCCGCATTTTTTCAAACATCTGCTTTTTGAGCTTCATGTTGATGCGCGAGGTCATCGGTATGGAGAGCACGTTGAAGAAATAGTTTTGAAAGACGTTCAGCAGCAGATGGATAACGAACAACAGCGCCACAAAGAAAAAGAGCCAGCCTGCGGAGGCTCCCTCCTCTTCCAGTCCATCCACGATGACCTTGAGCATAAACGCACCGCTGAAAAATTCGGTGACCGAAAAAGCGAGGGTCAGAACGAAATCAACAGGCATATACCACGGCGCGGTTTCATGCATGATGCGGAGCATATACAAGTTATTGCTGATGATGCGCCCCAGCTTGAGCTTGGGTTCTTTTTTCTTATCCTGCTTTGGGTTCTTTTTTGTTTTATCCCGTTTTTTCATCTTCCCTCACCTCCTTTTTCTGATATGTGGCAAGCCGCGGTTGGCTTGTGGGGACTATTCGGGGGGCGTTTTGGATCTGCCCTTCATGCGGTTTTCCATGCGGTAGGTTCGATTCTCTTCGCCGCGCTTGATCAAAAGCACCGCATCCTCCTCGCCTGAAAATTCATATATTTCATGCTCACTCATGTGCTTGCCGTAAAACACAACAATTCTGAGCTTGCTATCATCCTCCCACGGAAGGTCATCAATATATCTTTTGGCACCGTCGGGTTCGGCTTTGACAAACAGCTCATCAATGCTGACACCGAAGATCTCTGCCATCACAGGAAGAAACGATACGTCGGGACAAGAGAGTCCGCGTTCCCATTTGGAAACCGCCTGTGCCGAAACACCCAGTCGGTCTGCGAGCATTTCCTGCGTCATGGAGATTCTGCGTCTGAGCAGTGCTATGTTTTCTCCCATATTCGAAAAATCGTAGTGCATGGCGTATCCTTCCTTTCTTAAGCAAACATCCTGGCTTTTGACAATCACTACGCCTATTATAATACATTTTTGAGAGAAAAGCAACATACTGTCAGTTGATTTTTGCATCTCCTGCGTTGAAAATAAACGAAAAAGGAGCCGAAGCTCCTTTTTCGTATCCATATTTATCAGGCATTAACCGTTGATAAGAGCAACGATGATATGCTGACCGTCAGACACGGGCTGATCCTTGATGGAAGCAAATTCCTTCGAGAGACCTTCCTCACGCAGGTAAGCTACCCAACGGGTCTTGCCGGTTTCCTTCTTCAGGTCGCCGATTTGTACAAGCATATTATCGCTGTCAAAAGGCTCAGCCTCGTAGCCTTCCTCTGCGCAGTACTGACCAATGATCTCGCCAAGGATGGGGTTATCGCCAACATAGGAGACAGGACGGGCATCATCCACCGTCTTACCGCCCTCCTTAATGGTCAAGGTAACGGTGATTGCGGGAGCGGGGGTGCCGGGAGCCTCGGTATCGTCGCTTTTCTCCTCATCCTTGTTGCAAGCGACCATCATAGCGCCGAGCATACAAATGGCAAGCAGCAGAGCCAAAAGCTTTGTGAATTTCATAAGTAACCTCCTAAATATAATATGTTAAATATATTATACTACATTCTTCCTTGATTGTCAACCGCCGACAGAAAAATCCTCCTTGCTCCCTTCCTTGTTTCTCCTTTTCAATTTAGCAATTTATCCAAATCATATGTGCAACATGACAAAAAGCTGGGTGATCCAAAGCAGAATGTGGACAAATAAGACCCCAATCAGGCAGACAACCGCCATTTTGGATACCCGTGTCCAGACATACACGCCCCCGCCAAGCATGGCAAGCCCGATCCCCATCAGCAACCAAGAAAAAAGAACCGCTTGCTTGCCAAACAGCAGCATATACCAGACTGCTCCCAGAATTGCCGCTAAAAGCAACAAAAAAGCTCCCAAATAGCGACTTCCGTTGTTCTCGCAGGATATATGCTTCAGCGAAAGCGTATGTCCCAAGGCACCGCCCATCAAAGCATAACTGCCATACCATAGCAATCCCAACAGCCAGAGCGGCGGCAGGCGCTCATAACACTGAATGCTATGCAGCAAAACGTGCGGCGGTGGCATTTGGTATTTAAGAAAAACAACCGCCACCAAAAACAAAACAGCGCCTGCGGAGAACCAAGATTTATTTATTTTGTCGATATTTTTGTGCAAAATGATACCCTCCCCTACATGGATGATACCTCAATCTATGCGTGGGGAGGGTGATTTATTCAATGGATGCAGAATGCCCAAGCGCGGGCAGTCCGCTGAGATCACTTCAAGAAGCCATTGATAATTTGTTCTTCGGCCTCCTTTTCGGATAGGCCCAACGTCATGAGCTTGATAAGCTGCTCTCCTGCGATCTTACCGATGGCGGCCTCGTGAATGAGGGATGCTTCGGTGTGGTTGGCGGAAATCTCGGGAACGGCAATCACGCTGGCTTCGTCCATGATGATGGCATCACATTCGGTGTGACCCGAGGAGCGGTTGTTGCCTTTGACATGGGAAATAAACTTTTGGCGAGACTGATCCTTGGCGACCGAACGAGACACCACGTGGGTGCCGCAATCCTCGCCGTTGAGGTCAATGTCAAAATAGGTTTCAGCATACTGCTTGCCGTGGGTCATGAGCTTTTCGTGAACGATGAGGGTCGCGCGATCCGCAAGAATTGCGGTGGTTTTGCGGTCGGTGGAATCCACGCCCTTGATCTGGGCGGTTTCCATTTCCATATAGCTGTCTTCCGCCATGTGCACCTCGGTGGTGGGATTCATGACGCGCTCGCCCGTGCCCTCGCCCGAGCCATAGTGCTTTTCCACGTACTTGACCTTGGCACCCTTGCCAACGTAGAAACGGTGGATGCCGCTATGCTCGCTGGTTTCTGCACCGCCATTGTGGATACCGCAGCCGGCCACAATGGTCACGTCGCAATCCTCGCCAATATGGAAATCGTTATATACCGTCTCGCGGATGCCTGCCTGGGACAGGATCACAGGAATATGGAGACTTTCGTTTTTGGTACCGGGGGCGATATAAATATCAATGCCGGGCAGGTCTTCTTTCTTTTCAACGGTGATATGCTCGGAGGAATTTTTGCCGTGGAGCTGACCGTTGATGCGCAGAGAATACGCACCTTCGGGGACGCTGTGCAGGTCAGCCACCTGTTTGAGCATTTCAAGCTGGATTGCATCCAATTTTTTGGTTTCTGCCATATCAGACACCTCCTTTCACGGGCTGGCGGCTACCAACGGTCTTACCGATGGTACCGTTGCGGGTCTGGCAGCATCCCGCACTCTGGGAAAGCAGCGTGGGAAGCACTTCTTCTTTGGTGCCGTCATCGGCGATCACACCGCCTGAGATGACAATAACACGGTCGGCAATATCCAGAATACGCTCCTGATGGGAAATGATGAGAATGGTTCCCTTGGTGCGGTCGTACATTTTCTTAAAGACGTCAATGAGGCTGTTAAAGCTCCAGAGGTCAATACCCGCCTCAGGCTCGTCAAAGACGGTAAACGCCGTATTTCTGGCGTTGACCATAGCGATCTCAATACGCTTGAGCTCGCCGCCCGACAGGGATGCGTTGACTTCACGGTTGATATATTCCTTAGCGCAAAGTCCTACCTCAGAGAGGTATTCGCAAGCCTGATGAATATTAATGTTCTTCCCTGCGGCCATGGAAATGAGATCCTTGACCGTGATACCCTTGAAGCGAACGGGTTGCTGGAAGGCATAACCGATGCCGAGATTGGCACGCTCGGTGATGGACATATCCGTGATATCGGTGCCATCAAAATAGATACGTCCCTCTGTGGGCTTGATGATACCGGCGACCAGCTTGGCCATCGTGGATTTACCGCTGCCGTTGGGGCCTGTAATGGCAACAAAGCGTTCGCTGATCTTCAGACTGACGTTCTTTATGATTTCTGTTTCTTGTCCGTTTCCGTTTTGAGACGGAACAACGTAAGATACGTTTTTGAATTCAAGCATTTTGGTTTCTCCTTTATGGGGTACTTGCTGTTAAAAAGCGATCATGGCACTTCTTAACAATATAGTATATCATATTTTGAGAGGAATTTCAACAGGTTTATTGGATTTTCTTTGCACTCCTGTATATTTTTTTGCGTTTTTCTGTGATTGTGCACAGCTTTTTTATTCCTTTGTTGGGTTTCGTCAAATCGCACAGGAACTTTTGGTAATTTTTGTCAATATTTTTATGCTTTTAGGGGTTGTAATTTTTGGCAATATATGGTAAAATATAGTCGTTACCAAATTCTGCCAAAAGGAGTATATCATGGATTTCACCAACCACAACAGCATTAAAGTTCTGATTGCCGACGAGAGCACTTCTCAGAGAAACCTTTTGCGTGACTGTCTGCACCGCGCAGGCTTTCATATGATCGACGAGGCCGCCAACGGAGACGATGCTCTGCAAAAGATAGAACAGCGACATCCCGACGTTGCCATCATTGACATCTGGCTTTCCAAGCTGGACGGCATCGGGGTCATTCGGGAATGCGGGCGCATGGACTTTCGCAATGACAAATCCCCCGCGTTTATCATGACCTCCCCCGTCGCTAACCAACATATGTTCATTCAGGCCTCCACCGCAGGTGCGCAGCTTTGTCTCATCAAGCCCATTCGTGAGGACAGCCTCATTTCTCACATTGACGAGTTGGTCAGACAGCGGGAGGGACGCATGGCAAGACCCACGCGGGATCTTGCGCCGGGAAGTATTGACCGCATGGAGGACATTGAATCGCAGGTGACCCAGATCATCCATCAAATCGGAGTGCCCGCGCACATCAAGGGTTATCAGTACCTCCGCACAGCGATCCTGCTCACAGTAAAGGACAGCGACATCATCAACAGCGTAACCAAAGTCCTGTACCCTTCGGTTGCCAAAAAGTACAGCACCACGACCAGCCGCGTGGAGCGTGCCATCCGCCACGCCATCGAGGTCGCATGGGACAGAGGCGACGTGGATACGCTGAATTCCTATTTTGGATATACCATTCAGAACAACAGAGGAAAGCCCACAAATTCGGAGTTTATTGCTATGATCGCGGATAATCTGAGGTTGAAATATAAGATGCATTGAGTCCATCGGACATTTGTCACGACCTGCCCTAAATAACGGCAGGCCGTGATTTTTGTCAAAAGGGCTTTACAACGGCGCTTTTTGGTGCTATAATGAAAGTGCCAAACAAATTGAATAATCTTATGCTACGTGTAGTAGGCTAAGTGTACCTTTTTTCCTTCGGTAAAAACGTACACTCTGTTTTCGTACACTTTGTCTGCATGGCATAAGATACGATTCAATTTGTTTGGCGACAATTGGAGTTTGCGTTTTTCGGTGCGCTAACTTCTCTTGATGTCCCATAGCGAAGGTTTCAAAAAATAGTGGTAAAGACAATCGATACAGTATATCGCAAATATTTATTTGAATGGAGATACTGTAATGAAAACATTGTATGAAAAACTTGGTGGGACTTATCACGAAGAAAACGGACACCTTATTCCTAACGTAACCCTTCCCGAACAGACCGACTATCAGATCGGCAAGTACGGACGGATGCACCTTGATTACATCAAGCAACACCGTCGCGGAAGGTACACCACACTATTGACCGAGGGCAAGTTGAACACTCGGTTACACGAGATAGACCTCGAAGCAAACAAAATGCTTGATACCATTATTCCCCGCCTCGCTACCGAAAGAGATATTGACGAGGATTTGAAAGCTTGCGATATGCTCCGTTGGGTAACCGAGATGAACAACATCAAGGCAAGCGCGGAAGAAATCGTTTTGCGGGAGGTGGTGGTGGTATGAAGTCAATCATCAACGAACTTTGGCACGGGAACGTCTGCCCTCAAACCGATAGTCGCAACAACTCTCCCGAAATGAATGAGCTTATGGAATATATGGCTCGGCACCACGATGACCTACTCAAAACAATGACCGATGAGCAGAAGGAAATCTTTGAAAAGTTCGATGATTGTTGGAGCGAATATGCAAGCTATGCCGAAGAAGCAATCTTTACATATGCTTTCAAACTCGGTATGCAGATTGCTATCGAAACATTAACTAATACAAACTAAATACCTACAAGGGGCGCAGGCAGTTTTGTCTGCGCCCTATCTATTTTGTTTGCACACCAATTTGCATTCAAGTGTGCAAACTTGCACTTTTGTGTGCAAACTTGATTTTTGCGATGAAAATTGGGTAAAATAAGAGTGCAAATATTGACAATCTATATATTTTTTGATATAATATAGATATAAAAAGGAAGAAGGAGACGCTTATGCAAACTGAAGCACTCAAAAAACTTGTTTATGATATTCAATCCAAAAAGACCGAAACGCAAACGATAGAATTGAAAAGTTCCGAACACGGTTGTCCTACTCGTTTGTTTGATACGCTTTCTTCGTTTTCAAACCAAGATGAAGGCGGCATCATTGTTTTTGGTATAGATGAGAAGGATGATTATAAAATAAAAGGCGTTTACGATGCCCAAGATTTGCAGAAAAAGGTTACTGAGCAATGTAAGCAAATGGAGCCTTCTGTTCGTGCGCTTTTCACGGTATGCGATATTGATGGTGCTACGGTAGTATCTGCTGAAATCCCCGGTGTTGATATTTCAGAGCGCCCTGTGTTCTACAAGGGTGTTGGAAGAATCAAGGGTTCCTACGTTCGCGTTGGAGAGTCCGATGAACCTATGAGCGAGTATGAAATCTATAGTTATGAAGCGTTTAGAAAAAGGATACGCGACGATATAAGAGTTGTAGAAAATGCCAAAATGCAGCTTTTTGATGAAAAGCGAATGAACAATTATTTGGCTTCTGTAAAAAATGAGCGCCGCAACTTAGCTGAAAATGTTTCGGAAAATGAAATTCTTGAATTGATGGGTGTAACCTCTGATGGATCGCCTACCCTTGCGGGACTTATGACATTTTCCAAATATCCGCAGACTTATTTTCCTCAGCTTTGCATTACCGCAGTATCATTACCCGGAACTGAAATGGGTTCAACGGGAACTGATGGAGAGCGTTTTATTGATAACAAACGTATAACCGGCGCAATTCCCGATATGCTCGACGAAGCGGTTGAATTTGTGCGAAAAAACAGCCGTACAAAGACTATCATAGACGATAACGGCAAACGTGCTGATAAAAATGAATATCCTATCAAGGCCGTGCGCGAGGCAATACTCAACGCATTGGTACACCGTGATTATAGCATTCATACCGAAAATGTGCCAGTACGTATTGAAATGTACCGTGACCGTATGGAAATTACCAATAGTGGTGGATTATATGGCAAAATCACAATTGATGCTCTTGGTAAGGTTCATCCCGAAACAAGGAATGCTGCGCTTGCTAATATGCTTGAACTTTTGAATATTACAGAGAACAGATACTCGGGTATCCCTACAATGAGAATGGAGTTCTTAAATGCAGGACTTCCCGTTCCCGTATTTTCAGTAAGGCACGGTGAGTTCAAAGTAATTATGAAGAACGGATACCACACAGAGTCTGCTTCTCTCACTGATTCTATTATTGAATTTTGCTCTATTCCTCGTTCAAGAGCAGAACTGATTTCCTTTGCCGGTAAATCACGCAACTACGTTATGGGACAGATTGTCGCACCTCTTGTTGAAAGCGGAAAATTAAAATTGACTATGCCCGATAAACCCAAGAGTTCCAATCAAAAATACGTAAAGGCATAAAATTGTTAGGAGAAATAAAATGGCTTCTATCATAGATAACAGAAATAAAACAATGCTCGACTCGCTGAAGAATTCATTGAAGCAAGCCGAGAGCGTGGATATATTGACCGCATTCTTCTACTTTTCGGGTTTCAATGCCTTGGCAGAAGAATTGAAGGATAAAAAAATAAGAATTTTGGTGGGCAATACCATTGATCCGAGTGCTATTGCCGACCTTTGTAATGCCGTAAAGGATAGCCCAGATGAATTGCTTGAAACCTATGCAGTTCGTGGCTATACAAGACTGAATAATTCTCAAAAGAAGAACTACTACGTAGATAGCTTCGTGGAGTTGTTCAACAAGTCGGCTTTGGCTGATGAGTTCGACTCTACCGATAGCCAAGCTATCTTTAAGATGTTCCTCGATAAGATTGCAGACGGCACTCTTGAAATAAGACTAACCGCCACCCCCAATCACGCAAAGGCATATATTCTTACGAATATGTTTGAGTATTCTTGCTTTGGTGATCAGAAGGGCGTTGTTTTCACGGGTTCTTCCAACTTCACCTACAACGGACTTCGTGGTCAAGGTGAAATGAATGAGAGATTTAGTGACAATAGCAAGTACGAGGAATATTCCGAGAGCTTTGAAAAACTTTGGAATGACAGTAAATCCATTGACGTTTGCGTAAAAGACGGAAACCAAGACTTTATCAATGAGCTGAAGAAAAAGCTTTGGATTTTTGCAAAGCCCACACCGTATCAGATATTCATTCGCATTTTGTTTGAGCTTTACGCTTCTCTTGAAAGCAACGTGGTAAAATCACCCTACGAGATTACCGATGGTAAGTTCTCCAACTTGAAGTATCAGTTGGATGCTATCAAATACGGCGTGGATTGTATCAACAAGAACAACGGTGTAATTATCGCAGACGTTGTAGGTTTGGGTAAATCCGTTATTGCATCGGCTATTGCCCATAACTTGGATATGAAGCGAACCGTTATTATCGCGCCCCCTCACCTTGTAGATCAATGGAACGATTATCAGCAAGACTTCGGACTTCGCGGTGTCAGAGTATGCAGTAGCGGAAAGATTGAAGAACTCTATAATACATACGCTGCCGACCCTAACCCCATCCTCTACATCATAGACGAGGCGCACAGATACCGTAACGAATTAAGCGATGCTTACCAATGGTTGCATCAGCTTACTCGTTCTCACGCAGACAACAAGGTTGTGTTGCTTACCGCAACACCCTATAACAATAGACCGCAAGACCTATTTGCGCTTATCAAGCTTTTCCAAACGCCAAGCCGTTCTACTATTCATTCAGTTGATAACCTCGGTGTACGTTTCCACGAGTTGATTGCGCAGTATAACCGCTTGGAAAAGGAAGGCAAGAAGGGCTTGACCTCGGAAATCAAATATGAGTTGGATCAGCTTAGCCAACAACTCAGAATATTGATTGATCCCGTTATCGTAAGACGTAGCCGTATTGACCTGCAAGAGATCAAAGAATATGCCGATGATTTGAAGGTTCAAGGCATTCAGTTCCCGCAGGTCGTAGGTCCCGAGCTTGTAGAATACGACTTGGGAGAAATTCGCCCGTTATATCTGCACACTCTTGACCTGCTCAGCAACAAGTTCATCTGTGCCCGTTATAATCCTTCGGCATATCTTGTAAATCCCGAAGCCTTTATGAAACAGTATGGCGAGGTGTTCGGTGAAATGAACATTCAGCTTTCGCAGAGAAACTTGGCAATGTTCATTAAGAGATTGCTCGTTATGCGCTTTGAAAGCTCAAAGTCTGCCTTCAAATCAACGCTTACAAGCATTCTGTCGTCTTATGAAAACATCATTAAGTGGTGGGAAAAGGGTTATGTTCCGATCAAAAAGAGCGGATATTTGTCTGAGCCCGATGATGAGGAAATCCAAGAAACCCTTGATGAAATCAGCAGCATCGACGAGCTTGGTATTGATTTGAACAAAATCAAGAAAAAGGCTATTCCGATTGAAAAAAGCTTGTTCCGTGAAGAATTCATCGAAGCGGTTAAGAGTGATATCGAGCTTTTGAAGGGTATTTATACCGAGTGGTTTGAAAGTGACGATGTTGGTATCGACCCGAAATATAACATAGTAAAGCAAAAAATTGCCAATTCTATTGAAGAAAATAAAGACCGCAAGCTCGTCGTTTTCTCGACCTTTGCCGATACCGCAGAGTACGTTAAGGAGCATCTTGAAAGAGATGGTTTCAGAGTATTGCTTTACACGGGCGGAGCTTCACAGGTTGACCGTAGTATTGTAAAATGCAACTTTGACGCATCCTGCAAACCTGCCGACCAAGCAAACGATTACGATATTATTGTCGCAACCGATGCTCTGAGTGAGGGCTTTAACTTGAACCGTGCGGGAGTTATCATAAACTACGATATTCCTTACAACCCCACAAGAGTTGTTCAGCGTATCGGCCGTATCAACCGTATCAATAAAAAGATGTTTGATAGCATCTATATTTATAATTTCTTCCCGACGGATATCGGAGAGGAAAACACGCTTATAAAGGGTATTTCTACGTTGAAAATGCTCCTTATCAACAACATTGTCGGTAGTGATACCAAAACGCTCACTCCCGATGAAACCTTGCAGAGCTACTTTAAGAAGCGTTACGATGAAGCCGATGAAGAAAACAACGATAGAAGTTGGGATAATGAATATCGCAACATCTATAACTCTATCAAGCACAATATGGACTTGATTGATGAGATTCACGGTATCCCGGAGCGCGCAAGAATTGTCCGCAAAGGTCAACAGGAAGACTGCGCTATATCCTTTGCAAAGCGCGGGGATAACACTCTCTTTGCAATCGCATATCCCGATGTTCCGCAAGCCAAAATTGTACCCGCTGATAAGGTGCTTGATTTGTTCTCGGCTGACTATGAGGAAAAGGGCTGTGAATACGACGAGGAACTTGATAAGAAGTTCCAAATTCTGCGTGACGAGATCCGCAAGCCTCATCCGAAGATCAGACTTGACAAGAGAAAGAGCGAAGCTCTTGATAACCTTCAGCAGTTGCTTGCAATTTGCCCTGCTGAGAAGGACTATATTACCGATTTGATTGACGTCATAAAGACCTATGACGATTTGAGCGACGGTGAATTAAAGTATTTGGCGGCTCTCGTAGTGAGAAAAGCCAACGCTTCCGAGCTTGTTGTGGAATTGAAACAGAAAATTCCCGTACACTACATCATTCAGATCAAAACGAGAGTTGAAGCCATCGACTCGCAGGCAGAAATCATTATGTTCACAGAGGATTTGAGAAATGATAACGATTAAAGAAGCCGAAGAAATATTGAAAAAGGAATACCACGTCGATAACTTCCTGTAGCGGAGCTTCAAAAAGAGTGGGAAGAAAATCCAATACTGCCTACTCCGCCTATCGTTGAAACGGGGAGAAAACCAATCTCGATACAATATGACACCCCTGCTTCCACGTTTGATTTCACGGCAGAGGAAGGTCACACAACCTACGAGGTGGTCGGTCATTTCAATCCCGTTGCCCCCGAAAATCTGTTTCAGAAAATTATGCGAAGAATGAGGGAGGAAAAAAGTTCACAATGAAATGTGAACTTTATCGTTGTAAAGTGTTGAAATCTTTTCAAAAATATGATATAATAAAGACAAGCGATAATACTGTATCGGTTGTCGGAAAGGAGCCTATTTGAACAGACAACTGAATGAAAACAGAATTACGGCTCTCTACTGCCGC
>JAGARU010000030.1 GCA_017622085.1 Clostridia bacterium | reverse complement strand
CGTGAGGTCGGGCATCAGAACCTTTTTGTCGGGATTGAGTATCTTTGCGCTCTCACCCATAAAGGACACGCCGCAAAATACAATGATGTCTGCCGTACTCTTCTTTGCGATTTTTGCAAGATAGAAGGAGTCGCCAACGTAGTCGGCCACTTCCTGCGCCTCGGTAGGTGCATAATAGTGAGTCAGTATGACTGCATTTTTCTCTTGTTTTAATTTATTGATCTTTTCTTTCATGACTACCTTTCCTTACCGGAACTTATTTAATCACGATATTATACATCTTTTGTTTACTGCTGTCAATATCACCTGTAAACATTTTCATTGTTTTTTTGTAAAAGATCGGATACCTCTCTTGCTCTTATTTATCTCAAAGCAATAGTGGAGCTTACAAAATTGGTGTATAATAATCGGATATTCATCTATCGAAGAAATTGACGAAAAAGTTGGCAAATATATTGATTACTACAATAACCGCAGACCTCATTGTCGTTTGAATTTCAAGTCGCCATCCGAGATTGAAGCGGCATATTACGCAAGTTTAAAAACATAACAAACTGCAACTCCCGATAATAAAAGGCGAGAGCATCTATTTCTTCTTGGCGGAGAAATAGATGCTCTCTTTTTGCTATTTAAAAACATAGCAAAGGGCAACTCCTTTTTGAAAGTGTTCAAAAAGTGGTTACCCCCGCAATGTGTTGTGTGTCCGATTTAGATGCAAAACCGTGTGTGGCTGATTTAGATGCACGCTGTTTTTGCAGAGGGTAGAATACCCCCTTGGCGATGATGGGAGTTAAAAGTATCCGCGTTCTGCCGGACTTTTAACGCCATGTTTGTAACGATGCCTATGTAAATTAAACACCGCCACTGTGGTGAACAAAGAAGCATACAGCTAAAACCCAAAATAGCACTATCAAAGCAGGAGAAATAATCGTCCATATTAAAATTTTCTTTGATTTTTTTAAATCAGAGGAAAAGCATGCAATAAAATTGATGATTGTTCCAATTAGACCCATTGGGTTAAATGTAGAACCTAAAGTAAGAATCGCTCCTATTCTAAAGCATATTTCTCCGAATGTTGTCGTATAAAATGCAGTGTACAAAGGCATACATATCACAACTAACAAACAACAGAAGCAGTAAATTAGTTGTAATATTGTTCCTACTTTAAATAATTTCATATAGATCATCTCCTTTCTTTCCTTTATTATACTATTATACCACAACTTTGTAAACATTACAACCGTTTCGCTGGTTCGAAGCTGTCGGGGGACCCGAAATGCCCGAAATGCATCTACAAAATTTCGAAAAACTTAAGAGTCGTAAGCTTTTAGTGAAATATTCGGCTTACGCCGAATGTGAAATAATTCACTTCGTGAATTGTGAAATATTGCTCCTTCGTCGCAATGTGAAATGAAATTTGCCCACATTCGCGTCAGCGAATATTTCACATTTGCGAAGCAAATATTTCACAGCGTAGCTATTTCACTTGCCCGTAGGGCAAATTTCGTTGAAAAAAGCACGCTTGCGCGTGCTTTTTTCTGCCGTGTGTGGCTGATTTAGATGCAGGTCGATTTTGCAGAGGGTACACTACTCCCTTGGCGATGATGGGAGTTGCACTTGACCGCTATCTTCCGGGGTGCAACGCCATGCTTGCAACGAAGTCCTATGTAATTCATTCTGGTAGCTGTTCTATGTAAACGATAATATTTCCGTATGTTTCGTTCAAGTAAACATATCCGATTTTCAAGTGTTGACCATTTTCTTTTATTACACCACCATGTGATTTAGTGTTATTATATCCGGGGTGAATATTGTAGTCAGAGTAAGAGAATTTGACGCCGTTAATTTCAAAAGTTTCATTTGCGTGTCCCTCATAAGGCATTGGGTCGAAATTTTCAACGTAACCTTCGACTATTTGATATTCGCCGCGACTATATGCACCAACAGTTTTATTATACATATTCAACTGGGCAATTAAAACGACCGTAGAGCAAAAGGCTACAAATAAAATACCGGCAAGGCAAAAGAGTTTGACAAATTTTATATTCAATTTTACATCTTTACCTTCATAAGATTTTTTTATAATCAACGGAAAGATCAACATAAAAATTATCATAATTGTCGGTATAGCGAGAATTGTAAAATCAAATTTTGAAGTTGCCTCATATAAAATGTTGTTCATTGCTACCCTCCTTTGAAAGTGTCTTTTATTGCGCCTTCATTATACCACAATTTTGTAAACATTTCAACTGTTTCGAAAGCAATCGTAGAGGCTCCCTCTGGGAGGGAGCTGGCGCCGTAGGCGACTGAGGGAGAGCGCGTTACCATAAAGTTTAATCAAATTTCAAAGTCGCGCAGGCTCCTTCCGTCACGCTCCGCGTGCCACCTTCCTCTCGGAGGAAGGCTTTCGCTTGTTCGAATCTGTCTACAGACCCGAAATGCCCGAAATGCATCTACAAAATTTCGAAAAACTTCAGAGTCGAAAGAGAAAGTGAAGTTGCGGCTATGCCGCAGTGATGTTGTGCTGACGCACAGTGATGTATTGCGCCGAGGCGCAAAGTGATGTGATGCGTTCCGCTCTCCTCACGCGCGAAGCGCACATCACTGACGAAGTCAACATCACGCCCGAAGGGTGCATCACGTTCCGCGCGAGCGGAACACATCGTTCAAAAAAGCCTAACGCTTGCGCGTTAGGCTTTTTTGTGGCTGAGCATTTTGTTTGTAATTTGAACCGCTACAGGCAATAGCTAAATGTTTGCGTCAATTAAAATCTGTTCGATTTCATCAAAATGAGGATATATTTTTTCCAAAGAGTCATATTGAATGAGAATGTTGAATAAATCCTTCATCCAAGCATTATTTTTCATCATCGAATTTATATACTGGTCATTGAAATAATGTGGATATAGATATCTCCATACTGCCAATCTGCCTAAGTAATGCATAATAACATATACTTTACTGTTTGAATCCTCAAAACCATTCAACTGTTCAACTAAATAGTCTGTTTGATAAGGCAATTCGGTATCAACTATGTGTTGTATATGAATCTCATTTTTAAAATCATCAAGTGTATATTTTCTTAAAAAATAATGACCGATAGCTCTTGCGTGAAATTCTGTCCAATGCAAAAAAATTGCGTGTGGGTTATATTCATATAATTCGTCATATGATGTAGCGTTAACCAATTGAAAATAATCTTTGAAATCATTAACGTGTACTGCTTCGTGTACAAGAGTACCAACCCAATCAATTGTATTGTTTTGATAATTTTCTAACATATAGTTTGCATTTAGTAATATTGTAAATACTCCGTTTGTTTCTTTGGGTTGAACAGTTAGACCATTATATTTTTGAATATCATCAGGGTTTCTTTTGCCATTTTCAACAAGGTCGTTTCTTAATTTGATATATTCTTCTTTCATATCATACGTAACTATTATATTACTATCAAATTGTTGCACTTGACAAGTTTCAACATAATCAGTAATAATATCGTAAAAAAATTCTTCCAAGGTTTTAGAATTATTTTCTGTCATTATTTTTCCTCTTTGAAAATACTATTTTTTAATAAATGAAATTTGCAAATATTACTTTAATGCAATAAATCTTTCATTATGCCATTTTAGATAGTGCCTACGTTCATTATCAATGTATGGACGAGCTACAAATTTTCCCTTCAAACCACCAAAATCAACAGAGTTTTGAGCAGAAGGGGACAAAATAATTTCTCCAGTTTTGGCATCAATAGTCATATGTTTTGCATCTTCAAACAATTTATCGTGATTAGGACATAGCAAAAGACCATTGTAATGATTGATAGCATCATATGTATCATCGCATTTTGAATATGGTTTGATATGACTTGCAATTAAAAATTCTTCAAAACAGAAACCACAAATAGGACATACGTGTTCGTTATTATCAAGGAGTCCCTTTCTAAATTGATGTTGAATAGATTGATTTCGTGTTTTTACAACGTTTTTAATATACTGTTCTTTATCTAATTCAGACATAGAAACACCATTTTTTGAATCATCCAACATTGCAAGCTTTAATTCTGCAAGGTTTGTACCAAAGCTATCAACAATAATGATTTCAGAGGTTTGAATCTTACTATAAGAAACGAACAAGTAGCCCTTTAAGTAGTATCTAACATAATTTACATTAAATGTTTTTAAATAATCGTTTTTCTTTGGTAAATAAATTGGAGAACGAGTGCCTTCAATATTTAGTGCAACATCTTCAATTGTCAAAAATTCTTCTTTTACACGTAATTCTCTTGTTACTTTTCTTTGATTATTAATAAAACCTAAAACCAAGAAAGGATATTTTACTAATTGCTTTGACCACTGCGTGTCAGGAGTACCAATACTTGGAGAAAGCTTGCAGAAAACTTTATATATATCCTTAACTATTTCTTCTTTCTTTGATAAATCTTTTTCTGAACAATATTTGTCAAACGAAGGAAGTAGTCCGTCATTTTTAAAGCACTGATAAGCAACTAAATAATTGAAAATATATGAATTTTCAGAGGTTTCGGCAAGATATTCTAACACATCTCGTTCCTTAACCAAATAAGTATTTCTTCCTGTTTTAACAAGAACGTTTGAAAATTCAAGCCAATTTATTGTTTCAAGAAAATAATTTACAGCTCCAGCAGTTCCTTTAGTTAATTGAAAAATATCTTCGATATAATCTATTGCTTTTTGACGAAGATTTGATTTATCAAAAGAGTTGTTTATGCTATTATGTAAAATAAATTTTGAAATAAAAAATACTGTGTCAAATCCGTAGGCTTTATCGGACATAAATTTGCCTGTGGTTTTAGAAAGTGAAACATCCGAAGCGATATTTAAAATTCGATTAATCATTTTAAAACTCCTATGTAATATATTGAATTGCTATCAATATTGATAGTGAATTTTGCATTGTTTTTCACAATCGCATAATATTTTCTAAAATCATCGGTTGCATAATAGTTCAAATCTATCTGTTTTCGTAATTTTTTGTTAGGAATCAATATTGCAATTGAACCATTAGGAACGCAATTCTTAGGAAGAATAGAAGCACGTGTGTTGTATGTAAAATTAGGCATTATTATACAGTCTTGGTTGATAAATTTTGATACAGCAAAATTTTCAAGAACGGATTTGCTGATATATTTATCGTATCCGTTGATTTCTACAATATCTCCATTATCCAAAATGTTTTTAGAACGTAAAACTCTAATATCTCCCTCATTAGACAAATATTTATTAGTCATTTGTCTATCTCTAAAGAAAGAGAAGATATCTAATTCCAACTTAGAAATGTATTTATCGAACCAATCATTTCTATAAATCAACCAACATTTTTTGTGAAAAATATACCCTTGCTTATGAGTGAAATTTTCATCAGTTAACTTGCTTTCAACAAGAGTCAATCCAAAATAATTCTTTTTGAAATGTATAGAAATTATTTCAACAAAAACGGTTTTAAAATACTTAACTCCAAAATCGACTATTTTTACTAAATTATATTTTTCAGCATCATTTCTTACATCATCATATTCAGAAGCCATAAGAAAGCTTTTTGGTAAAATAGTAATTATTTCATCCGATAAATCAAAAAACTTTTTTAGAAAAAAGGCAAATGTGTTTTTTGTCTTGTTCATTTTCGAGTTTTTTCTGTAAATCTTTAACTCGTTTTTTTCTGCATTAACGAATGGTGGATTTGAAATTATTAAATCGTATTTTGACTTTATCTTTGTAGTAAGCAGAAAATCATCACATATGAAATTTAGCTTGAATATTTCAGTGGGATAGTCTAATGTTTCTAAGTATGATTTTAAATTGAATATTGTTTTTTCGTCTATATCGCATAGGTCTAAATTAACTACTGAACAATCTTGCAACAATACAAATAATTGTGGTAAAAACGCACCCAGTCCCACGGAAGGCTCAAGAACACTAAGCCTTTGTCCTTCCTCATATTTATATGAGGAAAGTGCTTCAAAAACTACAGATTGTGGTGTGTAATACGAACCTGTACCTTTGGCATTAGTCAAGTTCTGTTCTGCTATAAATGTATCAATATAAAAATTTCGTGCAAAAGATTTCAAAGCAAGTTCTTTGTTCTTATAATAACAATCAACAAAGTTTTGAAATTCTAAAATGGTTTTTATTCTTGAAGCTATTGAAAACATAATATGAGTTGGAACAGCTTCGCCAATGCAACGTCTAATATTTAATTCGTTTCTCTTCAAAAAAGCTTTCTTTTGGCTCAGTGTTGTGAAAGAATCTATATTTTCTGTTGTCCATTTAAAATCGTCTGGAATAGTCATCAATCGCATTAATTCTCTAATGCTTAAAACTCTATTGTCAACAGGATGAATAGTGCTTTGACTTGCTAATTGGTCGTTTCTTGTGGCAATACAAGGACAGGGCTTATCCCATAGTAAACGTCTAAATTTATTGCCCATATAGGCACCCTTTAATATCTCTCTTTTTCCGTTTACTATTTTGTAAGGTCGATATTGTTCTTCATTGCTAAAAGCACTTTCGCCCTCTTTGATATGACTAATCCATTCTTCCATATATTGAGGATACTCTCTAAACATATGATAAATGTCGGATTCAGAGATTTCACCGAATTTTAAAGAAGGCAGGTCGGAAATTGTTTGCCTTACAGTGATTTCCTTTGTTTTTACTGGGAAAATGTTTAAAGGACTTATATTAATCAAATCTTTTCTTGTGCCAATTACTATCGTTCGTGGTCTACTGGATGGAACACCATAGTCTTTGAAATTTATTACATTTGAATATATGTAATAATCATTTGATAAATTGTTAGTAATACAATCATTGATGGTTACAGCGTTTCCGTTTAAATCCGTGCAAATAGTTTTTAGAAACGCAGAAACATTTTCAAATACAAACACTTTAGGTTTAACTCGGTTTATAATTGAAATTGCTTCTACTACTAATGAATTTCTTTTGGTTTCATCACCTTTTTTATAGTTTGCTGTGCTCATTCCTTGACAAGGAGGAGTAGCAACAATGACATCTATGTCTGCTATGCCTTCGTGTTTGTTCCAAAAGTCAATTTCGTTATACAGTTTGCTTTTAATATTGTCTGAGGTAATATCCCCTACTATATATCCACTATCATATTTACATTTTGAATTGGCTTTTTGGACATCCATTCTCTGAGATATTAATTCACAAGTAGCAACGCAATCGAATCCCGCGTTTTTAAAGCCATAGCAACCTACTCCTGCACTGCTAAAAAGAGAAATATATGTTAAATTCTTCATTGTACCTCTCCCTCTGGAATTACATCCATAATGTCTGCAATATTGCAAGATAATACACCACAAATTCTTAGCATTACATCCATACTCACAGGCTTATTTTTTCCAAGTTTCGCAAGTGTTGCAGTTCCAATATCTGCTTTTAACCTTAAATCGGTTTTGGTCATATTTTTATCTATGAGCAATTTCCAAAGTTTGTTGTAATTTACTGCCATTATAAAAACTCCAAATAATATTTTAAAATATTATAACATAAATCAAAAATAAATTCAATTATAAATGTTCAAGTTTTGAAACATTTTATTTGCATTTTTGAATTTTGTGTTCATATGCATTATGGAAACTATCTTTAACATAATGACTTGTTTGTAAGATTTTGAAAACATTGAGTCAATGTTAGTAAAAAACGTGTAAACAGGGCGTGTGCTTGTCTTATACAAGTGCCTCGCTTCGCTCGGCAGACAAGCACACGCCCTGTAAAACGAAGCGAACTGAAAAAACTAAATACTCAACCAAAAAGCTCCCACGAGATAAAAAGACAAATGCGTTGGCGAGCGAAGTGGGGTTTCGCGCTGAGCCGCTTGCGAAAACACCCACTTTCTCGCTATTGCCAAACAGCATTGTTGTCAAATTTTAACTCTCGAAAGGGAGTTTTCTTTTTTGCTCAGGCGAGCCCATTTTTAGTTGGGGTAATCAGTAATAAAACAAAGTGTTGCGTTTTTAGACGTGTGCTTGTCTTGATATAAATATCACACCAATACACCTTGAAAATATACTATCAATCGTTTGTTTAGTATTTGTATGTATTTTTCTGTTACTTTCCATTTAAGAGCAACTACCTTTTGTGCCTTGCCTTGTCTGTATAGCTCATTGTAAACATCTTGCAATCGTTTTGGTGCATTTTCAATATGCTTTTCGTAAAGTGCTATTGTGTCATAAAATGCGTATTTACAAATGGTATTTGAATAATTATCAAATAAAGCTTTATTCCTGTAATACACTTGAATATTACGTAAGGTTTGTCGTATTTCCTCAATACTTTTCATTTTCTCACCACCTGATATAAATTTACTCTATTTTTATTAAAAAGTCAATGTTATGGTGTCTGTATATTGCGACAGTTGGGGAAATCAGTAATAAAAAGAAGGGTGTGAGAATTAGACGTGTGCTTGTCTTGATACAAGTAAACTATGAAGAGTTGGGAAAAGTCGGAGTTTTGTAAGGGTATTGACAGTTAGGCGTGTGCTTGTATATTTACAAGTGAATAGCCGAATATGGCTAAAAAGTTGGGAAAATCAACAGTTAAAGCAGTATTCCGTCATATTGTATCGAAGAGCTTTTAGTTGTAAAATAGTAGTAGAATTTTTAGAAAGGAGTGCAAAATTGAACAATGAAATTAAAGTTGATGCTATTGGGCAAGAAAACATAGCCGAGCTTTTGAAAAATGAAAGTCAGCTATATTTAACTCTGTTAGAAAGAATAACGGAGCTAATAAAAAAATCAAAGAAATGAGGTTAAAGCTTATGCTTAACAAACTATGTGTTAATTTGTCTTTCGCCCGGTGGGTGTAAACGAAATTGCCATTTCTGTCAAGGGAAAAATATTTTGATTTGACTATCAAATAATAGGCATTTGAGCAAAATATTTTTTGGGACCCGTTGACATCTCTGTCAATTCCGTTTTTGGTTTTTCCTGTCGAAAGACAAATTAAAAAATTTAATTAAAGGAGAAATCAAAATGAAACAAAGCTATCAATCACAATCAAATCAGTTGAAAACAGCTGTAATTTATGCTCGTTATTCAAGTGAAAACCAAACTGAGCAATCAATTGAAGGTCAGCTCAGAGTATGTACTGACTATGCTAAAAGCAACAACATAGTAATAGTTAATACGTATATTGACAGAGCAATGACAGGAACAAATGACAATCGCCCTGCATTTCAGCAAATGCTAAAGGACAGTTCAAACGGAAATTGGGACTATGTATTAGTTTACAAATTTGACAGATTTTCAAGAAACAAATATGAAACAGCCATTCATAAGAAAACATTGAAAGATAATGGTGTTAAGCTAAGGTCTGCAACAGAATATTTACCTGATACACCTGAAGCTATCATTATGGAATCAATGTTTGAAGGATATGCCGAGTATTATTCTGCTGAGCTTTCACAAAAAGTAAAAAGAGGCATGAATGAAACAAGATTAAAAGGCAATTTTACAGGTGGCAACTTGCTTTATGGCTACAAAATTGTAAATAAAAAGGTAGTCATAAATGAAGAAGAAGCCGAAATTGTACGATACATTTATGAGCAATATTCATACGATGTTGCTGTAAAAGATATAATCAAGGTTTTAACAGAAAGAGGTGTATATTACAAAGGCAAGGAATTTCTAAGAAACACCGTTTACAATATGCTTAAAAACGAAAAATACTCAGGTATATACAGATTTAAAAATGAAGTATTTACCGATATGTACCCAAGAATTGTACCACAAAATATATTTGATAGAGTGCATAAGAAAATCGTAGCAAACAAATACGGAACAAAAAGTGAAAAGATTGACTATTTACTCCGTCATAAATTAAAATGTGGCTACTGTGGTAGTACAGTTACAGCCGAAACAGGCACAGCAAGGTCTGGCAAAACCTGTCATTACTATAAATGCTTTGGCAGAAAAAGAGCTAATGGCTGTACAAAATCAATTGTAAAGAAAAACGAGTTTGAAACACTCATACTTACAATATTGGAAACAGAGTTGAACAAGCCTGAAATTATGAATATAATTGTTGATGGCATATTGAAAGCACAAGAAAGTAATTCAAGAGAAAATGCTGTATTATCAATGCTTTTAAGTGAAAAGAAGCAAATTGAAAAATCCCTTGAAAATATTATGAAAGCAATTGAAAACGGTATAATTTCAAATACCACTAACAAAAGATTGCACGAGCTTGAAAGCAAATTAGAGGATATAGAAAAAGAGCTTCTTATTGAAAATGCAAAAGTAGAAATAGCACTTACAGAAAGCGATATTAGAGAATACTTTAAGGAAACTCTTAAATTAGAAGCTAAAGCATTTGTATCAATACTAATAAAAGAGATTGAAATGTATGATGATACATTAAAGATTTATTTCAACACCCCAAATAGTAGTATAAGTCCTGACAAGAGTCAGGGCTTTTGCTTTTCTAATACAAATGATTTCGGATACAAAATAGAAATGTATATTTGAAAGGAATAAAAGTTGCATTTATTCCATGGTACAATTGACAAGAGCCTCTCGGGAGTGTGGATGTAAGGCGTAAAAGAGCCAAGACATCAACCCCGAGGGGTTTCGTTTGCCTTTCGGCTGAAATAGCCTACCACACTCCCCACTCTTGTCAACCGTCTTTCACGGCATAAAAGCAACTTTCAAAGGACTTTTATCACATTCAAGCAAACACTTAAGCAAAGAAAAAACAGGGCAAAAACCCTGTTTAAAATCCGTTATACCACAAAAGCATTTAGTCAATAAAAAGAGAAAAACCTAATTCAAACCGAGTGGTTCAAATTAGGTTCAACTTGGCTGGGATAGCTGGATTCGAACCAGCGAAATGCAGCAGTCAAAGTGCTGTGTCTTACCGCTTGACGATATCCCATTTTTTATTGCAAGTTATTATACCACATTCTTACCGCCTGTGTCAAGAGACTTTTCCTGTCGAATCCGAATTAACTTCATTCTTGACTTTCCTTTTTGTATTCTCTATAATAAATACAGATCATCTCAAAGGGGACTTGTGTATGCATAAAAGGATTCGTTTTATTTCAATCAAGCCCGGAATGATGGCGGAAAGCTTATCCTCGGAAATCGACTCCACCTCTTCCCTCTTTTGCTTAAATGGTGCCCTCTGCAAAAATGAAATTGCTACCCTTCATCATTTAAAAACGCTATTTCGGTTTCCGGATTATTTTGGATACAATTGGGATGCAGTGGATGAATGCCTTTGCGATCTTGAATGGCTGTCCTTTACCGGATTGACAATACTGATCGATCGGTTTCCGCACGTGTTTAACGGAGACCCCAACTTTCAAACAATCCTTCTTTCCTGCATTGACAGTATGGTGAAGCATTGGGAAAGCAAGGGCATCTGTGTTGACGTATGGATCAATCTGGCTGAAGATCTCTCCCTTTCCACTCCTACGGCACTGCATAAATGGGATCGATTCCTTTTGCGGTGGAAAAGAACATCCTGCCCCTTTTGTGGAGCTGAGCTTGTTAAAAAGCCTGTTATCCTCAAATTTGATGAGGATACCCTCCGGGTGGATATGGAAACGATACATATGCTTTATCCTGAGCAAAGCTTTGGTTCCCTTCTAAAAACAGAATTATTTGTATGCCATAATTGCTATCAGTATCGCTACACCCCAAAGCAAACACGCCATATTCAAAAACGTCAAAAAGCACGCCTCTCCACACAAGCGCTTCTAAAAGAGCTTATTGAACTGGATTAAAAAAAGGATTCCGATTTACTCGGAATCCTTCTCTTTTTTAATTATTCAGCGTCTGCTACTTCTTCAGCAGCTTCCTCTACGATCTCTACCTCAACCTCTTCTTCGGTCTCAAGGAGAGCGCGGATGGAAAGGCTTACCTTCTTGGTCTCGTTGTTGATGTCAACGATCTTCGCGTCAACCATCTGGCCAACCTCAAGTACCTCGGCAGGAGTGCCAAGCTTGCGGTCTGCGATCTGGCTGATGTGGATCAGGCCGTCTACACCGTCTACGATCTCTGCAAATGCACCGAAGGGCATGATGCTTACGATCTTAACGTTTGCTACGTCGCCGATCTGATACTGGTTGTTGAAGATGAACCAAGGATCGGTGTCCTCAGTCTTGTAGCCAAGAGAAATTCTCTTTGCTTCCTTGTCAACAGACTTAACGAATACGCGGATCACGTCGCCAACCTTAACAACCTCTGCAGGGTTCTTAATTCTCTTCCAGGAGAGCTCGGATACGTGAACCATACCGTCTACGCCGCCAAGGTCAACGAATGCACCGTAAGAAGTAAGGCTCTTAACGGGTCCCTCGTATACCTTGCCCTCTTCGATCTCAGCCCAGAATGCAGCTTCCTTCGCCTTGCGCTCTTCTCTCTGTACGGCACGGATGGAACCGTATGCACGGTTGCCCTTAACCTCAATCACCTTGATCTTCTGGTTGGTGCCTACGATGGAGTGGAGATCGCCGTCCTTGGGAACACCGGTCATGGATGCGGGAACGAATACGTGTACGGAGTCAACGGATACGATAACACCGCCGCGTACAGCCTCGATTACCTTACCCTCAAGGGTCTCACCGCTGTCTACGGTTGCAAGAACCTTTTCACGGTTCTTGTCTGCGTCTACACGCTTCTTGGAAAGGGTTGCGATACCGTCAAGGTCACTTACCTTAATAACGAATCCCTCAACCTCGTCGCCCAGCTTGAACATCTCAGTCAGCTTTACAGAAGGATCATCGGTGATCTGGTCGTATGTGATAACACCGGTTGCCTTGGCACCAAGGTCAAGATGGATCTCGTTGTTGGACACATATGTAACAACGCCGACTACCGTATCTCCTGTATTTAAAGTTTTCATTGACGATTCAAGCAATTGGGCAAAGTTTTCTTGCTCAGTCATGGTTTTTTTTACCTCCTCTATTATCCTGTCCGGAGTCGATGCCCCGGCAGTTATTCCAATTTTAGTGCACTGCGCCAGAACGCTCCGGTCAATTTCAGAGGCATCCTCCACCCAGAGGGTGGTATGGGGACAGTGCTTTTTGCATACCTCAAACAGCTTTCCGGTATTGGAGCTATCCCGGCCGCCGATGACGATCATACCGTCCGATGCGGCGGAGATGGATTCCGCTTCCGTCTGCCTGTTTTCAGTCACACCACATATTGTATCAAAAATTTTTGAATTTGTATATACCTTTTTGATAATTTTCTGACATTTTTTCCACTCGGAAAGCTTTTGCGTGGTCTGTGCAGCCATGTGGAGAGTCATGCAACCATCAAACGTTTCCTTTTTTTCCAAAAGAATGGATTCCAGCTGCTCTGCGTTCTCGCAAACCACGCTGTTTTCTCCGGCGTAGCTCATGATGGAGAGCACCTCCGGGTGATCAGGCGCGCCGATCAGAAGGAAGCCGTCGGTGGGCTCTGCGTGGTCCGCGGCGATCTTGTGGATCTTTTTGACGTACGGGCAGGTACAGTCGCAATAGGTAAACCGGGGACACGCGGCGGCGTACTGCTTCAGCTTTTCCTCCACCGGACGGACGATGCCGTGAGTGCGGATGACGATGCATACGTCTGCGCCCTTTTGCGCCAGGTCAAAATAACCGTCGATCTCCTGCTCGCCGATGATCTTCGCGCCCTGCTCCGCCAAGAAAGCGTTATAGCCGGGGTTATGGATCAGCTTGCCGAGGATGCAGGTATACTGCCCTGCGCCCTTGCGGGTTGCGAGAAGCCGCTCCACTGTTTCCGTGGCGCGGCGGACGCCGAAGCAAAAGCCGGCGTTTTTTGCCATTACGATCTCAGCCATGGTGATTTTCTCCTAAGGCGCAAATGCGGTCAAAAATCGTTTGTGCGGCGGCATCGTATTCCTCGGTGCCACCCTTTTCAAAGCCCAGCTCCTCGTTTTTGATCACATCGCCGATGATGCACTCGGTACGGCGGAAGAGACCGGTCTTGTTCTTTTTGGTTTTAATGTAGATGGGCAAAACGTCGCATCCGGAGCGGTAAGCGATCAGTCCCGCGCCGCTTTTTACCTCGGTGGTGCGGGGATCTACGTAGGGATGGCGGGTGCCCTGAGGAAACATACTGACGCTGCTCCCGCCCTTCAGCTCGGTGATGGCGGTCTTGATGGCGGCCACGCTCGAGCCCTTACGGTCCACGGGAAACGCGCCGATGGCGCGGAAGAAGGAGGCTACCAAGGGAACCTTGAACAGCTCCTTTTTGGCCATGAAATGCACCTTCTGGTGGCGAAGTGCCACGGCCAGAATAATAGGGTCTGACAGGCCTGTGTGATTGGAGCACACAAGATAGTGGCCCTCTTTCGGCTCTTTTTCCCCATTACAGACGCGAACTCGGAACAGAAATCTTAAAATTCCACCGAGAACGGCGTGCAAAAAACGATACAGCTTCATGATACTTCCCTCTTAACCTTCGGTTTTTTCGCGGATCATGGCAAGGGCCGCCTCCACAGTTTCATCAAAGGTCAGATCGGAGTTGTCAAGGAATACGGCGTCCTCAGCGGGGATGGCGGGAGCGATGGCGCGTCCGCTGTCGTTTTTATCCCTCTGGATCATGTCGGAAAGGACCTCCTCATAGGTGCAGGTCTCGCCCTTGGCCAATAGCTCCGCGTAGCGGCGCTTGGCTCTTGCCTCGGGAGAGGCCACAAGGAAGATCTTTACCTCGGCATCCGGAATGATAACGGTACCGATATCCCGTCCGTCCATAATAACGGAGCTGGTACGGGTAATGGCACGCTGGGTCTCCAGAAGGAAGGCGCGCACCGCCGGAATGGCGGACACAGCGGAGGCATACATGGACATTTCCGGCGTGCGGATCTTGTCGCTGACGTCCTCTCCGTTTAAAATAACGCGCTGACCCTGCTCGTTAAAGGCAAGGGAGAGAGCGATGTCGGGCAGGCAGGCGGCAACCGCCTCCGGGCTGTGGGGATCAATACCCTGTCGGTTTACGTAAAGGCCGATGCTACGGTAAAGTGCGCCGGTATCCACATATACAATTCCCATATTCTTTGCAATGGCCTTGGCCAGGGAGCTTTTACCTGCGCCGCTGGGGCCGTCTAAGGCAATACGGATTTTTTCCATAATTATCTCCATTTTCTCAGTCATATTCTTCCATGGCCGCATGCTGGGCGGCCAGAACGCCGGTGGAAAAGGCAATTTGCAGATTGTAGCCACCGGTATAGGCGTCCACGTCCAGAACCTCGCCGGCAAAGTAGAGATCCTTGACCGTTTTAGACTCCATGGTGGAGGGGTTGACCTCGCTGACGGCGATGCCGCCGGAGGTGACAATGGCCTCGTCAATGGGACGGAGGCCCTTCAGGGTGAAGGTAAGTCCCTTCATCAAAGCAACCAAGCCATGACGCTGTTCTTTGGTGATTTCGTTGACCTTTCCGCGCTCCGGGATGCCGGAACGGGCTACGATATAGGGGATCAGCTTTTGAGGAAGCAGGTCGCCCAAGGCGTTAATAAAGTCCTTGTTTTTATACTTTTCAAAGTCGGAGAGGATCCGTCGATCCAGCTCGGCCTCGCTGAGGGCGGGCTTCAGATCCACGGCGATCCCGTACCGACCGGGAATGATGTCATGAATGTGGGCGGAGGCGCTGAGCACCATGGGGCCGCTGACGCCGAAGTGAGTGAAGAGCATTTCACCCTGCTCCATGAACACGGTCTTTCCACTTTCTCGGTGCTTTACCTTGAGGGAGACGTTCTTTAAGGAAAGGCCCATCAAGGGAGCAGTATCCTCCTCTGTGACCATGGGGACAAGAGAGGGGATCAGAGGGGTGACCCGGATGCCGAGACTGCGGGCAAAGCGGTAGCCGTCGCCGTCGGAGCCGGTGGACTGATAGGAATTGCCGCCGGTGCAAAGGATCACGGCATCAAAGGAATAGTCTCCCCTGCCCGTGCGTAGGCCGGTCACACGGCCATCCTCACGTAAAATCTCCTTGACCTTTTCCGTGCGGATCACACAGCCAAGCTCTAAGGCAGAGCTCCAAAGGGCGCGCACGATATCGTCCGCCTTATCGGACACGGGAAAGACCCGTCGACCACGCTCCACCTTGAGGGGAACGCCGCGCTCCTCAAAGAACTTGACGGTATCCTCTGGGGTAAAGCCGCTGAGAGCCGCGTAGAGGAACTTGGGGTTGGCAACTACGTTTTTCATAAACTCCGGCACGTCGCAGGCGTTGGTTACGTTGCAGCGTCCCTTGCCCGTGATGCGGAGCTTTTTGCCGGGGCGGTCGTTTTTCTCAAACAGAGTGACCTCCGCACCGTAAAGAGCCGCCCAGGAAGCCGCCATAAGGCCGGCCGCACCGGCGCCGATAATACCAATCTTACGCATAGGAGATCCTCCGTTTCCCAAAAAATACCCACTTTATTATAGCTTAAAAAATTGCCCCTGTCAAGGAAGCAAACGAAAACATATTATGAACTGAAGCGAAATAAAAGCTTCCGCGTCACTTCCTGCGTGCGTACCGAAAATTCTCCGGCACAGCCCTCGCATGACCGGCAAAGGTCCCATTGAGGCTTTGTGCGTTTTGCCCAAATTATATGGCGACCTATTTTGCAATTTGCCATTGACAGACGGAGAGTTTTGTGCTAAAATACTACATTATATGAGTAAATTCTTATACCAAAGGCGGTCATATATTATGAGAGAAAAAATGAAAGTCGGAATCGTTGGCGCTACCGGTATGGTTGGCCAGAGATTCATTACCCTGCTTGCAGATCATCCTTACTTTGAGATTACGGCGCTGGCGGCCAGCAAGCGCTCGGCCGGTCGTACCTACGCCGAGGCTGTGGACGGACGCTGGAAGATGAAGACTCCCATCCCCGAGGCCATTGCCGCTATGACGGTGATCGATGCAGCGGAAATTGATAAAATGGCAGAGCTCGTTCAGTTCGTGTTCTGCGCCGTTGACATGAAGAAAGACGAGATCAAGGCTCTTGAGGAGGCGTATGCCAAGGCCGAGATCCCCGTTGTATCCAACAACTCCGCACACCGTTGGACCCCCGACGTTCCCATGGTGATTCCGGAGATCAACGACGACCATCTGGAGGTCATCGCCGCTCAGCGTAAGCGTCTGGGCACCAAGCGCGGCTTTATTGCCGTTAAGCCCAACTGCTCCATCCAGAGCTACGTTCCTGCCCTGACCCCCCTTCGCAAGTTCGGCATCAAGCAGGTGGTTGCCACCACCTACCAGGCCATCTCCGGCGCGGGCAAGACCTTTAAGGAATGGCCCGAGATGGTCGACAACGTGATCCCCTACATCGGCGGCGAGGAAGAAAAGAGCGAGCAGGAGCCCCTGAAGATCTGGGGTAAGGTGGAGGACGGCGAGATCGTTAAGGCGGACGCTCCCCTCATTACCACCCAGTGCATCCGCGTGCCCGTGACCGACGGCCATACTGCGGCCATCTTCGTTTCCTTCGAGCGCACTCCCACCGAGCAGGAGATCCGCGCGGAGTGGGCGGCCTTCCGCGGCAAGCCCCAGCTGCTTGAGTTGCCCCATGCACCCGAGCAGTTCATTACCTACTTTGAGGAAGACAACCGTCCTCAGGCGGCGCTCGACCGCGACATTTACGGCGGTATGGGCGTAACGGTTGGTCGCCTTCGTCCCGACACACTCTTTGACTACAAGTTTGTGGGTCTTTCCCACAACACCCTTCGCGGTGCGGCCGGCGGCGCGGTGCTCATTGCCGAGCTCCTTTACCGTCTCGGTTACTTTGATTAAATCATGACCCATGGCAATTCATTGTGAGGGCGGGTTCCCGCCTTTACAATGAATTGTGTTTTTTATAAGCGGCATTGCCATTTGTGCACAATATATGCAGGACGCTTTTTTCTTTGATGCAACAGGCACAAAGAAAAAGCTTAGCAAAAAAAGAAATGCCGTTTCTCGGGGCTCCGCGCCCTGAACCCGCGCCGCCTTTTGAAAAAGGCGGGCGAAAACTGAAAGGATAGGAGATTGTCATGTATCTTGTCATTGCGGAAAAGCCCAGTCTGGCACGAAATATCGTGGCGGGCATTCAGTCCTTTGCCTCCGTCAAGCTTTCCCGTCGGGATGGATACTTTGAGGGTGGAAGCTACATCGTTACGTGGGCCTTTGGCCATCTGTTTTCCCTCTGCGACGTTGAGGACTATGCTCCCTCCTCCACCGGACGGTGGTCCCTTGAGAACATTCCCTGCTTCCCCTCCACCTTCCGCTTCAATTTGCGCAAGGGGGCAGACAAAAAGCCCGATGCCGGGGTGATCAAGCAATTTGAGACCATCAAGGCGCTGTGCAACCGTCCGGACGTGGACACCATTGTAAACGCAGGAGACTCCGACCGGGAGGGTGAGATCATCGTGCGGCTTTGTATCTCCCACGCGCTGACGGGCAAAAAGCGGCTGACCCGCCTTTGGATGCCCGACCAGACCCCGGAGACCATTCAGAAGGCCTTTGCCGAGATGAAGGACGAGGCCGAGTACGACAATTTGGCAAACGAGGGCTTTGCCCGAACCTACATTGACTGGCTGTACGGAGTGAATCTGACCCGATATGCAACTCTGCGCTCCGGTTCGCTTCTCCGCGTGGGTCGCGTGATCGTGCCCATCGTCAAGGCCATCTACGACCGGGATATGTCCATTGAGCACTTTGTGCCGGAAAAATACTACGCCATTGCCTCCTCGGCGGAGACCAAGGGCGAGAAGATCGAGCTGAGCTCCAAGCAGAAATTCAACAAGGATCAGATCGAGGCCGCCCGGGCGCTTTGCGCCAAGTACAACGGTGCGGATACGGTGGTTACCTCCGTTAAGAGCAAAAAGGAGACCCTTGCCCCCGGAAAGCTCTTTTCCCTGTCCAAGCTGCAAAATTTCCTTGGTAAAAAGTATAAAATGTCCATGGACGACAGCCTCTCCACGGTGCAAAAGCTGTATGAGGACGGCTTTGTGACCTATCCCCGTACCAACTCCGAGTATCTTGCCACGGCAGAGCAGGATAAGGTAAAGGCCATCCTTGCAAACGTGAAAAAGATGAACTACCCTGTGGAGTTCAAGAACAAAAAGACCATCTTTGACGATGCCAAGATCGAGTCCCACTCGGCTCTGACCCCCACCTACAAGATTCCCAACCCCAACCATCTGACCGATCGGGAAAAGCAGGTCTACTCCGCCATTTTCCGTCGGTTTGTGGCGGTGTTCTGCTCCGAGGACTGTGTGGCGGCCAAGTCGGAGATCAAAATTTCCAATGGCTTTGAGGACTTTACCCTGAAGGGCTCCGTCATTCTGGAGCCGGGCTGGACCAAGTACGACGACTTTACCCAAAAGGACAAGATCCTGCCCAAGCTCGTGAAAGGCGACCGGGTGGAGGTAAACTTTGTACCGGTGGAAAAAGAGACCTCGCCGCCCAAGCACTACACCATTGAGACCTTGAACAATTATCTGAAAAATCCCTTCCGCGAGGACAAGGCCGCCGAGAGCGAGAACGACGACGAGGAGTACCGCGCCATCTTCGAGGGCTTGGAGCTGGGCACGGAGGCCACCCGCACGGGCATCATCGACAACGCCTGCAAGAGCAACTACATTGCCTTGAAAAAGGACGTATATCACCTGCTCCCCGGCGGAAAATACCTGATCGAGTCGCTGTCCCGTATGCAGATCAGCATGGATAAGTACAAGACCTCCGAAATGGGTCGCGCCTTGAAGAAGGTATTCCGCGGCGAAATTACGGTAAACGAGAGCGTGGCCATGGCGGCAAACGAGATCCGGGAGGTGTTCCGCCCGAGGGAAGCTCCGCCGGAAACGGACACGGACATCGGATACTTTGGAGAAGCGGTGGGCACCTGTCCCCTGTGCGGAGGCACCGTTGTGCGCACCAAATTCGGCTACGGATGCTCCAACTTCCGGGAAAAGGGCTGCAAGTTCAGCGTCAATCAAGTGATCTGCTCCCGCATCATTTCCCCCGCCAATATGCGCCTTTTGCTGACCAACGGAGTGACCTCCAAAATCCAGGGATTTATCTCCAAAAACGGCAAATCCTTTGACGCTATGCTGGCTTTGGAGGACGGACGCGCGGTGTTCCGGTTCTGATGTTTGCATTTTACACAAAATTTTTGAAAAAATTTCCGAAAAACTATATATTTTTTCATAAACCTGTGCTATAATGGTATTGCAAGGGAGGAATTCCCCCTCTTGTAAATACTCAAAAAGGTGGTGCAATTATGAAATTAACAATCGTCGGAAGACAAATGAACGTCAGAAACGATCTGAAAGAGCTGGTCGAGAAGAAGCTTGCCAAGTTTGACCGATTCTTCGCCGACAACACCTCGGCGACCGTTACGTTCAGCCGTCAAAAGAACAAAGAGTGTCTTGAGATCACCATCTTAAGCAGCGGCACCATTTTCCGCAGTGAGAAAAAGGACGTAACCTTTAACTGTGCCCTGGACCAGTGCATGGACTCCATCGAGCGGCAGATCCGCAAGAACAAGACCCGCCTGGAGCGCCGACTGAGAGAGGGAGCCTTCGTCCCGGAAAACTTCGAGTATGCCGCCTCCGACGTAGAGGAAGAAACGACCTTTGATATGATCCGTGTAAAGGAATTTGACATCAAGCCCCTGTCCACCGAGGAGGCGATCCTGCAGATGAATCTGCTGGGTCACCAGTTCTTCGTGTTCAAGGATTCTCACACCGAGGAGACCTGCGTGGTATACAACCGCGCCGACGGCGGCTACGGCCTGATCGTTCCGAAAAAGTAGTTTTATAGATAAAAAAAGCAACAGCCTGAAAAGGCTGTTGCTTTTTGTTCGGTTATTCCAGCATGATGCGGATGATTTCTTTATCCGTTTCGCCCATGCCGTTGCGGGCCAGCTTGCCGATGTTGCGGAGGGTGTTTTCCACGCCTTTGGTGATGATACCGTCGCCACCGTAAAACTGGCTGCCGGCTTGCATCATTTCGTAGCCCATGATGCCGGCCTCTACGGCCATGGCGATCTTGGCGGCACAGGAGGCCTTGGCGCCGTCACATACGGTACCGGAGAGGATGGCCACGGAATTGACCAGCGCGTGGGCGATCTCGTAATAGCGGCCGCCCTTCAGATACGTGATGCCGCATCCGGCGGCACAGCCGGCGCTGATGGCACCGCAATAGGCAGACAGACAGCCGATCTCCTCCTTTTGATGAATGGTGATCAGGTCGGATACCAACAGGGCGCGGAGCATTTCGTCCTCGCTTGCGCCCATTTCCTTGGCGTAAACGGCCACGGGCACAGAAGCGGTGATGCCTTGGTTGCCGCTACCGGACAGAATGCACACGGGGAGCTCGCATCCGCTCATACGGGCGTCGGAGCCGGCGGCCGCATAGGCGCGGGCGCGATCCTTCAGGCTGGCTTCCCCGCCCCGGTACAGGATCTTACCGATGTTGGCACCGTATTTTCCGCTGAGGCCCTCCTCAGCAATGGCCAGATTCATCCGAAGCTGGCTGGTAAGAAGCTCCCGGACCTCGGAAAGGTCCACCTCATCGGCAAAGGTAACGATATCCTTTACGTTCAAAAGGGAACGGTTGCTACGGATGTATTTGGAGCCCTCGTTCTTCTCCCAATAATCGGCGGTGCGGTCCTCGCCGTTCTTTTCCACCAAAATGACGTTGGTATGGTAGTTACGGATGTGGACGCAGGCCTCTCCCGTCTCGCCGTAGCCCCGGAGGATCAAATCAAACGAGCAGGTGGTATCAAGGCCTGAGACTGTAATGGGGCAACGCTCCCGGAAGGCGGCGATCTTCGGTACGTCCTCCTCCCTTAAGGTGGTAAGCACCTCCAACCGCTTGTCCGGGCGATTGGCTACCACGCCGGCGGCAATGGCCGCCTCAATGCCGTGCTGGCCACCGGTGGCGGGCACGATGACGCTTTTTACGTTTTTTATAATATTTCCGCTGAGGCCGGCCTCAATGCGAGTAGGCTCACAGGCGAGGGTGGTACGCAAAACGGAGGCGGCATAGGCAATGGCAATGGGCTCGGTACAGCCCATGGCGGCCAAAAGCTCCTCCTTTAAGATCTGCACGTAGGTTTTTGCGGTTTCGACGGGCAAGGACATTGTGTTTTCTGCTCCTCTCATACTTCTTTTCCCCTCTATTATAGAGCTTTTTCCCCTTAATTGCAAGAGAAAACCGACGGATCGGGAAAAATCCGTCGGTTTTTGTGTTTAAGCGTTGGCCTTGAGCTGTTCCTTATGGTACTGAAGGGTATACAGCTGATAGTAACGACCCTTTTTCTGAAGGAGCTCGTGGTGGTTGCCCTGCTCCAGAATCTTGCCCTGGGAGAGCACGATGATGTTATCCGCGTGCTGGATGGTGGACAGGCGGTGGGCTACGATGAGCATGGTGCCGATGTTCATCATCTTTTCAAGGGAATCCTGAATCAGAAGCTCCGTTTCCGTATCGATGTTGGCGGTGGCCTCGTCGAGGATCATGACCTCGGGCTTATGAATGATGGTGCGGGCGAAGGAGAGGAGCTGGCGCTGGCCGGCGGAGAAGTTGTTACCCCGCTCCCGCACGATCTCGTCCAGGCCATTTTCCGTCTTACAGATGAAGGAGTCGGCGTTTACGTAGCGGCAGGCCTCCATGATCTCCTCATCGGAGATGTCCTCCTCCCGGAGGACGATGTTACTGCGGATGGTTCCCGAGAACAGGAATACATCCTGCAGCATCTGGCCGAAGTGGCGGCGGAGAGAGGAGATCTTGATCTTGCGGATATCAATGCCGTCGATTAAGATCTGACCCTTCTGGATGTCGTAATTGCGGCAGATCAGCGACAGGATCGTGGACTTGCCGGAGCCGGTGGAGCCGACGAAGGCGACGGTTTCCTTGGCGTTGACCCGGAAGGAAACACCCTTCAGCACCCACTCGTCGGGCACGTAGGAGAACCATACGTCGCGGAACTCGATATCTCCCTTGACCTCATCCAGCTCAATGGCGTCGGGCTCGTCCACCACCTTGGGCTCAATGTCGAGAATGGTAAAGATCTTCTCAGCGGAGGCGAAGGCGGACTGGAGCCAGTTGAACTGCTCGGCCAGGTTCTGAATGGGGTTGAAGAACTTGGAGATGTAGGAATAGAAGGTAACGATGGTCTCGCTGGCTAAGGTCTGGCCGAGGAAGGACACGTTATCGATGTATCCCTTACCGCCCATGTAAAGCAAGCACAGGACGGAGGAAATGTACAGCATATACACCAAGGGACGGAAGATACCGAACACGAAGATCTGCTGGTGCTTAGCGCGGCCGAGGGCTTGATTTTTCGCCTCGAACTCGTCCAGCTTTTGCTGCTCCCGGTTGAAGATCTGGGTGATCTTGATACCGGAAAGGTTCTCGGAGAGGTAGGTGTTGATATCCGTCGTACCGTCCTTTACGCGGCGGTAAGCCCGGCGGGAGAACTTACGGAAGATCAGAGTGAAGAGAATGATGAAGGGAACGAAGCAAAGCACCATCAAGGTGAGCTGATAGTTTACGCACAGCATCGCAGTCAAAACGCCCAAAATGATGAACATGTTTTTGACCAGATTGACGATGATGTTGGTAAACATCATGGAGATGGCGTTGGTATCGTTGGTTACACGGGTGACCAGCTTGCCGACGGGCATCAGATTCAGCTGCTCGTGGGACAGGCTCTCAATGTGGGTAAAGACGTCCTCGCGGATGCGGGAAAGGATCTTTTGACCCGTCTTTTGCAGGATGATGGCCTGAACGTAGGAGCAGATCATGGAGACGATCAGAATGGAGGCATAAATACCGATCAGCGTAAAGAGGCGGCTAAGCTCGAAGTCTGCCTTGACCATTTTTACGATCTCGCCGGTGATGAGGGGGGCGATGATGTCGTATGCGATGGAGAACAGCATAACAAGGCCCACCAGCAGGAAATTTGTCCAGTATGGCTTGGCGTAAACCAGCAGGCGGCGAACGATCTCACCGTCCTTCATGTTACGGTCGAAGCCGATGGCTTCCTTTTTATTTTTCATGGTGGCGTAGGCCACGATGAAGGCAATGGAGATGATGCCGAGAGCGGCACCTACGATCAAAAGAGGATAATACTCACGCATGGGCTTCCACCTCCCCTTCGTCCTCCAGCTTTTGCAGGTCTACCATGCGGCGGTATTCCGCGGAGGAAGCGTACAGCTCCTCGTGCTTACCGACGGCGGAGACGGTGCCGTCCTCCACAAAGATGATCTTATCCATCTTTTCAATGGTGGAGATACGGTGTGCGATGAGAACGGTTGTTTTACCCTGGCGGGTATTATGCAGGTTTTCGAGAATGGATTTTTCCGTTTTGGTATCTACGGCGGAGACCGAGTCGTCCAAGATCAGAACGGGGGCGTCCTTTAAGAGGGCGCGGGCAATGGAAATTCTCTGCTTTTGTCCGCCGGAAACGGTAACGCCGCGCTCGCCGAGGACGGTTTTGTAGCCGTCGCGGAACTCGGTGATGTCCTTATGTACGTCGGAATACTTGGCGGCGGCCTCAATGCGCTCGGGAGTGATGTTGCGGCCGCTGAAGCCGATGTTATTTTCAATGGTATCGCTAAACAGGAAGTTATCCTGAGGCACGTAGGCCATGGAAGCGCGCACGGAGCGGATGGAAAGGTCGTTTACGTCCTCCCCGTCCACAAAGAGCATACCGCGCTCCACGTTATACATACGGAGCATCAGGTCTACGACGGTGGTTTTACCGGAGCCGGTCTTGCCGACTACGCCCACGCTCTCGCCGGCCTCGATCACAAAGGAAACGTTCGTTAAGGCGGGAGTTTCTCCGTCGGGATAGGTAAAGGTCAGGTTGCGGAACTCGATCTTACCCTTGGGATCGGTCAATTCCTTGACCTCGCCTCGGTCGATTACGTCCTGCTTAGCATCCAGAAGCTCGCTGATTCGCTTAACGGAGGCCTTGCCGCGGGAGGACATTTCAATCAGCTGGGATACGGCCATAATGGGCCATACAACGGAGGTAAAGTAGCCGATGAACTCCACCAGCTGGCCGGCATTGAAGCGGTCACAGTAGACCAGATAGCCGCCGTAGCCGAGGATAACGCAAACAACAGACTCTACAAACAGGGTAACGAAGATGTGAAGAAGCGTGGAGATTTTGGTAAAGTCCACGTTTGCCTTTTCGTTCTTTTTGTTCAGCTTGCGGAAGGCAAGGAGCTCCTTTGTCTCCTTGACGAAGGCCTTGATCACGGCAATACCGGAAAAGCTCTCCTGGGAGAAGTCGGACAGGTCGGAGAAGGCCTCCTGACGGGTTTCCCACTTCTTCATTTCCGCCTTGCCCACAATGGTTCCCACCACAAAGAGCAGGATCATGGGGATCAGGGAGAAGTAGGTAAGGACGTCGTCCATGCGCCACATTTTATAAATGGCCATAAGGCCGAGAACGGCAGCGTCAAAGAACATGAGCACACCGGAGCCGAAGCACTCCTGCACGGTCTCAAGGTCGTTGGTAAACAAAGACATGAGCGTGCCCACCTTGTTGACCTGATAGTACTCGCGGGACAGATCCTTACAGTGGTCAAACATCCGGTTACGGACGTCCGTCTCGACCCGGATAGCCGAGCCGAAGAAGCAGATTCTCCAAAGGAAGCGGCCGATTACCAAAAACAGGATGGTAATAATAAGCGGCAGACAAATGTGATCCAAGAGAAAATCCACGTCAAAGGTGACGGGAGCTCCGTCGATCACTACGTAGCCCTGATTCATTCCGTTGATGACCATCTGATAAAGCTCAGGAACCTTAAGCTGGAAATAATCAACCACGATCAGTGCAAAGAGACCCAGCAAAAGCGCCGGTGCGTACTTCACATAATAGCGGTTGATGTGCTTTCCAAATATCATGGGAACACCCTCTTTCTTCTTTTTGCGTACTCCCTGTATGGTATCACATTTTCTGTTGATTATCAAGGGCTTTGGCCGTTTTTTCGCGAAAAACGGAGGGAGAATTATTTGCAGTTCTCCGGGAAAAGGGCTTTCCCTCCGGGGCTTTTTGTGATATAATGGATGGGATGACTCTATCTACAGAAAAACACCGGGAGAAAATCATGGGACTGTTTTTAACCTATCTGAAATCCTATAAAAAAGAGAGCATCCTCGGGCCGCTGTTCAAGCTGCTGGAGGCCTCCTTTGAGCTGTTTATCCCCTTGGTCATTGCCTCCATCGTGGACGTGGGCATTGAAAACGGGGACAAGCCCTATATTGTGCGTATGTGCCTGCTTTTGGTGGCGCTGGCAGTGATCGGCCTTGTGTGCGCGGTAACCGCTCAGTATTTTGCCGCCAAGGCCGCCACGGGTGTGGCAAAGAACATCCGCGGCTCGCTGTTTGCCCACATCGGCACCCTCTCCTACACGGAGCTGGACACGGTGGGCACCTCCACGCTGATCACCCGTATGACCAGTGACGTAAATCAGGTGCAATCGGGCATCAATCTGACCCTGCGCTTGCTCCTTCGCTCCCCCTTCGTGGTATTTGGCGCCATGATCATGGCCTTTACGGTAGACGGATCGGCGGCGGTTACCTTTGCGGTGACCATTCCCCTGCTCTGCCTTGTGGTCTTTGGTATTATGCTGGCCAGCATTCCTCTTTATAAGAAGGTGCAGGGCAAGCTGGATCGCGTTCTTGGCATGACCCGCCGCAATCTGACCGGTGTGCGCGTGATCCGCGCCTTTTGCCGGGAGGATGAGGAAATTGAGGAGTTTGACCGCCGAAACGAGGAGCTGACCGCCGTACAAAAGTTCGTCGGACGCATCTCCGCGCTGATGAATCCGGTCACCTATATCATTATTAACCTTGCCACCTTAATTCTGATCCACCGCGGTGCCCTACAGGTACATCACGGCGATCTGACCCAAGGTGAGGTCATCGCCCTTTACAACTACATGTCCCAGATCCTGGTGGAGCTGATCAAGATGGCCAATCTGATCATCAGCATTACCAAGGCCGTGGCCTGCGGTCACCGCATTGAGGCGGTGATGAAGAAGCAGAGCAGCATGGCCGAGGGCTCCCTTACATACGGCAACCAGCGCAGTGAGCCGGCGGTAGAATTCCGCGGTGCCACCCTACGCTATGCAGGCGCCGGCGAAAATTCCCTCAACCCCGTAAATCTTTCCGTGCGCCACGGTGAGGTGGTGGGCATCATTGGCGGAACGGGCTCCGGTAAGACCTCTCTTGTGAATCTGATTCCCCGCTTTTATGACGTAAGCGAGGGTGAGCTTTTGGTAAACGGCGTGAACGTAAAGGACTACAAAACCGATTCCCTCCGAGAACGGATCGGCGTGGTGCCCCAGAAGGCGGTGCTCTTTAAGGGCAGCATCCGCGACAATATGCGGTACGGCAACGAGAATGCCACCGACGAGGAGATCACCCGTGCTCTTGCCATCGCTCAGGCCTCGGCCGTGGTTGCCGAGAAGGAAGGCGGCCTTGACTACGAGATCGAGCAGGGCGGTAAGAATCTGTCGGGCGGCCAGCGCCAGCGATTGACCATTGCCCGCGCCTTGGTCAAGAACCCGGACATTCTGATTCTGGACGACAGTGCCTCTGCGCTCGACTACGCAACGGACGCCGCCCTCCGACGGGCGCTGAAGGAGAGCTTACCCGGAACCACCGTGTTCATCGTTTCTCAGCGCACGGCCTCCATTATGCACGCGGACCGGATCGTCGTTCTGGATGACGGCGAGGTGGTGGGCATGGGTCGCCACGAGGAACTGCTTGAGGGTTGCCCCACCTACCGTGAAATTTACGAATCTCAATTCAAAAAGGAGGACGCGCAGGTATGAAGCACACGAAAAAGCCCGCCGGAACCCTCCGGAAAATTCTCCGTTACATTCGCCGCTACGGCGTTCTGATTGCTATTTCCGTTTTGTTTGCCGCCGCCTCCGTGGCCTTGTCCCTGTATTTGCCCATTCTGATCGGTGATGCCATCGATTTGATCGTAGGCGAAGGACAGGTCGACTTTGCCGGCATCGGTGCCATTTTTGCGGTGGCCGCCGCGGTCATTGCCGCTACGGCCGTGCTCCAATGGGTTATGAATGCGGTGAACAACAAGATCACCTATCAGGTGGTGCGCGACGTGCGGAAGGAGGCCTTCCGCAAAATTGAAATTCTGCCCCTCAGTTATCTGGACAGCCATCCCACCGGCGGTATCGTCAGCCGGGTGATCGCGGACGTGGATCAGTTTGCCGACGGTCTGCTCCTTGGCTTTACCCAGCTCTTTACCGGCATTCTTACCATTGTAGGCACCCTGTTCTTTATGCTTCGCCTCCAGCCCATTATTGCGGCGGTTGTAGTGGTTATGACGCCCCTTTCCCTGTTCGTGGCACGGTTTATTGCCAAAAACACCCACCATCTGTTCTCTGCCCAGGCCAAGGCCCGGGGCGAGCAGACCGCCTATATTGACGAAATGGTGGGCAACCAGAAGGTGGTTCGCGCCTTTGCCCGGGAGGATGAATCGAAGAAAGAGTTCGATCACCTGAACGAAGCGCTGACCAAAACCTCCCTGAAGGCCATTTTCTTCTCCTCCCTTACCAATCCCTGCACCCGATTTGTAAACAGCCTGGTTTACGCGGCGGTTGCCCTTTGCGGCGCCTTTTGCGTGATTCGCCCCGAGGGATGGGGCGGTGTGGCGCTGACGGTGGGCGGCCTTTCCTGCCTGCTGACCTACGCCAACCAATACACCAAGCCCTTTAACGAAATTTCCGGCGTAATTGCCGAGTTCCAGAACGCGCTTGCCTGCGCCGCCCGCATTTTTGAGCTGATCGAGGAAGAGCCCCAGACCCCGGAGGCGGCCGACGCCCACGTGCTTGGGGAGACGGCCGGTGCCATTCAGATGGAAAACGTGCGCTTTGCCTACACGCCGGAGCAAAAGCTGATTGAGGATCTTTCCCTCTCCGTTACCCCCGGACAGAGAATTGCCATCGTTGGCCCGACGGGCTGTGGCAAGACCACGCTGATCAATCTTTTGATGCGATTCTATGACGTAAAGGACGGCTCCATCTCCGTGGACGGCTACGACATCCGCAATCTGACCCGGCACAGCCTACGCTCCTCCTACGGAATGGTGCTACAGGATACGTGGCTCATGGATGGCACCATCCGTGACAACATCGCCGTCGGACGGCCGGATGCCACCGACGAGGAAATTATGGCGGCGGCCAAGGCCGCCCACGCCCACAGCTTTATCAAGCGCTTGCCCCAAGGCTACGACACGGTGATTGCCGAGTCCGGGGAGGGTCTGTCCCAAGGACAAAAGCAGCTTCTTTGCATTGCCCGCGTGATGCTCTGCCGCCCGCCCATGCTGATTCTGGATGAGGCTACCTCCTCCATCGATACCCGCACGGAGCGAAAAATTCAGGATGCCTTTGCCCGCCTGATGGAGGGACGCACCAGCTTTATCGTGGCGCACCGCCTGTCCACCGTCCGGGATGCGGATTGCATTCTTGTAATGAAGGACGGAAACATCATCGAGCAGGGCAAGCATGAGGAGCTCCTCCGCGCCGGCGGCTTCTATTTTACCTTATATCACAGCCAATTTGAAACCATATAAACTTGCCATCTTCATAAGACTCCAAGCCCCCTCAAAAAAACCTTGACGAGCATATTCAGTTGTGTTAAAATATTAGTGTAAATTTTGAAGAAAGAAGGTCCTAAAAAATGGATTGGAAAGAAACCCTTCAGAGCATTGTAAACTCTATCATATCCTGGACAACCTCATCCGGCCTTAAGCTTTTGATTGCCCTTGTTGTTCTTTTTATTTCTTTTAAGATCGTCAATAAGATCGGCAGAAAAATTGAAAAATTGGGCGACAAGGAGAAGGTAGACAAGACACTTGCACGTGTTATCGGATACATATTCAAGCTTGGGCTCAAGGTAGTAATTGCTGTATGCCTGATTGGCTATGTGGGTATTGACACCAGCGGTCTAGCCGCTCTGCTTGTCTCCTTCGGTGCTTGCGTAGGCCTTGCAATGAACGGAGCTCTCGGAAATCTGGCCGGCGGCGTACTGATCATTCTCACCAGACCCTTCCGTGTTGACGATTTCATTGAGGCACAAGGATACTCCGGAACGGTAGAGGATATCCACATTACCTGCACCCGCCTCCTCACTCCCGACAACAAGGTTGTATATCTTCCCAACGGCGCTCTTTCCAGCGGTTCTATCGTGAACTACTCTGAAAAGGATATCCGCCGCGTGGACAATACCTTCTCCATCTCCTACTCCAACGACTTTGAAAAGGCGAAGGCAATTATCTCCAAGATCTGCGAGGAGCATCCCTTGGTTCTCAAGGATCAAGCGATCATGGTTCGTGTATCGGCTCACAGTGCCAGCTCCATCGACATTGTTACTCGCGTATGGGTAAAAAGCAGCGATTACTGGACCGTGCACTTCGATCTGTTGGAAAGCGTTAAGTCTGCCTTTGATAAAGAGGGTATTGAAATCCCCTTCAATCAGTTGGACGTTCACGTCAAAAACGACTAAGCAAAATTTTCTTTTGCCCGCGTTGCGTTTCTATAGACGCAACGTGGGCTTTTTCTATTTGCTCCCAAAAACACCCGGGCTTCGAACCAATTCTCTGTTCCTGTTTTCCTATTGACACGACGATCTCACTTGTGGTATGATATATATGCTCCATATAGAGCATATATATCATACAGAAAGGAAAACCTTCCATGACGAATGAGAATTTGAGCGAAAAGGTTTCCGTTAACATCAATACGGCTACCCTGTCGGAGATCGATCTTTTGGTGGATAACGGCTACTACTCCAATCGGAGTGATTTTATTAACCACGCCCTGCGTACGGCGCTGGAGAGTCAGCGTGCAACGGTGGAGCGTCTGATTGAAAAAAACACAAAGAGCACAAGCAAGGAGCACGGGTGGTTTTTGGGCATATACGGAATTACCGCCAAGGAGCTGGAGGAAATGCATGCCGAAGGTCAGCGCATGTCGTTGACCGGATACGGTCTGCTTAAAATTGCGGAAAACTGCGACGAGGAAATGCTGTTTGAAGTAGTAGAAAGCATTCACGTACGCGGAAAGGTGATTGCAACGGACTCCGTCCGGGCACATTATGGACTAAAATAAGAAACTCCCCCTGTTGGTTGAGGGGAAAAGCAACCAATGGGGGAGTTTTTTCAACCAATGCTCCGTTCTTTTGGCCGAGGCGACGTGCTACAATGACGGCAGGTAGAAAAAAACAGGCAATTTTTATACATACGGTGGGTGGAAAAGTATCCACACCAATGGTATAATAAGGACAAAACATACCGAGGTGGCTTATGGAACTGAAAATTGCTGAAAACATTAAACGCTTTCGCCGGGAGCGGGGGCTGACCCAGGAACAGCTGGCCGAGGCTCTTGGCGTGACCGCGGGAGCGGTTTATAAATGGGAAAACGGACATTCCATCCCGGAGGTGCCCATGCTGACGGAGCTTGCCGCCTTCTTTGATTCTTCGGTGGACGTTCTGCTGGGCTATGGCTGGGAGAAAAACGGCATGGGACGCGCGGCGGAGAAAATATGGGACCACGTCCATGCCCGAACCTTTGACGAGGGCATCGTCTATGCGGAGGAGGCCTTACGGAAGTATCCGGCGGCCTTCGACGTGGTATTTGCCGCGGCTGAGCTGTACTTTATTTCCATGACCTCCCAGAATGAGCCCCATGCCACCCGTGCCATTGATTTGTACCGGCGGGCGCTGGCGCTGATGGATCAGAACGAAAACCGTCAGCTGACGCTGGAACGGATCAAAAACGCCATTGCCTCCTGTTACTACCACTTGGGCGATCTGGACCGCGCCATTGCACTGATGCAGGAAAACAACGTAGCCGGCATCAACGATCAGCCCATTGGAACCCTGCTCTCTCTGCGTGAGGGACGGGAGGCGGAGGCGCTTCCCTATCTGTCCGCCGCGCTGTATAACAGCTACGCCACCATGTTCGGAACGGCATGCGGCTTTGCCAACGTCTATCTGGTATCTAAGGAGCTGGATCGGGCCGAATCCTTGATCCGTTGGGCACTTTCCCTCTCGGATGAGCTACGGGTGCCCGGTGTAACTACCATCATCGACAAGGCAAACGTCCGCGCCTACACGGTTCTGGCCGCCCTCTCCATGGCGCGTGGCAATCGGGAGGAGGCGCTTACCCGTCTGCGGGATGCCAAGACACGGGCCGAGGCCTTTGACCGTGCGCCGGAATATCACGTTAACGTGGGGTTGACCTACTACTACGGCGATGGCTCCGAGATGGGCTACGACGATTTAGGAAAGACCGCGATGGATTCCATTGAGCAATTTATTACCGAGGGCAGGGCCGGTGCGTGCCTTGCGCCGCTATGGGAGGAAATACTGCATGAAAACAAAAACCAATAAGAATCGATACCGCATCTACAACACCGCCTTCTTTCGCCGCAACTGGGGCGCTTTTTCCGTGGGAATTTTGGCGACTCTGCTCCAAAGTGTCTCGAACGTGCTGGTCTCCTACGTGATGCAGCTTCTAATTGACGCCTCCATGGGGGTGGAGGGAGCCATGCCGCTTTTGGATATTTTGTATCTGACCGTTGGGGCGCTGGCGCTGTTTGCCTTCTCCTTCGTTCTTTGCTATCATTCCATCCCGGCCTTTACGGCTCGCGGAGTGGGGCGGTACAAGTCGCTGGTGTTCCGTCGACTCTCAAAAAAGAACATTTCCGCCTTCTCCGGTGAGAACACCTCTCTTTACATCTCTGCCCTCAGCAATGACGTAAACGCCGTTGAAACCAATTACCTCAGCAACATATTCAATATTATCGGCGATCTCTGCGCCTTTGCGGGAGCGCTGGGACTGATGCTTTGGTACAGCCCCATGCTGACCGGCATCGGCATTGCCCTTACGCTGATTCCCGTGGTGGCTTCCCTTCTGGCAGGAAACCGGGTGGAGGAGGCAGAGCGTACCCTGTCCGAGAAAAACGAAAGCTACGTCTCCTCCTTAAAGGATGCGCTGAACGGTTTCTCCGTGGTGAAGTCCTTCCAGGCGGAAGAGGAAATGTGCGAAATGTTCTCCCAGCGGGTGGCGGACGTTACCCGGGCGAACATTCGACGGCGCAAGATGCAGACGCTGGTTTCCGGCCTTGGTAACGTGGCCGGAGCAACGGCGCAAATGGGCGTTTTTCTTGTGGGTGCGTGGATGGCACTTGCCGGTTACGGCGTTTCGGGCGGCGTGGTGATCGCCTTCGTCAATCTGATGAACTGCGTGGTGGGGCCTGTAGGAACCTTGCCCCGCTACTTTGCCGAATACCGCGCCTCCCAAGGGCTGATCCGCAAGCTGGCGGATGCGCTGGAGCAAAGCACGCGGGAGGAGGGTGCTTCCCTCTCCATTCCCTTGACCGAGGGAATCTGCGTAAAGAACGTCTCCTTCTCCTACGACGGCGAAAAGCAGGCGCTCCGTCAGGTGGATGCCACCTTTGAACCGGGCAAAAAGTACGCCATCGTCGGTGCCTCCGGCTCCGGCAAATCCACCCTTTTGAGTCTTTTGATGGCCGGATATGGCGGCTACGAGGGGGAGATCACCTTGGATGGGCAGGAGCTTCGCACCGTCAGCACCGGCAGTCTTTACGAGGTACAGAGCATCGTTCAGCAAAACGTATTTGTGTTTAACGCCTCCATACGGGATAACATTACCATGTTCCGTGAGTTCCCCGAGGAGCAGATGGAGCGGGCCATCCGGCTGTCCGGTCTTTCCTCGCTGATCGAAGAAAAGGGTGCGGGCTATCGGTGCGGGGAGAACGGATGCGGGCTCTCCGGAGGAGAGAAGCAACGGATCTCTATCGCGCGGGCGCTTTTGAAAAACGCGCAGATCCTGCTGGTGGACGAGGCTACCGCCGCCTTGGATGCGGAAACGGCCTATCAGGTTACCGATGCGATTCTCGGCCTCCGGGGCATCACGGGAATTGTGGTGACCCACGCGCTGGATGCTTCCCTTTTGCGCCGTTACGATTGCATCTATACCATGAAAAACGGCGAAATCGTGGAATCTGGCACCTTTGACCGTCTGATTGACCGGAAGGGATACTTCTACTCGCTTTATACAGTGTCGCAATAAATAAAAGGAGAGAACGGGGTGGAACCGCTACCACGTTCTCTTTTTTTGCGTTTTAATCTTGTGTAAGTACGGTTTGTCCGAAAAAATAGGCATTTCCTATTGACAATTGGGCAAAAGCATGGCATAATGGTATCGTTACGGGGGTATAGCTCAGCTGGGAGAGCGCTTGAATGGCATTCAAGAGGTCAGCGGTTCGATCCCGCTTATCTCCACCAACAAAACGTGTCTGTACCGAGACACGTTTTTCTTTTTTGTGAGGTATTTATGGCGAACATTGCGTTACTGAATCGGTGCAACCTGCGGTGCCCTTACTGCTTTGCGGACAGCTATACGGCGGAGGAGAAGGAGGACATAACGATGCCCACCTTTGCGCGGCTGCTTAGCTTTTGCGCGGAGGAGGGACAGGTGGGCTTGATCGGCGGTGAGCCCTTTTTGCACAAGAATATACTGGCCTTTTTGGAGATGCTTCGGATGGATCCCCGATTTGGACGGGTAACGGTCTTTACCAACGGCATTTTTGCGGACAAGGCCATGGATCTTTTGGCCGATGGGAAATTCCATTTGCTGATCAACGTCAACGCCGCATCCGACATGGGCGAGGCAAATTTTGCGCGGATGCGGGAGAATGCGCGACTGTTATCTCAGCGCATGGGTCCGAAGGGGATTACCCTTGGCATTAACGTATACCGCGAGGATCAGGATTTTACAGACTTTTTGTCCGTGGTGGATGCATGCGGTGCACGGAAGGTGCGCGTGAGCTTGGTGATTCCCCACGACAAAAGTGAGGGCGGACTTCCCTACTTCCGGCGGATGAAGCCCACGTTATTGGCGCTCTACCGCCAGCTGAAGGCACGGGGTGTGGCGCCTTGCTACGACTGCAACGCCATTCCTTCCTGCATTTATACGGAGGAGGAGCGGGCCTTCCTTGCTTCTCTTCCCTTTGAAAACGCCCACGAACGGCGGATCTTTATGGGCGAGGCCTCCGTGTGCTCCCCGGTGATCGATCTTTATCCCGATGGAACAGCCACCCGTTGCTTTGGCATGTATGATGCCGCTCGCGTGCCGGTAAGCGATTTTGCTTGCCTCAGTGATCTGCGCAATTATTTCTTCAAGGAGATCGACTGCCGTCTGGTAAACACGCCCTCCTGCACCGACTGCGAGAGCTGCTACCGGTACAAGACCTTCGGTTGCTTTGGGGGATGTTTGTGTTATAAATGAGTGTAATAAAAATGATGTCGCTTCTCTTAGTCGACATCATTTTTTATTTACAACAGATAAATATCACCCATTTGTGAAAATCTATTTACCATTTTCGAAAATGTGTTGAAAATGGTAAATACACATGATATAATGCTCTATGAAAGGCGGTACGCTATGAAACTTATTGCTCGAAATCAATATTTAGAAAAACTGATCAATGTAATCGGCACTCCAGATATTAAGGTCATCACGGGTGTTCGACGTAGCGGTAAATCGAAGCTACTCGAAGCATTTAAAAGCTATCTTGAACAGAATGTGCCTGATCATAATATCATTCAAATCAATTTCAATTTGCCGGAGTTTGACCACCTGCTTGAATACAGGCCCTTGTACGACTATATCAATGCTAAGTATGTGGCAGGCAAAGAGAACTTTGTTTTGATTGATGAAGTTCAGATGTGCATCGGCTTTGAAAAAGCAATCAACGGTCTGCACGCATCCGAAAAATTTGATATCTATATTACAGGTTCAAACGCCTTCCTTTTGAGCTCCGATCTTGCTACACTGTTTACCGGAAGAACGTTTGAAATTAAAGTGTTCCCGTTCTCGTTCAGCGAATATGTGCAGTACTTTGGTTACAGCGACAAATATGCTGCCGTTGATAAGTATGTGATTGAGGGCGGCATGGCAGGATCTTATCTCTACAAAGATCAAGAAGCCAAGTATGATTATATTGCCGACGTTTTCAATACGTTGATTGTCCGTGATATTCGCAAAAAATACAAAATCCGAAATATGCAGCTCATGGACAGACTTGTGGATTTCCTGATGGACAACATCTCCAATCTGACCTCAGCACGAAATATTACAAGCACATTCAGCGGATTAAAGGAGAAGATAAATCACGTTACCATCAGCTCGTATATCCAGTATTTATGCAATGCCTTTGCCTTTTACAAAGTCCGCAGATATGACATCAAAGGCAAAAAGTATTTGTCGAGCAACGACAAGTATTATCTGAGTGACCACACATTCCGCTATGCCAAGCTCGGCACAAAAAACATGGATTACGGAAGAATCCTTGAAAATGTGGTTGCAATCGAGCTACTCCGCAGAGGGTATGAGGTCTACGTTGGTGTTCTTTACAAGAAAGAAATTGACTTTGTTGCCATCAAGCGCAACGAGAAGATTTATATACAGGTTTCTGACAATATCAGCGACGAAAAGACCTTTGAACGTGAGGTTTCGCCGTTGCTTCAAATCAAGGATGCCTATCCCAAGATGGTCATTGCTCGTACTCGGCACGATGAGTATCAGTATGAGGGCGTAAGGATTGTCGATATTGCGGATTGGTTGCTCTCTTGATTACCGAAAACGCAAAAGCATTAAAAACGGCAAATAGAAAGATGCAAGAAAAGGATGATTGATATGGATTATTTAGAAATTGACGGCGAAGTTATTCGCTATAACATCAATCCCGAATTGATGTGTTGCAAATATGATAAATATGGAGAGCTTATTAAGGCACAAAGAATGATTTTGTTCTTTAATAGTTCTGGTGATGCGATTGGCTCCGGATCTTATTACGATGACATTGATAAAGTAACATGTATTACGAAACAAGTCGTAATAGAAGTTTATCATAAGTATGTAAAGAAAGAGAGAAATAAATAATGGCTAAAATATGTGCAGGCTGCGGTAAAGAAATGGGTATGTTCAATGGAAAAGTACAGGTTAAGGACAAGGAGTATTTCTGCAATTCCTGTTGGGAAAAGGCTGGATTCAATACCTGGGGTGATCTTATGGACAAACCTCAAATGTATACATCGAAAGACATAATTGAGATGATTAAAGGAAGCAAAACTCATGATTCCATCATCAAGGATTTTGTTGTTACAGCAGACATTTGCCCCTCTGCGAAATTCAATGACGATACTAAACAAATGATACTTGCAGACCATGCCTTTGTGTATGTTACTTCAGACCCGCAGAATAAGCGTCCTGAAAACTATACTTTGTTTTCCTATGACCAAATTGTAAGTTTTGAGTTATTAGAAAACGGCGAAAGTGTGGAATCTGGTGGTGTTGGTAGAGCTGCGTTGGGCGGCATACTCTTTGGCGGTGTCGGTGCGGTTGTTGGTGCAAGCACAAGAAGTTATAAAAGCGTGTGCGAAGAACTGAAAATCAAAGTTACGGTTAAGAATCATAAAGACCCTGCTTTCTACATTCCCTTAATCATAATTGGAACAAATAAATCGTCAAGCGAATACAAAGAAAAAATGAAAATGGCTCAAAATATTCTTTCCAAACTGCAACTCATTACAAGTGTAAGCGCGCCTGAGAAAACTGAAACTATGGATAAGTTCGAAGAGATCAAAAAGTATAAGATTCTTCTCGACGAAGGCATTATCTCCCAAGAAGATTTTGAAAACAAGAAAAAAGAACTTCTTAATTTGTAATATGGGAATTATTGTTCAAGGAGCACAAATGCAATATAACACAATTCTACAGCTATTAGGTGCGTTGACAAATGTTGTCGGTACTACATATGCAGTTTTGAGTATTTTGAAATTAAAGCCCAACGATTTGTATCAAGCTGTAACCATTGATGGAATGGATAAAAATGATGAATCATTGCTTACGCAAAAGAAACAAGCTCGTATTGGTATATGTTTGGTAATATATGCTTGGATGTTGCAAGTAATATTTTCGTTCTTTTTAATTTCGTCTGTAAAAATGTTCGTACTATCTCTATTGGCTTATGTTGTAGTAACAGTTGCACTATGTCTTTCACTGTTCCTTGCTAACAAACGATTTGCAAAAAAGTATTTTGAACTTAGAGAACAGATGGACAAAGAGAACAACGATAGACATAGTGACTACCATTCGATAATCGAATTCTAAATTTTAGCACCAACGGTGCGTAGCCAATTTCTCCGAAATTGTTAAAGGGTTTGGGATGTTGCCCAACAAGTACGCACGAGTGGACCCCTCGGCACATTACTTAACCTCTCCTTTTCAAAGTTTCTTGCGAAGCAAAGCCCTTTGTGCGTCGGCGGATGGCCGATGCACAAAGGGCTCTTTTTCAAGTTTTCGGGAAAGGGTGCGGGGGAACCCCTTTTTCAAAAGGGGTTTCCCCTGCCTATCTCATTTTCTTAATACATACCGCCCATGCCGGGTGCAGCAGGTGCAGGTGCGGGGTTCTCTTCCTTCTTATCGGCAATCACTGCCTCAGTGGTGAGAACGGTGGAGGCAACGGAAGCTGCGTTCTGAAGTGCGCTTCTGGTTACCTTGGTAGGGTCTACGATACCGGCCGTCATCATGTCGGTGTAAACCTCGTTGTATGCGTCAAAGCCGTAGCCGATCTTGCCGCTGTTCTTAACCTTATCCACGATAACCGCGCCGTCAAAGCCTGCATTGCAAGCGATCTGACGGAGGGGCTCCTCCAGAGCACGGAGAACGATCTTTACACCGGTCTTTTCGTCTCCCTCAACGGTGTCCTCAAGAGCGGCAACCTGGTCGATTACGTTGATATATGCGGTTCCGCCGCCGGCAACGATGCCTTCCTCAACGGCGGCACGGGTTGCGTTCAGGGCGTCCTCGATGCGGAGCTTCTTCTCCTTCATCTCGGTCTCAGTAGCGGCACCAACCTTGATAACGGCTACGCCGCCGGCCAGCTTGGCCAGTCTTTCCTGCAGCTTTTCGCGGTCGAACTCGGAGGTGGTAACCTCGATGGAGGCCTTAATCTGGGCAATTCTCGCCTTGATCTCGTCCTGCGCACCGGCGCCGCCTACGATGATGGTGTTTTCCTTATTTACCTTGATCTGTCTTGCGCGACCAAGCTGATTCACCGTAGCATCCTTCAACTCAAGACCAAGCTCGGAGGTAATTACCTCACCGCCGGTAAGGATTGCGATATCACGGAGCATTTCCTTTCTTCTGTCGCCGAAGCCGGGAGCCTTAACACCAACGCAGGTGAAGGTTCCGCGAAGCTTGTTGAGCACGAGGGTAGTGAGAGCCTCGCCCTCGATGTCCTCGGCGATGATCAGGAGCTTTCTGCCGCTCTGAACAATCTGCTCGAGAAGAGGAAGCAGATCCTGAATGTTGGAGATCTTCTTGTCGGTAATAAGAACGAGGGCATCATCAAGAACGGCCTCCATCTTATCCATATCGGTTGCCATGTAGGGAGACAGATAACCGCGGTCAAACTGCATACCTTCAACAACCTCGCAGTAGGTCTCGGCAGACTTGGACTCCTCAACGGTGATAACGCCGTCGGAGGTGACCTTTTCCATCGCATCGGCAATCAGCGTACCGATCACCTCGTCGCCGGCAGAAATGGTTCCTACGCGTGCGATATCGGCGGTGCCGTTTACCTTTTTGGAGTTGGCAACCAGAGCGCTGACGGCGCGATCAACGGCCTTCTGGATACCCTTGCGGAGAACAATGGGGTTAGCGCCGGCAGTTACGTTCTTCATACCCTCGCAGATGAAGGCCTGTGCCAGAAGGGTTGCGGTAGTTGTACCGTCACCGGCGGCATCGTTGGTCTTGGTGGCAACCTCACGAACCAGCTGTGCGCCCATGTTTTCGGCCTCACACTCCAGCTCGATCTCCTTAGCAATGGTAACACCGTCGTTGGTGATGAGGGGGGCGCCGTACTTTTTATCCAGAACTACGTTTCTGCCCTTGGGGCCAAGGGTGATCTTAACGGTATCGGCAAGCTTATCTACGCCTCTCTGGAGGGCGTTTCTTGCTTCAATTCCATAGAGAATTTCTTTTGCCATTGTGTTCACACTCCTAACTTACTCAACAATCGCGAGAATGTCGCTCTGTCTTACGATGGTATATTCGGTACCGTTGCACTTTACCTCTGTGCCGGTATACTTAGCGGTGATAACCTTATCGCCCACCTTAACGGTCATTACGACCTCATGGCCGTCTACCACGCCGCCGGGGCCTACGGCTACAACCTCAGCAACCTGGGGCTTTTCCTTTGCGGAGCCGGGCAAAATAATGCCGGTTTTGGTGGTTTCCTCTACTTCAACTGACTTCACTACAACGCGGTCAGCTAACGGTTTGATCGTCATATGATTTCTCCTTTCAAAATTGCGAACAAACGCAAATTTTAGCACTCGGAACTTTCAAGTGCTAACACGATACATCTATTTTAATACACTCTCCTATAAAATGCAATAGGGGTTTTCAATATTCACAATTATTTAACATTTCTTTTCTGCCGCCTGGAGCGTGCATTTTTTGGTCCCTTGGCGAATAGGTTGTACTGTCAATTCCTACAAAGGGGCGGTGGATTTTTTGGGAATTTTGGAGACGGTCAATCGGGTGCTCGGCGGAACGCTTTTACCGGCAACGGTGCTGATTGGAGGCCTGTTTTTCACGGTTTTACTGCGTTTTTTGCCGATTTTGCACCCAATTCGGTGTTTCAAGGACATGCTGACCTCGGTTCGCGCGTCCGGTGGATCGCCCTTCAAGGCGGTAACGCTGGCCTTGGCGGGAACGCTGGGCGTCGGAAACATTGTAGGGGTAGCCTCGGCTCTGATCGCCGGCGGGGCGGGAGCTGTTTTTTGGATGATCCTCTCTGGACTTTTGGTGATGGCGGTGAAATATGCGGAGGTAGTTTTGGCAGTCGAGCATCGAGAATGCGAAAAAGTTGGCGAAAAAACGGTTTATTTCGGCGGAGCGCCTTATTACATCCGGCGCGGTATGAGCTCCGTCCTTGGGTCACGATGGGCGTGGCTTTTGGGTGGTGGCTTTGCGGTGCTTTGTATTGCCAACGCCTTGATCACCGGAACGATCCTGCAGGTAAACGCCGCGCGGCAAGCGGTGCCTTCCCTGCCCGCCCTTTCCTTCGCACTTCTTTTTGCCGCCCTTGTGCTTCCCGTTCTCAGCCAGGGTGAGGATCGGATCGCGGACGTAACGGCGGTGACGATTCCTCTTTTCACGCTGCTCTACGTAGGAATCTCCCTATTTATCCTATTCAAAAACATTCATTTGGTGCCATCGGTTCTTGGGGAAATTCTGGATTCCGCCTTTTCGGCACGGGCAGCGGCAGGCGGGATGCTTGGATTTTCCGTCAATGCTGCCATGCGATACGGAATTGCCCGCGGACTTCTCTCAAACGAGGCCGGATGCGGAACAGCGCCCACGGCACACGCATCGGCGGACGTGGCCTCACCCCACACCCAAGGACTATGGGGGATTTTTGAGGTTTTCGTAGACACCGTTCTCCTTTGCTCGCTGACGGCGTTGGTCATTCTCACCGCTTTTTACCGAGATCTTCCTATGGATAGTTCCGCCCTCGATCTGGTGGTGGAGTCATTTTCATCGGAGGCCGGACGGGGAGCCGGAGTTTTTATCCGGGTGGCGATTTTATTCTTTGCCTACTCCACGGTGCTATGCCAGTATTTTTACGGCATCAAATCCTTAGCATATATTACCAGATCCAAATGGAGTCGGCGCGTATACGGAGCGGCCTTTTTCCTCATAATAATGACAGGAGCTATGATCGCCTCGGACCTTATGTGGCAGATCTCCGACTTGATCATCAGTCTCCTGACGTTGATCAATATGCTGTGCCTTTTATCAATGTCCGGGACGGTCTCCGTCCTGAGCCGTGATGTTACGCGGAGGGGAGAACAGAGGGTTCGCAGGAAACGGTGAATTCCGGTATGCTCTGTTCCCTTTCCATCCATCTGCCACCGTCCGGGGCGACTCGGGCAAAAAAGAAAGAGACGAATCGTAAGATTCGTCTCTTTTTTCTCGTTTAATTACTCAGCGTCAGTAGCAACGAGCTTGATGAGAGCCATCTCTGCGGCGTCTCCTCTTCTCGGACCGAGCTTGTAAATCTGAGTGTATCCACCGTTGCGGGTTGCATAAGCAGGTGCGATCTGATCGAAGAGCTTCTTAACAACGTCTTCCTTGGTGATGAACGCAAGTGCTGCGCGACGGCTGGAAAGTGTATTCTTCTTGCCAAGAGTGATCATCTTGTCAACAAGGCAACGAACTTCCTTTGCGCGGCTAAGGGTGGTTTCCATAGAACCGTTCTCAAGAACGTAGGTAACCATACCGCGAAGCATTGCATTTCTGTGCTCAGAAGTTCTGCCGAGCTTTCTTGTTCCGGGCATTTGATTATTCCTCCTTTTGCTGGTATGTGCGGCGATCTATGGCCGCTGTCCGACAGTTCGGACCGTATTTTACTCTTCCTCTTTCTTAAGATCGAGGCCGAGGGAATGAAGCTTTTGAATTACTTCCTCAAGTGACTTCTTACCGAGGTTTCTGACCTTGATCATTTCCGATTCAGTTCGGTTGGTCAAGTCTTCTACGGTATCAATGCCCGCGCGCTTCAAGCAGTTGAAGCTACGTACGGACATGTCAAGCTCCTCAATGGTCATCTCAAGAACCTTTTCCTTGACGGTTTCTTTGCTTTCAACCATAATTTCAGCATTTTTTGCCTCGTCCGAGAGATCTACGAACAAGTTGAGATGCTCGTTGAGTATCTTGGCTGCAAGTGAAACGGCTTCCTTCGCAGAAATGGTACCGTTGGTCAGAACTTCAAGGGTAAGCTTGTCGTAGTCTGTAATGTTTCCAACACGGGTGTTTTCTACATTATAGCTTACGTTGTACACGGGAGTATAAATCGAGTCGGTGTAGATCGTGCCAAGAGGTGCGATTACGCCGTCACGAATGTGATTCTGCTTGTTCTTCTCCTGAGATACGTAGCCACGGCCGCTGTCAAAGGTAAGCTCCATATAGAAGCGTGCATTGTCGCTAACCGTTGCAATGTGATGCTCGGGGTTAAGAATTTCAATATCCGAATCGTGCTTAATATCTCCTGCAGTAACATCGCAAGCGCCGGTAACGTCGATGACAACCGTTTTCGGAGAATTGGTATGAAGCTTTGCCGTGATGCCCTTTACGTTAAGAACGATCTCGGTTACGTCTTCCTTCACTCCGGGGATGGTTGAAATTTCATGCAGCACACCGTCGATCTTGATGCTGGATACTGCTACGCCGGGCAGAGAGCTCAAAAGAACTCGTCTCAAAGAGTTGCCAAGAGTAACACCGTAGCCACGCTCAAGAGGATCTACGATAAACTTGCCGCTTCTACCATCTTCACTCAAATTCACTGTGGATATATTCGGCTTTTCTATTTCAATCATGTAACAACCCTCCTGTTATTCAATTTATGCAAATCCATCTTCCATGGGTATATTGTCCAGGGATGCCTTGCGGCGATCACAAAAATTGATATCCGCTGTCTCCGCCATCGCCTTGCCGAACGTGCGGCCCTTGCGAGCGTATGCACCGGTTCGGCAATCAAGCGGATCGCAGTTTTTCGGAGACCGTTATTATTTGGAATAAAGCTCGATGATAAGCTGCTCTTCGAAGGGGAAGTCTACATCCTCACGAGTGGGGATTGCAACTACCTTCGCGGTAGCATTGGTCTTATCAACGTCAAGCCACTTGGGTGCAGTCTTGGTCTCAAGCTCTGCAATGAGAGCCTTGAGCTTCTCAGAATCGGTGGACTTAACAGCCACTACGTCACCAGCCTTGATAAGGATGGAGGGAATGTTTGCCTTCTTGCCGTTCACGGTGAAGTGGTTGTGACGAACAAGCTGACGTGCTTCCTTGCGGCTTGCAGCCATGCCCATTCTGTAAACTACGTTGTCAAGGCGACGCTCAAGAAGTACAAGCAGATTCTCGCCTGCCTGACCTTCCTTGCGGTCTGCGATGGTGTAGTAGTTCTTGAACTGCTTCTCGGCTACGCCGTAGTATCTCTTTGCTTTCTGCTTCTCTCTCAGCTGACGGCCGTATTCTTCTACCTTCTTACGTGCCGCACCGTGCTGTCCGGGAGGGGTTGCGCGCTTTGCAAGTGCGCACTTGTCGGAAAGGCAACGGTCGCCCTTCAGGAAAAGCTTAACTCCTTCTCTGCGGCAAAGCTTGCAGGAAGGTCCGGTATATCTTGCCATATTATTCTTTCCTCCTGTTCCAAATTAAACGCGTCTACGCTTGGGAGGTCTGCATCCGTTGTGAGGAATCGGGGTTACGTCTTTGATAAGAGTAATGTTGAGTCCTGCAGTCTGGAGAGCTCTGATAGCGGATTCACGTCCTGATCCGGGGCCCTTTACGAAAACTTCGATCGTCTTCATGCCGTTCTCCACAGCACCCTTTGCAGCAGCCTCAGCTGCCATCTGTGCTGCGTAGGGAGTGGACTTTCTGGAACCCTTGAAGCCAAGTTCACCGGCAGATGCCCAAGAAATCGCGTTACCGTATACGTCGGTAATCGTTACAATCGTATTGTTGAAAGTCGAGCAGATGTGTGCGGCGCCTTTTTCGACGTTCTTCCGCTCACGGCGCTTTTTCGTAACTTTCTTATCAACCTTAGCCATTGCGTTATCTCACTCCTTATTTCTTCTTATTTGCAATTGTCTTAACGGGACCTTTTCTGGTTCTCGCGTTTGTCTTAGTACGCTGACCTCTTACCGGGAGACCCTTTCTGTGGCGGATTCCACGGTAGCAGTTGATGTCAACCAGACGCTTAATGTTCATGGAAACTTCTCTGCGAAGTTCACCCTCTACATTGTAGTTTGCTTCGATCTCGTCACGAAGTTTTGCTACTTCGTCTTCTGTCAAATCCTTCGCTCTGGTATCAGGATTGATACCGGTCTTTGCGAGGATATCCTGTGCGCTTTTCTTTCCGATACCGTAAATGTAGGTCAATGCGATCTCTACACGTTTTGCGTTCGGAATATCAACACCAGCTATACGAGCCATCTGTTTTCACTCCTTATAAATTGGTTTGGGTCGCTTTTCCAGCTTAGCCCTGTCTCTGTTTGTGCTTGGGGTTCTCACAGATCACCATGATTCTGCCTTTTCTCTTGATAACCTTGCACTTGTCACAGATCTTTTTAACGGAAGGCTTTACTTTCAAATTATAAAACCACCTTTCATTCTACTGTTTTATTGCAGTTCTTCTTATTTGGAACGCCAAGTGATCCGTCCCTTGGAGAGGTCGTATACCGACACCTCTACGGTTACCTTATCACCGGGCAATATACGTATATAGTTCATTCTGAGTTTGCCGGAAATGCGGGCGGTTACAATGTGCCCGTTCGGCAGCTTGACTTTGAAGGTTGCGTTGGGTAATGCTTCCGTAACGACGCCTTCAAACTCTACAACATCATCCTTTGCCAAAGCAAATCCTCCTTACATTCAATGGTGACTAAACCTTTGATCCATAATACTCTTTGTATCCAAACGCCGCTTGAAGCGCCGTCTGTATGTCGGAATCCGTTGCCGTTCCCTCCTTCAGTCGGGAGAGGATCTCCTCGCCTGCGGGGCCGGCCACCTTCAGGTGCATGAGTTTTTTCTTTTTCGGACGTTCCAGCTTATGGAGCCGGCCGTCGGCAATGTACACCATGCCGTCGCATGCCTCGTTCTCGCATAAACCGACGATAATAAAATCTCGCTTTTTATCTCTGCCCGCCACAGAGGTTACCGCGTATCCTACGCAGTCTGAGCCGCCGGGCAAATGATTCGGAGCTTTCATTCCGATACCTCTTAAACCTTGGTGAGCAGGATGGGTCCTTCCTCAGTGAGAGCAACGGAGTGCTCGTAGTGGGCGGACAGACTTCCGTCTGCCGTGACCACCGTCCAACCGTCCGCACACTGTCTGACCTGATAAGCACCGGCGTTTACCATAGGCTCAATTGCAATTGTCATACCCTTTGTCAGGCGCAGGCCTCTTCCGGCAATACCGAAGTTCGGCACGTCCGGCTGCTCGTGGAGCTCGTGTCCCACACCGTGACCGATGTATTGACGAACCACGGAATATCCGTTTTTCTCAACGTGGGTCTGAATTGCGTTCCCTATGTCGCCGATTCTTGCATTCGGCACCTCAAGGGCCCGAATAGCCATTTCGAAGCTTTGACGTGTGACGTCGATCAATCGTTGCGCATCGTCCGAAATCTTGCCGACACCGAACGTGTTTGCGCTGTCACCGTGGAAGCCGCCGATGTACGCTCCGACGTCGATCTTTACGATGTCACCCTCGTGCAAATAACGCTTTGCAGAAGGAATACCGTGGATAACCTCGTCGTTGATGCTGATACATGCGCTTCCGGGGAAGCCGGCGTATCCGAGAAATGACGGCTTAGCACCGCATTTCTCGATATACTGCCGAATCCTGTCATCAATCTGTTTGGTTGTTACACCTTCTCGGATCATTTCCTGCGCCACGAGGATGGCCTCACCGGTAATGCGGCCGGCCACACGCATGGCTTTGATCTGATCCGGATTTTTGACTTGAATCATAGTTTACTCTGCAAGGGATTCCTCGATCGCAGCAATGGTCAGAGCGGTAGTATCTGCTACCTCCTCCTGGCCCATAACCAGCTTAAGAATGCCCTTCTTACCATAAAATTCCTTGAGAGGCTCAGTCTGCTCGTGGTAAACGAACAAGCGGCTTACCACAACCTCGGGAGCATCGTCACGGCGGATGATCAGTTCTTCACCGCACTTATCGCAGTGAACGCCATCGGCCGAAGGAAGATATGCCGTGTGATAGGATGCGCTGCATTTGGGGCAGACACGTCTGCCGCTCATGCGCTCAACAATCTTAGAATCCTCAACCTCAAGGCTAAGAACGAGAGAGATCTCTACGCCCATCTTATCGAGGGCCTCTGCCTGAGGAACGGTTCTGGGGAAGCCGTCAAGAATGAAGCCATTCTTGCAATCATCCTGAGCGAGACGCTCCTTGATGATATTGATCACAACTTCGTCGGGAACCAGATCGCCGCGGTCGCTGTAAGCCTTTGCAGCGAGACCCATTTCGGTCTGATTCTTGATTGCCTCGCGGATCATGGCTCCGGTGGAGATGGTAGGAATACCGTACTTCTCGGAGATCACGTCCGCCTGTGTGCCTTTACCGGCACCGGGGGCGCCGAGGAAAATCAGTTTAAGATTTTTACTCATAATACCTCACCAATTAATCAAGGAAGCCTTTGTAATGACGCATGGTCATCTGAGCTTCGATCTCGTTTACGAGTTCAAGGATTACGCCGACAACGATGATTACGGAGCTACCGCCGAATGCAAGACCGGCCATGTTAGCGCCGGAGATGATGTTAGCGAAGAGAGGAAGCACGCAGATAATACTGAGTGCAAGTGCACCAATCAAGGTGATGCGGGAAAGTACCTTAGTGATATAATCGGATGTAGGTCTGCCGGGACGAATACCGGGAACGGATCCGCCGTTCTTCTGAAGGTTGCTTGCTACTTCAATCGGATTGAAGGAGATGGCAACGTAGAAGTAAGCGAATACGATTACCAGAACGAATGTCATCACTGCGTAGAACCAGGAATCGCTGGAGAAGAAGTTTACAAATCCTTCCCAGAAGGAGTCCTTCTTGGGGGTGATGAACATTGCGAGGGTGGTGGGGATGGTTACGATGGTGTTTGCAAAGATGATGGGCATAACGCCGGTCATGTTAAGCTTGATCGGGATGTTGGAGTTCTGACCGCCATACATCTTACGACCAACGACCTTCTTTGCATACTGTACGGGAATACGACGCTCACTGTGAGAGATAAAGACGATGAAGTAGAGCATTGCAAGAGCACCAAGAATGGTTACAGCCGCAATGATGATGTCCTTAACCTTACCGGAAGCGAACATATCGAACAGAGTAGTTGCAATGGAAGCGCCGCGAGAGAGGATGTTTGCAAGAAGGATCATGGAGATACCGTTGCCGATACCGTTCTCATTGATCTTTTCTGCAAGCCACATTACCAGAGAAGAACCTGCGCAGTAGCATGCGATGATTACGATCGCATAGAACCACTCGTCGCCCTTGCCCGCGTGGGTAAGAACGCCCATGTTCTTCAGGTGGAAGTAGTAACCGATACTGGTGATGAGCGACAGAATTACGGTTGCAACTCTCGTGATCTGTTCCATTTTCTTTCTGCCCTCGTCGCCTTCCTTAGAAAGACGCTCGAGTGCAGGGATCGCTACAGCCAAAAGCTGAATAACGATGGATGCTGTGATGTACGGACTTACGCCAAGCGCAAACAATGTTGCCTGCGCGAATGCGCCACCGGACAAAATGTTGATGAAATCAAAGATTCCACCGGAGTTGGACATGTACAGGTTAATGAAGTCTGCGGTTACGAAGGGAACGGTAATGCACGCGCCGATTCTGTAAACCACAAGGATCATGATCGTGAACAGCAACTTGCCGCGGAGATCTTTATCTTTCCATGCGTTTGCTAACGTACGAAGCATCTTACTTCACCTCGGCTTTTCCGCCGGCAGCTTCGATCTTTTCCTTTGCAGATGCAGAGAAGATCGCTGCCTCAACATTCAGCTTCTTGGTGAGCTGGCCATTGCCGAGTACTTTGAGACCGTCGTAGGGCTTGCGGATGATCTTGCGCTCAAGAAGAGCCTCGAGATTAACCGTTTCGCCGTCATTAAATCTTGCTTCAAGATCTGCAATGTTTACGATTGCGTACTCCGTTGCAAATCTGTTATAGAATCCTCTCTTGGGGAGCTTTCTGTAAAGGGGGAGCTGACCACCTTCAAAACCGGGTCTTACACCGCCGCCGGAGCGAGCGTTCTGTCCCTTGTGTCCCTTACCGGCGGTCTTACCGTTACCGGATCCGGGGCCTCTGCCTTTACGCCATGCTTCTTTAGTAGAGCCTTCAGCAGGGGAAAGTTCATGGAGCTTCATTTGATTGCCTCCTTGTTATATTTTATTTAGGATAAAACGCGCGTAAGGCTTAGGCCTTTTCTACGCTTACAAGGTGTTTGAGCACCTTTACTTTTCCTGCCAAAACCTGATCGTCTGCATGTACGACGAAGTCACCGATCTTGTTCAGACCGAGGGATTTTGCAGTTGCCTTCTGGTTCGGCTTGGCACCGATAAGACTTTTAGTAAGAACGACTTTTACGTTTTCCATTTCTTATCTCCTCCTTAACCGAGAACCTTCTCGACTTCAATTCCGCGAGTCTTTGCTACCTGATCAACGGTACGAAGTGCCTTAAGGCCCTCGAAGGTTGCCTTAATTACGTTCGTGGGGTTGTTGGAGCGAAGGCTCTTTGCACGGATGTTCTTAACGCCGGCAAGCTCAAGTACGGCACGTACGGTCTTGCCTGCGATGATACCGGTACCGGGTGCGGCGGGCTTAAGAAGTACAGAGCCTGCGCCGAACTTACCGAGAACTTCGTGGGGGATGGTAGTATCCTTGAGGGAAACCTCTACCATATTCTTCTTTGCATCCTCAATTCCCTTGCGGATTGCTTCCGGAACTTCGGCTGCCTTACCAAGACCGTAGCCTACGTGGCCATTCTCATCGCCTACTACCATGAGTGCGGTGAACTTTGCTACACGACCACCCTTTACAGTCTTAGATACACGGTTCAGTGCAACAAGCTTCTCTTTGAGGTCGAGAGTTGCTGCGTCAATTCTTTTTGCCATTATTTTTACCTCTGAAATGTTTAAATGTAAATTAAACAGTGTACAAACCAGCGTTGGCTGCGCGTTACGGCTTAGAACTTAAGGCCGCCTTCTCTTGCGCCTGCTGCCAACTCTGATACACGTCCGTGATATAGGTAACCGCCACGGTCGAATACGACGGTGTCGATACCCTTTGCAAGTGCCTTCTCGGCAATTGCGATGCCAACCTTCTTCGCAGCTTCCTTGTTGCTGCCAATGCCTTCAAATCCAGCCTCGAGGGTGGAAGCGGAGACAAGTGTTACGCCTGCAACGTCATCAATGATCTGCGCAGAAATATTCTTGTTGGAACGATATACAGCGAGACGGGGGCATGCTGCGGTGCCAGAGATCTTTGCTCTAACTCTCGCATGTCTCTTAAGACGCTGCTTATTGCTATCCTTCTTGCTAACCATGTCTTCTGTCTCCTTTCACGATTAGGACTTGCCGGCTTTACCGGACTTACGGCGAATCTTTTCACCGGCGTACTTAATACCCTTACCAAGGTAGGGTTCCGGAGGTCTCTTGCCACGAATCTGGGCTGCTACCTCGCCAACCTTCTGCTTGTCAGCGCCGCTTACAACTACGGTGTTGGTGTTGGGTACCTCAAAGGTGATACCGTCGATCGGATCAACGATAACGGGGTGAGAGTAACCGAGAGTGAGGTTCAGGCTCTTGCCCTGAAGTGCTACTCTGTAACCAACGCCATTGATCTCAAGTGTCTTGGAGAATCCAGAGGTTACACCTACGACCATGTTGTTGATAAGGCTTCTCGTAAGACCGTGAAGCGCGCGATATTCTTTTTCATCGCTGTGACGCTCAACCTTAACTACGTTGCCCTCTTTGCTAACAGTGAGGGATGCAGGATATGTGTGATTCAAGGTTCCCTTGGGGCCCTTTACGGTGATAACGTTTGCATTCGCATCAATCGTTACTTCTACGCCAGCGGGAACATTAATAGGTTCTCTACCAATTCTAGACATATTGTTCTCCTCCCGTTTTCTTACCAAACAAAGGCGAGAATTTCGCCGCCAACGTTTGCACGTCTTGCTGCTTTGTCGGTCATAATGCCCTTAGAAGTCGATACGATTGCAATTCCGAGGCCGTTCATAACCTTGGGCATATCCTCACAGTTGGAGTAAATGCGAAGGCCGGGCTTGGAAACTCTGCGAAGGCCGTGAATAACCTTCTGCTTACCCTGCTCGTACTTAAGGGTAACTCGGATTACGCCCTGCTTGCCATCTTCGATAACCTGTACACCCTTGATGTAGCCTTCTGCCAGAAGAATGTCAGCGATGGACTTCTTCATGTTGGAAGCGGGGATGTCTACGGTCTCGTGCTTTGCGTTGTTGGCGTTTCTGATTCTGGTGAGCATGTCTGCGATTACATCTGATATTTGCATTTCAATATCCTCCTTTTATGCAAGTAATCATAGCTTGCTGCCGTGCCATATCGGACGGCCGCTTACCGGTGGTTAAAACAGATGATCTTTTCTGTTTTCCTTCCGATTCGATTGGAGTTGAACGGGATCCCCCGTTCGGGATTTTATATCCGGAAACGGATACGCATCGCTTCATCCGATGCGTATTCGATTTACCAGCTTGCTTTCTTTACGCCGGGAATCTGTCCCTTGTAAGCCAGCTCGCGGAAGCAGATACGGCAGATTCCGTACTTACGAAGGTAGCCGTGAGGGCGTCCGCAAATTTTGCAGCGGTTGTACTCTCTGGTGGAGTACTTCTGCTTTGCCTGCTGCTTAAGCACCATGGATTTCTTTGCCATCTTTGTTATCCCCCTTATTTAGCAAACGGAGCGCCCATCAAGGTGAGGAGCTCTTTTGCTTCTTCATCGGTCGTAGCGGTAGTAACAAACGCGATATCCATACCGCGGATCTTGTCTACCTTATCGTATTCGATCTCGGGGAAGATAAGCTGCTCGCGAAGACCGAGAGCGTAGTTACCTCTGCCGTCGAAGCCATTGGGGTTGATACCCTTGAAGTCACGTACGCGGGGAAGTGCGAAGTTGAAGAGTCTGTCCATGAACTCGTACATTCTCTCGCCGCGAAGGGTTACCTTTACGCCGATCTTCATGCCCTGACGGAGCTTGAAGTTTGCAACGGACTTCTTCGCATAGGTGGGAACTGCCTTCTGGCCTGCGATCATGGAGATTTCCTCGACGATCTTGTCGATTACCTTGGAGTTATCCTTAGCATCGCCTGCGCCTACGTTGATAACGATCTTATCAAACTTAGGAATCTGCATTACAGACTTGTACTCGTACTTCTTCATCAATGCGGGAGCAACTTCATTTGTATAAAGGTCTTTCAGTCTAGCCATTTTTTACCTCCGCATCAAAGCTCTGCGCCGCACTTAGCGCATACGCGAATTTTCTTACCGTCCACGATCTTGTGGGCGATTCTCGTGCCCTTGCCGTTGTTCTGGCACTTGGAGTTGTTGCACACGATCTGTACCTTGGAAGCGTAGAACGCACCGGGAACCTTTACGATGCCGCCGGTCTCGCCCTGTCTTCTGGGCTTGGTGTGCTTGGTTACAATGTTGACACCCTCAACGATGATCTTTCCCTCAGAGGGAGAAACCTCGAGAACCTTGCCAACCTTGCCCTTGTCGTTACCGGAGATTACGATAACGGTGTCGTCACGCTTAACATGAACCTTCTTTTCCATTGTCGTCTACCTCCGATTAAAGTACTTCGGGAGCCAGAGAAAGGATCTTGGTGTAGTCCTTCTCACGAAGCTCTCTGGCCACAGGGCCAAAGATACGGGTTCCACGAGGGGTCTTATCTTCCTTAATAATAACTGCTGCGTTTTCGTCAAAACGGATATAGGAACCGTCAGCTCTTCTGAGGCCCTTAACGCTTCTAACAATAACAGCCTTAACAACGTCGCCCTTCTTTACAACGCCGCCGGGAGTTGCTTTCTTAACGGCTGCAACTACCACGTCGCCAATGTTGGCATAGCGTCTGCCGGTACCGCCGAGTACGCGGATGCACATGATCTCCTTGGCGCCGGTGTTGTCGGCAACTTTCATATAACTCTGTTGCTGAATCACTTTAGCGTATCCTCCTTATGTTATATCGACCGCACATTCTTTGATGTGTACAGTCAAGGATCTTATTTTGCCTTTTCGATGATCTCGACGAGGCGCCATCTCTTGGTCTTGGAGAGGGGTCTGGTTTCCATAACCTCTACCTTGTCACCTACGCGGCACTCGTTCTTTTCATCATGAACGTGGATCTTGGTAGTGCGCTTTACGATCTTGTTGTATACGGGATGCTTTACGTTATCCGCGATGGCAACAACAATGGTCTTGTCCATCGTATCGCTTACAACTTTACCAACTCTCGTCTTTCTGAGGTTGCGTTTTGTTTCCATGCCTTATTCCTCCACTTATGCGTTCTTCTCGTTGAGAAGGGTCATTACTCTTGCGATATCCTTCTTGACATCAGCGATCTTGTGGGGGTTGTCGAGCTGATTGATTGCATGCTGAAAACGGAGGTTGAACAACTCTGCCTTCAGTTCCTTGAGCTTGCTGTTCAACTCGTCAGATGTCATGTTTCTGAGTTCAGTAATTTTCACAGCTTAGTCCTCCACTTCTGTTTCAAGCTGCTCCCGAGTAACAAACTTGCACTTGATAGGGAGCTTGTGTGATGCAAGACGCATAGCTTCTCTTGCGACTTCTTCCGAAACACCGTCCATCTCGAACAGAACTCTGCCGGGCTTAACTACGGCTACCCAGTACTCGGGAGAACCCTTACCGGAACCCATTCGGGTTTCAGCAGGCTTTTCGGTGATGGGCTTGTCAGGGAAGATCTTGATCCATACCTGACCGCCACGGCGGATGTAACGAGTCATTGCGATACGGGCTGCTTCAATCTGGTTTGCGGTGATCCAGGCGGGCTCGGTTGCTACAAGGCCGTAAAGACCGTTAGAAACCTTGTTACCTCTCATCGCTTTACCCTTGAGGCGTCCTCTCTGGACACGTCTGAATTTTACTCTCTTAGGCATTAACATGTCAGTTTGCGCCTCCTTCGTTGTTTCTGGGCGCGCGGGGAGCACGACGGTCGCGATTGCCATCACGGCGATCGTTTCTGCCGTTGTTGTTGAATCTTCTTCTGGGGCGGTCTTCTCTGTTGTCGGCAGCAGTCTTGCTTACCTCGTGGAGAACCTCACCGGTGTAGATCCATACCTTTACGCCGATCTTACCATAAGTGGTGTTTGCTTCAAAGAAACCGTAGTCGATGTCAGCTCTGAGAGTCTGCAGCGGAATGGTTCCCTCGTGATAGTGCTCGGAGCGTGCGATTTCTGCGCCGCCGAGACGACCGCTAACTGCGATCTTGATACCCTTTGCGCCGAGACGCATGGTTCTGCCGATTGCCTGCTTCATTGCGCGGCGGTAAGAGATTCTTCTCTCAAGCTGGCTTGCAATGTTCTCAGCAACAAGCTGTGCGTTCATGTCAATGGGCTTAACCTCTACTACGTTAACAGCTACAGGCTGCTTTACGATAGCTTCGATGGTAGCTCTGAGCTTTTCGATCTCGGAGCCGCCCTTACCGATAACCATACCGGGCTTTGCGCAGTGGATGAACACGCGAACGCGTCCATTTCCCTCTCTCTCGATCTCGATCTTCGGAACGCCTGCGTCCTGAAGCTGAGCCTTGAGCTGCTTTCTGAGGTTGTAGTCGGATACAAGAAGATCACCGAACTTTTCGTCGCCTGCGTACCATCTTGAATCCCAGTTCTTAATTACGCCTACGCGCAATCCGTGGGGATTTACTTTCTGACCCATATTCGGTTTACCTCCTTACTTTTCTTTCACCGCAATGGTGATGTGGCTTGTTCTCTTAAGAATGATGTTTCCGCTGCCCTTACCTCTGGGGAGAAGTCTCTTGAGCATGTGAGAACCGGGAGTTACCATGCACTGAGATACGTAGAGCTTTGCAGGATCCATACCGTGGTTGTTCTCTGCGTTTGCTACTGCGCTGTTAAGCAGCTTGATAGTATATTCGGACGCGCTCTTGGGGGTATTCTTGAGGATACCGAGAGCTACGTCAACATCCTTGCCGCGAATCAGGTCAAGAACGATCTTTACCTTGCGGGGAGAGATGCGAATGTTTTTAAGATATGCTTTTGCTTCCATCTTGGCGCGTTAACCTCCTTCAATTATTTACCGTCGTTAGAGGTCTTGGTGCCTGCATGGCCCTTGAACGTTCTGGTAAGAACGAACTCGCCAAGCTTGTGGCCTACCATGTCCTCGGTAACGTATACCGGAACGTGCTTTCTGCCGTCGTGAACCGCGATGGTGTGACCTACGAACTGAGGATAGATCGTGGATGCACGAGACCAAGTCTTAAGCACTTTCTTCTCTCCGCTTTCGTTCATAGCGGAGACACGCGCAAGCAGCTTTTCCTCTACAAAGGGCTGCTTCTTTAAGCTTCTGCTCATTGTCTATGACTCCTTTCTTATTTGCCGTTCCGACGCTTAACGATGTACTTATTGGTTCTTGCCTTCTTGTTTCTGGTCTTATAACCAAGAGCAGGCTTGCCCCAAGGAGTAACAGGTCCGGGACGACCGATGGGAGAGCGGCCCTCACCACCACCGTGGGGGTGGTCGCAGGGGTTCATTACGGAACCGCGAACGGTAGGACGGATGCCCATGTGACGGGTCTTACCAGCCTTACCAACACGAACGATCTCGTGCTCGATGTTGCCGATCTGACCGATGGTAGCCTTGCAGTTAAGACCTACAAGACGAACCTCGCCGGAGGGAAGACGTACCTGAGCCATTCCGTTTTCCTTCGCCATAAGCTGAGCCTGAGCACCTGCGGAGCGAACAAGCTGTGCGCCCTTGCCGGCATAGAGCTCAATGTTGTGGATGAAGGTACCTACGGGGATGTTTGCAATGGGAAGAGTGTTACCAACCTTAATGTCGGCATCTGCACCGGAGTAGATCACGTCGCCGTCCTTAAGACCGTTGGGAGCTATGATGTAAGCCTTCTGGCCATCCTCGTGCTGAACGAGCGCGATGTACGCGGTTCTGTTGGGGTCGTACTCGATACCTACGACAGTTGCAGGCGTCTCATTGGTACGCTTGAAGTCGATCAGTCTGTACTTAACCTTGTTTCCGCCGCCGTGGTGACGAACGGTGATGCGACCGTAGCTGTTACGGCCGGCGTTCTTCTTCTTTACAGCCAGAAGAGATTTCTCGGGAGAGAACTTAGTGATTTCCTCAAAGGAGGCAACCGACATGTTTCTTCTCGCCGGGGTAGTAGGTTTATACTTAATTACTGCCATTTTCTATTTCCTCCTCCGGTCTTAGTTCATGCCGTCGAAGAATGCGATGGTCTTGGAGTCAGCAGTCAGGGTAACGATTGCCTTCTTCCATGCTGCGGTGTAGCCTGCATGGTAACCAACTCTCTTCGGCTTCTTCTTCATGTTGATGGTGTTAACTGCTGCAACCTTTACGCCGAACAGCTCCTCAACCGCTGCTGCGATCTCAGCCTTGTTTGCGTCGGTAGCAACTTTGAATGTGTACTTCTTGAAAGCAATTCCGTCGGTCGCCTTTTCGGTGATCACGGGTGCCAAGATGATGTCCTGAGCAAGTTTCATTATGCGTATACCTCCTGGATGTTCTCTGCTGCAGCCTGTGCAACAACAAGGGAATCGCAGTTAAGGATATCGTATACGTTGATCGTGTTAACGAGAGCAACTTTTACGCCATCGATGTTAAGAAGGCTGCGAACTACCTTTACGTAGTCAGCGTACTTCTGCTCGTCCTCGAACTGGTTAACTGCGGGAAGAACCACAAGAACCTTCTTGCTTGCGCCGATTGCCTTGAGCATATCAGCCATAACCTTGGTCTTGTATTCGGTTGCTACGATCTGATCAACAACGATGAGCTCGTTTGCTGCAACCTTGGAAGAAAGTGCGCTCTGGATTGCGAGGCGCTTAACCTTCTTGTTGAGCTTTACGCGGTAGGTGCGGGGCTTGGGACCAAGAGCGATACCGCCGTGTCTCCACTGAGGAGAACGGGTAGAGCCCTGTCTTGCGCGACCGGTACCCTTCTGCTTCCAGGGCTTCTTGCCGCCGCCGGAAACTTCGCTTCTGGTAAGAGTGGACTGAGTTCCCTGTCTCTGGTTTGCAAGGAAAGCTCTTACTGCCATGTGGAGGACGGCGCCGTTGATCTCAGCACCGAAAACTACGTCAGACAAGCTGATTTCGCCTACCTGGCTACCTGCCATGTTTACAACTTTAATATTAGGCATTCTTTTTTCCTCCCTTTCGCTTATGCTTTGATGCTGTCGCGGATGAAGACGATACCGTTGCGAGCGCCGGGAACTGCACCCTTTACTGCGATCAGGTTCTTTTCTGCATCAACCTTAACAACTTCCAGGTTAAGAACGGTGAGCTTATCGTTACCGTACTGACCTGCCATTTTCTTGTTCTTGAAGATTCTCGAAGGAGTGGAGTTAGCACCCATAGAACCGGGCTGACGGTGAACGGGACCCGTACCGTGAGTCATTCTGAGGATGTGGTTGTTCCATCTCTTAACGGTACCGGAGTATCCGTGACCCTTGGTGATACCAGTAATGTCGACCTTCTCGCCTGCGGCGAAGGTATCGGCGGTGATCATAGCGCCAACTTCATACTCGGCTGCGTTCTCAAGCTTGAACTCCTTGAGGTGTCTCTTTGCGCTTACGCCGGCCTTCTTGAAGTGACCAGCGAGGGGCTTGGTGGTGTGCTTCTCGGTCTTGTCCTCAAAACCAAGCTGAAGTGCGGAGTAACCATCGTTCTCCACGGTCTTCTTCTGTACTACTGCACAGGGGCCGGCTTCGATAACCGTTACGGGAATTACGATGCCGTTTTCATCGAAAATCTGAGTCATGCCCAGCTTCTTTCCGATAATACCTTTTTTCATTTTTGCTTTCCTCCTAAATTAAGGTTATTGGTTGACGCCTCTGTTTTTGCCGGCAGCCACGCCGGCAGCGCCAACTTGACCTTGCCGTCATCATGAGTCGCCTGAGTGGGGCGCGTCACTGTACGGTCAGGATGGCTTCTTGGGGTTAAGCGAGAATCAAAGCTTAACTTCGATTTCTACGCCTGCGGGGAGCTCAACGCTCATGAGAGCTTCAACAACCTTCTGAGAAGGCTTCTCGATCTCAATGAGACGCTTGTGGGTGCGCTGTTCGAACTGCTCGCGGCTGTCCTTGTACTTGTGTACAGCGCGAAGGATCGTTACGATTTCCTTTTCGGTGGGAAGCGGAATCGGACCGGAAACGGTAGCGCCGTTTCTCTTAGCGGTCTCAACGATCTTTGCAGATGCGGCATCAACCAGCTTGTGGTCGTAGCCCTTCAGTCTTACCCGGATCTTTTCCTTAACTGCCATTTGCTTTTTCCTCCTTAAATATTATAATTTATGGGGGACAAACCGTTTGGAACACTTTGCCGTGTGTTTCCGTGTGCCACTCAATAAAACCGGAACTGACGCGAGGGACTCGGGTTCGCTCCGGATTATGACTGACAGACGGAAACCCACAGCAGAGTGTGTTCCGATGTTATCTGTCGCCCGGTTTGCTATATGCTCCCCGGAAATTCCCTGCAAAACGCATGGCGGCGTGTGCAGCAACCTCCCGGTTCATCGCATATCAAGCTTTACAATTTTATCACAGATTCAAAAAAAAATCAATATGTTTCCACTTCGTCGCACATAGAAATATAGAGATTTTTTCAACCGCTTTATATGCATAATGCACAAAAACCACATTTGGCATCTGTTTTTGGGACGGATTTGTCCGTCTTTTGCCCAATCAAACCCTGTTTTTATGTGTTTTTCGCTTGCTCGCATGAAAATATGCCAAACTTTCTTGCAGTTGGCTCGATTTTGTGGTATCATATTGTGTGTATATTGCTGTAACGGGAGTGTCTGATTCAAGGACAAGCGCCCCCAATCTATATATAATATATAAATGTAGGGATTTTTCCGATCCCCATTTGCAAGGAGTAACGAAGCATGCAAAAAAGAACCGCAAATAAGCTCTGGCTGGCCGGCGTAAGTGCCGCCGCCTGTATTGCCGCCATTCTCGGCGGACTTTCCTTAGGATATGCCTTCGACTTTTCCATTGGTCATTTTGATACCCGCTCTCCCCTTTGGATCCTTACCCTGGTGATCGGATGGGCGGCCGCCCTGGGGGCTTTGCTGTACCCCATTCTTGCCCTGCGGCGGGACAATTATGCACCGGATTACAAAATTTCTCCTCTTTTGGATTTTGCCTCCCTGTTTGCCGCCTTCGCGCTGGTGCTGGATGCGGTGATGACGTTTCTTGCCAACCGGACGGCCATGGACAAGGTTTTATACGTGAGACTTCTGCTCACCCTGATCGCTGCCGGCTTCTTTGTTATGCTGTTCCTCTGTCGGGGAGAAAAATCCCCCCTGCTTTCCATTCTTGGAGGCGGTGCTACGCTTTGGGCTACCGTTGAGGCCTTTTGCGCTTACTTCAACGACAGCGTCACCCTGGTCAGCCCCTTCCGCTACTTCCCTTCCATCGCCACCGTCACGCTGGCGTACTTGCTGTTCTGCGAGGTAAAGCATTCTTACAAGGAAGCAAAGCCCTTGCTTTTGATCCTCTTCGGCGCCGTCAGCGGCGCGCTTTGCCTGTCCGTCGGCGGCGCCACGGTAATCGCCTACCTGTTCAATCTGAACCGGGAAGCCATTTTCGTAACGGACGGACTTTGGATGGTTGCCCTCGGCATTTACGGCCTCGGACGAACCAAGCAGGTTCTGTTCCCCAAAAAATAATCATAGAAAGATACGACGATGATTGCAATTAGTGTAAACGACCTCGCCCTTCGCTACGGGGTCGTCACCATTTTTGAGAATATTTCCTTCTCCATCGAGGAGAACGACCGATTGGGCGTGGTGGGCGTGAACGGATGCGGAAAAAGCTCCCTGTTCAAGCTGATTACCGGCGAGTACACCACCGACGAGGGCTCCGTATTTATTGGACGGGGCAAAACGGTGGGCATGCTGGCACAGGACAACGCCTTTCGCAACACGGCGGAAATTGGCGGGCATCCCATCGGCGGCACCGTGCTGGAGCAGATGTATGCCGCGTTCCCCCACTTGATTTTAGCCGAATATCGCTTGGCGGAGCTGGAACAGCTTTTGAAAACCACCCACGGTGCGGAGCTGGATCGGCTGACGGCGGAGTTTACTTCCTTAAATCAAACTTACATTTCCGAAGGCGGACTGGAGTACAAGTCCCGTTGCGCCAGCTTTCTTGAAAAGCTGGGCTTCGACAAGTCCTACCACGGCATGGAGGTGTCCGACCTCAGCGGAGGTCAGCGCACCCGTCTGGCTTTGGCGCGACTGCTCTCTCAGGAGCCGGACATTCTGATGCTGGACGAGCCCACCAACCATCTGGATACGGCCACCATGGAATGGTTGGAAAAGCATCTGGCCACTTACAAAAAGACGGTTATGCTCATCAGCCACGACCGATACTTCCTCGATCGGGTAACCAACAAGACGTTGGAGATCGAGCACCGTCACGCCAAGCTCTACAACGGCAACTACACGGCGTACGTGGAGAAAAAGGAAAAGGACCGCGAGGTGCTGGAGCACCAATACAAAAATCAGCAAAAGGAAATTGCCCGGCTGGAGGCCTACATTGCCCAGCAGAGAGCATGGAACCGAGAGCGGAACATCATAGCCGCAGAATCCCGGGAGAAGGCCCTGGCGCGGATGACCAAAATTGAAAAGCCCAAGGATGCGCCCAAGTCCATCCGATTCACCTTTACGGAATCCCACGAGAGCGGCAACGACGTGCTTACGGTCAAGGGGCTTTCCATGGCCTTTGGCGAGCATCGGCTGTTCCGGGAGCTTTCCTTCCTTCTCAAAAAGAAGGAGCGTCTGTTTGTGCTGGGCCCCAACGGTTGCGGAAAATCCACCTTCATCAAGCTTCTGATGGGTCAGCTATCCCCCACCGGCGGAAAGCTGGAATTCGGCTACAACGTGACCATTGGCTACTACGATCAGGAAAACCAGAATCTCGATCCGGAGAAGACCATTTTAGACGAGCTTTGGGATGCGTATCCCTCCTTGACCCAAACGGAGATCCGCAACACGCTGGCACTGTTCCGCTTTACGGGTGACGACATCGAAAAGACCGTTTCCCTGCTCAGCGGCGGCGAGCGCGCTCGTTTGACGCTGGCTAAGCTGATTCTGTCAAAGATGAACGTGCTGATTCTGGACGAGCCCACCAACCACTTGGACATCGCCTCCCGCGAGGCGCTGGAAAACGCACTGTCCGCCTTTGACGGAACGATCATCGCCGTGTCTCACGACCGATACTTCGTTTCCCGTCTGGCCACCCGCTTTTTGCATCTGTCCTCCCCCGACACCTACGAGGACTTTACCGGCTCCTATGAGGAATTTTGCCGGGAGCAGGAGCGTCGCGCCGAGCTTGCCAAGGGAGACGGCAAGGCGCAAAGCGTCGCCTCCAACGGCAAGGATGAATATCTGCAAGCCAAGCAGGAGGCCGCCAAAAAGCGAAAGGACCAAAAGCGCCGTCAATTTGTGGCGAAGGAGATTCCCCGCCTTGAGGCACGGCTGATTGAAATCGAAACCGAGCTGTTTGGCGAGGCGGCCACCGATTACGTGCGCGCCGCCGCCTTGGAGGATGAGCGCATTCAGACCGAGGATCTTTTGATGCAGCTTTACGAAGAGGAAGAGAATTTCAACAAAGAAGACAGCGAATAAAAAAATGCCCCGATTTGCCATGCAAATCGGGGCATTTTGCTTATTCAAGATCGATCGGCTTTTCCGCTTCCTTCAAGAATGCGACCATCGTTTGGTCGGGCTCGAACAAAACGGCGTGATATTCTCCGCCGGGAGAGCAAAAGACCAGCATGTAACGATCCTTCTTATCCGCGTTGACCGTATAGTTATAAACCTGCGCAGCGCGGAAATCGATAAACTCCGGCAAGGTGCGGTAATCCTTGTCGCCCACGTAAAAGGTGGTCTTAAGATGCTCAAGGGAAAGGCGAAGCATGATCAGCCGGCGCTTGCCCTGAGCGCGGAGCACGGCAAAGTCCATCTCCCACGGGAGGGGGTAGTCGTTATCCAGGGAGCGGGGCGTGATCCGATAGGTATAGGAGGTCAGGATAAAACGAACCAGCACGTAGGCGCAGGCGATCCACGCCACCATGCCGCCAAGCTGCCAATAGCCCTTGGGAAGCAGAAAGGAAGCGGGCGAGAGCATCAGCGCAATCATTCCCCCAAAGAACAGGACGGTGGCCAGCACGCGCATTTTTTTGTTGGTGTTTGTGGGTGTGTGTTCCATAGCTCCTCCGTTTTTTGCCTATAAAAAGCGCAAGACCGCAGGACTGCGGTCTTTCTCAATCGTTTATCTGATTTACGCTTCGGTCTTGATGATTTCCTTGCCGTCGTAGGTTCCGCATGCTCTGCATACACGGTGTGCAAGGTTGAACTCGCCGCACTTGGGGCACTTAACCATTCCGGGGAGGTCAAGCTTCCAAACGTTGGAACGTCTCTTGTCTCTGCGAGCCTTGGATGTTTTTCTCTTCGGTACTGCCATGTAAAACACCTCCTTAAGGAAAATACATTATTCTCAGTACAACTTATATTATACTATACTTTTTATTGATTTTCAAGTAGTTTTTGCAAAATTGCAAGCCTTGGGTCAATTTCTTTTTGATTTGCACAATCGCAGGGCTCCAAATTGCGGTTCTTTCCACATTTCGGACAAAGTCCAAGGCATTCCTCCGAGCAGAGGAAGCGTGTGGGGAACTCCAGAGAGACCTCCTCGGCCACATCCCGGTCAAGATCCAGGCGGCCCTCGGTGATCATCACGTAATTGTCCTCGTCGCCCTCGATGGTTCCTGCCTTTGCCGCGATCTTTTCAAACTCGTAGCAGAAGGTACCCTCAAGGTCTGTCAGGCATCTGGCGCAGGCAGTGCGGTAGCCGATCTCGCAAGAGGCCTTTAAGGCCATATAACCGGCATTGTCCGTGATCCTGCCACAGATGTGGATCCCACTTGTAAAATCAACGTCCGGCGGAGGCAGTATAGTCGCCTCGCCCTCCTCGTCGAGCAAAGGAATGATATAGTCAAATTCAAGAACGTCCACCTTACCGGAAAGCAACGCGGATACGTCAAGGATCATCGTACTCCCTCCCTACCTCAATCGAGTATTTCACAATTTTATATTATATTGATTTTTTTCGTATTTGTCAAGGTTTTTTCTAAATTTCTTGATTCTTTTCTTGGTTTCTGCTATAATAAAGTCAAGTTTTTGCCATCCGGCACCGCTTTGCCCGGATCGGCCATGTATGGGAGACGAAAATGAAGCGTTTTGGAAAAATTTTGAAGATACTGATCGTGGTTTGCATGCTGGCGGTGGTCGGCTTTATGGGCTTGCGCGGCTGTCAGACCAGCGACCAATCCCCCCTGTCCGAGCTTTCCCCTGCTCTGGCGGCCTTTCCCGAGGGCGAGGTTTTGCAGTTTAAGCAGACCGACCCGCTCTCCGACGACGGTGTTCTTTATGCATACGCGGTCTACTATAACAAGGACAGCGGAACGCTCCAAGTAACCCTGCGCTACAGCAACCGCCTGTTCCAGCGGATCAAGGAGCAGCACGTAGACTTTACCCGGGAGGACATCTCCTTTACCGTCTCCGGCGCCAACGAGACAGAGGTGCTCTGGTCCTGCTCCGGCGAGAAGCAGGCAGAGATGGACAAGTACATCTACCACTACGAGCAATACGTATTTACCGGCGTTTCCTTTGAAGGGGTGGAGGTAATCTACGCAAACATCCACTTTGACGTGGAGGGCGTGGAGGCGCCCAGCTCCGTGGGAATCTGGTACAACGTGGGACTGGACAAGGTTTATAAAAACTAAGTGCATGAAAAAAGTCATCACAACGCTGCATTGCAGACTTGTGGTGACTTTTTTTATGGGATAGACCGATCAGCTCACGTATTCCTCAAGGCAAAGTCCGGCGCGGTGAATGCGTTCAGCATGAAAGCGACCAACGTAGCGGTAATGCCACGGCTCGTAGGAATAGCCGGTAATCTCCTCCTTGCCCTTGGGATAGCGGAGGATAAACCCGAATTTCCAGGCATTTTCCGACAGCCAAGCAAACACGGGGGAATGCTCAAACTCTGTGGTGGCACAGAGGCGATCGTGCATATCCACGCAAAGCCCTGTTTGATGCTCACTCTCGCCGGGGCGGGCGGTGGTGCGGGAAACGCGGGCAATAGCCTGCTCCTCCGTCATGCCGCCGGCCATATACTGGCTTTTATAGGTTTCAAAGAGAGAGGCCTGATACTCGTAGCTCCGATAGCCGCTGGTAACGGAAAAGGTCAAGCCGTCGGGGCTGGTCCGGTCCAGATACCCAAGGCGATCCAACTCCAAAAACATGGCGTTCAGCGCCATGGCGGCGCACTTGCGCATGGTTTGAGTCGGACGGCCGTCTGCGCGGGTGCCGGAAAGCTCCGTCAGATCCTCCGGAGCATTCCCACGGCCGATCGGGTGCTCCCGATTGACCAGGAGCAGGTATTCGTCCTCCGGGACTGGCGCCATGGGAGGCTCTCCAACCCGAGTGCTGCTCCAATTCCCCGTCGCGCCGAGAAACAGGAAGGCGCAGAGGGCAAGGAGCAGAATGGTGCTTATAATTTTTCTCAGAATCTCACAACCAATCGATTATTTTCGCTCGATGACGTAGAAATAAGGGGAGGTGGGCGCATTGACGATCTTGATTTTGGTAATGCAAAGCTTAAAGCGGCTGATGGTCTCAAAGTAGGCATCCAGCATTTTGCCCTCCTCCGAGCCTTCCTCGTGGCCGGGGTAAACAGCGATGATCAGCACACCGTCGTGATCCAACAGATCCAAGGCCGCCTCAACCGCAGGCATGGTGGTCTCACATTTGGTGGTCAGTGCCTTGTTTCCGCCGCCGGGCAGGTAGCCCAGATTGAAGGTTCCCGCCTTGATGGGGGTCTTTACGTAGTCCTTCACCAAATGATGGGAAGACAGAATGAGAGTATAGTTCTCCGCTCCGTGGGCGTCCAGCAACTCCTTTGTCTTCTCCAGAGCGCGCTCCTGAATGTCAAAGGCAAACACATGACCGGTGGGGCCTACGGTCTCGGACAGAAACAAGGTGTCGTGTCCGTTGCCCATGGTGAAGTCCACCGCGGTGTCGCCGGGCTTTAAGTGGGTTAAAAGAAAGCTCTTCTGGAGTGTCAGCAAGTCAATCATAGTGTATCCGTTGGATCCTTTCCTATACTTAAAAAGCGTTTTTTTTCGTATCTTACGGAAAAATTATATATTTTTCCGACTTTTTTGTCAAGAGGGGCGCCGTATAATGTTGACAATCCGATTTGATTGGTGTTATAATATTGTGTATGCGAATATGATTTTTCTACAGAAAGGCTATATATCATGAAATGGACGTCTTTGAATGAGATCCGAGAGAAATATCTCTCCTTCTTTGAATCCAAGGGTCACCTTCGTCTGCCCAGCTTCTCCCTCGTGCCCAACAACGATAAGTCCCTTTTGCTTATCAACTCCGGCATGGCTCCCATGAAGAAGTACTTCACGGGTGAGGAAGAGCCTCCGCGCCGCCGCGTGACCACCTGCCAGAAGTGCATCCGCACCCCCGACCTTGAGAGCGTGGGTAAGACCGCTCGCCACGGTACCTACTTTGAGATGCTTGGCAACTTCAGCTTTGGCGACTACTTTAAGAATGAAGCGATTCCGTGGGCTTGGGAATTCCTGACCGAGTGGATGGAGCTTCCCGCGGACCGTCTCTGGCCCTCCATCTATCTTGAGGACGAGGAGACCTACGAAATCTGGGTAAACAAGATCGGCGTGCCTGCAGAGCACATCGTTCGTCTGGGCAAGGCGGACAACTTCTGGGAGCACGGCACCGGACCCTGCGGACCCTGCACCGAGATCTACTTTGACCGCGGCGAAAAGTACGGCTGCGGCAGCCCCGACTGCAAGCCCGGCTGTGAGTGCGACCGCTACATGGAGATCTGGAACAACGTATTCTCCCAGTTCAACAACGACGGCAAGGGCAACTACACCGAGCTAGCGCAGAAGAACATCGATACCGGTATGGGTCTGGAGCGTCTGGCCTGCGTTATGCAGGGCGTGGACAACCTGTTTGAGGTTGATACCGTACGCAAGATCCTCGACACCGTTTGTGCCATCGCCGAAAAAACCTACGGTGCGGACGCGAAGAACGACGTTTCCATCCGCGTGGTTACCGACCACATCCGCAGCGCTACCTTTATGATCAGCGACGGCGTTATCCCCTCAAACGAGGGCAGAGGCTACGTGCTTCGCCGTATTCTTCGCCGCGCGGCTCGCCACGGCAAGCTGCTTGGCATCAACCGCCGCTTCCTTGTTGAGCTTTGCGACGTAGTGATCTCCCAGAATGAGACCGCTTATCCCGAGCTCGTAGAGAAGCAGGATTACGTTAAGAAGGTAATCGCCATCGAGGAGGAGCGCTTTGACGCCACCATCGACGCCGGCCTTGCCATTCTGAACACCATCCTTGAAAAGGCAAAGGCGGACAAGGCTTCCGTCATCTCCGGTGAAGACGTATTCAAGCTTTACGACACCTTCGGCTTCCCCATCGACCTTACCCGCGAGATCGTAGAGGAGCAGGGCTTCACGGTGGATGAGGAGACTTTCAAGGCTCTTATGACCGATCAGAAGAACCGCGCACGTGCGGCTCGCGCCAACATCAGCGGCTGGAGCAACGCCTCCAAGACCTTGCTGGCTGACATGGAAAAAACCGTGTTCTGCGGTTATGAGACCACGGTGGCTGAGGCAAAGGTTGCCGCGATCCTTTCCGACGATATGTCCCTTGAGGAAATCTCCGAGGGCGACTTCTCTCTGATTCTTGATACCACTCCCTTCTACGGTGAGGGCGGCGGTCAGGTGGGTGACACCGGTACCGTTACCTGCGAGGGTGCGGAGATCCGCATTACCGACACCAAGAAGACCGACGGCGTATTCATCCACATGGCTACCGTTGTCAGCGGAACCCTCAAGGTGGGCGACACCGTGACTGCTACCGTTGACGGCGCACGCAGAGATGCCATCCGCCGCAACCACTCCTCCGTTCACATGCTTCAGGCAGCTCTCCGCACGGTGCTCGGTACTCACGTTGAGCAGGCCGGCTCCTACGTGGACGAGAAGGTTGGACGTTTTGACTTCACCCACTTCTCTGCCATGACCTCCGACGAGATCCGCCGCGTAGAGAATCTGGTAAATGCCAATATCCTGAAGGGTATTGCCATCGATACCGTAGAAACCGATATTGAGACCGCAAAGGCCAACGGCGCTATGGCTCTGTTTGGCGAAAAGTACGGCAAGACTGTGCGCATGGTCAAGATGGGCGACTACTCCTGCGAGCTTTGCGGCGGTACTCATATGGACAACACCGCGAAGATTGGTCTCTTTAAGATCACCTCCGAGTCCTCCGTTGCCGCCGGCGTTCGCCGTATTGAGGCAACCACCGGTCTTGGCGTGCTTGACATGATCGACAGCCGCGACCGCCTCATTGCGGAAACGGCCAAGGAGCTGAAGTGCCCCAATGCAAACGATCTTTCCAAGCGTGCCGTTATGGTTCAGGATGAGATCAAGGCGCTGAAGCGTGAGATCGATGCGCTGAACGCCAAGCTGGCCTCCTCCAAGCTGGATGACCTGGTTAAGGGTGCAAAGGACGTGAAGGGCGTTGCCCTGATTACTGCAGATCTGGCTGACACCGGTGTAGACTCTGCCCGCAACCTTTGCGACACCGTAAAGGAGAAGATGCCCAGCGCCGCCATTGTACTGGCAATCCACACCGGCGAAAAGCTGAACTTTGTTGCCGCTTGCGGCAAGGATGCCGTTGCTAAGGGCGCTCACGCCGGCAACGTTCTCCGCGAGATCAGCGCCATTGCCGGAGGCAAGGGTGGCGGACGTCCCGACAGCGCTATGTCCGGCGGTCGTGATCTGAACAAGATCGCGGATGCTCTGGCTGCCGTTGAGACGGTTCTTGCCGGTATGATCAAGTAAATAAAGCAAATGGCCCCGCAAGCGCACAGCGCTTGCGGGGCTTTTTTCTATAAACAAAAATCCGTTCCGCCGAAGCGGAACGGATTTTTTAAGGTTGAAATTAACCAACAAGACCGGTTCTTTCGATACCCTGTACAAGATATCTCTGGAGGAATACGTACACAACAACCAGCGGAGCAATGATCATGAGACCAGCCGTACCGAATACCATGGGCTGGTAGGTTTCCTCGTAACCGTCCCAACGTCCGTCTCCCATCAGCGTGGGCGGAACGGAGTCTGCCACGTCCTCAAGGAACTTGATGGCGCCTTCACTCGCCTTGTAGGAGGTGGTAAAGAACAGGTCGGTGTAGAAGATATCCGTCCACTGCCATGCGAAGGAGAACACAAATACGGTAACCAGCATGGGAACGGAAAGAGGAAGAATGATGCTGAAGAAGGTACGGAATACACCGGAACCGTCTACGTAAGCAGATTCCTCAAGCTCATCGGGAACGCCCTTGAAGAACTGGCGAAGCATGAAGATGTAAAGACCGTTCTTGTAGTAGAGACCGGTTATGCACATCAGAACCATGGGCCAGAACGTGTTGATTAGGGCGACACCTTCTCGCAAGCCGAGAAGATTTAGTAGCTTACCGAACATATCATTATACGTGAAGTGCAAGGACAGCGACCACTTAAGCGTGGAGTGCGGGATCATAAGTGTTACCAGCACCAGGATGAAGAGGATGCCGTTACCCTTGAACTTGAACTTTGCAAGACCGTATGCAACCAAACTACAAACCAATGTCTGTACCAGGGCGGCTGCCAGCGAAAGCAAGAACGTATTCAGAAGCGCCGGGAAGTATCCGTTTTCCTTGATCAGATATTTGTACTGGTCAAGGGTGGGATACTGGGAAAGCATACCTACCGTAACGTCCTGAATGTCCTCTTGAGACTTAAAGGAGTTAAGGATTTTAATGATGAAGGAATAAAGAACTACGTAAGAGATACCGATCAGAAGTACGTAACGAACGATTCCCCATACCACGTTCTTGAGGAAATACATATTGAAGATCTTGGTCTTCATACGTGTCAGCCAAGGGGTGCGGTCATCGAATTCTACGCGAATCTTATTTTTCGTTTCTCTTTTTACAACCGTTTTAGATTCTGTCATTTCGTTTTACCTCCTTAGTTTTCTCTTCTCTGGTAGAACGTATACGCCGACAAAATCAAAGCGACAAGTACTACGAACAATGCAACGACGAGGAAGTAAGACCAGGACATTGCAGCCATGTGAGTCTGATAATCCTTCTTCAGATATTCCATACCGATCGCCTTCATTACGCTGTTAGAGGACGAAGTAAAGGAGTCGATGGTGGTGTATACTGCGTTTACAAGGATCATCGGGCTGATCATGGGAAGGGTGATCTTCCAGAAAGTTTCCCATGCAGAAGCACCCTCAATGGAGCAGGACTCATAGATGGAAGGAGAAATGGACTGAAGGCCGGAAAGGAAGATCAGCATCTGTACACCGGACTTGTTAACGATATCAAGAATGTTGTTAACCAAGTCGATGGCGTACTCAACGATTCCGCCGCCCACACGCATGCCTTGCAGCATCGAGGAAATATCCATGATGTTCAAGAACTGGTTGGTCTCGTCACCGGTACCGTCTTCCATTGCGATACCTTCTCTCAGAGACTCCGCTACGTTTGCACCGTAGTCGATCTCATCAATCAAACCGGTGGAAAGAATAACGGGCACGAAGAAGATTGCACGGAATACTGCGCGTCCCTTCATATCCTGGTTCAGAAGAAGAGCCATGAAGAGGGCAAAGATTACGATGGAGGGGATATCCAGCATAAGGTCGGTCAGGGTGTTGACCAATGCCTCATAGAACCAGTCATGCTCAAGGAGCGCATACTTGTAGTTCACGAACGCGTTGTTCGGATCAAAGGTCAGAAGATAACCGGTGGAAGTATGCGACAGTGTGCAGAAGGTCATGTAAATGGAATTGGTGATTACGGGAAGATAGATAAAGATAAGTCCGATTACGAACGGCAGGACAAACAGCCAGCCGGCGCGGGATTTTTTCTTGTCCAGAGAAACGCTCTTTCTTCTACGCTTCTTGGGGAGCGCCGGTGTTACGGGCGCATTGGTATTGATATCAGAAGTCATTTACTTGCGTCCCCCTTTCAATTGATTTTAAGAGTTTCGCCTGCACCGATGGTGTAGGTGGTGCCATTGTAGTCAACCGTAATGAGCTCGTCGCCACCAAAGTTGGAAATGGAGTGTCCGTCAGCACCCTCTACGATCTTAACGTAGCAAAGGGCGGGAATGTCAATTTCCATATCCTCGTAGGTTACGGTTACGCCGAAGTTGTAGTTGTAGTTAAGGATGAAGCTGGTGTTTCCACCGTACTCAACTCTTGCGATTCGGTTGTCAACCTCAGTTACGTAGTCGATACCTGCCTCGGCCTCCTCCTCAGTTACGATACGGTAACCGGAAAGGAACTCGTGGTCGGTAATAACGGTGGACTGAAGGGTACCAATGTTGTTGTTAAGCTCCTTGTAGATCTCAACCATTTCGTCGTACCAGTTCTGGAAGTCAACTGCGTAGTACTGGCTAAGGAATACGTAGTCCTTCAGATGGTGCACGTTCTGGTAGGAGAGCTGGAAGTAAGCACCTACGCCACTCTCAATTGCCTTCATTACCGCGTAGTCGGTATCACCTGCGGAGTTAAGAACCTCACCGGTGGTGGTCTTGTAGCCGTGGAGTACCATACCTGCGAAGGGAACGGACTCGGAGCCGGCAAGAAGCAAGCTACTGTCGGTGGGAAGCTCAACTACTACGGATGCATAGGGCAGAGTGTAAGCGTTACCGCCGGATACGAGAACCTCGTACTCGGAGGCCATCTTCTCAAGCACGTTAACGGTGAACATCTTGGAGTCCTCACGGTTGTAGGGCTCTTCGTCGTCGAAGTCACTGTTAAGGGCAGTACCGAGAGTCATAACACCGATGGTGCTGAAGTCGTACTTGGAGTACTGCTTCAAGAACTTGGTGTAGAGCTCGTCGTAAACCGATGCGGAGATGGATACGCCGGTGCTGTTGTTACTTACGAAGGTCTGGGTTGCGGGGTCATACTCACGCTTGGTGATGTAACGGTTATCGATCATACGACCGGCGTGGTACTTGTAGTTCAGACCCTTGGAGTTACGGTTCTGAGAATATGCGTAGTTGAAGTTGGGGTACAGATTGAAGCTGTGCTCATCTGCGAAGGAGATCAGGTCACGGATACCGGACTTGCCGCCAAGAGCGGAGATCCACTTAAGGCTGGAGGGGTAAGCCTGACGCATGATACCCTGGTTTGCAAAGCCGGTAAGGATGAAGTTGATGTTCTCAATACCGGATCCGTCGTGGAGTCTGGTCCACATAGTCTGAACATCCTCGAAGGTGGTCAGAGGAAGGTCGATCTCAATGGGGAAGGTAAGGATCTTATCGTCATACTTAACGGAACCGAAGGCCTCGATGAACAGGGGCACAGAGGTTGCGGTGGTGACATCGGAGAGAACGCCGGTGTCGATCAAGTAGTCACGGTAAGCATCTGCCATGCCAACGTAGGATGCGCGATAGGGATCGGCAATGTTAGCGGCGGCAGCCTTTGCTTCATCATGGAGCATGGAGTAACGAACGGTGAAGTCACCGGTGAAACGGCGGTCAGACTGAATGGTGATCGGGAAGTCTGCATCCCAGTTCAGGTTGTACTCGTCGAAGGTCATGGGACATACGCTGGCCCATACGGAGTGAGCACGTCCGGTTGCGGTACCCTCGCAGGTTGCGGAGATGGTACCTACTGCCTCACCGGCAGTGATGATAGCAACGAAGCCGCCACGGGAGGTAACGGAGTTGCCCTCGTCATCCGTTTCCACGGTGTCCTTTACAAGACCGAATACGGGAAGACGGAAGATCTCACGGGTACTACCCTTAAGGATATGGGTTGCATAGTCGATGCCGTAGAGAGAGCCGTTGATGCTGAGGGGCTTGTTCTGATATACTGCATCCTCGAAGTAGGTGATCGCGCCACTTCCGTCCGGAACGAAGGTGTAACCGGTCTGGTTTCTGGCAGCGGCACCAAAGTAAGGAAGGATATCAATGCTCTTCAGAGTGTAGAGGTTTTCATCGAAGGAAATGCTTCCGCCGGAAAGGTTAACCTCAAGGCCGGTGTTATCCAGCTTATACTCAAGAGCAAAACGGAACACAGGAGTGTTACCGATGGTACCGGTAACGTTGTGCTTGGTAGCATCGTACTGGTAGTCCTCGTAGGAGTAGTCGGTGTACTTAGCCAAGAGATCCGAGATCTGCTTTGCAACGTCACTGGTTGCGTCAACGGCGGTACTCAGCATGTAAACGGGGCCGTTTACACACTGTGGGCACTTGGAAACGTAACCCTTGTACTTGTCGCTCTCGGGATCAAGGCCGGTAACGTCGTACAGGTTGTAACGAATGGACACACGGCGCTTATCGGTGGCGTTGGTAATCTTATCAAGAACCAGCTGCTCGAAGCGGTCCTTGTCGATTACAACGGGGATGTAGTAAACCGTAGGCTCCTCACCCATGGTGTACTCTACGCGGACACCGGTCTTAACGCGCTTGATGTTGATCTGACCCAGCTCATAAGCATCCTCATAGCTGTTCAGCACGTCGTTATTACCCCAGATATCCTTATAGTTAATAAGAACGGTGGAGCGGTAGGTTGCCGTAGCGGAAGCCTTACCGGTCAGGTTGCCGGGGGTGGAGAACATAACTTCTCCGGTGGGAACGCATACGTAAGCGAAATCTGCGCTTTCGGGATCCATATAAAGCTCGAACTGGCCGTTAGGGCTGGTCAGGTAGAGCTCCATGCCGTCAACACGCTTCTGGTCAGCTGCACTGAGCTCCGCTCTTACGACGGGTTCTGCCGCCTCAACCGTGGGAGTCGCGAATGTTCCGAAAATTCCGAACACCATTAAAACAGTCAGGAGCGCGGATAATATTCTAATCTTTCTCATCATTATCTTCTCCTCTCTGTTACGAATGGAATGCAATTTCTTGCGCGATGGTGGTGATGAACATTACCAGCTTCATGATCAAGCTGGAGAACAGAATCGCAACGAATACGATGAATGCGATTCCGACGATGGTAAACAAGCAAGTGGTAATACTCTTCAGCATGGAGTAGTTATGGGTTACCATCATACCGATGAAGATCAACATACCAACCCAAACGTAGGAGATACCGGAGATAAGACCAAGGATCTGTACCTCGTCTGCTACGAGCACGTTGGAGATGATGGTTGCGGGAATGCCGAGGAGTGCAAGGGGAAGAAGGGAGTAGCTGGTTGCAATGAAGATATCCTTAAGAGTACCTTCACCGTCGAACAGAGTGGTAAGACACCAGTTGGCAACAACCCAAAGGAGAATGGGAAGAAGTACCGAGATGATGTTGTAGATAAAGCTCATGTTGACGGGCAACTGGTTGATGATGTAACCGGAACCAACGGTGTTGTACCAGAAGTAAGCAACCGTCAGAAGGATGAATACCCAAGAGGCACGCATGGAGCCGCGGTACTCATGCTTGATATCCCAGAAACCGTCGAAGGGATGGAAGATAACGTGGAATACGTAAAGCAGCTCTTCCTTGAAGCTCTTGCGGCCAACCTTGAGGGCGGTCTCCTTGTTTACGCGGCCTGCATACTTGAAGAACTTAGCAATACCAACGAGGAGAGCGATTGCCACGATGGGGATGAGCCACAGGTACTTCTGGGTGTTTACCTTACGGATTTCGCGGTATGCATCGGAGTAGTTCTCCGTCTCATACGCGAGCTTGTAGTACTCTACTGCCTGCTCGTAGTCACCGGCACGGTAGTAAGCAAGACCGATCTGAACGTAAGCCTCGTCGAAGTTGTTGTTACGCTTCAAAACGTCTCTCCACTTCTCAATGGCGGTATCGAAGTCACGCTCGTTTTGTGCGTGGATCGCTTCCATGAGGAGCTCACCGTAGGTGGTTCTGGAGTATACGGTAAAGATACTGGAGGTGGTATCAAGAAGAATGATGTTGGAGCCCTGATATGCAATGGCATTCAGGTTATTGATGTTACCAAGCTGGTTGGTAGCGTTGGTGTTCTTCGCACCGCCGTCACCGAAGGCAAAGAGGAGCTTACCGTCTCTGTCGTAGGTGTAAACGCGGGCACGGCGGTTATCGATGATGGACCAGGTACCTTCCTCGCCGCTGGCTACGTCAACGATCTGAGAAACGTCGTGGTAGGTCTTACCTTCCACAAGCTCGGCAGCAACCTCACCGGAGGGAGCCCAGAAGCCGTTACGCTTCATGATATCGTTACCGGCGGGGTTAAGAAGCTTAACGGGAGAGTAGTCACTGGCCTTAGAGGCGATCTGAGCGTACTGAGCCTCGGTTTCCGCTTCATCGGAAATATAACCGTTGGTGGTTACGTATACGAAGCTGCGGCTCTCATCGATAGTGATGTTGTTGTAGGGCTTGGATACGTGGTCCTCGCTGTTGGCTTCCATTGCCTCAGTTCCGAACTTCTGCATCAGCTGTTCCCAAGCAGTAAGAACTACCTTGGTGCCGCCAACGAACTGAATGAAGGAACCGTCCTTGTTAAGAACCAGAACGCCCTGATAGTGACCGGAGGAGATTACGTAGATCGCATCGTCCTTGGTAACCGCACACGCGATGGGGGTGTACTGGGTGTTACCAAACAGCTCACTTCTGGGAGCGTCCAGCGTGCGAAGGTAGTTACCCTCACGGTCAAAGATTACGATACGGTAGTTGTTGGAGTCACATACGTAGATCTCGTCCTCTGTGATGAACACGCCCTTGGGGGAGTTGAAGCTATCACGGATACCCTCGGAGTTAATGAAGGTATCAATTATAAAGGAAAGCTTATAGTAGGGGTCGAGCACGATAACGCGGTTTGCCTTGGAGTCGACCAGGTAAACGTTGCCCTCATCGTCCGTCTCGAGGTCGGTCAGAGCCGCGGACTCGATGCTGCTGATGCCCATGTAACGGGCGTCAACCTGAAGGCTGGGAACGTAGGCGTCGGGAGACTCCATGATGAAGCCGTAGATATCGTAGGTGTAGGTCGAATAGGGAATCGATGCCGAAACCGTGGGAAGGGTCAGAAGAACCAAGGCGATGGCAAAAACGAATATTCTGAATATCTTTTTCATTTTTATCCTCCTCCTTAGTCTTTCATACCACTGGAAGCCATGGTCTCAATAATACTACTCTGAGAAATAACGAATACAACGATCGGGATGATCATCATAACAACGGTAGAAGCCGCCGATACGCCCGCACGGGAAATCGAGCCGGTGGTCAGCTGACCGATGGCATAGTTAAGGGTTTTAAGCTGCTCACTATAGAGATAGATGGAAGAACCGGTGTTCCACAGGCCCTGGAAGGAGTAAACGATCAAGGTAAGCCAACCGGGCTTAACCATGGGCATTGCGATTACCCAGAAGGTCTTGAACTCGCTGCATCCGTCCAGACGTGCACTCTCAAGGGTTGCATCGCCAACGGCGGAGTCCATGAACTGCTTCATCAGGTAAAGACCAAGGGAGGATGCACAGGCGGGCATGATGATCGCCATGTGGCTATCGATCCAACCGAGGGTGGAGAACGTAAGGAAGTTTGCAACACCGGTTACGGTTGCGGTAAACATAAGGGACTTCTGTACAACCTGGAAGATCATACCGCGTCCGGGGAACTTGATCTTGGACAGTGCATACGCTGCCATGGAGCCAAGAAGCAGGTTACCGAAGGTACCCATTGCCGTAATGAAGATGGTGTTGAATATGTAACGGGAGAACGGAACCCAAGAATCACTCATCAGGATGAACAGGTCACTGAAGTTGCCGAGGGTAGGCTTAACTACCAGGAACTTGGGCGGGAACATCCAGAGCTCGTCAAGAGGCTTTAAGGACTGGGAGATCGCATATACCATGGGGAGGAACATGAATGCACCCATGATAACGAGGAAGAAGGTAATCGCGCCGTCACCGCCGACTGAGCGGTTAAGAACGACTTTATGTTTTCTCGTTCTAAGCTTTTTTGCCATTCTTACTCACCTACCTTTGAAAGCATCTTGTTGATCGCCATGTTCGCAAGGATCATTACAAGGAAGAGGAAGAAGGAGATCGCGGAAGCGTATCCAACCTCCCAACGGACACCACTGTACTCCTCCAGATGCTGCATGATCGTATACGCCGCATAGTCAACGGAGGGGTTACCGGCCAGAGCCGTAACGATGGGACCGAAGTTGAACGCGCCAGTGATGGACATAACCGCACCGAACATCAGCTGAGGCTTCATGGTGGGAAGGGTTACGTACCAAAGCTCCTGCCAACGGTTCTTGATTCCGTCCACGGCCGCCGCCTCAAACAAGCTGCGGTCTACGGTCTGAAGACCTGCAATGAAGGACAGGAACGCGGTACCCAAGGAAGTCCATAGGGATACAACGATACATAGTCCCATTACGTATTTTGCGTCCTTGAACCACAGGATCGGTTCGGTGATGAAGCCCATCTCCATCATGGTTGCATTGACAAGACCGTAGGCGTCACCGGAGAACAGGTACTGCCAGATCAGGTATACGTTACCGGAAATGGAGGGAGCGTAGAAGATAAGGGTTACAACCGCACGAACGCGGGGATCCAGCTCGTTGATGAACCATGCAACGAGGAAGGAAAGGATGTAGGAAACAGGTCCGGTAATGCAGGCGAAGATCAAGGTGTTCTTTGCCGCGGTTACGAACAGGTCATCGTCAAGGAACAGACGGATGTAGTTGTCCATGAAGATGAATTCCGGAAGAGTCGTCATGTTGAACGACGTGAAACTGATTACCAAGGAAAGTACAACCGGGAACACGGTGAACAGGATGAAAATCATCATGAAGGGCGCGATCATAAGATACGCGGTCTTATTGCGCTTCATTTCCTTCCATGTCCACTGTGCAAGTGTCATATCTTTTCGGGAAACAGCTTTTTTTACAGTCTGTACCGCTTCCGCCGACTCGGCGTCCACATTCTGTACGGACGTGTCAACAGGCTTATTTTCAGCTTTCTTTGACATGTGCTTTTTCTCCTTCAAATGATATTTTACAGTGGATTATTTACGGTACGACAGGATCGCGTCCGCTGCGGTGGTCAGGTATTCTGCTACCATTTCCATACCGTTGCGGTCTGCGGAGGACAGGGTCTTGTCAACGGAGTACGTTTCAGCCTCGGCTGCAAGCTCTCTCAAGGCCTCAATTGCCTCGTCGGGAACCTTGGATACGGATGCATCCTCAACTGCCTCGCCTACGCGTGCAATGAAGTCTGCGTATCTGGTTCTTGCGCCCTCTGCCAGAGTGAACTTTTCACGGTCGAAGGCGATCATGGTACCCTCGGTCAGAAGGGTCATTACCTGGCCCATTCTCTTATCTGCCAGAGTCTTACCGATATCCAGAGTCTCGAGACCAAACTCGGTTCTCTTACGGTTTACTTCCTTATTAATAGTATTAACGTGAGAAAGAAGGGATGTAGCTGCATCTGCGTTGTTGTTGTAAACATCGAGGAATGCAAACTCTACGTAACGGTTAAGAATGTAGGTGCCGGGGTAACGGGTTACCGCGGACAGGTGGTGCATCTGGTCGTCGATTGCCGCATATTCCTCAGCAGACCAAGGAAGCTCGCCGAGAGCCTCAACGTTTGCGGTGTTGTGCTTTTCCGCAGTACCCATGGTTGCTACTACTTCGTTGGAGTAGGAGATCTGGAAATCGGAATCGGTGTACCATGCCATGAACTTCCATGCCTGCTCGGGCTTGGTGGTGTTCTTAAGCATCATGCAAGAGGTAACGGTCAGCATTGCATCGTAGTTAATGGAGCCATCTGCCTGAGGAGTACCGGGAAGAGTGGTGAAGCCCCACAGACCGGAAAGCTCGGATGCGAATACGGACAACTGGTTGTAGGTGGTATACTGTGCAATACCGATGGGCATTTCACCCGTTCTGAAACGGTTTGCAAAGTCGTACTGGTAATCAAGAGAGTAGTTCTTGTAGAATCCGCAGAGGGTTTCAAAGGCTTCCAGAGCGGTGGTGGAATCGTAATTGATTCTCATACCGTCATCGGCCCAGAGCTCGCCGCCCGCCTGATACTGAAGGATCAGGGAGTCGTTGTACATACCGAGGGTCATGTTGTTGGCCATCAGGGTAGGAATCATCGCTACCAGATCATCCCAGGTCTGAGGAAGGTCAAGGCCAAGGTCAGCCAGAATGTCCTTACGGTAGAAGAGCATGGTGAAGGTCATGGAGTCGGGCAAGCCGTAGGTCTTACCGTAAAGGGTTACGGGAGTAAGAGCCTCGGGAACGTAGCGTTCACAAACCTTATCAAAGCCTTCAAATTCATTCAGCGGCATTACCGCGTCACGGATTGCATATTCAAGGGGGTCAGCCTCAAACAGAGAAACGTCGGGGCCAACGCCTGCAAGTACGGAAGGAAGAAGGGTGCCCGCCGCTACCAGCTTAACGTTAACGGCGATATCGTGTTCGGGAGTGAAGTTGTTCTGTGCAAGGTTACGGATGATCTGTGCCTTTTCACGGTTCAAAACAACCCAAACCTCGATGGTGTTCTCAGGAGGAAGATCCTCGGAAGCACCGAAGCTATTATAATCGGTAAAGAAACTTGCTACGAACAGACGGAGCTGATACCAGATGGACTGGAAGAAGTTCGCGTCTGCCTTAGGAGCCTCAGAGTTTACAGGCTGAATGGAAATGTAGTCAACCATGAGGGGCTGGCTCTTTGCGCTGCTGAGCCAAGTACCGAGAGTACCAAGGTAGGACTTCAGGTTCTTAAGCTTGGTAGCGATCAGGTCGGTGTCGTGCACCATGTCCCGAAGGATCATGTAGATCTGCTCGAGCGTTGCGGTGTTTTCACTCTTCTCACCGATGAAGCGAACGGCTGCCTCCAGCTCGTTTGCGGAGAGAAGCATAGTCTCCAGAGTCTTGGGGATAACCGTCTCGAACTTGTAATCCTGGAACTTGTCGGGGCTGGTACCGGTGAGCTTAAGGATCTCAAGGTAGCAACCGTTGATCTTGGTAAGAGTCTCGCTGACGGACTGAACCACAGTACCGAAGGCACCGAGGGTTACCTCGAAGCGGATAGTGTGATAACCTTCTTCAAGGTAGAACTTGTAAACGGTTTCACCGTCGGTGAGGGCGGTGGACTGCCAGGAGTTATCGAAGCCGAACACAAAGCCGTTGGCTTCCTCGAAGGGAACCTCGCCGTCGATGTAAACGCGTCTTGCAACGTCAAGACCGCTCTGCCAGGACTGCTTGAAGCGGAGGTCGATGTTATAGAAGCCGCTCTTCTCTACGTAGAAGCCGTAGGTGATCCACTGTCCGGAGGTTGCCCACTCCTCGCCGCCTGCAGCATTCAGAAGAAGGGCGTTGGCGCTCTGGGGAGAGGTAACGGCGGATACACGGTCGTTTACGGGGTAGATGGTAACGTCGGAGGTGGCAAGAATGTTTTCGCCCTCAATAATGATGGGAGCGCCGTCTACCACGTCCTGTGCACCGGCATGGAGAGCAAGGTACTCTTCGTAAGTAAGGAGATCGTTGTAGGGAACGAGCTCAATGGACTCGATTACAACAGATTCACGGATACTCTCAAGAGTGATGGCGTTTTCACCGGCCTTGAAATAGAACTCGAAGGGATTGGGATAATAACCATCCGTATCGCGAACCTGCCAGGACTGCCATACGGGAGCCTCAGTCTGAGCGGGGCGGATCTGGTTACCTTCGCTATCCGTTTCAAACTGACCGGCAACGTCCTGATAGTATTCGATCACCCAGTTCTTCTTCATCACAAGGGAACGTGCCTCTGCAAAGGGAACGCTGCCGTTGATGTAAAGAACTCGCTCGATGGAATTGGAGTTCGCATCCTCACGGGTAACCTGTGCGTAGTTGATGCGGATGGAGTACATGCCGTCTGCAGGCACGTTGAACCGCCAGGTAACTACACCGCTGTCGCCGGTGGAAATGGACTGACCCTCGCGATCAAGATAATTGTCAAGCACCTCAACCTTTGCGGTGGTGCTTGCCGCATCATAGGAGGCGCCGGGAACCACGATGGTCTCTGCACCGCGCGGGATGCTTGCGTGCTGCTTCTTGTACTCCGTGTAGGTGATCGCGTTCAGAATCTCATTGATCTCAGAGAGAGAAATCGAGGACGCGTTCGACCCGGAGTCGGTATCCGACGCCGATACAACGCTCGTCATAGGAACGAGCATCAAAACAGCGAGGAGAACCGCTACAAGGCGCTTAAATGTTGTTCTGCTCATGAGTTTTTCCTCCGTACACTTTCTTTTGATTGGTTGCGAGAAGGGGATGTCTCTCGCAATTTCCACCGTCCCAAGAGGCGGACCGAACCGCTGAAAGCTCAACGGAAACGCCCCCGATCTTCTGCCGGACGGTGAAAATCGAAAAACAGGAAAAGACGTACACTAACCTATTTTTCCTCTATCCAATATCTTAGCACAAGAACCCCAAAAAGTCAAGCAGACCAAAACTTCCCTCCTTATAGGCGAAAGCCGAAAAAAGGGGTTTTCGCCCCCTCCCCTTTCCCGTTCATAATTTTTAAGTTTTTTGACCCTCACAATTTTCGCTCAAAGTCCGCCTCGATTGGTAAATTAAATTTACCATAATTAAAAAGAGACCTCCCCGCAAATCCCAACAAATTCGGGTCTTTGAACTTTTTCGGAAAAAGATTCACAAATTTATTTTTTTCAAAATCTTTTGGGTAAATCACATTTACATTTTTGCATGTCTCGACTTTTTCGCTCAAGAAAATAGGCAGGTGTAGAATTTGTGGATTTCGCACAAATTCTACTCGAAAATTTCTACACTATCGCACGTTCGCGTCGGTTCGGTCACAATTTGTTCGATTTTCGGGCATGATTTGTTCGCTTTTTGGACATGTTTTCGGGTCGTTTTTCACGAAAAAAAGCGCCATTTTTTTCGAGCTTTTTCGGGCTCTTTCCACCCTTTAAGGCACACAGCATTCCGGCTCGATCCGGCCTCCCTTTTCCCGTTTCGAGTCGCCGTTTTTTGGCAAAAAGGACTTTTTGACAGTTTTCCTTTAAATTCGATTGACAACGGGCGATCACTTCCTGTATAATAAAGACACCATACTAATGAAACGAGGTATTCTCCATGTATTACATTGGCGTAGATCTTGGCGGCACCAACATTGCCGTTGGTATCGTTGACGAAAATTACAACATCGTAAAGAAGGGCAGCGTGCCCACCATGGCAAACCGCGACGGAAAGCTGATCATCCGTGATATGGCGGATCTTTGTCTGAAGCTGGTGGCAGAGGCCGGCCTTACGATGGACGACATTGCCTATGCAGGCGTTGCAACTCCCGGCACCGCAAACAACCGGGACGGCGTGGTTGAATATGCAAACAACCTTCCCTTCGTAAAGTTCCCCCTGGCTTCCCTTCTCAGCGAGTATCTGGGCGGCAAGAAGGTTTATATTGAAAACGACGCCAATGCGGCCGCAAAGGCAGAAGCCATTGCCGGTGTAGCAAAGGGCGAGCCCTCCTCCGTTATGATCACTCTGGGCACCGGTCTCGGCGGCGGCGTGATCCTTGACGGACAGGTTCTCTCCGGATTTAACTTTGCCGGCGCAGAGCTTGGCCACACCGTAGTGGTTCGTGACGGCAGACAATGCTCCTGCGGCCGAAAGGGCTGCTGGGAAACCTACAGCTCCGCAACCGGTCTGGTTCGCTCCACCAAGGAGAAGATCGCCGAGTGCATCGAAAAGGGCATTCCTTCCCTTATGATCGACATGGTTGACGGTGATCCCGAAAAGGCCAACGCAAGAGTTGCTTTCACCGCTATGAAGCAGGGCGACAAGGCTGCAGCTGAGGTGGTTGACGACTACATCACCGTGCTTGCCATCGGTATCGGCAACATGATCAACATCTTTGCTCCCAACGTACTCTCCATCGGCGGCGGTATCTGCAACGAGGGCGACAACCTCTTGATTCCCTTGAAGAAGAAGATCGCCAAGGAGATCTACACAAGAGAAGGCTACCCCGCCACCGAAGTAAAGATTGCCACTCTCGGCAACGATGCCGGCATTCTCGGCGCGGCTGTTCTCGGCCTTTAATTCATTCTCTACAAAAGCAAGCAGAGCAAGCTGAACCTTTCAGCTTGCTCTTTTTGTTTGCTGTTTTCCGACAGAAACCGAGCACGAGAATCCGTCGCATATTCTGCTGTTTTTCAGCATAAGGCGCGTTTTTACCGAACACACGACGGCAGGGGACACCCTTGGCATTTTGCGTAATTTCCCGACAAATTTTTTGGCTAAAACCACGAAGCGGCCGCCGTTTTTTTGGGGATTTCTCCCAAAACGGCGGCCTTTGCTTTGTGTTTTATTCCTTTCAGTCGAAGAGGTGCGAGCTTACACGATCAGCTTGCCGACACCTCCAAGGGCGGCCGAGAGCTCGCCCGTGAGACCGTTCTCCTCCGCAAGCGAACGACAGCTCTTGCGGTAGCGCTTGCCCACCTGCCATAGGCTTTCCTCGCCCGAGGGATAGAACACCCGAAAGGTGGCAGACTCCTCGGAGGGGTAGGCCTCGCCCGGAGTGACCGTCTCCACAGTAGTGACGGAGGCACGGTCAAAAATGGTGCCAGAAAGAAACACCTCCGCGCCGAGGATAATCTTTCCCGCGTCCAGTCGGGCACTCTCCGCAGAGCAGCTGCAGGAAACGTGGACGCAGCCGTTCTTGGCGGCACTGTCGCAGGTGTAGCGGAAGGGCACGCGATAGTCCTCTCCCGTAAATTCCATGCCCTCGCCGCAAAGGACCACGCCGAATACCACCGTGCCGGAGAGAACCAGCTTGCCGTCCTTCCACTCCTTGCGTTCGGGGATGGCCCGGGCAGACACGTCAACGCAGCGGGTGCCGGGTGCGCCCTTGTAGGGAAGGCTCTCCGACAGGCTGAGGGAAGCAAGAATCGCTCGCTCAGCGGACAAGCACTCTCCGGTCTGATAGGTGCAGGCCATCTCACGCTCGGTAGAATAGAGGTCGGCGGTAGCCTCAGCCCGCTCGTTGCGGGTGGCTGTGGCCTCTACGTCAAACAGAAGCTCATAGGAGATCTCCCTCAGTCCGTCGGCGGTCTCGTCGTTGTGGATCAGGAGGGACACAGAGCGGCCGGTGGCGGTTACCAGATCCCCCTCCGCGCATCCGCTGATCTCCACGTGCTCCTCAAATTCCTCCGTTTTTTCCATACGGGTGGGCATCTCCGGCGTAAGAGAATCCTCCGGAACGCAAAGGCAGGAAACGGTCACCGTGCCGCGAACCGTCACTCCGTCGGCGGTGGCCCGGGCGGATTTGACCGTGACGTTGCCATCGCAGACAATGGGGCGGAGCGCCTCGGCGCTCTCGGCGAGAAGCCCCTCCACCCGAAGTCCTCTTCCCTCTCCGCGGAAGCACCGCACAGAGGAAATCTCCACGGGCAGACGCTCCATGTGGATGGCATCCGCCGGGGTGAGGCGGCCGTTGACCCGCTCCTCCAAGGGAACGGCGCGCATAGCCTCCACCTCCGTTTGCAGGCGAGAGCGAAGACTGACCTTGCGGGGAGCCAGCACCCGGCAGGAATTGTTCTCCGCCGTGGTCTGCACCGCTGCGTCCTCGATTCCGGCGGGCAGAGCGGTGGTGGCCGAGTAATCGGAGGTGAGGGAGGCGCCGGTCAGTTTGCCCTCGTCGTCCGTATAGATCAGGGTATAGGCCACCGTGCCCGCCACCTCAAGAGAGCCGGATGCGCCGCCGGAGGAAAGAAATTTTCCCTCCGGCAGGACGGAGGCACGGAGCGCCACCATGCGGCGGATGGGCGGCAGATAGTCCGGCAAAACGTGCTCTCCCCCTGCCTCATGGGTGAGCGTAACGGTAGGTATGCGCTCGACGCGCACCGGGCGAGCCTCCGGATTTGAAAATTTGTTGTCCATATTCTTCTCCTTCGTTTTTTGTGTTCGCTAATGTTTATTCCCGACCGCCGCTGAATATCACAAAAATAACAGGTTAATATTGAAAAGGCAGGAAAGTTGTGGTATAATGGCTTATAATTAGAATGTAGTAGTATGCTTATTTTTCAGTGAAGTCGAAAACGGAGGCAAGGAAAATGAAAAAAGCTTATCTTGAATGCGGAAAAATCGTCAACACCCACGGAGTTGCCGGCATGGTTAAAATTGAGCCCATGTGCGACTCGCCCGAGGTTTTGGCTGACCTTAAAACCGTCTATTTTAAAAACGGCGCCTCCTACACCCCGGTGACCTTTACCCGGACGGCGGTGCAAAAGCAGTTTGTACTGGCCAAAATCCGCGGGGTGGATGACTTTGACAGCGCCCATGCCCTGCGCGGCAAGATCCTTTACGCTAACCGTGAGGACATTCCCGTGGAGGAGGGTAGCCATTTCATTGCCGATCTGATCGGCCTGCCCGTCATTGACGAGGAAAGCGGCGAGGTATACGGAAAGATCAAGGACGTGCGCAACTTCGGCGCACAGGACATCTACATGGTGGGCACTCCCGAGGGCGGCGAATTTATGATTCCCGTGGTGGCGGAATTTGTAAAAACCATCGATGAGGAAAAGGGCGTGTTCGTCCATCTGATCGAGGGCATGCGGTAAGCGGAGCGTTTATGAGATTTGATATTATGACCGTTTTTCCCGATCTTGTCGAGACGGTTCTCGGCGAGAGCATTATGGGCCGTGCGCAGAAAAACGGATTTATTGAGGTCCATGCCCACAACATTCGCGACTACACCACCAACAAGCATCGCAAAACCGACGACACCCCCTACGGTGGTGGAGCCGGCATGCTGATGACGCCCCAGCCCATTTACGACTGCTTCAAAGCGGTGGAGGCGCAAATCCCCGAAGAAAATTCCCGACGGGTGATCTATATGTCCCCCCGTGGGCGGGTTCTGAACCATACCATTGCGGAGGAGCTGTCCTCCTACGACAATCTGATCCTTCTTTGCGGCCACTACGAGGGCGTGGATCAGCGGATCCTTGACCTGATCGTGGACGAGGAGATCTCCATCGGTGACTACGTGCTGACGGGAGGCGAAATCCCCGCCTGCATTCTGGTAGACTGCGTTTCCCGCCTGAAGGAGGGCGTGCTGGCCGCTGAGGAATGCTACGAAAACGAAAGCATTGCCTCCGGTCTCTTGGAATATCCCCAGTACACCCGTCCCCCCGTATTTATGGGGCTGGAGGTGCCGGAAATCCTGCTCTCCGGCGACCACGCCAAGGTGGATGCCTGGCGCCTGGCCGAGGCCAAAGAGCTGACCCGCAAGATGCGTCCCGACCTTTATGCGGCCTATATGGAGGCCCATCCCGAGCCGCCGCCCAAGCCCAAGCGCACACGGCGAAAAAAGGAAGCCGTGGATGAAAAGGAGGCCGTGGATGAACCGAGCTAAATCCAAAAGCGCCGCCCTGACCGTGGCGCTGATGATGGCGGCCACCGTGCTCTCCAAGGCCCTCGGGCTGATCCGGAACACCCTGCTGGCCTCCCATTACGGAACTACCGAGGCGGCCAATGCCTTTTCAGCCGCGCTCCGGATTCCTCTTTCCTTTTTCGATCTTTTGTTCTCCGCCGCCATCGTTGCCTGCTTCGTGCCCGTATACAACGGGTTCCGGGAGGAGGAGCGGGGTGAGGCGGATCGGTTTGCCTCCGTTTATTTGAACGTCATGCTGCTCCTCTCCGCCGTTGCGGCAGCGGTTGGTATGCTGTGGGCGCCGGACATCCTCGGGCTCATTGCCCCCGGCCTGCCCGAGAGCACCGCGGCTTTAGCCGCACGGCTGATCCGCATTCTCTTCCCCATGATCGTTTGCGCCGCCGGAACCTATACCATGGTGGGAATCCTCCAGTCGAGGGGATCCTTCCTTGCCCCGGCCGCCATCAGCGCCGTGTCCAATCTTGGCGTCATCCTGTACTTTTTGTTCCTTGACCGACGTCTGGGCGAGGATGGCATTTACGGCTTGGCCTTTGCGTATCTGATCTCCTGGTTTTTGCAGCTTGCAGTGCTGATCGTGCCCCTGTGGCGGTGCGGCTACACCTACTCACTCTCCCTGAATCTGAAAAACCCGCATCTGTACCGGGCGCTCCGTATGGTGCCCATGATTTTGGTGGGCTCGTGGCTTTTGCCCGCCGCATCGCTGATCGGCACGTTCTTCGGTGCGCGGTCGTCTCTTGTCTCCGCCATCAGCGTTTTTGATTATGCCAACAACATTTATATCATTGTTGCGGGCGTTCTGACCTACAGCATCAGCAATTTCCTCTTTCCCAAGCTATCGCGGCTGAGCGGCGTCTCAGAGACGGATTTTGCGGAGAACCTGGCCATTGGCCTCCGTTCTTCCCTTTATCTGATTCTGCCCATTCTTGCCGCCGTGCTGGTGTTAGCGGAGGAAGGCGTGTGCCTTTTGTATCTGGGTGGCTCCTTTACCGCCGCCGATGCGACCATGGTGGCGGAAACCCTTCGCGCCATTGCCATCGGCATGCCCGCCTTTGCCCTCTCCGAGCTGTTGAGCCGCGCCTTTTATTCAAGAAAGGAGCTGCTCCCCCCTGCCCTCTCCGCCGCCTTAGGCGTCCTTGCCAATCTTTTGGCCTGCGCCCTCTCGTTGGCCATCACCGATGATATTTCCGTATTTACCATCGGCCTTGGAAACGCGGTGGGACAGTGGGTGTGCGCCCTTGTGCTACTGGGCTTCTCCTGCCGCCGTCTGCGGGGCATCTTTAAAAAGGATTCCCTCACCGCGGTGAGCAAAACCGCCGTCTGTGCGCTCCTTTCCCTTGCCGTCATGGCGGGAGTGGAGCATCTGCTTGGCTCGCTCGGTCTGGTGGCCACGGAGCTGGGCCGCTTGAAAAACGCCCTGCTTTGCCTTTGCGTCTTCTTGCCCGGTGCCCTTACCTACCTTGGGGCGGCACGGGTGATCAAATTAAAATTCCGTTAACGATTGGATGTGATGCTTTGAACAGTCCAAAAGAAAAAAAGCGCCCGACCCTTGCCGGTCTTGTGCGCGGCAGCCGGATCCTCGGCGCTCTTGAGCGCTTTATCCTCTGGATCTACGATTCCTTGGCAAACGGATTCTTTGGGCGGATCTTTACCTCCTATGACAAGCTGAACCGCAAGTTCAAGGGCGGATTGATCCTGACTGCCGTAACCGAGGACGAGGAGCGGATCGATATGGTGCGCGGCCTGCGGCGACGCTTGGCGCAAAGTGTGGAAAACAGCCGCATCCTTGCCCTGTTCCGTCGGGTGGTGCGCTATCTGCTCACCTGCCGTCTCAGCTTTTACGGCGTTCTGCTCTTTGCCTTTGGCGTGTATTCCGCCATCCTTTACCCCCTGCATATGCTGATTCCCGCGGTCAACGCCACCTTCTCCCATCTGGTGGTCGGCACAGCCGTGGGCGTATGCTCCCTTCCCCTGCTCTTCATCGGCGAATCTCTTGCCTCGGCCCTTGAGCGAAGCCGGATCCTCTCCGGTCTTCTCTTCCGCGTCCTCGGACTGCATCCCGGGGAAATTCCCACCTTAGCCAAGCACCGGCCGGTGGGTAACCTGACCTTCGCCTTTCTTGCCGGCGTGGCCGGCGGCGTGCTGACCCTTGCGGTGCCGCCCCTGACGCTGATGGTGAGTGTCCTGATCCTGCTGGTCCTCCTTCTGATCCTTGCTACTCCGGAGTTAGGACTGTTGCTCACCTTCTTCCTCACCCCCTACGCCCCCACCATGGTGATGGCGGCGCTGGTTGGGTACACCTTCCTTTGTTACCTTCTGAAATTCCTGCTCTATAAGCGAACCTTCCGCTTTGAGCTGATGGATTTTGCCGTATTTGCCTTTATGCTGGCTCTGCTCCTTGGCGGCCTGATCTCCGTTTCCTTTATCACCTCCATCAAAAGCGTGCTGGTATTCCTGTGCTTTATGCTTGGCTACATCCTTGCCACCAACCTGATCCGCACCAAGGAATGGTTTGACCGCTGTGTGGGCGCGCTGATGCTCTCCGCCACCGGCGTGGCGCTGTACGGCATCCTCCAGTACGTCAGCGGAGCGGCCAGCTCCACCTGGCACGATCTGGATATGTTCTCCACCATCGACGGACGGGTCACCTCCACGTTAGCAAATCCCAACGTTCTGGCTGAGTATCTTGTCATGGTGCTCCCCTTTGTGGCGGCCTACTTCCTTTCCGGCACCCAAAGTCGGGGCAGGTTCTGGCTATTCCTCAGCGGTGTGTCCCTCCTTGTTTGTCTGGTGCTGACCTATTCCCGCGGCGGATGGCTGGGCTTTTTGGTGGCCGCGGTGCTGTTTATGCTGATCTACCACCGCCGGACGCTGTATCTTCTCTTTGTAGGCGTGGCCGCCTTGCCCTTTGTGGTAACGTTTTTGCCCGCCTCCATTATCCAGCGCTTTACCAGCATCGGAAACTTAGGCGACTCCTCCACCTCCTACCGGGTCTACATCTGGCGGGCGGTGCTCCGTATGATCGGAGACAATCCCTTCTTCGGCATCGGCGTGGGCGAGGGTGCCTTTGCAAAGGTCTATCCCCTCTACACCCTCTCCGGCATTGAGGATGCCCCCCACTCCCACAATCTGTTCCTGCAGATCACGCTGGAGCTGGGTCTGATCGGCCTCCTTATCTTCCTTGCCCTACTCTTCTTCTTCGCGCAACACATGTGCACCGTCTTTAAAAAGACGCCCACCGCCGGACAGCGCGTGATCCCTGCCGCCGGATTCTGCGGTATCATCGGTATGCTGGTTCACGGCATGACCGATTACGTGTGGTACAACTACCGCATTTTCCTCATGTTCTGGCTGATCATCGGTCTGTGCTGCTCCTGCCACCGCATCGAGCGTGCCACCCCTGAGGCACCGCCGGAGGGCGATATCTATCACGCTTCCCTGGACTTTGCCCCTGCGAAGCAGCCAAATCCACCTCACCGCTCTCACGTAGATGATATGTTTGACGACGAATAAGCCATCCCTTTGAATAAACGAAAGGAATTTACCCTCTATGGATAACAGCTTGTACCCGAAGAAACGGGCAAAATTCAACGTGATCGATACCCTGATCGTTCTCCTGATCCTCCTGGTCGTGGCCGCTGTGGTCTACGTCTTCTTCCTTGACGGTCTGGAGGACACCGGGGATATCAAAACCATCCAGTACACCATTCTCGTGCGCGCCGTGCCCAACGAATACGTGGATAACGTCAAGCGCGGAGACCACGTAGTGGACTCCGAGCAGCACTACCAGTTAGGCACCGTGGTGGATTACCGCTACGAGCCTGCAAAAAAGGAGACGGAGGATCTTGAAAACGGTTCCACCGCCCTTACAACCTACGAAAACAAGTCCGACCTTTACATCACCATCGAGGCCGAGGCCACCCTTGGCACCCAGTTCTCCATTGGCGGATACGAGATCGGCGTGGGCAAAACCGTGTACGTCCGCCTGCCCAACCTGCTTCCCCCCGACGGCGGCTACTGCAAAACCCTTACCGTAATTGACTGACACCTTGCGAGGAATTTACCATGTTTATCGATAAAGTAGAAATTTATATCAAGGCCGGCAACGGCGGAAACGGTTGCGTTTCCTTCCGCCGCGAGAAGTACGTTGCCAAGGGCGGCCCCGACGGCGGCGACGGCGGTCACGGCGGAAACGTGATCTTCCAGATCGATCCGGGCTCCAACACCCTGCTCTCCTTCCGCTATAAGAGAAAATTTGCCGCCCAGAGCGGTGCAGACGGCGCCGGTGCCAAGTTCCACGGCAAAAACGGCGAGGACGTGATCGTTATGGTGCCCTCCGGCACCATCGTGCGCGACAAGGAAACCGGTCGGATCTTAAAGGATATGTCCGACTGCGAGCCTTGGATCGCCTGCCACGGCGGCCGCGGCGGTTGGGGCAACAAGCATTTTGCCACCCCCACCCGTCAGGTTCCCATGTTTGCCAAAATGGGCACGAAGGGCGAGGAAAAAACCGTTGTGCTGGAGCTGAAGATGCTGGCGGACGTTGGCTTGGTGGGCTTGCCCAGCGCCGGAAAGTCCTCCCTTCTGGCCGCAGTCAGTGAGGCGCGCCCCAAAATTGCCGACTACCACTTTACCACCCTTTCTCCCAACCTCGGCGTGGTTCGCGCCAAGGGCGAGCGGGGCTTTGTCATGGCTGACATCCCCGGTCTGATCGAGGGCGCCAGCGAGGGCGCCGGACTCGGTCATGCGTTCCTCCGTCACGTGGAGCGTTGCCGCCTGCTCCTTCAGGTGGTGGATATCTCCTGCATTGAGGGACGGGATCCGGTGGACGACCTGATCACCATTGACGAGGAGCTCTTCAAATTCAGCCCGGAGCTGTCCGAGCGTCCCCGCATTATTGTAGCCAACAAGGTGGACTCCCTTGACCGGGAGCTGGTAGACGTGGAGAAGTTTGAGACCTTCGTGGCCGATCACGGCTGGGAGCTGATCTACATTTCCGCTTACACAGGCGAGAACACCGAGGAGCTGGTTCAGCTGGTTGCGGATCGGCTGGAGGATCTGCCTCCCCTCCGCATCTATGAGGCGGAGATCTCCGAGGAGGAAGAGGCCGCCAAGGCCGCGGTGGGTCAGGAAACCACCGTCAGCCGCGATTCCGCCGGCGTGTTCGTGGTGGAGGGCGAATGGCTCTTCAACCTGCTGGAGCGCATCAATCTGAACGAGCGCGATTCCCTTATGTTCTTCCAGCGCACCCTGGAAAAGGGCGGCGTAATCGACAAGCTCCGCGCCGCAGGATGTCAGGATGGCAATACCGTCCGCATCTACGACCTGGAGTTCGACTTCGTGCTGTAAGCGAACAATACGAGCAGGGGCTTTCTTTTTGCAAAGAAAGCCCCTGCGTCCAGCCCTTCATGTAGGCACCCTATAAAAGATTCGAGGTGAACACCATGACCGTTTTCTTTTTCGTCTGTAGCGCAATCACCGGACTGTTGGCGGTAGCGTCGGTTGGCGTTTACGTCATCTTTCTCCGCTTCCCCGCAATGATCGGCAAAACGGTGGCGACGTTAAAGCAGACCAAGCACGAAAAGAACAAGTACCGCAGCGGTCGTCCGCGTAGCAGTCACGCCAAGGTAATCAAGCACTATACCCGCTGCACCTATTCCTATTCCGTTGCAGGAAAAGCGTATCGGATGAAGGTCTCCATGATAGGAACGCCGCGGCAAGCACCCTTCATCCTGCCCGTAGTATATCTCTCATGCCTCCCCCGAATCCACTACCGTGCCGACGGTCTTGGTTGGGGGCGTGAAAAATACGTGCTGAATGCAATTATTTTCGCGATTCTGACCGCGATCCTTCTTTGCTTCGCATTTCTGATCCCATAAACGTCAAGCCCGCGCCGATTTCCGGCGCGGGCTTTCTTGTTACTCAAAAAACAGGGCACGAACGATTTTGGGCAAGACCTCTTTCCTCACAAAGGAGCGGTAGGCACGGCCGCCGTGGTTATCACGGGCGGACAGCAAGGACTGATCCAGCACCGAGTTATCCGACACGTGCAGGAGCGCCGCCGCAGGGATCCCCATTCTTCGCGCCGCCTTGAAGGCAACGGCGCTTTCCATATCGACGGAATCGTATCCGCATTCGATGATGCGCTCCAAGTGCATATATTGCGCCACAATCGTGTCCACACAAAGGGTGTTGCCATAGTGCCATGCAACCGAATGATCCTGACAAATTTTGTCCGTAAGCTCGGCCAGCCTCCGTAGCATCGCCGCCTCGGGGGTCTGCTCTTCCCCATAGGCGTCGCGCCAGGGATCCGCCGACAAATACCGACCGGCGCCGTCCCCGCAGGAGGAAACCCGCGGCAGAAGGATATCCCCTACCGAGATCTCCTTGGACAGGGCGCCAACGGAGCTGATAAAAAGAATCTGCTCCGGCCTGGTCAGGCCCAAAAGCAACAAAGCATCCATAACCATGGGTGCGCCGAAGCCAGTTCGAACGTAGGTGGCCTGCTTGCCGCCCGTCTCGATACGCCAAAGCCGGAAGCCAAACAGGGGTGAGGCCTGCACCAGGGGCGTAATCTCCTCCGGGGCAAACAATCGCTCCGGCGGCCAGCCGGGCGAGACGATTACCAGTGGAGAAATTTCCTCCGGCGCGATGCCCAAGGTGCTTTGACAGATCTCCGCATCAGACGAGCCAAACCGGCGCATATTCTTTATGATGTCGCTGTATTCCATATCTCCTCCGCACATTTCTCTACCCGATTGGTTGCAAAAGGTCTGGGAAGATCACACGTTGCCTGATCCATAGATCTCCCATTTGTTTTCCGTATGGTATCACAACGAGAGAAATTTGTCAAGATGAAATTCGGGCGGCGCCTGTTCAAATGGGTCGCCGAGAACATCGACCCCTACGAGAGATTGTTTCGTTCGGTGGTAGCCATGGCGGTTTTTCAATTGGTTCGAAGGGGAGGAGCAAGCCCCTCCCCTACCGAAGGAGTGTTTGTTTCGGCGGTAGCCGTGGCGGTTGTGCTACTTGTACGGCGCCTTTTCTTTTGACACAACAGGCGCAAAAAAAAGGCTTAGCGAAAAGAAAACGCCGTTCTTCGAAGGGCTCCCGCCCTCCGAGCAACCCGGCAAGCTTTTTTAAAAAAGCTTGCCCAAAAAAATTAACGACACCCTCGGGGAATCGTGCGCGTTCAAAACCGAGCGAATGCCGAAGCTTGGCCGCCGGGCCTTCCCGGCTGGCCGCGGGGGCTTCCCCGCAAAAAAGCTTGACCAAAAAATTAACGACACCCTCGGGGGATCGTGCGCGTTCAAAACCGAGCGAATGCCGAAGCTTAGCCACCGGGCCTTCCCGGCTGGCCGCGGGGGCTTTCCGGCCCCGGCTGCTTACCGCTTGGGGCGGCTTTTGAAGAGGAGGGCGGCCAAGTAGCCGAAGCAAAGGGCGGCAGTAATACCGGCAGAGGAGGCGGTCAGGCCTCCGGTGAGGGCACCGAGGAGCCCGCGCTCGTCCACAGCCCGGCGAACGCCCTTGGCGATATTATAACCAAAGCCCGTCAAGGGGACGGTGGCGCCGCATCCGGCAAAGTCCACCAAGGGCTTATACAGACCCACGGCGCCAAGCAACACGCCGACGCAAACGTAGGTGACCAGAATCCGCGCCGGAGTCAGCTTGGTTTTATCGATCAGAATCTGTGCCACCACGCACAGGGCACCGCCTACCAAAAATGACCATACATACTGCATACGCTTACTCCTCCGTGGTGATGTGCAACAAGTGGGCAATGCCGGGAATGTTATTGCCCTGCTGAAGGCTCATGGGGCTCATGAGCGCTCCCGTGGCCATAAACAGAATATGCTTCATCCGTCCCTCGCGGAGCATGGGCAAAAAATGCGCCGCCAGGGTTACACCGCTACAGCCACATCCGGAGCCGCCTGCGTGCTTATCCTGCTCCTTGCGACGGTAGATCAAAAGTCCGCAATCCTGATGCACGGGACGGACGGGGTAGCCGTGGGAGGTGAGAATGTCGCAAAGAATCTCGCTCCCCTCGTAGCCCAGATCTCCCGTAACGATGGCATCGAACTCCGAGGGGCTTTTGCCGCTCTCGTCAAAATACCGCGTCAGAGTATCCATGGCCGCCGGCGCCATGGCCGCACCCATGTTATTGACGTCGTTGATGCCCTTATCCATGGCGCGGCCGGGGAGAACCTCGGAAATATACGGCCCTCGCCCCTCTCCCAAAAGAAACGCGCCCGCCCCCGTTACCGTCCATTGGGCGGTAGGCGCTCGCTGGCCGCCGTACTCCACAGGGTAGCGGAACTGGCGCTCAGCCGAACAGTTATGGGAGGAGCTGATCACAGCCAGCCGATCGTAATGGCCACCCCCGTACAGAAGCGCCGCCAGCGTCAGCCCCTCTGCCACGGTGGAGCAAGCGCCGTACAGGCCAAAATAGGGGATGTCGTATTCCAAAAGCCCATAGTTGGAGCCGGAGCACTGGTTGATCAGGTCGCCCGCCAGCATCACGTCCACCTCCGTGTCCTGCCAGCCCAGCTTATCAAGGGCGCAACGGAGCGCCCGTTTTTGCATCTCACTTTCCGATTTTTCCCAAGTATCCGCACCGAATCGGTCGGTTTTGTCAATTACGTCAAACGCTTCGCCCAACGGACCCAGCGCCTCCTCCTTGCCCACCACCGAGGCGGCGGCCAGAATCGAGGGGCGGCGGGACAGGCGAACAATTCCCTTTTGCATATTGCCTCCACGTATCGTTGTCATTCCTTTGGTAGTTTGGCATTTTTGCGGAGAAATATACGCTTTTTCTTGCCAGAATGCCCCGCTTGTGCTACAATAAGGGCAAAACAACCTTTGGTTGAGGGGTAACTCCCCGTTTGGTTGTGTGAAATCAACCCTTACTCGCTTCTCTCTCCGCCTCTCCGGTGGTACAATGGAGCCACAAAACGAAAGGAGCAAACAACGATGGAACAAACTCTCGGTAAAAAAATTGCACAGCTCAGACGGCAGAAGGGTATGACCCAGGACACCTTGGCGGAAAAAATGGGGGTAAGCCCTCAGGCGGTATCCAAGTGGGAAAACGACCAGACCTGCCCCGATATTTCATTGCTTCCCGCCCTGGCACGCCTGTTTGAGGTGACAGTGGATGAGCTTTTGTCAAACGAGGCTACCCCGGCGGTATCGGTACTGCCGAAGGAGGAGGTTGCGGATCTCTCCAAGCGGATCCTGCGGATCGTAGTAGAATCCCAACAGGGCGACAAGGTGAAGGTAAATCTCCCCCTCTCCTTGGTGGAGGCCGCCATTGAAATGGGTATGTCCATGCCCCAGGTGACCGGCAACGACGCGCTGAAAAACATCGATATCAAGCACATTATTGATTTGGTACATCAGGGCGTGGTAGGCAATCTGGTGGAGGTGGAATCCGCAGACGGAGACACCGTTCGGATCTTTGTGGAGTAAGCTATGCGAATTACCGTTCACAGCGACGGACGTCGCTTTTTCATTCCCTTCCCCACCGGCTTGATCGCCAACCGGCTGACCGCACGGATCGCCGCAAAGCACTTAAAGAAAAGCGGCGTGGACTTGAGTGCCAAGGACATGCATCGCTTCTTAAAAGTGCTGAAGCAATGCCGCAAGGCTCTGAACGGCGAGCCCTTGGTTGAGGTCAAGGACGCCGATGGAACGTATGTGAAGATTACGATATAAAAACTTAGCCCAAATAGAGTCCCCCTTGCAACGGCATACGTCGGTGCGAGGGGGACTTGTAATTTGTAGTATCGATTGATTTCTTACGGTAAGATATAATCCGTGATACAATCGTACCAATGGACGTAGGTCTCACCGTCGACGGTAAGGCGTTCATTTTCCGGAAGAAGCTCTGTCCAAGGCTTTCCGTAGCGCTCTTTTCCCCAGTCATTCCGGTTAAATCGACGCCAAAGGATCGTTCTTCCGTTTTGATCCAGATACTGCTCGGTAACTGCACCGTCAATGTAGGTATAGGTATCCATAACGCACACCGTGTCATAGGCTTTACCGCCGATGGTGACCTTATACCGACCCACAACGTCAAGGAGGAAGTCCTTTTTTGCCGTGGTTATCCGATTTCCGTCACGAATAATGTCTCCCTTGGCTGTCAGGTTGACTGCATTTCCGCAGTTATCCTCACCAAAGCCCCAATTGTTAAGAAAAGCATCACCGTCAAGGAAGGTATAGTACTTTGTCACGCCGTTTTCCTTGTGAGTCTCGGCCAGAATTCGGCAATGTGTGTCCGTCAGTTGGACGACAAAGCGACGGTCGGTCTGCTCCGCGTTGTCCGTTCGGTTACACTCCATGGGATCGTATTCAGAAGCGGCGATTTCCACACCCTCAATCCCATGAACCTCGGCACGGCCGGTTACCTGCATATAGCAGTGCTCCGTCCGTGTCTTCTCTGGGAAGTCGTACATGGCCCAAGCCAGCTTCTCGCCCAATTTAGGTACAATAAACCAACCCATAACCTCTTCCCAGCGAACGGCAAAGGGGGCTTGATCCATCTGTTCAATTGTATATTCGGGGATTCTTTCAGGCATTTTTCTCATTTGATTTTCTCCTTTCGGTTCTTGCAAATACGGATATTGGCGTTTGAAGCTAAGACGGGCATAATAGAGGCGACTTTTAACCGTACCCACAGGAACGGAAAGCCGGGCTGCAATATCATCCACGGAGAGATCCTTGAAATAATGGAGGTACAAAATCTGTTTTTCCCTCTCCCCTAAGCGATCCAAGGTCTCCCCTACCACGCTTTGGGTGCTTCGTCCAAAGCGCCCGAAGGTTAAAACGGACTCCTGCAGGTCATCCAGAGAAAGATGCATGCGCTCCGCACTTTTTCGGTAATAGTCGTTACACTTATTGCGAGCGATGGAGATAAGCCACGCCTTAAAAGCCTCCTCCTTTTTTAACAAAGGGAAGCTTCGGAAGGCAGTCAAGCACACCTCCTGCACGATGTCCTCAGCATCCTGCGGATTGTGAATCTTAAATTTTACAAAGCGCTCCAGCGCCCCAAGATGGGGGACGAGCATGGCCTCAAATTCTTTCATCATTGTTGCTTCTTGCGCTCCTTGAAAACGTTTTCACACTTATAGACGAAAAAAACGCCTCTCCGGTTCAATGGGAGAAAAAATTTTTCGCGGAGCCCATGCGGGGCTCCGCGTAATTTTATTTGGTTACGATGACGGAGATGCCGTCGGGGATGGCGGTGACGGTGGGGGTGGGGTTCTTGAGGATCCGCTTCGCCTCGGCGAGGGCTTCCCCAATGGAGTGAGCCGGAGTCATGTGCATCCGGCGGACGGTCTCGTCGTCCATTTCCGACACGTAGATCACGTGGGCGTGCATCAGAATGCGCAGAAGGATCTGGGTCTGCCACTGATCCGGCACGGTCTCGCCACGGGCGCGGGAGCGGAAGAGGGCCATAGTCTTATGGATATCCGGCTCGTCAGCCAGCTGATGGTAAAAATGATCGCCGCCGATGCCGTCGCCGGAGCGGGCCAGCATAATAATGACGCCGCCGGCCTTTACCGTGGCCTCCGCCGCCGTCATGCCCTTGACCGCCTGATACATATTCTGATCCAGGGGGTATCCGCCGTTGGTGGTAAGCACCACGTCGGCCTCCACGGCCTTGGTGGCGCAAAGGGAGGACAGGAAGGAAACGCCGGCCCGATGAGCCTCATCCACGTCGCCGGCTACGGCGTGGATCACCTGCTTCTCACCGTTGAGCACCACGTTTACAATAAACCGAAGCTTGGCTGTCTTAGCCACCCAGAGCATATCGCGGTGGATGGGATTGCCGTCCAAAATGCCCGTGCGGGCGTGGGGATCGTCAATAAACTCGGAGCAATGGTTGCCCATAACGGTGCTCCGAGCGGCTACGCCGGGCATAACGCTCTTGCGGCCGCCGGAATAGCCCGCAAAGAAGTGGGGCTCAATAAAGCCCTCCGACACCAACAGGTCGGCCTCTGCAGCGATGGAATTGATCTCACAGGGGCTGCCGGAGGGGAGAGTGCCCACGTTTAGCAAGTGGGCGCGGTCGTCGCAATCGTGGATGACGATGCGCTCCTTTGTGGCGATCTCCGGGCCGAATTTATCCATCAGCTCCTCGGCGGTGGTTTCCCGATGGCATCCGGTGGCGATCAGTATGGTGATCTCCGCCTCCGGGTTGCCGCGGCGGATCTCTGTAAGCATTTGCGGCACGATCACGCGGCTGGGCACAGGGCGGGTATGGTCGCTGGCAATCAGCACCACCTTACGCTTGCCCTTGGCCAGCTCCCACAGAGGGGCGGAGCCGATGGGATGCTCCAGCGCGTCCTTGACCAGCGCCTCGGCGGTTTTATGGGGATCGTATTCTTCAATTTTCGACAGGAGCACGGCTTGCAGCTCGTTCTCCGCAAAGGTATGTTCCAAATAGGACGTTCCGTAGGGGAATCGAACGGTTTTCATATGGGCCTCCGACGTTTTTTCTTTATTATAACACGGCAAGAGAAAAAAAGCAATTGCTTTACATTCCGGCTCACTTGTAGTATAATAAAAGAAAACGCTTGGGAGGATGCCATGCAATTCAAGAAACAGGAAAAGAACAAGGCCATTACCTTCAGCTACGACGATGGAGTGACTCAGGACATTCACCTCGTTGAAATGATGAACCGATACGGGCTGAAGGGTACGTTCAATCTGAATTCGGAGCTGTTGGGGCTTCGGGGCATACTCATGCGGGGCGGGCAGAAGATCTCCCACTACAAGCTGCATCCGGAGGACGTACGCGCCGTTTATGCAGGACATGAGGTGGCCGTCCACACGCTGACCCATCCCAATCTGACGGATCTGACTCAGGCTGAAATCATCCGACAGGTGGAGAACGACCGAAAGAATCTCTCAGAGCTGGCAGGCTACGAGGTGATCGGCATGGCTTATCCCTGCGGAGGCGTCAACAACGACGATCGGGTGGCGGAGATCATCAAGAACCACACGGGCGTTACGTACGCCCGCACCATTACCGACACCCATTCCTTTGCGCCCCAGGACAACCTCTATCGCTTTAACCCCTCGGTCTACCACATTATGGACTTTGACCGACTGATGGAGTTGGGACGCCAATTTGTGGAACTGAAAACTGAGGAGCCTGCCGTCCTTTACGTGTGGGGACATTCCTACGAAATGGATTACGCCCCCGACGGATGGGCAAAGCTGGATGAATTCTTCCGTCTTGTCAGCGGTCGGGATGACATCTTTTACGGCACCAACCGGGAAGTTCTTTTATGATAAGCTATAATAAGGAGGAAGAATTATGACCTTTGAAATTCAGAAAAACCAATTTGTGAAGGACGGAGAGCCCATTAAGCTGATCTCCGGTGCGGTACATTATTTCCGCAATATGCCCGACACGTGGGATGATATTTTCAAAAAGCTGTTGGCCATGGGCTGTAACTGCGTGGAGACCTACTGCGCGTGGAATATGCATGAGAAGGTTCCCGGCGAGTACGACTTTACCGGACGGCTGGATCTTGGCCGGTTTATCCGCACGGCGGCGGAGAACGGGCTGATGGTGATCGTTCGCCCCGGCCCCTACATCTGCGCCGAGTGGGAGTTTGGTGGGCTGCCCTGGTGGATCCAAACCGACGAGACTATGGAGATCCGCTGTATGAACCCGACGTACATCTCCTGCTTTGACCGGTATCTGGACCGCCTTTGCGCGGAGATCCGCCCTTATCTTACCACCAACGGCGGCCCGGTGATCATGGTGCAGTGCGAGAACGAATACGGCTACTATGGAGATGACAAGGAGTATCTTGCTTATCTGAAGGCAGGCTTCATCCGTCGCGGCATTGACGTACCCCTGTTTACCTCCGACGGAACCTCCCGCACGGACATTCTGGACGGCGCCATCGAGGGCTGTCTTGCCACCCTGAACTTCGGTAGCCGCGTGGAGGAGAATTTCAAGGCTCACGACGAGCTGTTCCCCGACGCGCCCAAAATGTGCATGGAAATGTGGGACGGCTGGTTTGACGCGTGGGGCGATTCCAAGCACCACACCACCTCCGCCGAGGATTACGCCAAGGTGGTGGACGATATGCTGACCCGCGGAAGCTTGAATATGTATATGTTTATCGGCGGCACCAACTTCGGCTTTACCTCCGGCGCCAACCACTACGACAAGTTCCTGCCGGACGTAACCAGCTACGACTACGATGCGATCCTGACGGAATGCGGCGACGTGACCCCCAAGTACATGGCTGTCCGCGACGTGATCCGCAAGCACGTGGGCAAGGAGCTGCCGCCCATCCCTGCCAATCGGGAAAAGAGAGCTTACGGCAAGATCACTCTCAGCGAGAGCATCGGCTTCTTCCGCGCCCTGCCCCTGCTGTCCGAGCCCATCCGTGCCGACGTGCCCCGCTGTATGGAGAGCTACGGCATCGGCTACGGCTACATTGCCTACCGCACCACGCTGAATCGGGATTATACGGACACCAAGCTCACCTTTGAATCCTTGGGCGACCGGGCGCAGATCTATCTGAACGATACCCTCGTGGACGTGCTTTACATCAATGACCGTCTGGAGACCACCCTCTCCGCCAAGGCGGGAGACGTGCTGATGGTGCTTTGCGAGAACATGGGTCGCACCAACTTCGGCCCCAAGATGATGCGCAAGAAGGGCATCGCCGGACGGTGCCTGTTGGGCGGCAAGATCCACTTTGGCTGGCAGGTATATCCCCTTACCATGGACAATCTGGATCGGCTGACCTTTGGGGAGGAGAGCTTCCGCGAAAGCTCGGCCTTCTACCGCGGTAGCTTGAACGTGGATGCGCCTAAGGACACCTTTATGCTCTTAGACAACTTCAAAAAGGGCTTTGTGACCGTAAACGGCTTTAACATTGGCCGCTACTGGGAGATCGGCCCCCAGAAGACCCTGTACATTCCCGCTTGTCTCTTGAAGGCCGGCAAGAACGAGATCGTGGTCTTTGAGTCCGACGGCCTTAAGGGCGCACCGGAGGTGGAATTCACCGACACGCCCATTCTCGGCTGATTACAAAACCTGAGTAACGAGCCAATAAATGACCCCGTAGACTGCCCCGGAGAAGATGCCGTACAGAATGACCGGGCCGGAAATAATGAAAATTTTAGCACCCACCCCCAGAATAAAGCCCTCGGACTTGGTGTCGATGGCCGGTGCCACCACGGAGTTGGCAAAGCCGGTAATGGGCACCAGCGTACCTGCCCCGGCGAATTTGGCCACGTTGTCAAAGACGCCGAGGCCGGTGAGGAGGGCGGCAAAAAAGATCAGGCTAAGGGAGGTCAGGGTGCCGGCTGTCTCCTTCTCTGCCCCCAAAGAGGCGTAGACCTCGGTCAGAATCTGCCCGAGGGTGCAGATGGCGCCGCCCACGAGGAAGGCGCATAGGCAATTTTTGAGGATGGGCGATTTTTGCGCCCGCGCCTCAGCGTATTTTCGGTATTCTTTCTTATCGATGTTCACAGTGTACTCCTTATGTTTGCGGTATGGAGCTATTCTTTCCACCGGGGAGAAAAATATTTGACTTTTTTGCGTTTTCGGTATACAATAATAGATACAACCGGACTTAGAAAAACGGCCGCACCCGATCGGTGCGGAGAATGGAGGATATTATGTCGGATTTTTGGACCAATCTCGGCCGCAAGGTAAACTCGGTTTCCAGTAGTGCGGCAAAAAAGGTGGATTCCTTGACCACCATCGCAAAATTGAATCTTTCCCTCAGAGAAAAGGAAAACGATCTGGAGGACTGCTTTGAGAAGATCGGCTCCTTGGTCTACGATAAGATCAAAAAGTCTTACGAGACCGACGAGGAGGTTGCCGTTTGCATTGACGAGGCGGAAAAGCTGCTTGAGGATATCGCTAAGATCAAGGCGGATCTCCGCCGGGCGAAGAAGACCAAGTCCTGCCCCGGCTGTGGCAAGGACAGCTCCGTAGAGGCCAAATTCTGCTCCGTTTGCGGCGCAAAGTTTGAAGAACCCGCCGAAGAAACACCTTCTGATGCAGTAACCGTAACGGAAGAGACGAAGGAATAATTCAAAGCCGCACGCAATCGAGCAGACACTTTGTACGAACAAAAAATAAGACAGAGAATTTTCAACGTTCTCTGTCTTTTTTCTTAACGGAGAAAGGCTTGACCAAAAATGGAGCCTTGGTGTCGTTACCCTCGGTCGTATCGCATCGGCTCCTTGGTAAGCACGTTCTCTTTTTAGCATAAAGCCGGCGGGTGGCGCATAGAGTGTACCGAAGATTGTTTCGGGAGGACTACAAATGACGGACAACACATACTTGCCGGAGGGAAGCCGCGTGGGCACAGCGCAAAATCGCGAATACGTTTCCTCCGCTTACGGACTGGAAAAAGCACGGCTGGAGGGCAAAATACTGGAAGGCATGGTAATCAAATGCGACAGCGGCGATTTTTCGCTCCATCTGGATCTGTACGGCATCCCCGGCATCATTCCGAGAGAAGAGGTGGCGTATCTGCCCGGAGGCGAGGTGGTGAAGGACATTGCCATCATTACACGGGTAGGAAAGCCCGTTTGCTTTAAGGTTTTGGAGCTGATCCGGGATGAGGGCGGCGTGCGTGCGGTGCTCTCCCGACGGGCGGCGCAGATCGACTGTATGCAGAATTATCTTATGAGCATGATTCCCGGAGACGTGGTGCCGGCGCGTGTGACCCACCTTGAGCCCTTTGGGGCGTTTGTGGACATTGGATGCGGCATCGTTTCTCTTTTGTCGGTGGACTGCATCTCCGTCTCCCGCATTTCCCACCCCAAGGATCGCTTTGCGGTGCGTCAGGAGATTTTAGCGGTGGTAAAGAGCATCGACTATGAGACCGGGCGAATCTACGTCAGCCACAGAGAGCTTCTTGGCACGTGGGAGGAGAATGCCGCTCGATTTACCGTGGGGCAGACGGTGGCCGGCATTGTACGGAGCGTGGAGCCTTACGGCATCTTTATTGAGCTTGCCCCCAATTTGGCCGGGCTGGCAGAGCGTAAGGAGGGCGTGCGGGTCGGCGAGAGCTGTGCGGTTTACATAAAAAGCATAATCCCCGACAAAATGAAGATCAAGCTGGTGCTGATCGATTCCTACGCCGCCGACACAGAGCCGGCGCGCATCCGCTACGACTCGGCCGCCGCCAAGGAAAAGCACATCGACCTTTGGCGCTACTCCCCTGCGGGGTGCGACAAGGTGGTGGAATCGGTTTTCGTTTCCTCCGCCTCATAACACAGGGCGACCTGCCGCGGCAGGTCGCCTTTGTTTTGTCGGTGGGGCTTGTAATATGGGCGGAAATGTGGTATGATTTTTCTATCCGATCCGGAAATGGGAGGCTTGACATGAAGGTTTTGATCATAGGCGGGACGCGCTTTTTTGGCATACATACGGTAAACGCCCTGCTGGCAGCCGGGCACCAAGTGACCTTGGCTACGCGGGGACGTACTCCGGATAGCTTTGGCAATCGTGTCTCCCGACTGACCTTGGAAAGAACCGATCCGGAGAGCATGAAGCGCGCCCTCGCCGGGCTCCATTTTGACGTAGTGATCGACAAGATCGCCTACTGCTCCAAGGATATCAAGCATGCCCTCGACGTGCTGAACTGCAACCGCTATATCTATATGTCCTCAACGGCAGTATACGACCCGAAGCACGTGAACACCAAGGAGGAGGACTTTGATCCCCTCACCCGAGAGTTGATCTGGTGCGAGCGGGGGGACTTTCCTTACGCCGAGGTAAAACGGCAGGCCGAATGCGCTCTTTGGCAAGTATACGGAGACCGTTCCTTTGTTTCCGTCCGATATCCCTTTGTGGTAGGCGAAGACGACTACACCAAGCGGCTTTTGTTCTACGTAGAGCACACCTTGCGCAGTATTCCCATGTATATTGATAACCCGGATCGACAAATGGGCTTTCTGTCCTCTAAGGAGGCCGGAGATTTTATGGCATTTCTGGTGGACTCCGACTACACGGGTGCCATCAACGGCTGTTCGGTTGGAACGGTGTCGCTCAGAGAGATCCTTGCCTATGTGGAACAAGCTTGTGGCATAAAAGCAATCCTCTCTGACGCAGGAGATCCTGCCCCCTATAACGGAGAGGTTGCGTACAGCATTAACACAGAACGGGCAGAGACCATTGGGTACACCTTCCGTCCATTGGGTGACTGGCTCTACGGACTGATCGATTATTACATTGAGGTGACGCGCCATGGGTAAGGAATACGTGCTTCAACGGGCTTACGTTGAAATTGGAAATATATGCAACCTGCGGTGCTCCTTTTGCCCGACCTTAAAGCGGGCGCCGCGGCAAATGTCACCGGAGGAATTCCGTCGGGTGGCCGAAAAGCTGAGAGGTGCGACCGGAACCCTGTACCTGCACGTAATGGGCGAGCCTCTATGCCATCCGCATCTGGGTGAGATGATCCGGATAGCAGGCGAAATGGGCTACCGGGTATGCGTGACCACCAACGGCACTTTGCTCCGCCGGTTCGGGGCGGTGCTGTTAGAGAACGCCACCCATCTTCACCGGGTCAGCATTTCCCTCCACTGTATGGAGGGAAACGGAGCCGAGATGTCGCTGGACGAATATTTAAAGGCAGTACTCGCCTTTGCAAAGGAAAGCACCGCGCACGGAATTTACACCGTATTCCGCCTTTGGAATCTGGACGCCGAGGGGCATGCCGGGGCCAATCGGGAAAACGCGCGGATCGAGGAGGCGTTACGGGAGGCCTACCCCGAGCCTTGGCAAGCGCGTTGGAGCGGTTACCGGGTGGGTGAACGCGCATTCCTTGAATATGCGGGCATCTTTACCTGGCCCACCAAAAGCACTGCGGAGGCGGAGGAAGACGGATTTTGCCATGGGCTAATGGATCAGATCGCTGTTTTGGCAGACGGAACGGTAGTACCCTGTTGTCTGGACTGCGAAGGAGAGATTCCCCTCGGCAATCTGTTTGAAACGGGGCTTGAGGAGATTTTGTCCTCCCCACGGGCGGAGGCCATGCGCCGGGGCTTTGCCTCCGGCAAAATGACCGAGAGCTTGTGCAAAACCTGCACCTACGCCCGACGGTTTCGCAAATAAAAAAAAGCCATCACAAAAGCGGCATTCTGCGGCCTTGTGATGACTTTTTGTATTATTTTTCGGTAGGCTCAATGCTGCGACGGAGCAAAAACAAAGATACCGTCAAGGTGATAAGAGCAAGCATTCCAAGGAAAAGCACCATAGGAACCAGGGTCCGGTTGTCACCATCAGGAGTCACGCTACCGGCGTGGACAGCGGCGGGGATCTCCTCCGCGGTGAGAGTGGTGCTATACAGGGTCAGTGACTCAATGCACATCTCTCCGAGGGCCTGACCGTCAAGACAGAGAACGATGGCGTCGATCGAGGTCACGATCTCATCCTTCGGTAAAAAAATATACACGTCCACCCGATTGTCCACGGGAACAGCCTTCAGGGGCAGAACAACGCGGCGGGAGCCGGAGAGGAAAGCGATCTCGCCCGAAATTCGGGAAGGAAGATCGGCCAGGGTACCGGATCGCTCCAGAAGGGCCGCAAAGGAGAAACGCATATAGGGGGTGGAGGAAAGATCTAAGGGGGCATCGGAAGTATAGATGGCCATGGCACGGCCACCGTGAGCCTCCACGTGGAGCATCAGCACTTTTTTGGCAAAGACGGTGGAATAACCCGTACCAAAGGACTGCACGTTGCCGCCGATGTGCCAGTTGGCGGTGGAAATATTCCGATCAAATTCATCTAAAACATAATATCCGGTGACAATGCGTTCCGGTATCTCCGCCACAGAGGAGATCGTTATGTATCGACGGTCGGCGTCATAATCGCGGATCTGCCCGGTAGCCAAAGAGGCATCGACAGCCTCGTCTATGCGAACCGTAAATACGTCAAAGATTCGCTCTGCCTGACCAGCGTAAGCGCGGTAAAAGGCCAACTCTGTGTCACTTTGCACATCCCACAGAAGGCCGCACGCATTGGGAGAGGAATGGAACTGATTGGAAAGAAGCGCAGACAAACGGGACACCAACGTTCCATCCATAACGTCCGCATGGAAATAGATGCCGTAGGACATCTCCCCTGCCCCGTAAAGGGCGGAGGAAAGCTGTGCCAGCGCTTCGGCCTCTGTGCCGTCGCAGGAAACGTTTGCATAGACTGTGAAGCCACCGAGTTGGGCATCGACCAAAGCCTTCAGATGGTGCAATTTGTTTGCATAGGCAACCAGACCCTCGGCATCCGAGGTCAGATCCAGGCCCTCCCGATCCAGAATCACTCCGGCTATAGAGCTCTCACTTCCGTACTCCTCCCGAAGGAAGGTAACGAAGGTCTGCAACACCACGGGAGCGGAAAAGGTTTCTTCCACAGCATCAAGGCCCGTCAGATGCAAGACGGTAGAAATGCCGCAGGCGCGAGAAAGCTCCACTGCGTGCTGGATGCCCTTTGTATAATCGACGTCCAGATAGTGATAGGTTCCGTTAACGATGTAGAGGCGGGTATTGGCACCGTCCCCCTCCTCGTGCAGAAGCTTATTCAGGTCAAACTCCACGATGTTGGTCTCAGCACCGGCCTCAAAGAGATCGATTCGCCCATCGGTGTAAACGCCCTTATACTTCCGTTCCGCCTCGGTGCGATCGGTGGAATAGGCGTAGAACGGATCGCCCAAGGGCAGAATCTCCTCCCCGTTTACCAGGGCCACCACGTATTTTTTGGCTTGGGTGGCGTCATCCAAACGGACACGGAACTCAAACTTCTGATGCACGGAAAGGGTTTCCAGTCGGGGCGTATCTGCTCCGATATCGGTCACGGTTTCCATAGGATCCAGCGCAAAGAGAACCAAGCGGTAGGACAGGTATTGAATGGAGGCCGCCGCCTCCAGAGTGCCCTTGACGGACAGGGTGCTTCCTCCCACCAAGGACGCAGAGGTGACTACGCCCACGGCATCGTTGCGATAGTCCTGAGAGGCAAGAGGCGGCTCAATAGAATTAAGGTACAGGTGAGCACCCACCGCACCGCTCAGACGAATGCGAACGTAGGACACGGCCATGCCGTCGGGCAATTCAACAACATAGGGAGTACGCTCTCTTGTGGGCGCAAGACTCAAAGATACAACTCCGGCGGCACGGAAATCTTGCCCATCCTCACTGAAGGACAGCGTGGCAGTATTGACACCGTAGTTGCCCTCCACCGACAGGATCAGGCTTTTTTCTGCATAAGAGTCAATGGCCACGGTATAGACCACACCGCTCTCGGCGGAGAGAAGATAGCCCTCCTCCTTCCGTTCCACTAAAATGCCGTTATTATCCGTAACCGTCTTTAAAAAGGCATCTGACACGGCAGGCTCATCCACGCCGGGCGAGGCCTCCTCGGCATATACGGTTACGGGCAGGGTATATAACAAAAACAGGGCGCAGAAAAGGCTTAGAATTCGTTTTTTCACCTGTTTTCTCCTTCATTCCGTTTCTTTTCCTCTATTTTACCTCATTTTCTTCTCTTTTTCAAGTAGGCAAGCAATTTCCCGGACGGATGGGGAAATTTTCAAGCAAAATTTCCTCCTTCTTCATAAAACCATCACATTCCCGGGATATAATAGGGGCATAAAACGAGAAACGAGGTACAAATCATGCCTGATTATATCTTCAACGACGGGAATCGACCCGTAAACAACAATTTTTCTACCGGCCCGGACCGTACGGTGCTGAATCCCATTGAGCCAAAATTCAAGGAGGCAAAATCCTCCCTCAGCACCAAGCTTGTAGCCTGGCTTTGCGTAGGTGCCATAGCCCTTGGCGGCCTTGCCGGATACGGCGGTGCGATGCTGGCAACAGGCGGCTCAGACATAACGGAGGAGCCTGCCGTGATCTATCGGGACGTACAGACCATAGTGCCTACCGATGCCTCCCTTACCTACACCGGAGTAACGGAAACGGTTGAGAATTGCGTGGTGGAGATCGTGACCCAGTATCAGGCGGTCAGCTCCTTCTTCCAGTACGTAACCGGCGGCGCAGGAAGCGGCGTGATCATGACGGAGGACGGCTACATCATTACCAACACCCACGTAATTGTGGACGACAATGGTAAGGCAGTAAGCGACATTACCGTAACACTGAAAAACGGCGAAAAATATCCCGCCACCGTAGTAGGTGCCGATGCGGAGACGGACATTGCAGTGCTGAAAATCGAGGCAAGTGGCCTCTCTTACGCAGTGACCCGTCGGGCAGAGGATCCCTTGGCGGTGGGCGAAGAAGTTTTGGCCGTAGGCAATCCCTTGGGTGAGCTTGGGGGCACGATAACCAACGGAATTATCAGCGCCTTGGATCGGGAGATCGAGGTGGACGGAAACACCATGAATCTGCTCCAGACCAACGCGGCCATCAACCCCGGCAACTCCGGCGGCGGTCTCTTTGACATGATGGGACGGCTGGTGGGCATTGTCAACGCCAAGTCCAGCGGCACGGGCATTGAGGGTCTTGGCTTTGCGATTCCGGTGGAGGATGCGCTATCCGTATTCGAGCAGTTGGTCTCCTACGGCTACGTGCGCGGACGGACCTACATGGGCGTTTCTCTCCTTGAGATCAACGACGTGATGACCGCCTACAAGTACGGGGTCAAGGATTTCGGCGTGTATGTTTATCAGGTAGTGACCACCTACAACGACGACGTTCTGAAGCCCGGTGACCGGATCCTCGGAGTGGACGGCACGGACATTTCCACTGTGGCTCAGCTGAAGAGCATCATCCGCGAGCATCAGGTGGGCGACACCCTGACCTTTACCATTGCGCGGAACAACGAGATCACTGACGTGACGGTGACTCTGTTCGAGGCAACGCCGGAGAACACCACCGAGATCAACTTCAGCGATACCTGATCATCCAAGCGGATGGGGGCGGCAGCCTCCGTCCGCTTTCGCATCTTGCAATCCCCTGACGATTGTGCTACAATAAGGCGAAAGCCTTGAAAAGGAGGAGCCGCTATGACGGAAGAGAAACGGTCCTACCGCCTGCTGGTGGTGGACGATGAGGACGGCATTCGTGCCCTGATCCGAAAATACGCCGAATACGAGGGCCATACGGTAACCGAGGCCGCCGACGGAATGGAGGCGGTTCTGAAGGCGAAAAACGACGATTTTGATTTGATCGTTATGGACATTATGATGCCGGAGCTGGACGGATTTTCCGCCTGCCGGCAGATTCGAAAGAGCTCCGATACGCCCATACTGATGCTGAGCGCCCGGGGCGAGGAATACGACCGCATCAACGGCTTTGAGCTGGGAGTGGACGACTACGTGGTCAAGCCCTTTTCCCCGCGGGAGCTGATGCTCCGCATCGATGCGATCCTTAAGCGCGCCGGCCGAGGTACGGCCGCCCCTGCCGCCGCTGACGTGTTTGAGGCTGAGGGCTTACGGGTGGACTTTGCCGCGCGACTGGTGTTTGTGGACGGAGTGCGGGCCGAAATGTCGCCGAAGGAATACGAGCTTTTATTCTACATGGTAAAAAACCGCAACCTTGCCCTCTCCCGGGAAAAGCTGATCACCGAGGTCTGGGGCTATGAGTTTTACGGGGACGATCGGACGCTGGATACCCACATCAAGCTCCTGCGGAAATCCTTGGGAGACTACAGCAAATTCATCGTTACCATCCGTAGCGTGGGCTATCGGTTTGAGGTTGGTGCGGTATGAAGCGCTCGATGAAGCTGAGGACGAAAATCCTCCTGCTCTTTTCCCTCTTTGCGCTTCTGATCCTTGGACTTTTGTGGATCTTTCAGGTGGCACTGTTCGGACAGCTTTTTGAAGGTGTTCGTGTCATGGAGGGGCGGGCGGTGATCCGCCGCATTGAGGCGGCGCTTGAAAGTCAGGGCACGGAAGCACTGAGTGAGAGCATTCAGGATGCGGCCTTTGAAAAGGCGGCCTGCGTTTCCGTCTATGAGATCGTTAATACCGTGGCCACCCGGGTAGCGGATATTCATGCAAACGAAAACTGTCGCATCCACGACATTGCCAATATGTCCGAGCTGCTCCACCGTCTGTATATTGCCGCCGAGAGCGACGGGGGGATTGCGGTGGAACGGGTAGCGGTCAGCTCCTTTGGCTCGCCTCCCACGGACAACCGTCCGTCGGACACCGCCTTTTGTGCACGGCTTCTTTCCCTTGAAAACGGCAAGGACTATCTGATCCTTGCAAACGTAGAGGTGTACCCCTCCGTGGCGACCGTTGCCGCCCTGCGCGAGCAGCTGATCTGGATCTCTGCCGTGATTGCGGTGATCGCCGTTGCTATGGCCTTTCTTATATCCGGCTCCCTTGCCCGCCCAATTGCCAAGCTGAATCAAGGTGCCGCACAGCTGGCCAAGGGCAATTACGGCGCGGATTTCTCTGCCCCCGGCTATCGGGAGACGGAGGAGCTGGGCAACACCTTAACGCTGGCCGCCGAGGAGCTTTCCCGTACGGAGGCCTTGCGGCGGGAGCTGATTGCCAACGTATCCCACGACCTGCGCACGCCCCTGACCATGATCGGCGGCTATGCGGAGATTATGCGGGATATCCCGGGGGAGGTTACGGCGGAGAACCTGCAGATCATCGTAAACGAGACCCACCGTCTCTCTTCCCTAGTAAACGATCTTTTGGACGTATCCCGCCTGCTTTCGGGTACGGAGGTCATGCAGCCCACCCGATTTGATCTGGGTACGCTTGCCGGGGAGGCCGGAGCCCACTTCCGCGATCTGCTGAGCAAAAACGGCTACACCATTCACGTGGACGCCCCGGAGGGCGTTTGGGTGCGGGGCGATCGGAAGCGCCTCCAGCAGGTACTGTACAATCTGATTGGCAACGCCGTCAACTACACGGGGGAGGACAAGCAGGTAAGCATTCGCCTGACCGCGGGGGACGGTATTGCCCGCTTTTCCGTTACCGACACCGGCGCCGGCATTCCGGCGGAGGATCTGCCCAAGATCTGGGAGCGGTACTACAAGGTGGACAAGGTCCACAAGCGGGCCGCTGTCGGCACAGGGCTTGGCCTTTCGATTGTAAAGAGCGTTCTCGACGCCCACAACGCCAAATTCGGTGTTTCAAGCGACCTGGGTGAAGGTAGCTGCTTCTGGTTTGAATTGCCTCTGGCATAATAACAAAAAAACGTCATTCGATCGCATGATCGAATGACGTTTTCTTATTTCGGTTTATTTCTTAACCTGCTCGAGAATGGCGCGGAGAAGCTCGGACTGCTCCTTGACATTGGCGTAGAACTCGTCCTCAATGCGCTGCTTTTCTGCGGCGGCTTCGGCATCCGCGGCGGCCTTTGCGGCGGCGGCTGCATCGTCCTCGGCCTTCTTCTTTGCGGCGGCGGCTTCCTTCTCGGCGATCTCCTTGGCTTTGAGACGGCGCTCTGTCTTACGGATCACGCGGACAACAACGAATACGCTGAAGGCAATGATGATAAAGTCAACGATCGCCTGCAGCCAGAGACCGTAGGAAATGGCAATCTTGGTGGTGGTAACCACACCGTCCACGATCTCCTCGGGACGAAGCACGATCTCCCACTCATCAATGCTGACACCGCTGGTCAGATAAGTAACAAAGGGGGTGATGATGTTCTTTACGAGGCCGTTTACAATGGCGTTGAAAGCGGAGGCTACAACTACGGCTACTGCCATATCCAGCACGTTGCCCTTGGTGATGAATGCCTTGAAGTCCGCCCAGAAGGAAACGTAGCCCTCCTTCATCTTTTTACGCTTTTCCCTTTTTACAACCTTTTCTCCTTCCTTGATCTTCTTGTTCATTTCTTGTTGATCTAAGGCGCCCATATCGGTACTCTCCTTTGCAATATAAAAATTTCTGCCGCACGCCGAAGCGCACGGATATGAGCTTATTGGATTTTAAAGTAGGAATCCCCATACTCGGTTAAAACGTAGGAGATCTCCTCGGTCTCGGCGGTGTAGTACACCGTGCCGTTCAGGCTGGAGCGGGCGCTCAGAATGATTCCCGTCTCAAGGTCAAGGTCGTACTCTTCTCGGACGCCGGTCAGTGTGTAGGTGAAGGACACCCGTATGTAGTGCACCTTTTCGTCACGAACCAGCTCAATGCGGTAATCCGCGATCTCCTCGGTGGTAAGGAGCTCCAGCACGTCCGCCATGGAGGGAATACCGATCTCCCCCTTGGGACTGAAGCCGTAGAGCATGGCCAAAAGCTCCTTGTTCTCTGCGTTGCTGAGTGAGAACCAGTCGTTTAAGGCGAAGATCTTGGACTGGCCGGTGGCTCCGTCAAAGACCTGAATGTGCACCTTATCGTATAGGATCCGCTTGAGGACGGTGCCTTGGCTATCCGTCAGATCGGCGCGGAATTTGCCGCCCTTTGACACTACCTCGGCGTACTGGATCCGGCGGACGCCGGAGGTGTAGGTGATCTTCATCCGGTGGACGTGATCTACGTCCGATGCGGCCTCGGTCACAATGGTTTCCAGATCGTCCAGGGTGATCTCAAGAGATACGCCTTCCTCCCCCCCATCGGGCTGGGCGGGCAGGCGGGACAGAAGCTCGTCCGCGAAGCTGCGGTCCGTTTCCACAGGGGTTGTGGATGCGCCGCCAAGGAATGGAAGCTGTACAAGCTCAAGGCGCACCAAAAACAGGAGTGCCACTGCGACAATCACCGCCAGGATCACGGAAAGAACGATCAGTCCGGGAACCATGGACGTGGCACGGCCACGGCTGTATTTTGCAGTCTTCTCCGGCTTTGCCACAGGGTCACCTCCTTACGGTTTTTATTCTTCGGGTTGGTCGGCGGGCGCATCAGCCGCGGGAGCAGTCTTTGTCGCGGGGATGGCATCCGCCTCAGGCGCGGTCACCGCCTCGGGAGCGGTCTCCGCCGTCGTTTCTTCTTCCGTGGGAGTCTCCTCATGCTCCTCGTACAGACCCGACATACGACGCATGAAGGGGTCCTTTAAAATACGGAAGTACAGCGCCAGCAGAACCAGCGCCACGCCAACGATGGCGATTACCTTACCGGCGCTGTTCTCGGCGGCCAGCGAAACGGAGGCAAGTCCGAGGATGCCGGAGATGGCGTACAAAATGGTGACACACTGCTTGTGGGTAAAGCCCATATCCACCAGCTTATGGTGCAGGTGACTGCGGTCGGCGGAGAAGGGGCTCTTGCCGTGGGAGACCCGACGGACAAAGGCAGACAGGGTGTCAAACAGAGGAAATGCGAAAATAGAAATGGGAATAATAAACGAAATTACGGTATGAAGCTTGAACACGCCCTCAAGGGAGATCACGGCCATGGCAAAACCAAGGAACAAAGCACCCGTATCGCCCATGAAGATCTTGGCCGGGTTGCTGTTAAAGGGCAGGAAGCCCACACAGCAACCAAAGAGGATGGCGGTGATCAGAGCAAAGTTGGTATCCCGTCCACAGACGAGGATTACACCCACCAAGGACAGACAGCAAATGGCGGAAACACCGCAGGCCAGTCCGTCCAGACCGTCGATCAGGTTGATGGCGTTGGTAAGACCCACGATCCAAAGGATGGTGACGGGGATGGCAAATACACCGAAGTCGATGTAGTGGCCAAAGAGGTTGATATACTCCAGCGTGATGCCCTGAGATACGGCAATCACGGCGGCACCGATCTGCACAAACAGCTTGATCCACGCGGGCAGGCGCCATACGTCATCAAGGACACCAATGGCTACAAGGAGCAGGCCTCCTACCCAGATGGCGCCCAAGGCCGGGGAGTACGTGCCGAAAAGAGCTGTGGCCAGAAGGAAGCCCACGTAAATAGCCAGACCTCCAATGCGGGGAATGGGCTTTTTGTGCATTCTTCTGCCATCCGTCGGCACGTCGATGGCACCGATCCGATAAGCCAGCACCCGCACGGGGGGCGTTAAAGTGAAGGCCAGCAGACATCCGCACAAAATCGCCGCCACAGAATAGACGATCGTTTGAACGTTCATAGTATTCTCCGTTTTATCAGCGCTTCAGCTCGGTAAAGCCAAGCTTACGGCGAACCTTGGACATGGTGCGGCGTGCACAGCGGTACGCCGCCTCCGCGCCCTCGGCCATAACCGTCTCAAGGTACGCCTTATCGGCGATCAGACGGTTAAACTCCGCACGGACGGGGGCAAGAGCGTCGGCACAGGCCTCGCCAACGGCCAGCTTGAAGTCGCCGTAGCCGAAGCCGGCAAACTCCCGCTCTGCCTCCTCCACGGTCTTGCCGGTGAAGCAGGAATAGATGGTAAGCAGGTTGGTAATACCCGCCTTATCGGCGCCGGCACGGATCTCCGTATCGGAGTCGGTTACCGCACGCTTGAACTTGCGGATGATGGCATCCTTGTCGTCCAGAATGCGAACCACCGCGTTCTCGTTGGCGTCGGACTTGCTCATCTTCTTGGTGGGCTCGGCCAAGGACATAATGCGAGCGCCGTCCTTGGGCGTGTAGCCCTCGGGAATGACGAAGGTATCGCCGTAGATGCCGTTGAAGCGGGTGGCAATATCACGGGCAAGCTCCAGATGCTGGCGCTGGTCGCTGCCAACGGGCACCATTTCCGTCTGGTAGAGGAGGATGTCCGCCGCCATAAGGGAGGGATAGGTAAACAGACCTGCGTTGATATTATCTGCATTTTTCTGGCTCTTATCCTTAAACTGCGTCATGCGGGAAAGCTCACCGAACATGGTGTAGCAATCAAGGATCCAGCCAAGCTCCGCATGGGCGGGCACGTGGCTCTGGACGAAGAGAGTATTCTTCTGAGGATCCAGGCCGCAGGCCATATAAAGTGCCAGAGTCTCGTAGGTGCGGCGGCGAAGCTCCGCAGGAACCTGACGGACGGTGATGGCGTGCATATCCACCACGCAATAGAAGCAGTGGTAATCCTCCGAGAAGGCACTGAAATTCTTAATGGCGCCAAGATAATTGCCAATGGTAAGGTTACCGGAGGGCTGGACGCCAGAGAAAACTACTTTTTTATCGTTGTACATGATCGAACACTTCTTTCTAACGTCAATTTATTTATTGCCCTGGCCGTAGTAGGCGTTGGGGCCGTGCTTGCGGTCGTAGTGCTTGCGGAGAAGCTCCTCCTGCATGCGGACAGTCTGTCCATCAGCGGCCAGCATCATCATTTCGGTATGATAAGACATCATAGCCACCTGTTCAAGAACAACGGCGGCCTCAACGGAGGACTTGGCGTCCTTGCCCCAGGTGAAGGGACCGTGAGAATGAACGAGAACCGCGTGCATCTGATCCACGCCGATATCCTTGAGAGTCTCGATGATCACGTTGCCGGTCTCCAGCTCATAAGCGCCGCCGATCTCAGTGGGGGTCATACGGCGGGTGCAGGGGATCTTATCGCCAAAATAGTCCGCATGGGTGGTGCCGTAGGGAGTAATTCCCCGACCGGCCTGTGCGTAGATGGTAGCCCAGCTCGAATGAGTATGAGTGATGCCGCCCAGCTCCGGGAAGGCGCGGTAGAGGGCCAGATGGGTGGGGGTATCGGAGGAGGGCTTCAGCGTTCCCTCGATTACGTTGCCCTGCAGGTCCACAACGGGCAGGTCAATGGGAGAGAGATCGTCGTACTCCACACCGGAGGGCTTGATTACCACAAGGCCGCTGTCCCGGTCAATGCCGCTGACGTTACCCCAAGTAAAGGTGATCAGATTGTATTTTACCAACATCATATTGGCTTCGTAAACTTCTTTTTTAAGTTGTTCCAGCATAAGAATTCTCCTTTATCCTAATTTCGCCCTCAGCTCCACGACCTTACCGTAGAAGGTCAGGGGCAGGGTGCGTATTTCTTCCGAGGTATAATAAAGCGGCTCGTAGGCCGGGTTCAGGGGTACCAGACGGATGCCGTCCGTATAGCGGATCAGCCGGCGCACCGTGGCCTCTCCGCCACCTACGCTGACCACCGCCAAGGAGCCTGTAGGGATTTCCGCCTGCCGACGGAAGATCACCACGTCGCCCTCCGCCATGCGGGGTTCCATTTCCCCTCCGCGGATCACCAGAGCTGACAGCGTCGCCCCCTCGCAGAGAGAAGCGTCCACCTCCTCGTAATCCAAGAGCTCCGCCTCCGTGCCGTAGGGCGCGGACGGGAACAGCCTCCCATAGACGGGAACCGTGCAATACTCCGTGCCGTGCTTTTTAACGGAAGGCTCCGTGATCAGCGCATCGGCACTGACGCCAAACATTTTCGCAAGAATGCCAACGGTGTGTGCGTCCGGCGTGCTGACGCCCCGCTCGTAGGCCGAATAGGTCTGCCTGCGGATGCCGAGCTGATCTGCCACATCGTTTTGGGTAAGCCGTGCCGCCTTGCGTGCGGCCGCCAATCGTTCGCCGAGCATAGTCCTTCCTTTCCACCGACATTTGCCGAAAATCGACATTTCATACATAATAAGTATAGCAAACTCCCTTTGCTTTGTCAACGGCCTTCGCCCGTTTCCCCGCCCTGCCAGGCGAAAATATTTTTTGCCTTTCCCACACATTTCCCTTGACAGGGCAACGGGCCTTTGCTATAATAGGAGCGTGAGAGCAGTTAATCTTTGCGCGTGACCTCCCTTTCCGCGCATCCCCGTTGCTCTGCCCTCCCCCGGCGGTGTTTCCCTGCCGCCACCCGATACCGTACGAAATCCACTCACCGGCATTGTTGCCTTATTTTTTACGTTTGTTGTCCACATTGTGGACAAGGAGGTGATATTTGATTGTGTGAAGAATGCGGCTACACCTTCCTGCACCGGAGGGGTTGCCCGCAACTTGCGGACACAGGACGCTGTCGCTGTCGGATCTGCGATCGCCCGGTGGACCTTGACGATACCTACCTCTCCTGTCGGGAGGGGCGGCGGACCCGTTATCTTTGCTGCTCCTGCCTTGAGGAGATGGATCTTTACGACATAAAGGAATTATTTGGTCTGACGGAAACCCTGGAGCTGGCTCTGCGCCTGTCGGAGGCGCCGGACTCTCCCGTTACCGTCTGCCACGGCGAATATTAAAATACTACGAAAGTATAGAAAGGACAGGTTTTTTTGAACAACGCCATTTATCGGGATCATACACACACGGAGGCAGCATGACCCTGAAGGAGCTTACCTCACTTAAGCACCTGAACCGGGAATGCCAGCTGGAAAAGAGGCGCTTGGCCTCTCTGCGCTCGGCCCTGACAACGGGGGGAAGCTCTTCCCTCTACGGCATAGCGCCCGTGGTGAGCGAGGCGGAAAAGGAGGCCCTCCGGGCGGAGATTGCCGCCCTTGAGGCCTCCGCCGCCAAGCATTTAAACGAAATTTTAAAAAAGCATGAGGAGATTATTGCATTTATTTACGGTCTTGACGACCCCCTCGGTCGCATGATCCTTTCCCTGCGCTACGTAAACGGTCTTTCTTGGGCGCAGGTGGCCGCCCACATCGGCGGCGACAACCGGGAGGACACCCTGCGGAAATATCACGACCGGCATCTTGCGGACTATGGAATAACCGAATAAAAAATTCTTGACAGTAGAGGGCTTTTATGCTAAAATACGGGTTATGATACTGATGGTAGGAGGCTGAAATCCGTGGGCTTGAAGGATCTTTTCAAGAAAAAGCCAAAAAAAGAGGACACCCCCGAATATCGCCGCCAGATGGCTGAGCGACTGGCCGGAAAGCACATTAAATACGTGTCGGAGCGGATCGAGGGAATCGAGGAGATCATCGGTCGCGAGGGCGCGCTGAATTTGCGAGACGGCGAGTTTATCGTATTCTGCGCTGTAAAGGGCGGACACGAGGTTCTGTTCCGTGCCAAGGTTGAGGAGCTTTCCGCTTGGGAGCTTTTGTCCCTTGAGGGTGTGGTTCTGACCGCTCCCGACATCGAGCACGGCGGCGAGGTGCGCACGATCATCGCCTACTATAAGTATTATTTGTAATCTGTTTTTGGAGGCAAGTTTATGAAACGAATCGTTACGGTACAGGATATTTCCTGCTTTGGAAAATGCTCACTTACCGTTGCCCTCCCTTTGATCTCCGCCATGGGCGTTGAATGCGCGGTGATCCCGACGGCTGTTCTTTCCACTCACACGGGTGGATTTACCGGCTATACCTTCCGGGATCTGACTGACGACATTCCCGCCATCGAGAACCACTGGAAGAGCTGTAATCTGAAATTTGATGCCCTGTATACGGGGTATCTCGGTTCTGCACGGCAGATCGATCTCATGTGCCACTTCTTTGACACCTTCGGTAGCGAAAACACCCTTCGCTTTGTTGACCCGGCCATGGCCGATAACGGAAAGATGTATGCCGGTTTTGACGACGCCTTTGCCGCTGAAATGGCAAAGCTGTGCCGCAAGGCGGACATCATCGTTCCCAATCTGACCGAGGCCACCAAGATGCTACATGAGGAATACGTACCCACCGGCTATGATGAGGACTACATCCAAGGGCTGCTCCGCCGCCTGCATCGGGAGCTGGGCTGTCCCATGCCCGTGCTGACCGGCGTAATCTACGGCGACAAGCACGGCGCGGTAGCTTACGACAGCAAAAAGGATGCCTTTATCTCCTATTTTGCGCCCCATCTGCCCTACAGCCTCCACGGCACGGGAGACACCTTCTCCTCCGTTCTGGTAGGCGCCCTGACCCGCGGTCTTGACATGGCAAACGCCCTGCGGGTAGCGGTGGAATTTACCCACGCCTGCATGGAGGTTACCATTCCCGACCTTGAACACCACCCCTACGGCGTTAAGTTCGAGGAGTGCATCCCCCTCTTGGTATCCCTTTGCGGAGAGAACTGAACCCAAAACAAAGCGCCCGTCTCCTTCCTTCAAGAAGTGAGGCGGGCGTTCTTTTTTTACGGCTGATTGGTCCTCATGCGCTCGGTGCCCCACCAATCGGGGCAGAGCTGGCCGAGGGTGACGGTGGCGCCGGACGGGTAGTCGGTTAAGATCTCCATTTCCGGACTGTGGGGGTCCAGCTGCATCAGAAGCTCCCGACATGCGCCGCAGGGAGAGCCCACGCGGCCATCGCCCATGACGCAGACCAGCTTTACAATACGGCTCTCACCGTTGGTGATCATGTTGGCAATAGCGTTCCGCTCCGCGCACATGCCAAGGGAGCAGGAGGTATCGATGCAGACGCCGGTGTAAACGTTGCCCCGATCCGTCAGAATGGCTGCCGCCACGCCGCCCGCATCCACGAAGGGTGAGAGCACCCGGGGATTCAGCCGCGCCTTTGCGGTCTCATATAAGGTTTTCCAGATAAGCTCCATAAGCTTCTCCTTTCGGATTTGGTTCTTGTTTTCGGTGCACTTCCGCCCGCAATCGGGTCAGAACAGGGGATTCATAAGGGTCTCGAAATAGGTATCAATGGCCTCGGGGGTCTCCTTCATGTGGCGGCGGAGCCACCAGCTGACGGTTTCCACAAAGGAGGAGGCGATGTGGTTGACCAGGTAATCCTCCGGGAGGGTGGTGCTTTTCAGCTTGCCCTGCTCGGCAAACTGGATCTGGATCAGCCGCTTCAGGTTGGTTTTAAAATACTGGAGAAAGATCTCGTTGTTCTGGGAGGACAGAAGGGCCAGAATGTTCCGGTCGTTTTCCTGCAGGTGGCGGAGCAGGTGCAAAAAGACCGAATCCTCTGCCGTGCCGCAGGAGCAATGATAGTGGCTGTGGGGAATGCCCATGGCCGTATCGATGATGTGCCCGAACAGCTCGTCGCACAGATCCTTCAAAAGGTAGTCCTTGGTCTCAAAATGGGCGTAAAAGGTGGCACGGCCCACGTCGGCCTCGTCAATAATATCCTGCACCGTGATCTGGTGGTATGGGCGGTGCTCCAACAGGCGGGTGAAGGCGGTGAAAATGGCCTCTCTGGTCTTTCGTTGTCTGCGATCCATGGTTTCCTCCGTACAAATTTAACAAAATGTTCGGTATCGTACATCACCTGTAATTTGGTTGTTGAATTGCCGGGCAAAAGACACTATACTGTTAACAGACAATGTGTTCGGTATCATATATAGTATACCGAAGTTTTCAAATTCTGTCAACCAAAGGAGACAAAAAATGAAAAAGATCAGTGATTTTTTGGCGGGCATCCCCATGACGATTGCCGGCGGTGTCTTTTTGGTGCTCAGCTTTGCTTTGCCCCGCTTGGGCGTGGAGCTGCCCATCGATCCCGCTTGGGTAACGGTAGTGATCAACGGTGTGCCTCTTCTTTATCTGGCGGTATGGCGGCTGATTTATAATCCGGGCATCCGCAAAATTTCCTCTGCCCTGCTGATCACCGTAGCTATGATTGCCGCCATCGTCATTAACGACTTGTTTGCCGCCGGCGAGGTTGCCTTCATCATGGCGCTGGGTGCCATCCTTGAGGATATGACCACCGACCGGGCAAAAAAGGGCTTGAAAAAGCTGATTCGTCTGGCGCCCACCCAGGGTCGGCGGATCACCGACGGCAAGGAGGAGATCATCCCCGCCGAGGATATCCGTCGGGACGACGTGTTGCGCATATTGCCCGGCGAGGCCATTCCGGTGGACGGTGTGATCGTGTCCGGGGAAACCTCGGTGGATCAGTCCATTATGACGGGCGAATCCCTGCCCGTGGATAAGGCTGTGGGCGACGAGGTATTCTGCGGCACCATCAACCGCTTCGGCGCCATTGATATCCGCGCCACCAAGGTGGGCGAGGACAGCTCCCTCAAAAAGCTGATCCGCATGGTACGGGAGGCTGAGGACAAAAAGGCGCCTATGGCGCGAATCGCAGACGTCTGGGCCAGCTGGCTGGTGCCTGTGGCCATGCTGATCGCCATCGTTACGGGACTTGTGACGAAGGACATCACCCGCGCCGTAACCGTTCTCGTCGTGTTCTGCCCCTGTGCCTTGGTGCTGGCCACTCCCACGGCCATTATGGCGGCCATTGGGCAGGCGACCAAGCACGGTGTGATCATCAAATCCGGCGAGGCGCTGGAAAACATGGGCAAGGTAGACACCGTTGCCTTTGACAAGACCGGAACCCTGACCTACGGACGGCTGGAGGTCTCCGACGTGATCTCCTTTGCGGAGGACACCGATGAGGCCGCACTTCTTGCTCTTGTGGCGTCGGCAGAGGCCAAGAGCGAGCATCCCCTCGGCCGCGCCGTTGTGGCACACGCAAAGGAAAGCGGCGTGGAGCTGACCGAATCCGAGCGCTTTACAATGACCGCCGGCAAGGGCATTTACGCCGAGGTGGCCGGCCGCGGACTGCTTTGCGGCAATGAAAAGTTCCTTTGCGAGAACGGCGTTACGGTGGAT
>JAGARU010000029.1 GCA_017622085.1 Clostridia bacterium | reverse complement strand
GTTCGACTCCCCTCACCTCCACCAAACGTGTATTGGACGAACACTTACTTCTTTAGCGGTGGCTTCGCCGTGAAGGTTTCGCTCTAATACGAACAGAAAAACGCCATCTTAGATGAAAGTCTAAGGTGGCGTTTTTTGTTTATAGAATCCTATATTTTTCGGAAAGCAAATTCGGTATTTCGTGACGCTTACTTAAGTCGTGCGACACTTTAAGTGTTTCAAATGGATCAAAGAATGGCGTTGGAGAAAGCATATCTTGACTTGTTTGCCCTGCGTTACATAAAGTTTGGCTTTCAGCGACTTCTTTTTCTATTGATTTTGAAAAATACATATCCTCTGAATAGAGAAAGATGATATATGTTAGAGCCGCAAGCTTGTCCTCCAGTGGCAACTTGTTAAATTGTTTATAAAATCGCCTATATCTTTTATCCCCATCTTCAATAAACATCGTTATTACTGTTTCTGTTTTTAGCGGCAAAATACTGATATGGATATTCTGTATTACATATTCCGGCGAAGGATTATAAATGTTGTTTATCATATTTCCTTCAAAATCCACCACCAAAGCTACTGAACCTTGAAATGCTATAGGAACAATGTAATCGAGCTTTTCGTAATAGCAAACGTAGTAATCGTTCGTGCTATTCTTTTCCACCGCTTTCTTGGCTTTTTTATAGTTAACCTCATATTCCTTCAAATCAATTTCATTAATGTTATTTTTAACTTGTGTGAAACCACGTGCAGATGCACTTATTTTTGCCGTAATATTAAAGAGTTCGATTTCAAAAAGTCTTTTACTTATCGATTTCAACGCGTTTTTTAGAGCCATTTGCGAAATCATTTTTGGAGTGGGTTGCGTAGTATAATTGTCGGGGTTTTCATAATCTGAAAAAATCTTGCTATCACATTCGTTGCAAATCAAATGAAATGTCCCTGCTTCCTCTACTCCTTTTTCCGTATCCATTAGTGGATTATCAACAAGGGTGTTAAGTGTCAATACATCCCCTTTTGTTGCGATATTCTTCAAACAAAAACGAGGAATTGAGTGTGAGTTACAAAAGCTCGTACAAGGCTTCCCGCAAAAATAGCAAGTATCTCTTTTAGCCGCTTGTCGCGCCTCTTTGTTAATTTTACTCATTTTCTTCTTGTATGAGAAATCGGTTCTTAATAACTTCTTTTCTTCATCCGAAAAAGCACCTAAATTAAGTGTACTTCCAATTTTATCAACCATCGTTATTCACCTCTCTTTCTCTAAAACTAAGATAAGGAACCAACATATTCGTTGCTTTATAATAGCAGTAATTCGATTTTCTCTATCAACTTGTCACGATTTTTCTTCTTCAACTCACATTCCCAAATGCGAATTACCGTCCAATTTTTATTTTGCAAGGTTTCGGTGACAACGGCATCGTGTTGTTTATTATAAGCGCGTTTGGCATTCCAAAAATCAGCATTATCGCTCGGGGTTACGTTTCGGCAATCGTGTCCGTGCCAAAAGCAACCGTCAACAAAAACGACGATACGCTTTTTAGGAAAAACAAAATCCGGTTTTCCAATCAACGGATAGGTTCTTCGCCATCCTATGATGTGTAACTCTTTGAAAATCTCAATCATTTTCAATTCCGTTGTCTTGGTATTGCGACTTTTTACGGCTTTCATAACGGATGAGCGTTTTTCTTTACAAAATATATCACTCATATCTGTACTATCCTCAGTTAAGTCTATCCCCCCTTATGAAAAAGGGGGGACAAGATCATTCCTTCTTTGCTTGGTCTCTTACTTTGATAAGTGTTTCAAGCGTTATTTTCTTAATGTCTTCAAAATCGAGATAATCAAAAATGCTTATTGCGGCATAATGATTTAGCTCTTTTTTGCATTCTCTGAAATAGTCCGTAATACCTTCGTTTGGTCCCACCATACCTTTGAACTCTTGAATTGCCAAAAGGATCCCTTTCATTCTCTTGAAATTCGTTCTGTTTAGCGTATCAAGTATGTCTTTACCTAACATCTGATTCTCAAACAAGATTCTTGTCAAGGTATAATGATCTTTGCTATCGGGATCATAGGTCAAGTGCGCCCACCACCAAAGTCTTGATAAACCGTTAAAATAGTAGAGTCCCATTCCTTCACCGGGAACGAAATATCTCTGTTCGGGTTTACTATCGCTCCAACGATAGCGCATATATTTACGGCAATCATCATCTACGTGACACATATATGCCCACATATATTTGTTAGTTGCTTGGAGGGGAGTGATTTTGAACGCTTCGTGCAGTCTTATAGCATTGATGCAGTCATCCTCACTCTTATCCTTTGACCCGGAAAGCCAAGGATCGAATTTGTTTACTTCCTGTGAAGAAATACCGCACCACTCGACGCCTTTTGCGAAATAAGTGGAAACCCAGTTATCGGGTTCAAGATACTTATCTTTGTTTTCTTCGACCGCATCCAATAGCCTATCGTATGCGTCTTCCGTGAAAAATCCCAAATACATTAGTCAACACCTCCGGTATTTACGTACTCGCCGCCGTTGGTTTCTTCATCGATGGTATTTTTAACGCTTAACAAACCATCGTAAGCAATACCGTCTAAGAGCTTGTCCGCCAATTCCGTATACGAATGATTTTCGTGCTCTTCTTCCAAATTCACGCCAAGAGCTTTAAGCTTATGATCGATAGTTTTAAACCATCTTTTCTCGGAATATTCGCTTCCGTTGCGGTAGTGGTCACACATTTTAGCTATACCTTCGATCAAAACGGGGTATGCAATAATTCCGTTGAGATACCTATGTAACGCGCCGTTATTGAAATCCTTAATATCATAGTAAAGCTGATTTAGGCGTTCACTAAGATAAACTACAATTTTCTCATCAACGTCGAAATTAGACTCTATCTCGGCGTCAGAATGCGTATTTCTTTGGATACTGAAAATAGAAGAAATCGGCTTTTCAAGTTCGGAGTCATCGATAGGAATCGTTCTTAGCTGACCTTGTGCCAATACGTCCGCCTTCCTTACGGGGAAAGACATATTTTTGAAATACAGATCGTTAAAATCCCCGTCGCAACGGAAAGACTTCATATCTTCCTTCGCAAGAATATATCCACAAAAATCAATGTTCTTTCTCACGTCAAACTTCGGAACTTTAATTTCCTTAGTTAACTCTGCGGAGTCGAATTCAAAGGCTCGTCTATAAAAGGATGCACTACTGCTTATTAAAACCACGATTGCAGCCTTTCCTTGCTTTATGAGATCGGATAATCCGTTGCATTGGAGATCACAAACGGCGGGAATGATAATGTTATCATCATCGACGATAATTTCTTCTTCCTTGAACGAAACGTCAAACGTACAATCTTCGTTATAATCGTCGCCATCGATAGAGAGCACGGGATTTGGATAGTCGATATTCAAGCTCATTTGTTACCTCCTTCCGAAAGAATCAGATTAACTCTCATCTTTCCTTTTTTGTTGAACGTAATCATAAATTCTGCCGCAGTACCTTTGGAAACGTTTATAGGACCTGCTTTAGTGCAATTACACTTAACGGGCTTTCCTTGATACATAAATTTGTTGATAGAAAGCGTTTCTCGCTTGCCATCCTCGCCTGTAGCTACGCACTCTACGAAAAGTTGTTCGTAATCTTTAGACGGCATAACGACCGCTTTATATAAGCCGATATTTGGATTGTACGGGAAACATCTACGCTTTGACAATTCTTTAATCGGTATCGTCCTATTTCCGTTTCCTTCTACTACTCCTCTTTGAGTAGGCTCTGTTCCGGGTTTTACAACGGGATCGGGAGAAGGACCGGGATTAGGTCCGGGCAAAGGACCGGGGCCTGGTCCGGGGAACGGTCCGGGAGGAACGGGAGGCGTAGGACCAACTCTCGATCCTTGATTTCCACCGTTAGAGGACGCTTCGCCGCCTTCATCTTCTATGCCCGGTACGTCCATTGAGGAAGGAGAAGTCCTTCTAATCTTGGGTTTTCCTATTTTTATTTTTACTTTGAGGATATCTTTACCCACGCTATCTTCGGGAAGGGTTCCGTCTTCGGTATCAGCCAAATAAGCGTTCATACCGGGAGCGTCCGTTGCATCACCAGCGGGAGTTTCATATTGAGATTTCAAAATGTTAAGGAGTTCTTCATTTAAAACGTCTAATGCTTTTTTCGCATTATCTCTCTTTGTTTTGTTTGCTTCTCCCTTAATCAGCTTATAATCCCATCTATTGTGACGAGGTGGTTCGCACTCTCTAAGGAGTTTGCCTAATTCTTCACCTCTAACGATCATAATAGCCGCATAGTGTTGGAAAATACGTCTATAACCTTGACCTACCAACATACCCGTAGAACGGAAATTGGCAATGGTTCTCGCAAAAGAACTCTCGGATTTTACGTATATTTCAACGGCATCCTTTTCGCCCAATATTTCGATAGGTACTTTAATGTCGGGATTTGAAAATGCCAAAAACAGTTGACGGGTAATCTCCAACTGACGATCGTTTTTGGCATATTCCTCAATGAGATCGGCAATTTTCGTATCGTCGATGCGTGTAACGTGCTGTCCGTCCTTTATTTCTACAACAAGCTTTTTTTCGGCAATCGCTACGAAAAAGTTCTTGATAGCTGCTTTTGCTACGTTTTCTTGCCAATTATCAGGTTCGTTAAAACCAACGATAATAACGTCCGTTCCGTGTTCTTCTCTTACGAAAAGATCTCTAAAGGCATTGGTGTCTTCCTTATAGATTGGTAACCATATTTCGTTATCATCGTCATTGTTTTGATATTTACCGATTCTTTGCGTGGGTTTTCCTTCATCGTTCAGAAGTGTAGCAACTCTACCTACACCGACAAAAGACTTGTGATTATCAATATCATAAGTATTATAGAATACCATACTTAAAGCGGAGCAAGCAAAAGGTGCGTTTTTACCAATACCAAAAGAACCCCCACTATTATCGTCGGGTTTAACCGATATGCCGTCAGCACCCGTTAATGCTTCCCACGGTGTTTTGATATTATTTAAGTCGTGATTGCCCCAAAGTCCCTTGGTGTTATAATCACTTGCTATCAATACGCTAACGGAATCCTTACTGAGTGTACTTTCGGCTTCAGTTAAGAATGTCGAAAGTTTAGCGTCAAGATCACCGCCCGCAGACCAAAAGTCGCGGCAGCCTTTAAGGCACTTCGAGTACCCCGAAAACACGTCGTAATCTTGGGTTTGTATAGGCTTCAATTCAAATACAACTTTAACCGGTCCCTCTGCGCTATCATCGCGGGCATCCAAAGAGTTTTGGCAAATTTCACGCGCAAGGTTATCAATTAATTCCTCGCCCTTAAAGCCTTCAATGTCGTTATTGGTGTATCCCTGCTTAGATCCGCCGGATAAGGGCGGAAATCTCCAAGATATTTTCATATTTAACACCCCTTAAATCAAAGCTTAAATTTTTCTTCTTCCGAACCTGTAGCCATATATTTCATTTTTGCCGCGCGAAGTTCTTTCTCCAACGTATTAAAAATTTTATTGACGTCCGCTTCGGTATAATCGTAATTCGCTTTGTTTGCACAGTTACCCAACAATCTCAACATATCGATGATTTTATTGGTTCTATTCTCAACAATTCTAACAAATTTATCGCGTTTGGTTTCCATATATTGCAATCCTCCAAAATTATTTTGTAATTGTATTATACCATTTGTGTCGAAATATGTCAATAGCATTTTTGAAATTTGTGAAAATTATTTTTCATATATTGCAATATTTGAAAAATGTAGTTCGAAGCAAAGCGAAAAAAGGGGCTGTTGGAACAGCCCCTTTTCATAGGATTTAAGATTAAACTTCATTATCTTCATTAAGAAGATTAATCATTTTATTCGCAAATGCTATTGCCATCAAGGGAGGAACCGCGTTTCCAACTTGTCTTGCAACATCGGTTCGCGTTCCCTCAAAGCAATACCAATCCGGGAATGATTGTATTCTCGCACCTTCGCGAGGCGTTAATGCGCGATCTTGCTCATAATGAATGCACCTTAACGCAGATGGAGTGGCTAAATTGTTCGTAATAGTGGTAGAGGGTTTATCTCTTTCCAATCTTCCGTAAGTATTACCGTATCCCGACGTTAAATAATACTTCTCATCAACTAAGCCTTCTTTTACTTTCCTATTAAAATCGTTTTTTCCTTCGCCTTCTTCAACGTTTTGAATAACGGTTCTAATTTTATCACCATAAATACCGCAATAATGCTCTGTAATCTTATCGCTACCTTTACGCATCAATTGTTGATATTCGTTTTGTGGTTCCATAGTATATTCACAAGCTTCTTGTCCTTCTCCTACCGGAGGCAGATCGGATATTGCTTGATAAATTGAATATAACGGACCGTTTCCTTTGGGATATTCCCATTTTATATCGAGATCGTTTCTTATTCCTATTATGAAGACTCTTTCTCTACTTTGTGGAACACCAAAATCGGAAGCAAGCATTGTTTTGAATACGGTTTTGTACCCGATTCTATTGAATTCTTCCGTTAGCTTTTTCATTACGAGATCACCGTAATGGTCGATTATAGGTTCTTTCCTCGTAAATTCAACGCTTCCGCGATGCCTTTTTACATCTTGATACATCATTTTTCCATCTGCATCGAGTTTGTAAAAAATTTCACTCATTGATAAGATACCTTTAACGTTTTCAAAAAGGAATGCCTTCGGCTTGATTTTCTCCAAAATCCGCAAATACTGATGGGATAATTTTGCTCTGTCGTCGTATTGTCTTTGACCTACCGTACTAAAGGATTGGCAGGGCGGTCCACCGATTATTACGTCCACTTCTTTTCCGTCAACGTATTGTTCAATAATATCGTCGGTTATATCGCAAATATCTCCCTCGATAACGGGAATGTCCTTACCATAATTCTTTTTAAATGCCTTTACCGCTTGGGGGGCGTATTCGTTTGAAAAAACAAATTCTACGTTATCTCTTTTAACAAACTCTCCGTTTACAAGATTGTAATAGAAACCAAAGGTTAATCCTCCCGCACCCGAAAACAAATCTACTATTCTAAATTTACTCATCTTTTTTTCCTCATACACTTTGATACAATGAAACCGTTAATAACTTAAATCACCCAAATCGGCACGATAAGATTATCTCTATCGAATGCACCGAATTGATCCGACATACAAAGAACGGCTCCTGTTCCAAGTTGCAGAGGGGATTTATCAATCACACTAAACGTGCGAACGATGCGCTTATCGGGTGTGGCAGTCTTTTTAATTTCTAACGGACAAAGCTTTCCGTCACCTTCCATAATAACGTCAATTTCTTTAGCATCACGATCACGGTAAAAATACAAATAAGGTTCTCTGCCTGCGTTCTGATAACCTTTCATTATCTCAGACACGGTAAAGTTTTCAAGGAGCGCTCCACTCATTGCTCCACTTTCAGCAACCTCGGGGGAGGACCATTTAGTAAGATAGCACACGAGTCCCGTATCGTAAAAATAAACTTTCGGTGTCTTAATTGTACGTTTTAATACGTTATTTGAGTAAGGGTGAAGAAGGAATATAATACCCAACGTTTCCAAAATATCCACCCAAGCTTTTGCCGTCGGCATATCTATTTCCGCATCCTCCGCGAGAGCGTGATAGTTTAAAAGTTGTGACGTTCTTGCAGCCACGGCGGTAATAAATCGATTAAACTTTAGCGCATCCACCGTGCCGGAAATATCGCGCACGTCGCGCTCTACGTAGGTAGAAAGATACGACGAATAATACATATTACGATCGGGATAAAGTCCCGAAACGATACCGGGCATCGAACCTTTCCATATGCGCTCAAACAAAGTGGGCGTATCTACGGGCTTGATTTTCTTGCATTCATCAATCAATACGTTCATATTCGTGGTAAAAGGAATGCAATCTGCCCCCACGATTTCGCGTTGCGACATAGGTGACATATGAAGAAGTGCTACACGTCCTGCGAGTGATTCTTGAACACCGCGCATAAGTCGGAATATTTGAGAGCCGGTCATCCAAAAATCACCGGGATTATGATGTTCGTCTATGTGGATTTTAATATATGTGAAAAGTTCGGGAGCGTACTGAACCTCGTCGATCAAAACGGGAGGCTTGTGTATTTGCAGAAAAAGAGCAGGATCGTTCTTCGCCATATCGCGCGTAGCAAGATCATCAAGGGAAACGTATTCACGTACCTTATTTTCTTTCTCTGCGAGCGAACGCAACATTGTTGTTTTTCCCGCTTGACGGGGTCCCGTCAGCAAAATCGCGGAGTAGGATTTGGATAACTCAAGAATGCGATTTTCCATATGACGTAAAATATAACTCATATATACCTCCAAATAACTTCGGCAGATTTTATTACCTTTATTATTATAGCCGAAAAATAGTCGTTTGTCAATAGATTTTCGGCAGATTTTTAGAAATTCAATAAATCTGCCGAAGTGACGACAATGGCTGCTTGTGTTTGTCTATTACTTAGACAAAACCTCTATAGCTATCTCCATTCCAAGCTTAAAAGCGTATTCAAATATAGATGCTTCTGCCAAGCTCATATACTCGCTCCAACAATCGTGAAATTTTTCAAACACCTCTTTCTGCTCATCAGAGAAGCTTTTCTCCAAGTCCTCGTGGTGACGCGACATATAGCCGAGAAGTTCTTTCATTTCCTTTGAGTTGGTTCGGCTATCCTCTTGCGGTACGATATTTCCGTGCCAAAGCTCATTGATAACTGATCTCATACGAATATCACCTCCCGCAAGACGATTTCCTCGGCACTCGCCTTGATGTTATTCATCTCAGCAACCCAAGCGAACATATCGCGAGCTTTCAAATTCTCGTCTATACCTCTTTCATCGACAAGGCGGGAGACAATGTTTTCAACCATCGTTTTAGCTTCGTTGTCAATCTCGCAGAGCCGCTGATTGAGAGTACCCTCCATAAGAAGCGTGGTGTGGTAGCCCTTGCGATGCGCTTTGAGATATTCGAGGTGCAATCTTCCGTACTTGCCAATCTCCTTTTGTTCGGGGAGTTCAAGCAAGGGGTAATATTGCTCGCCTCTAAGTTCGTAAGTAATTCCGTTTTGTTCAATGTACTTTTCCATATATTGCACCGTCCTTTCCTTTGGTGCTTTAAGTGTACTACAAAGGCGAAAATACTGCAAATGTACCGATTAAAAAATACGAGAAACGTCCTAAAAACGCTCTCGTATTTTTTCTTTTAGATGTTTAATTTTACGCGACTTACTCCGTTGCTCACCTCACGCGAAAGAATTTCTACGGGAATTTTGCTGAGCCACTTTTTGCTGAAATTCGTATTGCCGTAATAGCAATCGAAATTGGCTATCGGGAGGACAACCCAAGTGGTGTCTGTCGGTTTATTCGCTTCGCAATAGGCAACAACATCGCATACGACCTCAAACGGAACGCCGCCGAGGTCAAAGGCGTTTATAGCATTTTCTCTTTCGGGCGGTAAAATATATTCCTCTGTTCGTAGCGCGCCAAGTTCCAAGGCATCGGCAAGTATATCGTCGAAGCGCAATGCCCACGCGGCTTTGGTGTTGAGTGCGAAGATTGGCACTTGGAGCTGCCGCACCTTCTTTTTCCACTCGGTCTTAAAGCCTTTTGCAATCAGAGCGACGGTCGTTTTCGCCTTTTCGCTTACGGCATCGGGGTTCTTTTTTACAAACTTCACGATATTCTGCACGTGGCGGTAATACCATCCCTCTCCCTTGGCATTTACAAGCTCGGGAAAGTCCAAGGCTAACGCGCCGAAATTGGTAATCGGCTCGTCCTCATTTTTGTCGGGAACACTACACCAAGCGCAAAGAGCGTTCCTTGCATATTCTACGCGCTTGTAAGGATTACCCCCACGTAAGCTACCGTCTTGATTGTGGAACAAATATCCTCGCGCAATCACCGTCAGTATTCTGCCGAAGCCCTCAAAGTCGGTGATGGTCTTGAAAGTGAATCTGCCAAGATAGGAGAGGTCGTGCTTACTTACGGCAGAATAGGTCGGCTTTTTTGTATATGCTTTAAATTCTAACCATTCATTCGTCATTTCCAAAACCTCCATTTCTTCTTTTTAGGTTCTTCTACCTTAAAGACGTGGCTACGGTCGAGAGTCAAGTCGAGTACGGTTGCGGGCAATACCTCCAACGCGAACTGTCGCTTACCAAGAGCAACCGCGCATTTTACAACCTCGTCGAACTCAATCGCACCACGCCTGCTCGGTGGGCAAATAACATTGATACAGTTGCGAATAATCTGTGTTTTATAATCATCGGCGTTTTCAATGCCCATAAGCATTTTTTGCAAATCCTTACTGTCGCCCTTTTGTTTGGCTATATTCGTTTTTATGCCTTTATTTCGGTGCATATCGTCAAGGTCGCAAATGATATCGCCTACGATGCGATAACCACCGTGGCGGAAATCACAGAGAACGTCCAAATAGTCGGATAATCCCATCACATCCGTAAGTCCGTAAAGCAAATGCTGTCGTTCTTCCGGTGGAGTAAGATGCCAACGGGTATCCTCCAAGCCGTGCCGCGCTTTGCGGACTTTTTGAGGCGACATATTCTCAAACAAAGAGTAAAGCTCATCCACGGAATAGTCGTTTTCTTGTCCGCGAGCGTAAAGAATACGGTAAATATCGCCCTTGCGCTTCATTTCGGATGGGATATGATTAACGTAACGGATACGCTGCAAGGCGGTTTCGTAGTCGCGGATAATAGATGCCACGCGGTCAAGCGTTGTTTTATCAAGCCGTTCTTTCCAATTGGGAGATTGAGCGAACACGAATAAGCTTTCATCACTTACGGGAGAGGTTTTAACCTTTTCGGTTGTATGCTCCAACATATATGCAAAATAAGGGAGCTTTTCAATGTTGGAGCTGACGGAGTTCCAATCCACGCTATCAAAAAACTTTTTAAGTCGCGCGTTTTTTGTCGGCTCGTACCACTTGTGCGCCTCGTCACTCTCAGCAATCGTTTTGTAGCGCAAGAAGATACTGCGGCGCGCTCTTTTATTTTCGATATACTCGGAGAGATCGGGCTTGATGCCGCTTTTGGCGGAGTCGATTTCAAGTCCCGTAAGAATAGCGAGGGTTTCAACATCTTGATTATAATGCACCTTACGCATACGGTGAGGAGCGCACAGCTCAGCTTGATGGCGATCATTGCGCCAAGCTCCGTGACACCGAGTTTGGGCAGGACAGAGAGATATTGATTATCTATCTTCACGTCACAAAAAGTATCAATGACGCTGGTGAAACAGAGTATACCGTAGGAAGCTATGGCCGGGAAGGTCATGAAATTGAGCCTTGGATTTTGACCGAGGTCATGGGTAAAAATATCCTTCGCTTCTACCCCCGCAAGGAAATGATGGATCTCCTGCCTCGTTTGATGTCCGCTTTCAATGCGAAGAATCTTGATGCGCTGAAGGTCATATGCGCCAAGGATGTATGTCTGGAAACCTATGAACGTGACGGCAGTCGAAGCATGAATGATGGCTTTTACAGCCACCTCTCTTACATCAGAGAGCATCACGGTGTCATGAAGACGGCGTATATTCGTTTTAACGATGTGGTGTTCAGTGCGGTTCCATACATCGATGGATACGCCTATATCGGTTTTTCTGTGAATGGGGAGAATCGAATCGATGGCATTCGGGTACATCCTTTGAACGATACGTATAGAGAGCTGTTGATCACCGATGAGATCCTGACTGATTTGCCGGCCAACAAGGCACCGAAGCTGGTATCGGTGGACTTTTGGCCCCCATCGGAGCCCTCCCGTTACTCTCTGCGTGCGGTATTTGAAAACGGTGAAGTCAGGCGTTACGACTTGGATGAAGATTTCGGTGAGGATGAGATCACGCAATATCAGCACAAGATCATGACCGACAAGATCTTTGCCCATGGACGTATCATCGATCATATTCCCCTGCCGGATTGGATGGGCTACCGCAATTATGCAAAAAGAGGCCAAGGCGTGGCATTTATCAACGGCACGTCCATATCCGCCCTTGAAATCTATGACCGTGGCTATCCCATTGAGAAATTCAGTTATCGGGGGAGGGATGTCTTTATCCGTCAATCGGATTATGATGAAAGGGGATTTGCCGTGGGTCATATTCCAAATCTTGACCCTCAAAATCCGGACTATCTACTGGATAAAAACACGATGATCGCAACGGTGATCCCCGATAAATATCAGCAGACTCCCGTGGGCATTTTTCCTGTCTACGGTGGCTGCTCTGAAGGCCTTGTCATGGTCAGTGAAATGGGAGAGGTTGATCTGCAATATTATCATAATCGCGGTCCCTGTGCGGGCCTTTGGGGTTGGCTCGACACCGAACTTAACGTTGTCATTGCGCCAAAATATATTTATGCTATGAACTTTTGGAATGGAAGGGCGATCGTATGTAAGGGGGAATGGAACACCAAGACCACTGAGAACGGCAGAAGACAGTATTGGTGCGAAAACGAGCAATGGGGCGTTATTGACCGCCATGAAAACGAAATCGTTCCATGCTGTTTCGATGAAATATTTGAGATTGACGGTACCGACCGATTGTATTTCGTACACGAGGGCGGTTGGGAAAATGGTCACTATGCAGTCTATGACATCAATGAAAAAGCGATTATTCTCGTTCTTGATTTTGATTTTGATATGGGATATATGTTCAACGAGTGTGCCGTAACCGATGATCATATTCTGATGTTCGACGAGCATATTCCCGGCGAGGAAAAGGACTTGATCTACGCTTACGACCTCGTAGGTAAGACCTGGATCATACACGGAGATGAACTGACCGGTAGAACCTTAAACGGTGAGACACGTTCAGTCATTCAAAAAGATGGAAAGGATATCATCGTGTTCTGACACATCAGTCCTAATTATTACTTAACAAGGAGGATAAGCATAATGCTTTTTCATAAAGACAGTACAGATGAAAATGTAAAAAAATACAAGGAGGCTTTTGAAAAATATATAGGCCAATTAGACGATCAAACTGAGATATACAAAGTTTTTACAGAGATTACTCTGTTACGCTTAAAGCTGGATAAGCATGACAGTTTTTTCAAGAATATCAAAGATTCTGCCGAGAGAAGTACTGTAAATACCGCAAAAGATTTGATCGTAATGCAATTTAATGATATAATGATTACATGTAAATCATATAGACAATCAGATTACGAGTTAATCGATTCTACCTTGAAAAAGATATTGCCGAGCGACTCGCAAAATTCAAACTGGGTCCTCATTGTTTTTGCTTGGATTAAAACCGGACTTGACAATGCGACAGGGAGAAAGAAATGAAATGGATTCGTGAATTGTGGCTTTGTTTGGCTGTTGGCATTCTTACATTATTTTTGTTCGCAATTACAGGACAGTTTTATGTTGCTAATGAACATTCTATTCTGACAAATACATTCGTTTGGTTGTTCCTTGCTGCGCTTTCGTATTTCGTCATAATTTTTATTCCATATTTTCAAAAAAAGGCTGTGAGATATATCGATCTATGGGCGTTTGCATCTGGTTTGTTGAGCATAATGCTTTATTGTTTAAGTCAAGCAAAAAGCATTGATGAGTATTCATATCTTTCAGTTCTTTCCTATATTGCCGGTATCCTTTCGGTTTTTGAGCTTTTGTTACGGGGACAAAGAAATGTAGAAAAACTGTTTTGGCAAAGCAATGTAAATCCCAAGATAAAGGATAGAATAATCAATTTGCCTTTGGATGTTCAAAATGATATATACAGATTAGCAACTGAATTTGAGGAAGGTAAAGACTTTAAATTGACCGAAGCCGCTTTGGTTTTGAAGAAGAGCGAACGTCGTACAAGAAAAATCGTTAAAGAGGCGGTTGCCCACTCAATAATTGTCGAAGAAGGTAATACATCTGCTAGAAAATATCGAATTGTTATTGACTAAAGAAAGGAGTCAAGTTTTTGATGGGAAATTAGAGAGTAAGATCTTACAGCTTAATGATGTTCTCTTATTCGACTTTGCTGTATTTATGTCCACCACTCATTAACACATAAGTGTTAAAATCAGAAAAACACCGGCATAGCCAAGCTTTACTGGCTATGTCGGTGTTCGCTTTTTCTAGGCAGGATAGAGTCGTCAAAACAAGTTTTGCAGGTTTTTGTCAAGTCAGGAGTCGGCAAAAGGGACGCCGTATAACGCAATTTAAGGCTGTTTGGGGCTCGGTGCGTTTTGGCCAGGCAGGACTTGGCTTAGAGAGGCGCACGGGCGTTGTGGGCAGGATATGGATGCTTGGAAGGGCGTTTGGTGGCACGAAGGTTTTGGTGAGGCTGGATTATAGGAAAAGGCACAGCCACAGGCTTTGGTAAGGCGGTACTGGCAAAAAGGCTCGTCCGAGAGAATGAGGGCGTTTTATCGAGGATCGACTGGCTTGGACGGGTGTGTATCGGTTTGAGGCAGGAGGGACTGGTCAGGAGGGCTGTTGGCGCTCTTCCCTGTCCTTTCAGCGGTCATGTTGGCAAGGCGATACTGGCTAAAAGCTGCGTACACCGCTTTTGCTGAGGCGATACTGGCCGTTACGTTGAATTTTTGAGTGATTTTTGACGAAAAGTGCCGGATGGCGAGGATGGACTGGGCAAAAGCGTCGAAAGAGGATAATGACGAGGCTGTAGTCAGCAAAACCGGTGCGAAAGCCGGGATGGCAAGGCGGTACTGGCCAAAGCCGTTACATGAAAGTGGGAGGTCGCTTTTTGGGGTGTCCAAAAGGCGGATGGCGAGGATGGACTGGCCCGGAAAGAGTGGAGGAAGGTTTTGGGCAGAAAAAAAACTCAAAGCACATCTGAATTCAGCACACAAAACAATCATTGTACTTTTCCCTCTTTCATCGTTACACAATGTTCAAATTTCAGTTGACATAAGCGAAAATTGATGGTATAATTCATAGTGAATAGTTGTCGAATTTTGGGCTTGGTTTCGCGTAAATCTTTATTGCCCAAAACGAAAAGGAGTAAGATATGATTACAGGCGAACTGAAAAATAGAATTGACGGACTTTGGGACGTATTTGCGGCAGGCGGACTGGTCAACCCCCTCGATGTGATCGAGCAGGTCACCTACCTGATGTTTATCCGCGACCTGGACGATACCGACAACCTCCGCGCCAAGGAAGCCGTGATGCTGGGTCTTCCCCACAAGAGCATTTTTGCTGATAAGGTCAAGATTGGTGACCGCGAGATCGAGGGCAATCAGCTCAAGTGGTCTGTGTTCCATGACTTCCCGGCTGGCAAGATGTACTCGACTGTTCAGGAATGGGTGTTCCCGTTTATCAAGGGGCTTCATGACGATAAGGACAGCGCGTACTCCAAGTACATGGATGACGCCATCTTTAAAATCCCCACGCCCTTGCTTCTCGATAAAATCGTCACCATTCTCGATGATATTTACGCGCAGATGGAGCAGATCAAGGACAGCGATATCCGTGGCGACGTCTACGAGTATCTGCTCTCCAAGATCTCGCAGTCAGGACTCAACGGCCAGTTCCGTACCCCGCGCCACATCATCCGCATGATGGTGGAGCTGATGGATCCCAAGGCAGACGAGGTTATCTGCGACCCCGCCTGCGGCACGTCGGGCTTTCTCGTTGCCGCAGGTGATTACCTCAAGGAAAAGCGCAAAGAGGAAATTTTTTTCAACAGACAGAAGAAGGCTCACTACATGAACGGTATGTTCCACGGCTACGACATGGACAGAACCATGCTCCGTATCGGTGCCATGAATATGATGACCCACGGCGTGGACAACCCATATATCGAGTACCGAGACAGCTTGTCGGATCAGAATCCCGATAAGGATACCTATTCCCTGATTCTGGCAAATCCCCCCTTCAAGGGGAGCTTGGACTATGACACCGTCTCCCCCGATCTGCTGAAAGTCTGTAAGACCAAGAAGACCGAGCTTCTGTTCCTCGCGCTGATGCTCCGTATGCTCCGCGTGGGCGGGCGGTGCGCTTGTATTGTTCCTGACGGTGTGCTGTTCGGCTCGTCCACCGCGCATAAGGCGATCCGCAGGGCGTTGATTGAAGAAAACCGACTGGAGGCGGTGATCTCCATGCCCTCGGGTGTGTTCAAGCCCTATGCAGGCGTTTCCACAGGAATTCTGATCTTCACCAAGACGGGACACGGCGGCACCGACAAGGTGTGGTTCTACGACATGACCGCGGACGGCTTTAGCCTGGACGACAAGCGCACCCCCGTGGCGGACAACGACATTCCCGACATCGTGGCTCGCTTCCGTGACCGCACCGCCGAGGAGGGCCGCGCCCGCACCGAAAAGTCCTTCCTCGTACCCAAGGCCGAGATCGTGGGGAATGAGTACGATCTTTCCATCAACAAGTACAAGAAGACCGAGTACAAGCCCGTGGAATATGCCTCCACCGCGGAGATCATGGCGGAGATTCGGGAGCTGGAGATGGAGATCGGCAAGGGACTGGAGGAGTTGGAGGGGATGTTGTGATGGTTAGAATAGGAGATATATGTATCATAAACCCAAAAGCGCAAACTTTTGATGAGGATTATCTTGTCTCGTTTGTACCGATGCCCAAGGTTGGAGAAAACGGAGAATTCGATGCTTCTGATATAAAGGAGTATCGTGAAGTGAAGAAGGGATTCACCTATTTTCAGAATGGTGATGTACTTTTTGCCAAGATTACCCCTTGTATGGAAAACGGTAAGGGGGCAATAGCGCGAAATTTAAAAAATGGCATTGGTTTTGGTAGTACAGAGTTTCATGTATTGAGACCAATCCCGGATGTTGTATTAGGCGAGTGGCTATATTATCTTTTGAGCTGGACAGACTTTAGAAAAGAAGCCGAAAAGAATATGACGGGAAGCGCAGGACAAAAACGTGTACCTAAATCATTTTTAGAAAACTATCAGGTGGTGGTGCCTTCTCTCGATATTCAAGAAAAGCAGGTTAATATCTTTAAAAATTTAGATCTGCTGATTTCCCTCCGCAAACAGCAACTTTCAAAATTGGACGAGCTTGTCAAATCCCGATTTGTCGAACTGTTTGGTGACCCTGTTAAGAACGATATGGGATGGAAAACTACATCTCTGAAAAATGCCACCAGTAAAATTGGCTCTGGTGCAACCCCAAAGGGAGGCAAAGAAAGTTATCAAGCAGAAGGCATTACACTGATTAGAAGTATGAATGTGCATGATGGCCGTTTCGAATATAAGGATTTGGCTCACATTACGGACGAGCAAGCGAAACAACTTGATAATGTTGCCATAGAGGAAAACGATGTTTTCATTAACATCACGGGAGCCTCTGTTGCTCGTTCTTGTATTGTTCCTAAACACATTTTACCTGCAAGAGTAAATCAGCATGTGGCAATTATTCGTTGCATTACTTCAATGCTAAACCCTGTTTTTGCAAATAACATGTTCTTAAACCACAGCTTCAAAGAACAACTATTGGATATTGGAGAAACAGGAGGAGCAACTCGACAAGCAATTACGAAGCAGCAGTTGGAATCTTTGGAAGTTATTTTGCCTCCGCTTGAACTTCAAAACCAATTCGCAGACTTCGTCGAACAGATCGACAAATCAAAATTTGAAATTCAAAAGAGTCTTGAAAAACTTGAAACGCTGAAAAAGGCGTTGATGCAAAAATATTTTGGGTGAGGTTATGGAAAATCATATTTTTTTGAAAATGATTGATGAAATTGAAGCTTGCCTTGAACACGAACTGTATATGTCAGCACTTATGTTGGCTTTGACAATACCAGATATTTGCGGCAAAGCCGAATATCCACATGCAAAATACATAGTAGCGCGTTATACCGGATGGTACAATCAATATATGGAACAGTACCACAAGGGCGCGTCTGCATATGATGTCGATTTGCCATATTTGAGCGGTGAAGTAGTATATAATTTGCGAAACAGCATATTCCATTCGGGCAATCCTAATATTGATTGTACAAAAGTGCAGCAAGAAGAATGTAAAATTGATCAATTCGAATTACATTTTGGAAAATCACTTCTTGGCGATACAAGTGCTGTTTCATATGGAGCAGGAATGAAAATTGTCGAAAGACGATATGAAGTAAATGTTTATTTGTTGTGTAGCAGATTGTGTTCTAAAGCAAGAGAATATTACGCAGATAATACAGAAAAGTTTGACTTCTTTAATTATAGCATCCAATATTACGATGCTTAAGTGAGGTATCAAATGACCAACTTTGATTTCCTAAAATCTACCCCCGATTTTAACACGTTCTCGGACGTGGCGATCTCGGCGGAGAAGCTGTTACATATCGACGTAGACGCCTGCGTGCTGAATTGCCGCCGCGCCATGGAGTTCGCGGTCAAATGGATGTATTCTGTTGACCGCGATCTCGTCATGCCCTATCAGGATAACCTCGTCAGCCTCATGAACGACGAGAAGTTCCGCGACATCATCGGCACCGATATCTGGCGGCGCATGGAGTTCATCCGCAAGCTGGGCAACAACGCCGCCCACGGCGGGAAAAAGGTGACGGTCGAGCAGGCAGAGCTGTGTCTGGAGAATCTTTTCGTATTCCTTGACTGCGTGGCGTATTTCTATGCCCCCGTGTATGAGGAGCGGCAGTTTGACAAGTCCCTGCTCGCGCTGACCGTGGACGAAGCTCTTGCCTTCGTGCCCGAAAGCGATATTGATATTGCCAAGCTGATCGAGGAAAACAAAACGCTCAAGGAGGAGCTGACCGCCCGCCGCGCCGAGCAGCAACAGACCTACGTCCCCAAGCCCCTGGAGCTGTCCGAGTACAAGACGAGAAAGATCTATATCGACTTCATGCTTGAAGATGCGGGCTGGGTCGAGGGGAAGGACTGGCTCAATGAGGTGGAGCTGTTTGGTATGCCCAACCAGAGCGGCGTGGGCTACGCCGACTACGTCCTCTACGGCGACGACGGCAAGCCCCTTGCGGTGCTGGAGGCCAAGCGCACCTGCGTGGACGTGTCCAAGGGCAGGCAGCAGGCCAAGCTGTATGCCGATCTTCTGGAGCAGAAGTACGGCCGCCGCCCCATCATTTTCCTCTCCAACGGTTTTGACACCCGCATCTGGAACGACAAGTATGATCCTGAACGCCGTGTAGCGGCTGTATATTCCAAGCGTGACATTGAAAAGCTGTTTAACCTGCGGAGTATGCGGACAAGTCTCAAGAACGTCATGGTGGCCAAGCATATCGCGGGAAGATACTATCAAGAGGGTGCCATCAAGGCGGTATGCGAGGCATTTGATAAGAAGAATCGCCGCAAGGCACTTCTCGTTATGGCCACGGGTTCGGGCAAGACGAGAACCGTCATTGCTCTTTGCAAGGTGCTGTTGGATCACGGCTGGGTGAAAAATATTCTGTTCCTGGCAGACCGCAATTCGCTGGTGACGCAGGCAAAACGCGCCTTTGTCAATATGCTCCCCGATCTATCGGTGACCAATCTCTGTGAGGACAAGGAAAACTTTGATTCTCGTTGTGTATTCTCGACCTATCAGACCATGATGAACTGCATTGATACGGTTAAGGATGAAAGCGAAAAGAAGCTCTTCACAGTTGGACATTTTGATCTCGTGATCGTGGACGAGGCACACCGTTCAATTTACAACAAGTACAAGGATATTTTCAATTATTTCGATGCTCCGTTGGTGGGTCTTACCGCAACACCCAAAGATGAGATTGATAAGAACACCTACGATATATTTGAACTTGAAACCAACGTACCAACATATGCTTATGAGCTTTCTCAAGCGGTTACCGATGGATTCCTTGTGGATTTTATGTCTGTGGAAAGCAAGTTGAAGTTTATTGAGCAAGGTATCGTATACGATGACCTGTCGGAAGAAGATAAAATGGCATACGAGGATACGTTTGAGGACGAGAATGGCGAGTTGCCCGAAAGTATTGCTTCTTCTGCCATCAACGAGTGGGTATTCAACGAGGACACCATTCGTCAGGTGCTTCATATTTTGATGCTGGACGGCCTGCGCATCGATTACGGTGAAAAGCTCGGTAAGACGATCATCTTTGCCAAGAACCACGAGCACGCCGAAAAGATCCACGAGATATTCGGCAAGGAATACCCCAATCTACCCGGATATACCAAGGTTATTGACAACTATATGACCTATGCACAGAGTGCGATCGACGAGTTTTCCGATCCCAAGAAGCTGCCGCAGATCGCGATCTCCGTGGATATGCTGGACACGGGTATTGACGTGCCCGAGGTGCTGAACCTTGTCTTCTTCAAGAAAGTGATGAGTAAGGCGAAGTTTTGGCAGATGATCGGTCGTGGCACACGCCGTTGCGACGGACTGATGGACGGAAAGGATAAGGACAAGTTCTATATCTTCGATTTCTGCGGAAACTTTGAGTTCTTCCGTATGAATCAGGGACGTCCTACGGCGAATCAGATTGCGTTGCAAGGAGCTATCTTTAAGCTCAAGGCACAGATCGCGTTTAAATTGCAGGATCTTGCATATCAGACAACCGAGCTGATTGTCTTCCGCAAATCGATGGTTGACGATATGGTGCGTAAGGTGCGTGAACTCAACAAAGAGAACTTTGCTGTGCGTCAGCACTTGCGTTACGTGGAGCAATATGCAAATCCCGACAACTACAATTCACTTACTTATGAGGATACGCTGCTCATGGCAGAAGAACTTGCTCCACTGATCACGCCCGATGAGGACGAGGCATCGGCGGTTCGATTCGATGCTTTGATGTATGGCATCGAGCTTGCATACCTTGCCGGGAAGAAGTATTCTCGCGCCCGTACCGATCTTTATAAGAAGGTCAGCGGTATCGCAAGTGTGGCAAACATTCCCGAAATTATGGTTCAGTCCGAGCTTATCAACAAAATTCTGCACACAGATTATTTGGATAATGCGGGCATCCATGAATTTGAGCATATTCGCGAAAACCTCCGTGATTTGATGAAGTATATCCCAAGAACAGGGGTAAAATATATCACTAATTTTGATGATGAAATACTTTCTGTCGAGTGGAACGAATCCGACCTTGAGAGCGATGACCTTAAGAATTATAAGGCGAAAGCGGAGTTCTATATTCGTCAGCATCAGGACGAAGCGGCAATTGCCAAATTAAAGAGCAACGTTCCCTTGAATGCCGAGGATGTTGAAGCTCTTGAACGCATTTTATGGAGCGAGGTTGGTAGCAAAAAAGACTACGAAGCAGAATATGGCAAAAAACCGCTTGGCGAGTTTGTGCGCGAGATTGTGGGACTGGATATGACAGCGGCAAAGGCGGCGTTTGCGGAGTATTTGAACGATGTTAATCTTGACGCAGACCAAATATATTTCGTTAATCAGATCATAGAGTATATCGTGCGAAATGGTGTCATGAAGGATATGTCGGTGCTTCAGGATCCACCATTCACGGATAGAGGAAGTATAGCTGAAGTGTTTACTGACATTTCAATTTGGATGGGAATCAAGGGAATTATCGAACAGATCAACACAAACGCAGCAGCATGAATTTGCACCATAAAGTGTTCGGTATTCCGCAATTTTGATGTATTTCTTCGACTATACATGGGTTCGCCGCAGTCTCCTCCACCAACACCCATGCAGGCTTATCTTTGAAGGGTGGTATGGTAAGGCAAGACTGGCTCAAAGCCACTTTTCATCTCTACGTGAAAATGGAAGGTACAGAAGACCGGCACTTCCCTTTTACACAATTTATGATTTGAGTGTATATATCCGAGCAGGGTTCACCTCCACCACTCATTAACACATAAGTGTTAAAATCAGAAAAACACCGACATAGCCAAGCTTTACTGGCTATGTCGGTGTTCGCTTTTTCTGGGCAGGATGGACTCGGCAAAACAAGCTTTGCAGGTTTTGGTCAAGTCAGGAATCGCCAAATGGATCTCATATAAAACGATTCAAGGCTGTGGGGGAAATTGAACATTAAAACTCCGCGTTTGGGCTGACAACTTCCCCAACAGGACACCATATTTCTATATCGAATGGTGGGATATGCAACTCCGTTTTTTTGACACTCCGGATAAATAGCGGCGCATAAAGATTGGATGGTATCTTTGCCAATCGACATAGGGGTGTCTGTTACGTATTTTTTCGTGGTGCTGCACAATCTACTGTTTAAAAAACATTTTATGTGTGCTTTTTCTTAAAGATGAAAACTATGCCCACAATAAGTACAACCAACACGGTCACTATGGATACCGTGACAATTACCTTGCCTCCGCCATTGCTGGCAGTATCGGATTCAGTTTTTTCGGAATCATTGTCGATCGAAACGTCCTCAAAAGTATCGCGATCGATAGGATCACCGTCTGCAGGATTGCTATCCGCCGGATCGCTATCCACGGGATCACTGTCTACAGGATCGCTATCTACAGGATCGCTATCTACAGGATCACTGTCTACAGGATCGCTATCTACAGGATCACTGTCTACAGGATCGCTTTCCACGGGATCACTGTCTACAGGATCGCCATCTACAGGATCGCCGTCTACAGGATCGCCATCTACAGGATCGCCGTCTACAGGATCGCCATCCACGGGATCGCCGTCTACAGGATCGCCGTCTACAGGATCGCCATCTACGGGGTTGTTATCCGCAGGATCGCCGTCTACGGGATCGCCATCCACGGGATCATTGTCTACGGGGTTGTTATCCGCGGGATCGCTGTCATCAGGTCCGGGATCAACGGTGGCGGGCTTTTCCTTAAAGGTTACGGAAACTGTTACGTCAGCCTCGGGCATGACGAACCTGCCGTCAACCACCTGGACGGGATCGCCGCCGGAGGTCGTTACCGTAACGGTGTCTATCACATATCCCTCGCTCGGAACGGCGTCGATAATGACGGAAACACCCGCTATACCGCTTTCCCTGCTAAGCTCAACTGTGCCGTTTTCGGCAACGCCTGCGGTAATAGAGTGGACCGTGGGATCCTCATCGGAGAGAATTACGTTGAGCTCCACAAAGTGATCAATCTGAACATATCTTCCATCGACGCTATAAGCGAGCCAGAGCTTTCCGGATGCATAAAACTCTTCATAGCTGAAGATATACGTCGCTTTTGTTCCCTCTTCATTGATGCTGATGGGATTTATACCTGTCCATTGAGCATTGTCGGAAGAAATAGCCAGCCAAGGCAGATTCTCACCAAATTCATTTAGCCTTATACCCTCAATCGTTACCACGAGAGGATTGGAGGGCGAAACGGTAACCGTGTCCGTTACCGGATCATACGTGTGTTTCTCATTGCTGATGAATATTCCCCCGATCTGTGGATCGGTCGTGACGACAAATTCCGCCGATACCGTAACGTCGGATGCCGGCATATAGAAATAGCAGTGTTTGGAAGAAATATTTACCTCTACGGGATTTCCGTCATCATCGGTAACCGTGATGGAGTCAAACACATATCCGAGTGCACCAATACAAGCAACGCATATCAAGTCGCCTTCATCCGCACTTGTAACGCCAATGTTAAGTGAACCGTTTTCCGAGTTCCCGAGGGTTATCTTATAATCGTGCTCCGGAAGAGGAAGCAATGAATCGTAATCAGGAAGCTCAAAGAAATACACTTTCTCAAAACCCGCAGCGTCCGTGATCTTAATGAAAAAAGTTCTGTTATACACGCCGTGATCGAGGTCACACAAGAGATCGTGAACCGAATCATAGTAATCCTCGGCGGTGAGCGTATAGCTGAGCTCGTTTAACGAGAAAATCACGCTCAGCTTGCTACCTTTGATGCCCATCTCAACATTGATAGATTCGGTGCTTGCTATGATGTTCACCGTAACAGTATCGCCAATGTTGATGGTTCCGGTACCGTCCAGAGGTAGTTCGGTTTCTCCTTTTGAGACAGTTACTTCAAGGGAAATATATTCCTTGGTGCTGCAGCTGACGGTGACGTTGCCTTCGGGCATGATAAAACTGACACCGTCGGTATGCTTAACGACCTCAACGGGCTGGCCATTTTCGTCGGTTACGGAAAGTGTGTCCCTATCAAAATAGTAGCCGACATCCGCCCCGTAAACGATGTGAACTTCTTCTCCTGCATCGGCATTGGAATTGTATACGAGCATTTCTCCATGTTCGGTAGCGACAACCGAAACTGTGTTCTTTTTCAGTTCAAGTCGAAGGGGAATGTAATCCTCATATCCGATGTTTTCGACATCCGTGTAGGCAACGTGCGTTATCCTGACATCGGGGTTACCATTGACATATGCTTCCAACTCCTCTGCCGTTACGGTTATGACGATGGTGTCTCCTACCATCTCGTAGGTTCCGATATCGAGCACATCACAATCACCTTTGTTCGTTACCAGCATAATTTTCTGATGTTGGCTGTCATTTCCTTCAAGATCAAGCAAATCCAGGTCATCACCCGTAACGGTAATGATCAGAGGCGTCTCATCGGTTATGACAAACTCTTTCGAATATGAATTATATGCGGGGCTATCGGCATTGATCGATATGCCTGTGATCCGAGACTCGGGTATTTTTTTCGCGACGATGTTTTTGACAACAACGTCAGCATCGGGCACATAAAAGAAATACGTACCGTTTTCATCCAGAGCGTTTTCCCTAATCATGACAATTGTTTTACCGTTCGCCCAGATCTCTGCGCTTTCAAAAATGCATGTATCGTCGAACGTGAATTGGAAGGAAACCGTATCGCCTGCTCCGAAATGTTTGTTTTTATCGGGAGATATGCTGACAAGCGAGGGGTCGATCTCTCCGTATTCGATGCTCACGCTGTAAGGCGGGAAAGCTACGTCATAGAGATTCGTTTCGGGATCGTATATCGCGCAATAATCGTCCCGAAGGAAATCGGAAGGATCATAACGGAACGAACCGCCGGTAATATTAGCGTGCTCGGGATTCCCTTCAATCATACCGTCAATCATACCGCCTGTGATCTCAACGGAACCGTAAGGCATACATATTACAGTTTTTGTTGCACAAATATTTCCGCCGATTAAGGTGACTTGCGAGGTGGGATTATTGCAGAAAATGAGTACTTCCTCCGTTGTAAGGAGCGTTCCTTTTTTCGTGTCACTTGTATCCTTAACGGTGAGCGAAAAGTGCTCGTAAATATCCAATAGATAAATACGGTTTGATTTCAGAGTATATCCGTTAAGGTCAAGCGTGGCGCTTATGGGTGCTTCTTCGGTGCCTCTCAGTTCAAAAAATTCCTCGCCCGAAGCATCATAATCGTTTGCAAGCTTTACTTCACCGCCTGCCATAAGCGCGTCTCCTATATACTCGTAGGTTGGCTCGCCTTCATCGATCACGCCATCATTGTTTATGTCATTCCAAGCGACGATCAAGGGCTTGAAAAGAATATTTTTGATAACTGTGTCCCCCTCCGGTCCCCCCAGTACAAAAGCATTATCGGTAAGCATTTCAAAGAGAAAAGTCGCAAAATAGTTTCCTGCCTTGAAGGCATCAGCTCTTACAAATTGATAACCTTCATCGGGAATGACCATAAAACGAATGCTAGCGTTGCCGGGATGATCATTATCCGAGATCACAGTGCCCCCGGGGCTCTGCTCGATCGTAACGGTATAGGAAGCCTCGGGTTCGGGCTCCGTTGCTGCTGCGGGAAGTGTTAAAGCGATCACCAATACGGTAAGGATCATAAATACCAGCGTGATCACGGTTATCCTGTTTGTTATCGTTGTTTTTTTCATAGCTTTTTCTCCGTTTTTATTTATTTCGATTTGTTTTTATGTTTTTACAAACTCCGATCAGATCGTCTCCGCCGCAGTAATATTTGCAGCTGTGACAGCCATCCTCCGGGCATCTTCCCTCGTAATGCTCACATACATCCTGTATGCCCGTTACGAAGGGGTATCCGTCATCTGTGTATTCCGGAGTCTTTTGGAAGTCGGGGTATATCGGCAAAGGGTCGTTGTACTTGCTTTTTCGTTCCATGTCGTCATAATAACCGTAATATATGAAGAAATCTTTTCCCTCGTGCCTGACCACTTTGAAAAGCTCTCCCTCGCGCGGCTTATTCAGCATAGGCTCCTCCTTTTTGTCATTTTCCACGACAGATATTTTACAAAGAAACTGGGAAAAACAAAAAAATCTGCCATACCGTTTTTCTATCAACAGTATAGCAGATAGTTCTTAAAAAAAACACCACCGAGAACCGATTTTTTCGGGCAATATTTTTTGCCCTCCTTTGATCATTAAAGTATGTTAGAAATTTCGGTTCTGTCCTTTATTCCGGTTTTTTGGACAACGCGAAGTATCGTTTGTTTTACGGTGGATTCCGACACGTGCAGCGCCGTTCCGATCTCCTTGTTCGTAAAGCCGAACGCCGCAAGCTTTGCCGCTTCTCTCTCCCTTGCTGTCAGATCAGCCGCAACGTATCTGTTACGAACAGCACCTGAAAGTCTCGACCAGCCTACGCTGTAGGTTTTATAAAGCGCAAGTACCGCGTGAACCGCATTTTGATCGACAAGCGCAATGCGATCCTCAAGAAGTCCGTCAAAATGACGCACGTATTCAGTAAGAATTCCAAACAACCCATCAAGAAGCGCAAGATTTATCGCCTTATCAACGTGAAGTATTGCCTTCTCCTTATCGCCCGAGTTGTAATATGCCACCGCACAGGAAAGCCTCATGTATATCTCGGGAATGACCGTGCCGTTTGCCACCGCTTGCGTTATCAGCGGCTCGATCGTATAAGGAATAAGTCTCATAAGTGCAAGACCCTGAATGCCCTCGAGCTCTGTTTGCTTGGATGCGATGCCGAATGCCGTCATATACAAGTATTTGACGTAAAAAACGTGTGCCGCCGGGAGCGAATCCGACGGAAGAACCTCAAAATTTCCCGTGCGAAACCATTCGGGGTAGTCTTTATTGCCATAGACCGAGCTATCAGCGATAGCCAGCGCCAAGGAAATGATCTCTCGCTCAACCTCTGTATTGCAGGGTGCGTCACAAATGTGTCTTTTGGCCTCGATCCACAAATTGATATCACCCCGCCAGATAGCACACTGCGCAAGAAGCATTCCGCCACCGAGAATGGCGTTAAAGCCGGAGTGAGATGCAAGAAAGTACCGCGCGCGGTCATACACCTTGTCTATATTACCTCGTCTGTAGGCGATCTGTGCCTCAAAAAGCGCGTGTGCCTCAGGATTGTTTATAAGCAACTCCGCGCATTCATCAGCCATACCCGATTTCGTATACAGATTTGTCATATCGAGAAATGGACTTTTTCTGGGCATTGGTAAAGTGGGTATCTCCAGATTGGCCGAGCTTGGCAATACCGCGTGCCCGGGGATCATCCATGCACGACCGAATCTTGTGGCACCTTTGATTCTTCCCTCGTTGCAAAGCCACTGAACTCTTCGCGGAGTAACTCCCCATTTTTCAGCCGCTTCTTTTACAGTAATAAGTTTCATTTTATCCTCTTTTTTCCGAATCTTCGCAATAGCGAAGTTTTTTCTTGATTCCCTCTTCGCGAAAGCGAACCCCCATCCGCATTTTCACTTCGCATAAGCGAAGTCACAAGATAATTATAACCGTTTTCCTCGTCTTTGTCAATATGATGGTGGAAAAATTTTAACGTTAACAGTGAAAAATACTGAAATCCCCGGCAACAGCTTGCTTAAATTTGTTTACAGCAATTGGGGCAGTACATCCATTAAAGTACCTGAATATTCAGTTGTTGATTAAGAAAACTTGGCACAAAAGCGACGAATTTTCAAAATTCGTCGCTTTTGTGCTTCCTTTTTATTTTTAGATATTTTTTTTAAACAATCAACCAATATTTATTTTCCGAGTTGAAGGAAAAATGAATCTTTGGACATCACATTATCTACAGCCAGCCCTTTAGAATTTGTCATTACTTCAACAGCGAAATCGCATCGCTGATATTTTTTTCATGTGCCTCGCGACCGTATTTATCAACCTCGGCTTTGTTCTTTTCTCCGTGGGTGAGGCATCCTGCACCGCCGATACAACCACCGATACAAGCCATGCCCTCAATAAAATTGCCGTCGAGAATACCCTTGTTCAGTTTGAGAAGTGCCATGCGGCATGCTTCAATACCGTCGCATACAACGGGCTTGATCTCAAAGTCGATATTCTGTTCCTTCATCGCCTGCGCTGTTGCATCGGTCAGTCCTCCGCTTCTTGCGAAGATACGGCCGAAGTAGGAAGCATTATCAAGAACGCCCTCTTCAAGTGTTTCGATCTCAATGTCTCGGCTGTCAAAAAGCGCCTGAAGCTCCTCAAAGGTGAGGACGGTATCAACCCAAGGTTTAACCTCCTCGAGCTGTGCTTCCGCTTTCTTTGCGGTACACGGACCGATGAAGATCACCTTTGCGTTCGGCGTGGTTTCTTTGATGTACTTTGCAAGAACTGCCATAGGCGACATATTGTGAGAAATATGCTCCACGAGGCTCGGGAACTGCGATTTAATATATTGCACGAATGCAGGACAGCAGGAGCTTGTGAGAAGTCCCTTTTCGGAAAGCTCCTTTGCCTCTGCCATAGCAACCATATCTGCGCCGAGTGCTGCCTCAACAACATCGTGGAATCCAAGCTTTTTCAGCCCTGTTACGACCTGACCGAGCTTAGCGTAAGAGAATTGGCTGGAAATGGAGGGGGCAACTACGGCATATACTCTGTAATTCCCGCCGCGCGTATTGCGCTCGCTCTTCTTGAGAATATCAATGGCGTTGACCATATAGGATTTATCCATGATCGCGCCGAAAGGACACTGATATACGCAAGCGCCACACTGTATGCACTTGGAGTTGTCGATCTTCGCCGCCTTCTCCTCATTCATAGAGATTGCTTTTACCTTGCAAGCGTTCTGACAAGGACGCTTGCGGCTGACAATGGCGGTATAGGGACAAACCTTAGCGCACGCGCCGCACTCTTTACACTTTGATTTATCTATATGTGCAACGTGATTGTGATCAAAGGAGATCGCCCCAAATTTGCAAACGTCCTCGCAACGATGAGCGAGACAGCCGCGGCAAGCGTTGGTGACCTCATAACCGCCAACGGGACACTCATCACAGGCGATATCAATGACCTCAATGATATTGGGATTGTTCTTATCTCCCCCCATCGCAAGCTTCACACGTTCACCGAGGATGGCGCGCTCCTTGTAGACACAGCAACGCATGGTGGGCTCCTTACCGGGAGCCAGCTTTTTGGGAATGTCCATCATATTTTCGAGAAGCTTATCCTCCCACGCGAGGCGTGCTACTTCGCGTAATACTTTATATTTCAAATGCTGTACTTTGGTATCAAATTTACGCATTTTACACCTCCATTAGAAATAACTTACCTTGATACGCTTGCCCATTTTACGGAGGCAAGCCGAGAGTTCTTCCACTAAATTCATTTTAATATTAAAATTGATGGGGAGATCGGGATTCTGATGAGCAGGGTTGACAGCTCTTCCTACATAGAAATTGATGTCGGTCGCTTCCTCAAAGAGGAGTCGGCTTATTAGAGATGCACCGTCCTTCTTAAAATTCCACTGCTCATACAGCTCGTTTTCTCCAAGGTAATCCTTGGCGTACTGAATGACCCTGTTCATTGTGATAACGCCCTCTGTTACAAGGTCAACGCCTTCGATCTTCGCGATCGGAGGTATGTCACTGCGTTCAAAGTTGAGACTTACCTCAACCTTTTTACCAAGGTATTTTGCCGCAATGGAGGAAGTCGTACCGCCACAGATGATATGCTTCCCTTCCTTGGAGAAAAACAGCGACATCATTCTGTTTGCGTCGTCTCTGTTTGAAGGAGGACCGAACAGAATGTTCATAGGCTCCCTCTTTCTGATCTTTACAACGCAAGCAGTCGTATCATCTCCGGGCTTGTGACCGTAAAGCTTATCACACTCGTCAACCAGCATCGTGGAAAGATTCTTTGCGGTATATCCGCCCGCAACGAGCGCCTGCATATAAGCGGCGATATCCTCGCGCTTCCATCCGAAGTTATATTTACCACCCATACCTGCATGAGGACACCCGTCGCTCATGGCGATGAATACGTCATCCTCCTGCAGCTTGATGGTGGACTTGTATATTTTTTTGCCGCCGATGTTCATTTCGGTTTTGGGATAATCGTAAATATCGTAATCTCTTATGACGATCACGTGAGGATTATCGTACTGAATGATCTCGGCTATTTCATTATTCAAAAGATGAAGAATCGTAAACGTGGAGTACGCCACGCCTCGCACCGAGCATACGGGCAAGGTTGCGGCAATCGTAGACACGCATTCCTCAATGGGAAGCCCTGCTGCCATCATCGTAGAGATGATCTTGGAGGTCAGCGTGGACAGGATACTTGCCTTAACTCCCGAGCCGAGACCGTCTGCAAGCACGATCACGGTAGAATTCTCATTTTCCTCTATGACGTCTACGTGGTCGCCACAAAGCTCTTCGCCGACATGATTGATACTTTTATAGCCGATATCTGCACACAAATCATTCATCGCCGATAGACTCCTTTAGTTTTGTCAGAGCGATCTTGGTCTCTGCCGCGGTCTCACCGAGCAAAGACGCGATCTCCTGAACGATCCTCATCTGCTTTTCAACAACGGTATCGGCTACCTCAACCGTCTGCTTATTGATCCTTGCCTTCTTTTCTCTGTCGGCTTCCTCGTCAGTAATATCACGCATAATACCGATCAGCATACGGGAATCGGAATCGTAAACCACGGTCTGCTCCACATACTTTTTGTATTCTGCAAGGTATGTACGCTGATCACGAACTGTTCTGCCGCTGTTTCTGACCTGTACGAATACGGTAGGATCAAGAATACGAACGACAGGCTCTCCAAGCACATCGGATGCCGCGCGGATATTCATAATTTTTCTTGCTGCATTGTTGATCTGCTGAACCTCAAGATTCTCGTTGAGAACGATCAGTCCGTTGGGCGTATTCTTAACGATGGTATCCGAGAAGCTTTCCGCCTTATCCTTAAGGAACGGCAGGCACATAGAGATCTCAGCCTTGCCTTGAATAATGGCGATCGCTTTCTCACGGCAGGAATTGTATCCGCAAGAGCCGCAGTTCAGCTCGTCAGCAGGCTTGAACTTGCCCATTTGGCGAAGGACTGCCATAATATCATTTTCTGAAGGTATCTGCAGCTTTTTCTCAATCATAGAAAAATGCTTCTTCAGCCCCATAGGAGCAGGCTGATTCACCTCAAAATCACGTTCACCCGCATAATCAGCCACAGTTACGTAATCCTTGATTGGCGAGGTATTATGGTATTTTTCCATAACGGGACCGCCGATACAGCTGCCAACGCAAGCAGACATTTCAATAAAGCACTTATGGATCTTACCGCTCTCGATATCCTTGAGCGCGGAAATACAGTTATCAACACCGTCAAGCGCAATATACGTATATCCGGGAGCATTCTGAGCCATTGTTTTCAGTATACCGCCTGTTGTCGGGAAGAAGCGCGCACGGCTCTCGGGCGTATCATCTACTTCCCTCTCAAGCTCAATTCTCTCGGATTTCAACCAATTGGTAAGCTCTTCAAAGGTAAGAACGGCATCAACGAGTCCTTCATAGTACTCGGCTTCGTCTTTCTTTGCTACACAAGGACCAATAAAAACGGTCTTGGCGTTCGGCATTCTTCTCTTGATATCCGCACAGTGCGCCTGCATAGGCGACATAACATCCGCGAGATATTCAAGCGCAGAGGGAAAATGCTTTTGAATCAGCAAATTGACAGAATGACAGCATGAGGTAATGATAATATCTCTTTCTTCCTCACGCAGCATACGCTCGTATTCTGTCTTAACAATGGTTGCGCCGATTGCCGTTTCCTCCACATCGAAAAAGCCAAGCTTGCGGAGAGCTCGGCGCATAGACTCGATTCCTACGCCTTCGTAGTTCGCAATAAACGAGGGCGCAAGGCTGACAACAACAGGATCTCCGCTCTGAAGCAGAACTCTCGCCTTCTCGGTGCCGTCCACGATCTCCTTGGCATTCTGGGGACAAACAACAAAACAATGACCGCACAGAATGCACTCATTGCCGATAATATGGGCTTGGTTACCCGAAAAGCGAATTGCCTTTACAGGGCAGTGACGGATACACTTATAGCAGTTTTTGCAGTTGGATTTTTTCAAAGTCAAGCAATTTGCCACAGTGGTCACATCCTTTCGTTTTCAATTACGTCAAGAATATTCTTCTTGAAAAACTCTCTGAAATTCTCTCTCGTCACGCCTACGTGAACGTCATCGTTTACCTGTACGGTAACTCCGACGCGGTTGCACTTTCCGATGCAGAAGCTACCGGAAAGCACGACCTCATCCTCCATATGATGTTCCTCTATGGCTTTTTCAAAAAGCTCTACAATATCCTGCGAGCCCTTGAGATGGCAAGACGAGCCAACACAAACCTGAACGAACAACATATGCTTACACCTTTGCGAGAATTTCTTTAGCGAAGAACTCCCCTACGCTCTCGGGAGTAACGGAATGGAAGGAGTCATTGACCGTTACGCATACACCCTGTTGACACTTGCCCATACAGAAGGTGCCGCCGAGCTCCACCTTATCACCGAGATCGTTTTCAGCAATCAAATACTGAAGCTGCTCTACTACCTGACGAGAACCCTTGATGTGGCAGGAGCTTCCGATACAAACTGTAATTTTAAGCATAAAATTTTACCTCACAATATTTATTTCATTTTTGGGGGTAGCGGCGGGAGCCCATTTGCAAGCAAATCGCCCCGCCCTACGACTATGATCTTTCAATTACTGATAATCGACAACGCCGACCCAGCTCATCAGGAACTCGCGCTCATGCTCGTTGCCCTTAACCGACTGAGAAGCGGCTACGATAGGCATCCACTTCTGGACGTACTGCTTGGCGGTATCGCTCTTCTTGCAGAAGGTGTCCAGATAGTACTCCGCACCCGAAATATCACCGTTCAGCCAGAACAGGAGGTAGGTGCGTGCCACGTCGGCGGAGGCGTTGCCCTGCGTTGCGTGAGACCAGTCAAGGATGTAGGGGGTTCCATCCTCTGCGATGATGATGTTGGAGGGATTAAAGTCTCCGTGGCACACCTTGTTGTGCTTAGGCATACCCTCAAGGCGGGTGTGAAGATCGTAACGGGTGGTAGCGTCAAGCTCGGTCTCGGCGATCTTGCGGCTCATCTTATCCTTCAACTTGTTAAGGAGAGGAGAAGTCTTTGCATGAACACCCATCTGAAGATCAACGAGAAGCTCGATGTATTCAGCCTTCTTCTCGGGATTTTCTTCCATAAGCTGCGAAAGCGTTTTGCCCTTGATGAACTCGGAAACGATCGCCCACTTCCCGTCGATCATAGTAACCTCAATCACCTTGGGGATATTCAATCCGGTCTCTTCGATTCTTGCCTGATTCAACGCCTCGTTAAGCACGTCAGCCTTGGAATACTCTGCATTAAAAACCTTGATGGCTCTGTCGCCGTCACGGTAGACCGTCTTATTATTTCTTACTGCAATGACTCTATCAAGTTTCATGTGTTTTTCCTCCTTAAATTACGCCTTTTTGCCCATGCGATAGGGAGTCTTGATGGGATCGACTTTTGCCTCATCGAGATCACGAGCCGGCATATCCTGCTCAACAAAGTGCTTGCCGTAGTAAGCGTTGAGATACATCTGCTTGATCTCGCTCATCAGAGGATAGCGGGGGTTCGCACCGGTGCACTGATCGTCGAAGGCCTGCTCCACCATGTCATCCAGACGGGCGAGGAAATCGGACTCGTCGATGCCGTAGTCCTTAATGGTAGCCTTGATACCAACGCGAGCCTTGAGGTCGTTGATCGCCTTGATCAGTCCTTCAAGCTTCTCCTCGTCGTTTGCACCCTTAATTCCAAGGTAGTCGGCGATCTCAGCATATCTTGCGAGCGTGTGAGGATGATCATACTGCGAGAAGGTACCCATCTTTGCAGGAGCCTCAGCAGCATTGAAGCGGAGAACCTCCTCGATCATCAAGGCGTTGGCAACACCGTGGGGGAGATGGTGGAAGGCACCGAGCTTATGAGCCATGGAGTGACATACGCCGAGGAATGCGTTTGCGAATGCCATACCTGCCATGGTAGCGGCGTTGGCCATCTTCTCGCGAGCTTCAACGTCGGTCTGACCGTTGTCGTATGCTCTGGGCAGGTACTCAAAGATCACCTTGAGAGCGCGGAGGGCAAGACCGTCGGTGTAGTCGGTAGCCAGCATGGCGGCATAAGCCTCCACGGCATGAGTCACGGCGTCGATACCCGAAGCCGCAGTGAGTCCCTTGGGAGCGGACATATGGAAGTCGGCGTCGATGATGGCCATGTTGGGAAGAAGCTCGTAGTCAGCAAGAGGATACTTGACACCGGTCTTTTCATCGGTAATAACTGCGAAAGGAGTTACCTCAGATCCCGTACCAGCGGAGGTGGGGATGGCGATGAAGTAAGCCTTTTCACCCATCTTGGGGAAGGTGTAGATTCGCTTACGGATGTCGATGAAGCGCATGGCCATGTCCATGAAGTCTGCTTCGGGATGCTCGTAGAGAACCCACATGATCTTGGCCGCGTCCATGGCGGATCCGCCGCCGAGTGCGATGATGGTATCGGGCTGGAATGCTCTCATAAGAGCTGCGCCTTCGGTTGCGTTAGCGAGCGTAGGATCGGGCTGAACATTGAAGAAGGTGGTGTGCTGGATGCCCATTTCGTCCAGCTTGTCGGTGATCGGCTTGGTATAGCCGTTCTGATAAAGGAAGGTGTCGGTAACGATGAAGGCCTTCTTGGCGTGACGGACGGTTCTCAGCTCATCCAGAGCCACAGGGAGACAACCCTTCTTAATATAAACCTTTTCGGGGGTTCTGAACCAAAGCATATTTTCTCTCCTCTCGGCGACTGTTTTAATGTTGAGCAGGTGCTTAACACCTACGTTCTCGGATACGCTGTTACCGCCCCAAGATCCGCATCCAAGCGTGAGCGAGGGAGCGAGCTTGAAGTTATACAGGTCGCCGATACCGCCGTGAGCGGAGGGGGTGTTGACGAGGATACGGCAGGTTCTCATTCTGGCGGTATAGGCAGCCAGCTTTTCGGTCTCGGTGAGCTCGTTGATATAAAGAGAGGAAGTGTGACCGAAGCCGCCGTCCTCAACGAGCTTATCTGCCTTGTCAAGGGCTTCATCGAAGGTCTTGGCCTTATACATAGCAAGTACGGGCGAGAGCTTTTCGTGCGCAAATTCCTCAGAAAGCTCAACGCTCTCGACCTCACCGATGAGGATCTTGGTGCCTGCGGGAACGGTTACGCCGGCAAGCGCAGCGATCTTAGCCGCTTTCTGACCAACAATTTTTGCGTTAAGCCCACCATTTATGATGATCGTCTTACGAACCTTCTCGGTTTCCATAGGATCAAGGAAGTAGCATCCGCGGGCCGCAAACTCGGCCTTGACCATATCATAGATGCTTTCAAGTACGATAACCGACTGCTCGGACGCGCAGATCATACCGTTATCAAAGGTCTTGGAGTGAATGATCGAGTTAACTGCGAGAAGAATGTCTGCGGTTCCATCGATAATGGCGGGCGTGTTACCGGCGCCGACACCGAGCGCAGGCTTGCCGCTGGAGTATGCAGCCTTAACCATTCCGGGACCACCGGTCGCAAGGATGATGTCGGCTTCCTTCATGACGGTGTTGGTCATATCCAAGGAAGGAACGTCGATCCAGTCGATGATGCCCTCGGGTGCGCCTGCGGCTACGGCAGCTTCGAGAACGAGCTTTGCAGCCGCGATGGTAGAATTCTTTGCTCTGGGGTGAGGGCTGATGATGATGGCATTACGAGTCTTGAGCGCGAGCAGGCACTTGAAGATTGCGGTGGAGGTAGGGTTGGTCGTGGGGATAACAGCGGCAACAACACCGATCGGTTCGGCAATCTTTTTGATACCGTATGCCTTATCTTCCTCAATAACACCACAGGTCTTGGTTTCCTTGTATGCATTATAGATATATTCTGCGGCGTAGTGGTTCTTGATGACCTTGTCCTCTACGATGCCCATGCCGGTTTCCTCAACCGCGAGCTTTGCAAGGCTGATCCTTGCTTTATCTGCGGCAGATGCCGCTGCCAAGAAGATCTTATCAACCTGCTCCTGCGTGTAGGTTGCGAAAACCTTCTGTGCCGCTCTTACACGAGCGATCGCGCCGTGAAGTGCTTCCACACTGTCCACGATTTCGTAAGTTTTGGTTTCCATTTTATATGTCCTCCTAAAATGATTTACTGATCTGATTGTTCAGATATGCGAGAGATAACGCTAAATTTTCTTGCTTCAGAAATACTCCGTTTGGCACCTTTAAGGTAACCGGGGCAAAATTCCATATTGCTTTAATGCCGCTTTCTACAAGCTTGTCGCAAACCTCCTGCGCCGAGCCCCCGCCTACCGTGATAATTCCGAGCTTTACATCGTGTTCACGACAATAAGCCTCGATATCTCGGATTGGCAATATATCCCTCGTACCTTTAGTGAGTACCGTTTCGTTACAGTCAAAACCCGCAACGATCTTCACGCCATAATCCTCGAAGCCGTCATAATCAAGAAGCGCTCTGCCGAGTTTTCCTGCTCCTACGAGAACTGCGTATGTCAAGTGCTCATACCCGAGATGGCTTTCGATGTCGGTAATCAATTGATCGGTTTCATAACCGATCTTGGGCTTTCCGGCACCGCTGACAGTTGCAAGATCCTTACGAACCTGAACGTCGCCAAGCGATAACGCTTTGGCAATGGCGGTCGCCGATATGGTGCGGCGCATATCGGGTAAGCTTCTCAAATATGCAAGATACTGCGGAAGCCGTCCGAGCGTCGCTTTCGGAATCGAATATCCGTTCATTTGCCACCTCCTTGTTGAACTGTCAATATTTTAACACAAGATCTGCTTCTTGGGAATAATTAAAATGTTATATCGGTATTATCAATATCGATATATGGCATATCAATACAAAAAATGGCTCTGCATTATTGCAAAGCCATTATTATATATTCATATTTATTTACTTAACAAATTTCCGTCTCGCGTTGCAAAGCGCGGTAATGAAATCCTTATCGAGCTTTGTCAGCTTATATCCTTTATGATAAATGAGCACATCTCTGTATACCTTTTTGTTGCCCTCGCAAACACGCTGAACAAGATTATATCTGTCAAGTATCTGCTGTGAGGCAGGCGATACCCACATAAACGTTTTTGGGTTTTCCGATAGAAGATCAAACTGACTTGCTCGCTCAAACACAAATATTCTCTGTCCAATATTATCGGGAAGCTCCTCACGGAACACCTTGGACATAGAGAGTGTGGGAACGTAGGGATCTGCGTGCGCTATCTCGATATAATCGGAAAGATCCTCGTAATTGATCGTTTCCTTCTCCGCGAGAGGATTATCTCGGCTCATAATAAGAACGTAGGAGAACTCCGCCACAAGCTCATAAGAAAGCCCTTTTTCCTCAAGCATATCCTTGTAGTATTTATCATAGTTATCCGAGTAACGAATGATACCGAGCTTGTATTCGTTTTCCAGAAGCTTTTTTATGGTCTTTTTGGAGTTGGTTTCCTTGTAGTATATTTCTACGGGCGTATCACCGATGGTTTTTGAGAATTCCGCCATTGCGGCAGAGATATAGCACGCACGTGGAACAGAGATTGAAAACTTACGCTTTTTATGCGAGCCGTCACGGTAGGACTGCTCGATCTTATCGATACGGTGAAGAATATCCCGCGCATAGTCCATAAATTCCTCGCCATCGGGCGTCAGAACCATTCCCTTCGCGCTTCGTTGGAATATGGTAATTCCAAGATCGGCTTCGAGCTCTTTGATAGATCGGCTGATATTCGGTTGTGCGATCATCAGGGTTTCCGCCGCTTTATTCAGCGAGCCGAGTCGTGCAACCTCAACCGCGTACTTCATATGTAGAATATTCATATACAAGTCCTCCTCTCATTGCATTTCTTACATATCCATTTTAATATATCATAAAACTGTGAATAATGCAAGGCGTTTCTTTTCATTTGCCTTGATGTGATTGTAGTTTTGTCAATGATGTGAGACCGAAAAAGGGAAGAAAAAAGTGACGAGTACCGTTATACGACTTTGCAGTCGAAAGGAGGGGCGAAGCGCCGAATGAAGACTGCAAAGTCGGCGCGCAATCAGGCGTGGGAGTTTTCCATATCCTTTTGCATTTGGTTGGGAAATTTCCATCCGAGAACAGCCATAGGATGGTAATTACATAGCGTTTTCACGCAATTTGCAAGGGGGTTTGGAAAATTTTTTCAAATTTTGAGGTGAGCCGTATTTTAAAACAGTTTGATCATCTCTTTTTGTAAATCACAAGCTCGGGATTTTCTCCGTTTTCCTCGTAGGTACAGACGAGAATGAAATCCATATTGGCGGCAATACCGAAGCAACGGTTACCACTGAATTCACATGCAAGCTGACTTCCAAGATAGGTGGTATTATCATCGAGAAATTTTACTTTTTGTCCGCTTGGAAGCGAGTATTCCATATTGATATAACCGCCTACAAGGAAATTGAGCGTCTTGACCTCGGGCATTCCTTCGATATGTAAATCGTTAAATTCACGGATCAGCTGCTCTTTGAATTTCTTGAATTTTTCATCACCGCCAAGCTCCGCATAGCGTTTCCAATAGTTGAGCTTGGGAAGATGCTCGTCAAAATAAGCTCTTGCCGCTTCAGCCGGCCAATTTTCATTCGACATATGACCTACCAAGAAGTCGGTCAGTTCTTCAAGACTTGTGTAACAGAAATTGCCGTCGGCATAGCACCACTTGCAGTATTCCTCGTTGAAAAAGCCGTCGGTTTCTTTGCTTATATTACTGTCCTCAAGCGGCATACCGCAGCATTGACAGATAAGATTTCTCGGTGAACCGAGAAGCGTGTTGATCGACACATTAAACTCCTTTGAAAGAAGCTTCAAAGTTTCCGTGTTCGGTATCGTTTCACCGTTTTCCCAGCGTGACACCGCTTGCCTTGTCACAAAAATCTTTTCAGCAAGTTCCTCTTGCGACAGTCCTTTTTTGGTTCTTAATTCGTAAATTATTTCTTTCGTTTCCACATAATCACCGCCTTGAGTTTGTGTTCATATTATAACACAGGCTGTTAAAGTTGACAAGCAACTGTCTGTTGCTATCTGTTATGCAAATTAAAGACCGATTCCGAAACGTCCTTTCCAAAGCTTTCGGGAGCCAAATAGTTGAAGTTGGGGAACAGCGAATCCGGCAATCCTGAACCAATAAACGCTATGTAAATCACAGGCAAAAGAAAACTCGCCATGATGTATCCTTTCACGTCAAATCTTATGTTTCGGCACGTAATCACGGATGATCTCCATATGCGGGTTATCCATCGCAGAAAGGATCAAAACGATAAACCTATGGCATATGCTTGCCCGTAATAGAAGGCGAATGCCCGAAAAAGGCCCGATAATTCCGATAAAACGTTGCGTAGTCGCCAAATCCGCAACGCTCGCAAACCGCCGTGGGCTTTTCTCCGTCAGACAGCATTTTTTGCGCGAGGAAAAGGCGTTTTTCCAAAATGTATTTTTTCGGTGTCTGATGCAGCTCCCTTTGAAACATACGAAACAGATAGCTTTCACTCACGAAAAGATGCTCTGCGATCTCCTCAATTGTCTGAATGGAGCAGAGGTTCTCGTTGATATATTTGAGTGCCTGGGAAATCAAGGGGGAGATGGAAGTGGCGTTGGACGACAGGGGGTGTGGAAGCAAGGCAATGTTATAAAACAGTTCGGATAAAAGATGGACAAGTATTTTTTCAAACATATCCTTGGAGCTGTGCTGTCGGTAGAGATCGCATTTCTGAAAAATATCTTCCATGACCCTGTTTCCGTGAAGATTGATCACCTCCATATCCGAGGGAATCAGCTCTGCGCCCTCCACCCCATGCTTTTCCACGTCAAAAAGAATATTGTACCGCTCATATTTTGCCGGGGCGTCGATCTGGATGAAATGGGATCGCAACGGACGGATCAAGATCAGATCCCCCTTTTTCAGTTTATATTTTCTGTCCTCAATGACGTGCGTGGCATCACCGCTGATAAAATAGATCAATTCGTATGCATTGTGCGTATGCATGGAATAGGTGTCGCAGGGCAGGTTTTCAGACACCTCATGCTTAAAAAATATCCGCTCGGTTGTCTGGATATAGTCGTTTTTCATGGATCGATCCTCTTTTGAAATTTGAGTACAGGGTTCAGCCTTTATTATAGCATATGAGTTCATATTTTGCAATATTTTTATACAGTTTTTGCTATTTACTTTTCAAAAAGTTCATTATATAATGTATAAAAACACCGTCAAAGGAGTTGCCATATGAAAAAACTGAATATTGCCATCATTGGTCAAGGACGTAGCGGTAAGGATATCCACGGCGCATACTACCGTAGTGAAGAAAATCGGTACTTTACGGTCAAATACGTTGTGGATGCCGATGCGTTTCGCCGTCGGGTGTCAGAGGAGATATATCCCGGCTGTAATACCTTTTCAGATTACACGGAATTGTTTGCTTTTGACGATATCGACCTTGTGGTCAACGCCACCTATTCCGATATGCACTATGCCATCACGAAGGATCTGTTGCTTCACGGAAAAAACGTGTTGGTAGAAAAGCCCTTCGCTCGCTCGAGGTATGAGTGCGACGAGCTCATGAAGATCGCTCGGGACAAGGGTCTGACCCTCGCGGTGTTTCAACAAACCTTTCTCGCGCCGTTTTACAAGTTCACCTATGATACCATCCGTTCGGGCAAGCTGGGTGACGTAAAGCAGATCAACATTCGCTATAACGGCTTTTCCCGTCGTTGGGATTGGCAGACCCTGCAGAAGAAATGCGCGGGCAGTACCTATAACACAGGCCCCCACCCCATTGGCATGGCACTTGGATTTCTGGATTTTGATCCTGACACGCGGGTGGTTTACAGCAAGCTGGACACAGCGCTTACCAGCGGAGATGCCGATGATTACGCAAAGATCCTTTTGACTGCCCCCCATAAGCCCGTGGTTGACATCGAGATCTCTTCCATCGACGCATATTCAAATTACAATATCAAGGTTTTGGGAACCAAGGGTACGCTCAAGGCGACTCCCGGTGCCTATGAGATGACCTACATCCAAGACGGTGAGAATCCCGAGCGCCCTGTGGTGGAGACCTTCCTCAAGGATGATGCGGGCAACCCTATGTATTGCGTCGAAAAGCTCGTCAAGCATACGGATGCGGAAAATTTTGTCGGCAGTGCCTTTGACGTCGGAACGGCCACGCTGTACGAGCAGCTCTATTACAAAATTACCGAGGGGCGGGAGATGACCGTGACCGCGCAAATGGCGGCCGCCATTATTTCGGTCATTGAGGAGGTTCACGCCGCAAATCCTCTCCCGCTGAAATATTAAGGAGATGACACTATGAAAAGGATCGCCATTCTCGGCTGTGAAAATTCTCACGCCAACGCTTTTTTGAGCTTCATCAAGGAAAAAGAGGAATTTCGTGACGTAGAGGTCATAGGCGTATACAGCGACGAGACCGATGCGGCCGAAAAGCTGCACGATCAGTTTGCTGTTCCCGTCATGAAGCATTATGCCGATGCGGTGGGGTGTGTCGACGGCTTGATCATCACAGCCAGACACGGAAACAGCCACTATAAATTCGCCCTTCCCTACATCAGCAGTGGTATTCCGATGTTTATCGATAAGCCGATCACCATCAGCGAAGAGCAAGCGATTACCTTCATGAAGGGGCTGAGAGAGCATCACGTTCGGATTTCGGGCGGCTCATCCCTGAAGCAGGACGAATATGTCCGAAGGCTCAAAAGCGAGGCGGTTCATGAGGTCGGCGGTAAGACCCTCGGCGGTTACGTCCGCGCGCCTTATCAACGAGAAAACAACTACGGCGGCTTCTACTTCTATGCCCAGCATCTCGTGGAAATGGTCTGCGAGATCTTCGGCAGATTTCCCCTGTCCGTGACGGCGCGCTCAAACGGTGACCAAATACACGTGCTGTTTCACTATGAAAGCTACGACTGCGTAGGACTTTTCTGCAACAACAGCTATCATTACTACGCCGCCCGCATGGCAGAAACGGCTTCCACGGGCTTTGAGATCCCTTCGACGAACGATTGGTTTTACAGGGAATTTTCTGAGTTTTACGGGATCCTTTCAGGGGAGGCACAAGCCATCGGTTATGATGAATTCATCTCCCCCGTGATGATCCTGAATGCCATTGTGCGCTCTTTGGAAAGCGGGAAGGAAGAACCGATTCGCACCATTGGGCGGCGGAATGGAGATTGATATGAGTCATTGCAAGCTTTCGGCATTTGCGGATGAATACGCTGTATCCTTTCAGGAACAGTTATACGGACTCAGGCAATTCGGCATTGCATATATTGAAATCCGACACGTGGACGGGAAAAATATATCCGTATTGTCAAAGGAGGAGATCAAAGAAGTCAAGCGAAGGCTGGATGACTTTGGCGTTCAGGTATCTGCCATCGGCTCCCCTTTGGGAAAGATACCCTTGGATGGAGACATGGCGGCGCATATGGATATGGCAAAACGTGTTTACGAAGCGGCAAGCGTGTTGGAAACAAAATACGTTCGCGTCTTTAGCTTTTATGCACCGAGCGGAAAGAATATCGCGCACATGAAGGATCAAGTATGGGAAGCGCTTGCAAGGCTTGTTGCCTTGGCGGATGCATACGGGATCACGCTGTGTCATGAAAACGAAGCCAACATATACGGCGATACACCTGAGCGTTGCCGTGAGCTGATAGACTGCTTTAACGGAGCGCTCAAATGCGTGTTTGATATGGGAAATTTCGTTTTGGAGGGCGTGGATCCTTACCCTGAGGCTTACAGTCTCCTGCAAAAGGATATTGCTTACTTCCACGTCAAGGATGCACTGGCGGCAGGTGCCGTCGTGCCCCCCGGCAAGGGAGAAGCAAGGATCCGGGAAATTCTCACGGCTCATAAGCAATATGCAGCCGAGGATTTTTTCGTGTCCCTGGAGCCCCACCTGCAGACCTTTTCGGGGCTGAACGCTCTTGTGGGACTCTCCTTTGAAAATCCATATCAATACGCGGACGCAGAAACTGCTTTTACCGATGCCGTAACGAAATGTAAGGAGCTGATATAAATGAAATCGATGCAAAAAGACCTGTTGACTGTCAACATTTTTTCAACCAGGGCGGAAATGGGTAAGGCTGCCGCGGGGGATATCAAGGCTTGTATGCTCTCCCTTCTCGAAGAAAAGGATACCGTCAATATGATCTTTGCCGCCGCACCTTCGCAAAATGAGGTACTGGCCGCCTTGGTTGCTGATACCGACATCCCGTGGAGTCGTGTGAACGCCTTTCATATGGACGAGTACGTGGGACTTTCTCCCGAAGCGCCCCAGGGATTCGGTAATTTTCTGAAGGCCCATATTTTCGGACAGGTCCCCTTCCGAAGTGTTCACTATATCGATATTTCCGCTTCTGATGCTGAGGAGGAATGCGCCCGCTATTCTGCGCTCTTACAGCAGTATCCCACCGACATCGTGGTCATGGGTATCGGAGAAAACGGACATATTGCCTTCAACGACCCTCCCGTAGCGGATTTTAACGATCCGCTGGCGGTCAAGCCCGTGGCCTTGGATGATATCTGCCGTAATCAGCAGGTGCATGACGGTTGCTTCGCCCATATCGACGACGTGCCCCAAACCGCCATTACCTTGACGGTACCTACGCTTTTTGCGGGAGAACATCTCTTCTGTGTCGTCCCTGCCCAAACCAAGGCCCCGGCCGTTTACGACACGATTTACGGGGAGATCAGCGAAAAATGCCCCGCCACCGTCCTGCGCCGTCATCAGAGTGCCATTCTGTATCTGGACGGCGACAGCAGCGCTCTTTTGGAAATCTGATTATGGAAAGAATCAAGTGTGATCGGATCATTTTGTCCGACGGATTATTTGACGGTTATATTTATTTTGAAAACGGCAGGATCACCGACGTGACCGCCTCCGACTATCCTGTGATCGGGGAATACGATGCAACGGGATATTACGTCAGTCCCGGCTTCATAGATATTCATACCCACGGCGGAGGCGGAAATCCCTTTGAAGGAAGCGTGGATGAGATCGTTGAGGGTTGTCATTTCCATTTGCGCCACGGAACCACCTCGATCTGTCCCACAATTTCTGCGGCCGAGTTTACAAGCATGGCACGATCGGTGGAAAACATCCGGCAAGTCATGGACGATCCCCGCGTGAAGGGTACCGTCATAGGTGCGCATCTGGAGGGACCGTACCTGTCTCAGAGACAGGCGGGCGCACAGTGCGCAGACTTCATCACAGCCCCCCGTTCGCAGGAATATCTCCCGCTCTTGGAGAAATACGCCGATGTGATCGCCCGCTGGAGCTACGCCCCCGAAAACGACGTGGGGGAGGACTTTGCCAAGGCCTTGAAGCAATACGGCGTGGTCGCGTCTGGCGGCCATACCGACGCGACGTATGATGATATGCTACGAGCCATGGAGCACGGTTGCAGTCTGATCACTCATCTGTATTCCTGCACCTCCACCGTCACCCGTGACCACGGCTTTCGCAGGCTCGGCGTGATTGAAACAGCCTATTTGATGAAGGATCTGTTCGTTGAGATCATCTGTGACGGCAAGCATTTGCCCCCTGAGCTGATCCGCATGATCTATCAGATCAAGGGCGCGGACAGGATCGCTCTCGTGACCGACTGCCTGGCTCTGGCCGGTACGGAGCAAACCCACGGCTTTATGCAAAGTACCGAGTTCATCATTGAGGACGGTGTTTGCAAGCTGATGGACAGAAGTGCTTTTGCCGGAAGCATTGCCACGGCGGACAGGCTTTTGCGTGTGGCAGTCCATGAAGCGGGGATCCCGCTGACGGATGCCGTTAAAATGCTGACGTCCACCCCCGCAAGGATCATGAAGCTCACAGGCAAGGGATGTATCGCCCGTGGAATGGATGCGGATCTTGCGGTGTTTGATGAGCATATCCAAATCAAAGGCGTGTTTGCAAAAGGAGTTGCGGTGCTTCCCTGAGGAGCTGTGTTCAATTCCTCTGTAATGATCTCCACACAAAGGAAGAAGACGGTCATGCGCCGTCTTTTTTCTTTGAGCAGCCGCTCATGTCAGCGATCTTTTCACAAGATTTTTTCATTTTGTTCTTACATTTCTTAAAAAAATAGTGTATAATTATAAATTGATCTATTATACATAGTCTTTGATTGCTATTAAAAAGGAGCTTTCCCTGATGCAGAATTTTCAAAATCCGACCGTTTCGGTCACCGCCGACGTGCAAAAAGCGCAGTTTTCCGAACTGCTTGCGCGTCTTTCACAGCTTCATGAGGATCCCATTGAAGGGATGGCGGGATATCTCGTTACCGAGGATCCCACGTATCTTCCGGACGATCCGCACATCAAGATCTTGATTCGTTCCATCGGGCGGGATAAGCTGCTTCGGCTCATTCTTGCGCGCGCGCTGGGTACTTCTTCCCCCGCCGAGGAGGTGTAAACCGTGTCTTTTGACATGACGGGCATCTCTCCCGTATTTTGGGATCTCCGTCACGGAGAGCCCATCCCCATGCAAGCGCCCCCTCCCCCTCTGACCGTTTGTCTTGGAAACTTTGACGGCGTACACAAGGGACACGCTTCCCTGCTGCATTTGACCAAGGAACTGCGTGACCAACAGCTTCCGAACGCGCTGTGCGGCGTTTTTACCTTTTACTGCCCCTCCACCGACTATCTGCGTGGGGCAAATTGTGAAACACCGTTTGACAAAACCTTTATAGGTAACGGACAATTTCATCTGACGACGCTGGAAGAAAAGCTCTCCATTTTTCATCAGCTCGGCATGGATTTCGTTTGCCTGTGCGAATTTGAAAGTATTTGCAGCCTGTCTCCCGAAGATTTTCTGTCCTTTTTGTCCCATGCCTTGGGTGTGCGCGGTGCGGTTTGCGGCTTCAACTATCACTTTGGTGCCCAAGGACGCGGTACGGCCGCACAACTGAAAGCATATTTTGATCGCCCTGAAGATGGATATTATGCCAAGATCGCGGATCCCGTGATTGTGGATGGCGAAACCGTCAGCGCAACCTACATCCGGCGTTTGTTACAGGAGGGTCACGCAGACACAGCCATTCGCCATCTGGGACGGCCGTACGCGCTGGAAAGCGTTGTGGTCAAGGGCAAGCGTTTGGGACGAAAGCTGGGATTTCCCACAGCCAACCAATATTTCTACCCCGAAAGCCTGATCCCCGCCTTGGGGGTTTATGCCGTTCTCTGCCATACGCCTTTGGGAGTTTTCCCGGGCGTAGCCAATATCGGCTCTCACCCGACGGTGGATGAACACGCAGAGGTCAACTGCGAAACGCACATTTTCGGACCCGCACAAGATCTGTACGGCTACCGTATGCGTGTGGAATTCTTATGCCGCTTGCGCCCCGAAAAGCAATTTTCCTCGTTAGAGGCGCTGACTGCGGCCATTTCCGCAGATGCAATAGCCGCAGAAGCGTACGTCAAGCAATATCTTACGTCGCACAAGTGAGAATCCACATTCTGTTTTCAAAGCTTTTTCGCTTCGCACAGCCATGTGTGACCGATATTCCTCATATCTTACTCAGAAAGGAGCGCCATCATGCCGCGAAGAAGAAATCAAACCGCCCGCAAAACCAAGCGTCTGGCTCTTTGCGCCGTTCTCTGCGCCTTGGGCGTTGTGATTTTGGGATTCGGTGCCATCCTTGAGGTCATGGATATCACCACGACCATGCTCGCCTCCCTGCTCCTGCTTCCCATCATGCTTTGCTACGGCAACGGATATGCTTTCATGACCTATGCCGTCACAGGGTTGCTTTCAGTGATTCTGATGCCCTTCAGCTTTGCGCCTTGGATGTATCTCGGGCTTGCGGGGTACTATCCCATGGTCAAAGCAAAATTTGATCGGCTCCCCAAGTTGATTTCGATATTGCTGAAAGCGATCCTTGTTCTGGTTGCATTATCGGCATACTTCATTGCCTTTTACTTTCTCATGATGCAAGGAGCCGGTTCTTTGTCCGATGCCTTTACCCTTGCATTCGGAGAAAAAGGTGACCCTTCATGGATGGGCTGGGTGGCCGTGGCTCTGGCTTATATTGCATTTTTCGCGTACGATCTTCTGATCGACCGCTTGCTGGTGCTTTACCGCTACCGTTGGCAGGCGCGCGTGGAAAAATGGATGAAATAACGCTGACACATTATCTCAGAAATATCCCCTGACATTTCCTCACAAATTTTTTCCATTTCTACCAACCTTTTTCCCATCTCCCCCACTTATATAGATGACACCACCCCACAAAACCGAAGGGAGATCGCCATGGACAAGCAGAACGCCGATCGCATCATCACCGAATATCTCCAACGGATCTACGGCTTTGCCTTGTCCAAGACCCAAGATTCCTACGAGGCCGAGGAGCTGGCCTCGGATATCACCTACGAGGTCTACCTGTCCTTGCTCCGTGACGGGATGATCTACAACGTCAATTCCTATATCTGGCGCATTTCCTCCTTTGTCTTTGCCCGTTGGGTCGAAAAAAAGAACAAGGTGAGAGAGCGCGGCGGCATATCGGTGGACGAGGTGATGGAGCAGGTCGCGGAGACGGGGGCGAGGATGCCTCTCGCGCTGATCGATACAGAGGATGCCGAACGGGCAGAGCGCGCCGCCCATGAGGACAGCCTCAGACTCCTGCGGCGGGAGATCGCCTATCTCGGTGAGACCCAACGAAGGATCGTGGTCGCCCACTACTACGGCGGGCAGTCGGTCAAAGAGATTGCGGAGGGTATGGACATTCCCGTGGGGACGGTGAAATGGCATCTGTTTGATGCCAGAAAAACCATCAAGGAGGGTATGAATATGGAAAGAAATAAAGGAACGCTGGGAATCAATCCCATTCGATTTTGCAGTATGGGACACAACGGACGCCCCGGCACCACAGGGGACACGGCCGCTCACTTGAACACGGTGCTGGCGCAGAACATTGCTTACGCCGCTTATCTATCTCCCAAGACCGAGGCTGAGATCGCCGAGGAGCTGGGGATCACCCCCGTTTTCATTGCGGATATCGTGGCGGACTTGGAGGCATTCGGATTTATGTCCCGCGTAGAGGGCGGAAAGCTCCGTACCGATATCGTCATCAGCCGCTCCACCAAGGAGGTGGACGAGGCGATCTACAAGCTGAAAACCGAGGCTGTAGACAAGCTCTGCAAGCGCTTCATGCCCGTATGGCTGAAGAATATGGATGAATACTACGAGCAACACAAGGATTCCGTCTATGTCCCTGACGGCGACTTGAACCTTTGGCGGTGGAGCGCGTTCATGTGGGGGCAACAGGATCTCCCCTCCTTGGATACGCAAGTCGATGAAAATATCCTCAACCGCTTTTGGATCCAGCGTCCCGACGGTGGATGTTATATCGCCAATGCCGCGGTGGATGACGACTACACCGTAGACTACGACACGACCTGCCTATGGTCTTGCGGACACATGAACCGAAAATCGGATCAGTACGCGTATCTCGCTTCCGTGCAAATGAGCACGGCTTACGACACTCGCCCCAAAGGATGGTCAGATAATCAGAACACGGATTATGATATTCTCTACGAGTTCATCACGGGTCAGCTCCCCGAGAATCAGCCCAATCTGTCCAAGTATCAGCGGCTCTTTACCCGTGGACTGGTGGTGCGGCGTGACGGTGGCATTTCGGTCAACGTCCCCGTGGTGAAAAGCGATCTTCCCTGCCTTGATCTGTTTGCGGGGATCGACCTGAATGAATACAATGCCATCTACGCCAACTGCTCTGAGCAGGTCGGTAAGCTGGAAGCCTCGCTGTATCCTGCTCATATGCAGGAGTACATCCGCGCCAGAAACAAAGCATACGGCACGTATCTCTATATGTACTTCTACCGCTGGATGCTGGACAACGGCATCCTCAGCCTCCCCGAGGATGACCGCCGCGGCGGCATCATGACGGTGGTCTTTGCGGATACGCTTCCCACCGCTTGATATTTTCGAATTACCTCTCAAATACACAAGGCCGAGTCATTGACTCGGCCTTGATTTTTATTGTGCTTCCCTGCTCTGCCGACCTTATCCCTTGAAGTGTGCGGGATCAAAGGCGGGATTGAAGGCATAGAAGTTTTTGGAATTGAGGGTGTCCTGGGTCATGCGCAGGGCGTCAGAAAAGCGTTGGTAGTGTACGATCTCCCGCTCGCGCAGGAACTTGATGGGATCCTTAATGTCGGGATCATCGACAAGGCGCAGGATGTTGTCGTAGGTGACGCGGGCTTTTTGCTCTGTTACTATCACGTATTCGCAACAAAATTGAGTCTTGCGAAAGTGCGAAAAATCCTTATTTTATAAGGGGTTACGGCACCTTCCGCGAGATCCAAACGGCAAGCCGTTTGCCCTTCGGGTTTCGACTGCGCCCGCCCGTGTCATTCTGAGTGGAGATAAATACAGCAAAGTCGAATAGGAAAATAACGCTTTTGATTAACTTCTATGAATGGATACCAATCCCGCATCCAGACGATACATTGTCAGAATGTTTGTTTTCATTCTTTTTAGGCTTTGTGTAAAACCTAAATATCGGGTAAGACATAAACTCGTCTTTTCTTTCTTGAGGCATATCATTAAGCAATCGCTCGGCTTCTCCCTGTTCATTCAAGAGGATTAATGCTCCAATTCTGTATGCAACATCTTCAGATGAACTTGCAATCGCAAATAACTGTTGCTTTTCGGCGAAGGTCAGTTCACGCTCTCTACGTACTATTTGAAGTTTATTAATGAGCATTACTTCATCAGTAAGATACTGGTGTACCGTTTCAAGCCATGAATGCATCTGCTTGATCGCATCGAACAGTTCAGCATTCGGTTCTTTGTCATAGGCTTTAAGCATTTCAAGCATAATCACATTGCCATTCTCAACAATGAACTGTTGTGGCGCTATCCGCTTGAAATCATCTACCACACTCTGTAGTCGGAGATTATCTATTTTGAGGAAATCATCTGCTTTCATAATAGAGTATTGGGATGCAGGTAGCTTCTCATTATCTCTATTAACAACACAGATATCTATCTGCTTGTTGAAATAATCCCACAGCAGGTACGTGCCGTCCTCTTGTTTTCGACATATCATAATTAATCGCAAGCCGCCAAAATTTAAACTGACTATGCTTGGTAGGTCATCTTTAACCGTTCGAACCGGGGTTCCGTTTTCGATAGCTCCGACAAGTGAATTTAGTTTCACAAAGTCTTCTTCTGTAAAATCATCGAGTGCAAGGTCTTTTTTTACATTCAGCTTTTCCAATACAGCCAATACTCTTTTGTAGCCACTTAATATTTCGGGATAGTCATTTGGATTAATTTTTTCTAACTCGGCTTCTGGAAAATTCGCTGGGAAGTTAATGCCACCAAAATCAAAATTTCTTGCTTCGAACATAGCCACCAGAAATTCCAATGCCTGTATACGTTGTTTTAGCGTGCCTCTCAGTTTTACATTGACGTTACCTTTTTGCTCTTCCATATCATCTACAGGCTCGTCCAGATTGGGAATGGAAATAGTAACACTACTTCCGATTCTGTAGATAATTCTTTCAGCTGTTATGGTTTTTTCGAGGCCAGAATAATAAACGACTCCATTTACCCCAATTGGAATCTCGTCAGTACAACTCAGTTGAAGCTGACTGATCTGCGAATAATACTCAACAGGAATGGGAGCCACACCGCCTTTGATGTTTGCGTAGAGGTAAAGTTCTTTCCCGTCAAGCAATTTTGGGTAGGATGTAACGTCTTGGTTCCCCTGCATACTCACATAAGAGAACGTCAAACTCTCCAATAACCCATTCTGATACAGGTCTTCGATGGTCGGCAGTTCCTTTCCAATGAAACTAATCTGTTTCTGGGCGTTAGAATGGAAGTTCAAAAACAGTTCTGTTATTTCGTCAACATCTACCGGTAATTGTCTGAATTTTATCCTGACATTTTTCGCGGCAGTTTTTTTGCTTTTCAGTATCTCCTTAATTTTGAATGGTAGTAATGCGGAGTAATATATTTGCTTTGTGTTGCCACTTTCCCTGTCGATGTAAACGACAAAAAACATCACGCCGCCATTTTGCATGAAATTTTCGAGATCGGTAACAGAGACTGGATATTTGATTGTTGCAGTAGGTTTAGAGAGAACGCCTTTACCTTTGACCTGAACAGCTACCCGCTTGATATTGTCTTTGGAGTACTTATTGTTGTCGTAGATGTAAATACTTCCATCGAACGAAGGTTCCTTATCGCCGCTGTTCACGAAGGCCTTTAATCTGTCTGTTTTTGAAACTGCGTGAATAACTGCGGTCGTACCAAGCTGCTCATAATCCATGATTTCACCCCTCGTTCTTTGACAATGCAATATATTAGCCATGTCATCAAGTTATTATTTCGACACTTTCAAGCAAAATACAAGAAACAAGCCGAATATTCATTATTATTTTACCATATTTATGCGCAAAAATCAATGCCATTTGTGTTAATTACTTGTAGATATCCCTAAGATTAATCTTCTGTGTACCAAGTATAGCATACTGGCCATTTTTATTATACCGCAAACAAAAACGCACCTACCATACGGACAATAAACCATATGGTAGGTGAAAAATCAAGTCGTTTCTTTTTCAGTATAATACTGCGCCTGCGCATTCCAAAGCTCAAAATATTTTCCCGATTCGTCTGCCAGAAGCTCGGAATGGCTTCCTTTCTGGATGACCTGCCCCTCGTGGAAGACGGCGATCTCGTCGCAGAACTTGCAGGAGGAGAGGCGGTGGGAAATATAGATGGCCGTCTTATCGCCGGCTATGTCGTTGAACTTGCTGTAGATCTCAGCCTCGGCAATGGGGTCGAGTGCGGCGGTGGGTTCGTCGAGGATGATGAAGGGAGCATCCTTGTATAGGGCTCTGGCGATGGCGATCTTTTGGGCTTCGCCGCCGGAGATGTCGATACCTTCGGGGGTGTAATCCTTATAGAGATAGGTCTCCAGTCCGTCGGGCAGGGCTTTGAGACGGTCTCCAAAGCCGGCTTTGATGAGGCACTCGGTCACCAAATCGGGATCATAATCACGTCCCGATGCCACATTCTCACCTAATTTCAATGCAAACAGGCGGAAGTCCTGAAAGACCACCGAGAAGATCATCATATAGTCGAGGTAGTTATATTTGCGGATGTCAATACCGTTTAGGAGGATAATTCCCTCGGTGGGATCGTAGAGGCGGCACAGAAGCTTGATGAAGGTGGTCTTACCCGAGCCGTTCATGCCCACTACGGCCAAACGGCTACCGACCTTAAATTTCATGTTTACGTGGCGAAGGACATACTGCTCGCTCCCCGGATACTTGAAGGACACGTCACGGAATTCCACCTCGTAGTCGCGGTCGCGGCGCTTTTCTACAGTAAGGGAGCCTTGGTACATATTGTTGGGAATATCCAAAAATTCAAATATTAGTTTCAAAAAGGGGGCATTATTCCGTAGTTTGCCCATGGTCGAGATGAGGGTTGCCATGCCGCCCGACACAGCTGTGATAGCAGCGATATACTGGGTCACAGATCCGATACCAAAGGCACCGCCCCAGGCTTTCAGGCAAACAAAAACATAGACTACACCGGTAAAAATTATCGAAACGGTAGCAGAAGCAGAGGACAGGAACCCCATCGAGCCTTGCGCATATTTGGCAAATTCGCCCTTGGAAAAAAACGTCCCTTTTTTATCTCGAACATATTTCGAATAGATTGTATCCTGCCTGTACATACGGATATCGGTTGCTAATTCCTTTTGGGAGGCTAATTTGAAGTAGCAACTGGACAAACGATTTGCCATTAAGTGCTGATGCCTATTTTTCACCCAATAACTCCCCGCACGATTTGACAGGGCAGGAGCCAACCAAGTGATGAATAGCATTATGATCACTATGAGCAAGATAAATAGCGGATGATTCAAAGCTGTCAAGCTCCCGGCGCTATCGGGCACACGACTGGTAAAAAGAGTTACGGTCAGTACAGCTCCACCCAATATCTGAAGAAGAGCTGAAACAAGATTTTCAAAGGGGTAAAGCGCATGATAAATTCCCCAACCGCCAGTGGTTTGATTCTGATTGATCTTTTCTAACAGCTCGTGTCGTGAAGTGTCGTCGATATCCGTATAGTCCATCCTGAGCATTTTGTCGCCATAGATCCATTGAATGGTGTGCCAGAGATAATCAGCTGATTTCAGGAGCCATCTGTTCAACAGGACGGATACCACCGCGATGACAGCAGCAGAGAGAAGTATGCTCCAAATCAGTATTTTCAGACGATCGGGGTCACGCGCTCCTGTCAATTCGTCAATCAGTTGAGCTGAAAGATAGATACCAACATAAGGAGTCAATGCATCAAAAATAACACGCAACCACCGAATCAGAACCATTTGGGGACGATACTTATGGATAAGAGCTCGTGCGCGGGTGATGTCTTTGAAGATTTCCGCCCATGTCACTCGCTTTTCAACTTGCACTTTCTTCATGATGCTTGTCTCCTTCCTGATAGTATTGGCTTTGCACCGCAAACAGCTCTGCGTACCGTCCACTACGACGGATCAGCTCCTCGTGGGTGCCCTCCTCGCGGATCACTGAGTTTTCAATATAAATGATGCGGTCACAAAAGCGGGTAGAGGCCAGACGGTGAGAAATATACACCGAGGATTTTCCCTTTGTCATTTCATTGTACTTTTGGTACATCTCTGATTCTGCTATGGGGTCAAGAGCTGCGGTGGGCTCGTCCAAAATAACAAAGGGAGCATCCTTATAAAGTGCCCTCGCCAGCATGAGACGCTGGGTCTCGCCGCCCGAAAGCATGATTGCATTATCGTAAACCTCGCGGTTCAGATAGGTGTTGAAGCCATCGGGTAGGATTTCGATCTTGTTCAGCAGACCGGCTTTATCGGCACAGGCCTTGACTCGATCCATGTTGATCTCTCTATCATTTTGGGCTATGTTAACCGCTATGGTGGCGGCAAGCAGAGAAAAGTTCTGGAACACAGCTGAAAACATGGAATAGTAATCTGCTCGATTATAAGTTCGGATATCGATACCATTAAGCAGTACCCGTCCCTCGGTGGGATCGTAGAAGCCACACATGAGCTTGATCAGCGTGGTTTTACCCGCACCGTTCAAACCCACTACCGCCAGCTTTTCGCCCGGATGCAGGGTTAGGTTGATGTTCGTTAAGGTATCAATTTCCGCGCCAGGATAGCGGAAAGAGACGTTTTCCAGTTTCAGTTCATAATTCGTTTCGGATTCGGGAGACAGGGGGACGCCGCTATCAAAGGTGAACGGCTCGGAATAATCTAAATATTCCCGTACTGTTGAAATCTCCAAGCTTTGCGTGTAGAGTGTGTTGAACGTATCCAATATTCCGGACACCCATGAAGTAAAGCCTTGCACCGCCGTAAACAGTAGCAGGAATTCTGCCACGGAAAGGCCGCCGCTGACGACCATGTAAATCAAGTACGCATATGCGATTCCGTTCCGTAGAAAAGCGGTGACGAGGTTAACTGCATGGGCAATCAGCTGTACTGTGTTCTGCTTTTTGGAAAAGGCCAGCAAGGTATCTACGCCTTTTTGATACAGTTCCTCGATCCATGGACGAAGACCGAAAATGCGGATGTCTTTAGCTGCTGTCCAATCCAACGTAATGCTATTGAGGTAAGTTGTTTCCCGACTCGGTTTTGCTTGCTCGTCACGGTGTCGGTATGCATATCCATTCACCCGGCGATTTGCAAAATATTGAAGCAATGTTGTAGCCAGAATTACGCATAACAGAAGAATAGGAATACGGCTTAACAAAAACAGGTAGATGATAAAGCCTATCAGATTCGTCCAGAGAGACGTCAGCGTGTTCCAGATTGCCTCCGTAGCCTGCTGGTTTCCGCTGATTGAATTCAACGATTTACTGAACAGCATAGAAAACCTTTGATCGTCCAAATTCGAATAGGATGTATGGCAAGCCTTATCGTTAATTTGTGCAAGCAGCTCACAGCGCACTGTAATACGCCCAAACATCGTATTTTGGTTCACATAAGCTGTCAAAGCCGACAGAAGCATGACCCCACCCACAAACAGCAGGATCGTCAGCAGTAGTTCTGTCAGCGATGCCTTCCGCTCCAAAGCCCCGAGAATAGCGGGAGAAATGTACAAGTTCACCAGATTGCTCGCTACCGCCAGCACCGTAACTGCCAAACACAGAAGTGGCACCTTCTTTTCCTTGATGCTCCATGCCAGCTTGATCATGTACCAGGAGTTTTGCCACATATTGTACTTTGGTTTTGGTGGCTTTTCTTTCTTCGGTTTCTTTTCCTTGTCTTTCTTCACGAAGATCACCATCCTTTCTGCCCCTATCATATCACAAAAATTCGTCCCCGTGTGATTTTGGGGACGAATCGTTATTTTCGGGGGACGAATTGTAAAATACGTTGTCGGGTTACACCTGCGGGATCAGAATCTCGGTGGTAAACGCCCCATCCTCGCTGTTTCGTGAGAGGTAGCCGTCCAGACGCTCAATGATGTTGTCGATGCGGACGAGCCCAAAGCCGTGACCCTCTCCCTTGGTGGTACGGAAGCCCTTGCCAACCTTGGGGAGCTTGGCCGTAGCGGTTAGATTGGTGAAGGATATGTAAAGCTGGGTGTTTTTCATATCCATATACACGCGGATCATGCGCTCGTCAGGCGGCAGAGTGAGGCTGGCTTCAATAGCGTTGTCGAACAGGTTGCCAATGATGACACAGAGATCCAGCTCGGACATTTTCAGCTCCACGGGAATATGAGCATCCACCTTGACGGTGATCTCCTTGGATTTGGCAAGAGAGATCTTACTGTTCAGGATGGCATCCGCCATGCTGTTGCCCGTTTTGACCACGGTATCTACGGTGGAAAGATCGGTGTCCAGCTTATCCAGATAAGCCTTGATACCCTCCATATCTCCGTTTGCGGCCAGTACCTTCATGGTCTGGATATGGTTGCGGTAATCGTGCCGCCAACCGCGAATCTGACGGTACATGGTCTCTACCTCTTGATAGTGAGTGTCGATCAGCTCTCGCTGATAGGCGGCGAGGCGTTTATCCACTTGTCGGGAAAAGAATGACATGGCAGCCTCCTTAGGTGTGTGTGATAATGGCGCGGTTCAACGGCTCGTATGCACCGCGAGGCAGGGGCAAAACCGTTCCGTCCGAGAGATACACGTCGGTCTTGGTGACGCGCCTGATGTAAGTGAGATTGATAATCATGGCGCGGCCAACTCTGGTAAAGCGGCTATCCAAAAGGCCTTCAAACTCACCCAGCGTACGCTTAACGGTATAGTCTGCCTTGCCGTGGACGGTGACGTAATTCTGGTGAACGTCCAGATACTTGATTTCATGGAGAGGGACGCGAACGATTTCACCGGATAGGGGGAGATTGAGGCACTTTTCGTTCTGCTTGATCTTCTCGGCGGCTCTATCCAGCACCGAAAACAGCTTTTGCTTACTGACAGGCTTCATAAGGTAGTGGAGTGCAGCCACCTCGTAGCCCTCGGAGATGTACTCGGAATAGCCCGTGATGAAGATGATCTGCACGGTCTGATCCTTCTTGCGAATACTTTTCGCCAGATCGACGCCTGTTATATGCTTCATCTCAATGTCAAGAAGCAGAATGTCGTATGCTTTGTCATCCTCATATGCAAACAGGAATGCCTCTGCGGAGGGAAAGGTGCGAATCTCGCAGATATGACCGTTTTCGTTGCTCCATGCAGATACAACGGAGGTCAGATATTCAATTTGGTTCTGCTCGTCGTCGCAGATGGCAATGCGGTAGGTCATGGTATAATCTCCATTTCTGCATATGTGTTGATTATGACTTTTTTATTATAGCATAAAAATCAGTTTTTGTAAAGGCAGAAAAATCAGGAGCACGGAGAGTATGCGAATATAAATATAAAATCATCCCGATTTTTGCCTTTCGTCCGTGTCCAGTGTAGCATAGCTCTCGCATCTGTCAACGTGAAAAATTATCGCTGAAAAATGAAATAGTTATCGAGAAAGTCAAGTAGCAATACTTGGCTTTTTCTTTATTCACAAGCAATATTTTTTCGCGTACTGGCAAGAGACTATACACTTCGTTGACATCTGCACACTATACCTCAAATGAGCATGCCCAACACCCGACCTATGCTCCCCCGACCCTGCCGAAAGGCAAAATAAAAATCGGGAGGTATAGAAAATGAAAATCGAAACCAAAGAAAGAATCACCAACGAAAACGTAAGGATCACCGCTGAAAACGTTCAGCATATCGGTGAGTGTATCGCATTGTCTGCCATCAAGAAAATGATGCGGTTTGCACACCATCCGCGTTCTCTTGACAAGCTGTATGCCGGATTGGTTGAGGATATCTATCACACCAAGGGCTACAACACGACCTTCTCGGACGGTTACGATCTCGCGTCCGAAGTGATCTGCTTTCTTTGCCACTATATGGGTCACAATCTGGACGACCTGGCTTGTCAGAACCGTAAAGGCGAATTGCTGACTGTCCGCTTTGCCTGCTACAGACACGCTCTGCGATACATTGAGAAGGAATATCTGTCCGTTTACAAGACGATCAGCATTGAGGAGTGCTCGCCAGCAGACGCTTCCATTGATTTCGAGACTGAAAACGAGATTGAAGACTACACCAAGGTCGATACGATCATCCATCAAATGCGTTTAACCGTTGCGGAAACCGAAACGCTGAATCACTACATGGCAGGACTTGGCTTCGTAGAAATCGCGCAGATGCAGAACGTCAATAACACGACTGTCAGGCGTCGCAGAAAGAGCATTCAGAAGAAATACCTAAGATATATCGTCATGCAAGGCTGATCCGATTCCCACATAAACAACAAAAGGGAGCTTTGCGGCTCCCTAAAGTTATGTGGTATAAAGCCCTGCACGATGCGGGTCGGTCAATCATGGATTGACGATGGATTGAAAATCCTCCCGCTCGCGGAGAGGAGCAAAAACATTATCGCCAGTAAGACTTTCTTGAATACTGCCTACCAGGGTCCAATCTGTTCTTCTATCCTTTGAGTGATCCACCGTGTATCCATCCAATACCGGACAGGTGTATGCCTCAATCCCAGAAATATCCATTTGGTCAAATGCAATCGCATGGGTAGATGCCTTTTGGATAGCATTCATGGCTGTTTCATGATCATCTGCTCTCATAGCAATCCGAGCCCTTTCCAGATAAACAAGAGATAGTGTGATATGAAAATGCTGATAGTTACCATCGGGAATAACAGCTTTAATGATGGCTTCCGTTGCATCTAAAATCTCCTCACACGGGGAGTCCCCAAACTTCCGTAGGTAATCAAGCGCGGGACAGAGGTTCATGAGCCCTTCGCGCACCGCCTTTTGGAACAACCGCTTCTTTTCTTCACCCTCTACGCAGAGCATGAGCAAATCGTCCCGACTCGTCTCGGGCTTGTCGGGGTACATAAGCGCATACTTTTTCGCTTCCTCCGGTTGCCGTCTCGATGTGTACGCATGGACAAGTCCCGATATAGCCTGGCAACGCAAATCGTTGTCGGTACAGTCCTCCAAGATCATTTCATAATGACGGATGCAGGAGGCCAATAGTTCCTTTTCGGTTTCAGTGCCCCAGTATTTCACGCTGTAGCCGACGTACCACTCGTCGGTTGCCAGCCATTCCAAATAGCGATAATCCGTCGGATATTCCGCTACTGCCTGACGGGCGATCTCCAAATCAGCCTCGTGGTCATCCTTTTTCCAGTACTGATGGTACTCGGCATCGAAATAAGCCTTTCGCTCGTCGGTCTTTTCCGGTGTCAAACCCAACAGATCATCAGCGGAGACATGAAACAGTCTCGTCATAGGAGATATGAGTGCCAGATCGGGGCAAGACTGTCCGCATTCCCATTTAGACACGGCCTGAAACGATACGCAGAGATATTCCGCCAGCTTTTCTTGCGTCAGGTCATTTTTCTTTCGCAATTCTTTGATTCTTTCACCAATAGTCATGTATGTTACCTCTCATGCTTGATTGAATCCGGATTCTGTATACAGTATAACATCTAAGCCTCCGATAGTCAATAACTTGTTTTTTGACGGCTTTTCAACTTCAAGTTGAAGAATAGAATTTCCACCTTGGCACCGTGGCGTGTGCTTGTCTTATACAAGTCGGCTCGCTGCGCTCGCCGAGACAAGCACACGCCCGCACCGCAAACAAACGAAAAAGAAAAATCCAAAGCCGAGCGGTCGCGGAGTCGCCCGCTGAGCCGCTTGGGC
>JAGARU010000028.1 GCA_017622085.1 Clostridia bacterium | reverse complement strand
TGTGCCGGCGCACGTAAAATGAGAGCACAGACCTTGTTGCCCTTAAAGGAAGTAACTTATCAAAAGGAAAAATGGGGATAGCACATCAAATATTAGCTGTGCAGAGGATGGTTCTACTCATCCGTCATGCTACGCATGCCACCTTCCCTGCTAGGGAAGGCTCTTTTGAGCGCTTCCTCCGGCGGTAGCCGTGGGGGTAGTTCACTTTGTAAGCGAAAGAAGAAGGCTGCCCCCGCTTTCCCGTCCGATTCGACCCCGAATACATAAAACGAAACGGTCATCCCAACGCCGAAAACTCGCGGCCTTGAGATGACCTTCTTTATTTATTTTACAATCCCGTTTTATTCTCTCCCAACCAAGTAGTCGAGGGTGACTTGATAATAATTTGCCAATTTGATTGCCGCCCACAGGGGAAGCTCACGTTCTCCGCGCTCATAGCGCTGGTAAACCGTTAACTGCATATTGAGCAAGGTAGCAATCTCTTTTTGCGTCTTGTCACGGTCTTCGCGCAAATCTCGCACTCTTCGATATATAAACATCGCTACCCTCCTATGCGTTCTTACGACAATATTATACAAAAAACACCATTTGGTGTTGACAATAACACCGTTTGGTGTTATCATAATGTTACCATCACACTCGAACAGGAGAATGAAAATGAAAAACGTTACAAGGAGAGACTTTGGCTTATCAAGCGACGTGGATTGCCTACAGGGACAGCGAAACAAGGACAAATACCAAGCATATCAAGAGGATTACCATCAAAAATATGGCGTGCTACCCGAATTTGATTTAATCAATAATCCGGCTACCGCCATGGCGGACGATATATACAACTACTACTGCACCTTAAAAAAGCGCGGTTTTTATGGAGCTTGGATATATCATGACGTCCATGGTTACTTTAATTGGGAGTTAAAGGCATTATATTCCCAATACAATAAAGAGTGGGCCTTTATCTTCGGTATGCCTGAGAAAGTTGTCAGTGCCATGAAGGAGCGAATCAGAAATGGCGAAGGTTATGAATGTATTCAGAACGGTCTGGGTTATCGGGTAGAAAACGGCCTTTATTATGAAGGGACATGGAAAAACGGGCAATTGGTTTATGGGTTAATGGCAAACGTATCCCTTGACACGGTATTTGTTGGAAGATTTGATCGTAACAGCGTAAAAAATAATGTTCTGTACCATGGAGTCGAAGTTAGTGTTGACGAGCAAAAGAAGGAAACGATTCAAACGATTCTCTGCGGAACACTCCACATGAAAAATGACGATCTTCACCCCTATAGCGATCAAGCGCTTATAATTAGCAATTCCACGAAAAATGGAATCCTCGCAAACATAACGCTCTATGAAGATGGTTATGCCAACGGAATTGGCTACGCCAAAGAATTCATAAATGGTGAAATTAATATTGCTATGGGTAGATACAAGGACGGTGATCTTGTAAACGATATTTCGGGCAGTATAGGTTTCCGGTTCGCTCACAAAATCCTTGCCTTGATTATGATAGATTATTTTATGATTAAATATACCTACGGGCTATTTGTGTTCCCGATTTATCGAATGATCCAACGCAAAAAATGGAGATAATTTTCCGGCATAATTGCCATCGTTGTTCCTCTTAACAAAATTTAAGAGGAATGACTCAAAAAGCGCCCCTCGCTATTGCGAGGGGCATATTTATGGGGGGTAATTGCAACCTCCGCTTGTAGCCGTAGCGGTTGTGTAACTTTATTGACGCTTTTTTCTTTGGAGGCAGAAGGCCCAAAGAAAAAAGCTTTGCAAAAAAGAAAGGCCGTGTAAGGAGCTTTCGCTCGCTGCGGCGAGCGAGGAGCCTCCGCGGCTCCAGCGCGCGAGCTTTTTAAAAAAAGCTCGACCAAAAATTAACAACGCACGCGGGGGCTTCCCCGCAAAAAAGCTCGACCAAAAATTAACGACACCTTCGGGGGAGTTTGTGCGCTGACGTGTGCGCAAGAGGCGATCTTAGCCGCCGGGCTTTCCCGGCTGGCCAAAAATTTGCCCCCATCCCTCTGTACAACGGCGGGGAAATGCGGTATAATGAAGTCAGAAACGCAAAGGAGATCATCGTATGATAAAAAACGTAGTTTTTGATTTTGGACAGGTGCTTGTCCGCTTTGAGCCGGCGTACATGGTGGGTCGGTACGTAACGGATGAGGCGGATGCCAAGCTTCTCACCGAGGTGGTGTTCGACCGCCGGTACTGGAACCGTCTGGATGCAGGCACCATCACAAACGAGGAAACTGTGGCGGCCTGCCGTACCCGTTTGCCGGAGCGACTTTGGGAGGTGGCGGACAAGATCTTTTATAACTGGATCTACAACATCCCCGAGGTGGAGGGCATGGAGGAGCTGATCCTCCACTTAAAGGAAACCTACCGCGTGCCCCTCTATCTGCTCTCTAACATTTCCCACTATTTTGCCGATCACGCGTCGGAAATGCCCATTCTCCGCCATCTGGACGGATGCATTTTCTCCGCCCGCGTGGGCTTGGTCAAGCCCGATCCGGCCATTTTTGCCCTTTTGTGCGACACCTTTGGCTTACAGCCGGAGGAAACCGTCTTTGTGGACGACAACGCCGACAACGTAGCCGCCGCACGTGCCTTTGGCATCCACGCTTACCCCTTCGACGGCGATGCCGTCAAGCTCCGCACCTATCTCGACAGCGTGCTCTGACGCAGAACAAGAAAAACGGGAGAAGCCCAAGGCTTCTCCCGTTTGTTTTTTTGAATCAGTCTACCGCTACCAGATGGTAGAGGTCGGCGTGGTAGTCGCCGTGGTAGCTGTTCAAACGCATACCGCATTCCATGAGGGCGGCGCCAAGGTAGGCGCGCTCACTGCCGTTGATGGTGTAGTGCTTTTCGGGGCAAAGGCCGCGGAGCTTCACAATCTCGGGCGCGGCGTTGGCCTCGTTGTACTTGTAAACGGAGGCAACCAGAGCTTCCGAGCCGTCGGCCTTTACAACCTCCCATACGCAGTAGAGGCTTTCGTGGTCGTAGGGGGAGATCAGACGGTAGTACTCGCCGCGCTGGATCAGCTCGTAGTGCTTCTTGAACTCTGCGATCTGGGCGGTGATCTCTGCCTTTTCCTCGTCGGTCAGCTTGTTGGTGTCCAGCTCCAGACCGTACGTGCCGAAGTAGGCCACGATGCTGCGGGTCTTCATGGGCGTGATCCGGCCGGACTGATGATTGGGCACGGCGGAAACGTGAGCACCCATGGTAGAAACGGGGAAGGCAAAGGAGGTGCCGTACTGGATCTTAAGACGCTCGATGGGATCGGTGTCGTCGGAGGTCCATGCCTGAGGCATATAGTGATGCATACCGTAGTCAAAGCGTCCGCCGCCGCCACTGCAGCTTTCAAAGAGCACGTGGGGATACTCGGTGGTAATGCGCTCGAGGAGCTCATACAGACCCAGCATATAGCGGTGGAACACCTCACCCTGCTTGCCGGCAGGCAGCTCGGCGCTGTAGAGGTCGGTGATGTTACGGTTGAAGTCCCACTTTACGTAGGAGATGTTCGCGCTGTCAAGCACAGCCTTCAGCTGGTTGTAGATGTTGTCGCGAACCTCCTTGCGGGAGTAGTCGAGGATCAGCTGGTGACGGTACAGGGTAGGCACCCGTCCGGGCTGACGGAAGGCGTAGTCGGGATGAGCACGGAACAGGTCGCTGTCCTCGGAGATGCACTCGGGCTCAAACCAGATACCGAACTTCAATCCGGCGCGGTTGATGCGCTCAGCCAGCTCGCCCAAGGTACAGCCCAGCTTGGTTTCGTTGGGAACCCAGTCGCCAAGGCCGGAGTTGTCGGTGTCGCGCTTGCCGAACCAGCCGTCGTCCATAACGAACAGCTCCACGCCCAGCTTGGCGGCTTCCTCGGCCATGGAAACCAGCTTATTGGCGGTAAAGTCAAAGTAAGTACCCTCCCAGTTGTTGATCAGCACGGGACGGCGGGCGTTCTTGAATTCGCCGCGGCACAAATTGTTGCGCACGGCGCGGTGGAAGTTACGGGACATGGCACCAAGGCCCTCGCCGCTGTAGACCATGGCTACCTCGGGGGTGCAGAAGGTCTCGCCGGGAGCAACCTCGTAGTTGAAGTTTTCGGGATGGATACCCATAACCAGACGGGTGTCATCCATGCTGCACTTGGCGGCGCTGATGAGGAAGTTTCCGCTGTACACGAAGGAAAGACCCCAAGCCTCGCCGTGATCCTCGGTGGTGTCGGGGGTGCAAAGAACGGTTACGGGGCTGGTCAGATGACCGGAAGCACCGCGGGTGCTCTGCAGAGCGGAGGTCATGTGGGTAATGCGGGTGCGCTGGCAGCTGCGCTCCTTGCCCCACTTACCGTAGAAGGAGATCATATCGTAGGTGCCATACTCAAAGTCCAGAGTCATACTGAGGGCGCGCTCCAGATGAATGGACTTGTCGGTCTTGTTTTCCACGCGGAGGGAGCGGGTAATCAGATCGTACTCGGGCAAAACTCCGTAGTAGAGGTGCACGTAAATGTCGTATACGCGATCCTTCAGGGTCACGATCAGGGTCTCACCCTCCTCGCCGTAAAAGGCGGGCAGGCCGGGGATGGAATGCTTACCCTTCTGGATCTGGGCGGAAACGAAGATGGGCTGAAGTCCCACAGTGCCGTCGGCCTGGCGCACGTCCAGCGCACTCTCACGGAAGTCGCCGTTACCGAAGCAGGAGATCTCCTGGGGCAGCACGTCCACGCGGTTGTAGTATTCGTCACCCTGTACGAACTCACTGGTACCCCAAGCGTGGAGCATATCGGCAGAGATGGCGTAGGAAAGATCCTCTGCGCCGATGCGACGGCCGTAGTAGGTGTGCAAAAGCACGCCCTTTTCATTCACCTTCATCTGGTAGGCGGTGTTTTTGGTTTCAATGGTGTAGGTCTGAGTTTTTTCGCACGCAAAAATTGCCATAATGTTACTCCTGTATTTTTGTCGGCTGAGCCGATATTTTCAAGGTTGGTCTGTGATCTTGCGGGCGGGATCAGCCGATAAAGAAGATCTTCCGCAAGGACTCCCGGATGGGCTTGACGATGGCGATGACGATCAGCATCAGGCCGAACAGCGCCAGAACGATGGCGGGATAGAGGGACCAGGCGATGTGGATGTGATCCACGTCAAAGGTCAGACGCAGGAAAAATTCCAGCAGCATGGTCCACGCGCCGGTGGCGATCAGCCAACCGCCCCAGATGTAGAGGCGGCCGCGCCGCAGATAGTAGAGCAGAGCGGTCAGCGCCGTCATCAAAAGGCCGAAGGACGCCGCCACGGGGAATCCGAAGGTAAGGAACCATCCGCCCCCCGTCTGCCAGTTGATGTACAGCAAAAACGCCGTACCGGCCGCAAAGCCGCAGGGGACAAAGATCACGGGATTGGGCTGGCGGAACCAAAGGGGCAAAATGATCCAGAGATAAAGCAGCAGCACCGACCCGGCCACGTAGCCGGACCAGCTGACCCTATCCCAGAAGGAATACTCAAAGACCATGGGCAGAACAAGGGGAATCAGAGAGAGAATGGTGATCACAAACAGGATACCCTTCCGGTTGATCTCCTCCGACTGGAATTCTCCCCGCGGGTAGGTGGGGCGGTCGGTCAGGGGCAGATCGGGGTGATAGACCTTGGTCTCGCAAAGGGGGCACACGGTCTGGCCGTCGGCCAGCTCTGCGCCGCATTTGATACAGTACATAGGCGTACCTCCTTATCGGGAATTGCTCTCCACCGTGGCACGCAGGCCAAGGCGGCGGAGCACCTTGTGGATCTCGCGCTCAAGCACGGGCTCCTTCATGTTGCGGATCACGTTCAGGTACATCACGTCCCCGTAGGTGATCAGCGAGGTGTTGTAGGGGGCTTGGGCCTGGGAGCCGAGGACAAAATCCATCCGGCGCACGTGCTGGGTAAATTCCTCCGGCGCGGTCACGACCCCAAGGTTGGAGAGGGAGAAGCAGGATTTCTTCTCGCCCACCGCGTTAAAGATGGACTTCATAACGATGTTCTTTAAGAACAGGGGGGTCATGCGGAGAATCAGGGGCTTTTCGTCCCCCACGTTCGTGGCGATCATGGCGGCCATGTTCTTGGCGGTGATCTGCAGCTTCATCTGGTGATGCACCAGCCGCCCGATCTCCTCAAAGGTATAGTCACCCAAGGTGGGGTCAATACCCACGTTCGTATACAAAACGAAGTTTCGGAGGGTCTTGGAGGGGAAGAGCTTGCGCAAATTTACGGGAATGCACACCTTGACGGGCAGCCACTTGCGACGGCGGCGCACCCGTGCGGCCTGAATTTCGCAGGCGGCCTCGATCAGCACGGCGGAAAGGTAGGCGGTCACCGTAATGCCGAGGGCCTTGGCGCGGGCGGCCACCTCCGGGGCAGAGAGGCAGAAGGTGGTGTTGGTCTTAAAGCCGTCCACCTCGCGCACCCCCTTGATGCGGAAGGAATTGGTATCTGCGCGGGAGGCCTTGGTGGGGCCCTCGTACTTCAAAAAGCTGTCCTCCAGCTCCTCAGGCGACGGCTCCTCCAGGCGGTTGAGGATGCCCTCCCACGGGGGGAGCTTGGTGCCGTACCGCTGATAGAGGTACTCGGCTACCAAGGTTTTCAAAAAGATCAGTCCGCCGTTGCCGTCGGTCAGGGCGTGGAAGAACTCCACGGCCATGCGGCAATCGTACACCGTCACACGGAAGGCGCATTTGCGGATGTCGTCCAGCACCATGCGGGAGAGGGGGTAGGGCTTTTCGTCCACGATCCTCGGCGCATGGGGAATTTCCTCAAGATAGTACCAGAACACGCCGGAGCGCAACCGGGCGGCAATGGAGGGGAAGCGGCGTACGGTTACGTCAAGAGCCGTCTGCAGAGCCTCCCGATCCACCGGCTCGTCCATGGTGGCGGACAGGCGGAACACGTTGCTCCAGCTGCGGCGGCGGGCGGCGGGAAAGATCTTGGCCGCGTTGTCAAGGGACATCCACCGGAGCTTTTTCTGGTGGGGCACGTGGATCTTTACAAAGCGGCGGATCCGGTCAAAGTCGTTCTGCCGCTCCTTCAGACTGTACAGCAGGTAGCCGTGCCAAAGGGAGGGGGCAACCACCGTCTCGCACTCGCATCCGGCGGCGTGCAGGCGATCGGCGAGCTGCAGGGTGTCGTCCAGCATGATCTCGCACCCACCCACAAAGAGCAGGGAGGGGGGCATTTTCTCAAGGGAGGCAAAGAGGGGAGAGCGCAGGGGCTCCTGCTTGATCCTCCGATCCTCCTCCCGGTCGGCGTTGACCTTGGGATACAGGTGCTTGCCGGAGGTGGTAGCACCGTAGGTGTGGCAGTCGGCAAAATAGTGCAGCCGCTCCTTTACCATGGAGGGGTCGCAGGCGCGGTTCTTTTCATAGGAGGCCCCGGAGAGGGAAAGGTCCACCCACGGGGAGATGGCAAGGATGCAGGCGGGCATACTCCAGCCCTTTTCCCGCAGGCGCAGGCAAAGGGAATAGCACAGGCCGCCGCCGGCACTCTCGCCGCACAGCACAATGCGGGAGGGGGCGTAGCCCCGTTCGATCAGATAGGCGTAGGCATCCAGGGCATCGTCAAGGGCGGCAGGGAAGGGCGCCTCGGGCGCCAGACGGTAGGCGGCGCACAGCACGCGGATGCCGCACTGGGCGGACAAAACCGTGCCAAAGCCGCAGGCGTAGTCCAGATTTCCCGCCACAAAGCCGCCGCCGTGCAAATAGAGCACAATGCCGTCGGTCAGCACGTCCTTGGGGGTGATCATGGCACATTCCATGGAGCCCACGGTCAGATCCTGTCGGGTCACCTCATCCTTGTGGGAGTGGGCCATCAGCCGGCCGATGCCATCCTGACCCCGACGCACGGTCTCAAGGGAGCATCCGGATAAAAAGGGCTTCCATAAAGAAAGCTGGGAGCGCAAAAATTTGGTAAACGGTTTCATAGGGCCGATCTCCTTTCCACAAGGCTACTATTTCTATTGTACCATAGTCCGGTTCAAGAATCAACCGAAAGTTTTCCCCGAAAGGGAAGGAAAATCCGAAGAAAGGTGTTGAATTCTTCGGGCGGAGGGCTTATAATAAAGTAATATAATAGGAAAAGTAGTTTCATTTTTATCGAAAGGGAGGCAAGTATGGGCAAAATTTATACATCTGTATGCCAGATCATCGGCAAAACACCCCTTTTGCGCCTCAGCCGCGTGGAGCAAAGCCACGGACTTGGCGTAACGCTCCTCGGCAAGATGGAGGGGCTCAACCCTGCCGGCTCAGCCAAGGATCGGGTGGCGCTCTCCATGGTGGAGGCCGCCGAGCGGGACGGCCGACTGACCCCCGGCGCCGTTATTCTTGAGCCCACCTCCGGCAACACCGGCATCGGCCTTGCGGCCGTGGCCGCCTCCCGTGGCTATCGGGCCATGTTCGTCATGCCGGATACCATGTCGGCGGAGCGCATCCGCCTGCTGGCCGCCTACGGGGCAGAAATCGTGCTGACCCCCGGCGGGGAGGGCATGGCAGGTGCCATCGCCCGCGCAGAGGAGCTGGCACGGGAGCTGCCGAACAGCTTTATTCCCGACCAGTTTGCCAACCCCGATAACCCCCGCGCCCATTACGAGACCATAGGCCCCGAGATCTGGGCGGATACCGACGGACAGGTGGATATTTTCGTC
>JAGARU010000027.1 GCA_017622085.1 Clostridia bacterium | reverse complement strand
TCAAAAGATTTTCCCAACACCAATTTTGTTTTTCAAAAACCTTCTTGCGGCTTCCGCCGCGCGCCGAGGCGCTCACGGCCGCCCTCGGCACTGCCGGCCACCGTATTGAGGTGCAGGGGCTGCGCCCCTGCACCCCCTTAGGCCGCAAAACAACAATTTACAAGACTAACATCTTTTCGGGTGATACGCCTCCCATGCGGAGAGTGTCACGCGAGCAATGGCCGCCGCACTGCGGCAAACAACAATTTATATTTGTTCCCAAAAAAGGTTGCTTTTTTTCTGATTTAATGGTACAATAAAAGCAGTACGCGGATTCGGCATCCAAAACCGGGATCTGCTGTCAGTATATGACAAAATCCTCTCTGCCGTGACAAGGCGGATTTCATAGAAAGGACATCCCATGAGCGAACAGAACGCCAAGACTATCATCAATGAACGCATCGCGACCGACCTCAGAACGTCGGACTTTTTCTACCATCTTCCCGAAGAACAGATCGCCCAGCACCCCGCAGAACAGCGTGACGCATCCCGCCTTCTGGTGGTCAACCGAGACGATCACAGCTTGACCCACAAGCATTTTTATGATATTATCGACTACATCCGACCCGAGGACGTGCTGGTCATCAACAACTCCAAGGTCATTCCCGCGAGACTCTACGGCCACGCCGAGGGCAGACCCGAAGCGGGCATTGAATTGCTCCTGCTTCGCCAGCATGATCTGGATACCTGGGAGTGCCTTGTCAAGCCCGGCAAGCGTGCCCGCCTCGGTCACCGTATGGTGTTTGGAGAGGGAATGCTGACAGGCGAGGTCATCGATATGGTGGAGGAAGGGAACCGCATCATCCGCTTCACCTACGACCGTGAGAAATATGAGAATATCTACAACATCCTTCACGAGATCGGCCTCATGCCCCTGCCTCCCTATATCACAGAGCAGCTCAAGGATCGCGACCGCTACCAGACGGTCTACGCCAAGACCGAGGGCTCGGCGGCGGCTCCCACGGCGGGGCTCCACTTCACACCCGAGCTGTTGCAGGCGCTCCGCGACAAGGGCGTAGCCATCGCCCCCGTCATGCTCCACGTGGGTCTCGGCACCTTCCGACCTGTCAAGGAGGACGCTATCACCGATCACGTCATGCATAAGGAATTTTTCAGCGTGCCTGTTGAGTCAGCGCGTGTCATCAATGAGCGCCGCGCCGCAGGCGGACGGGTCATCTGCGTGGGCACCACATCCTGCCGCACCTTGGAGAGCGCCTCGGACGACAGCGGCATCGTCCACGCCATGTCCGCCGATACGGGGATTTTCATTTATCCCGGCTACAAGTTCAAGGCCACCGATGCCCTCATCACCAACTTCCATCTCCCCGAATCCACCCTGCTGATGCTGGTGTCGGCGTTCTATGACAGAGAGCATATGATGAAAGCCTACGAGACGGCGGTGGCGGAGAAGTACAGATTTTTCTCCTTTGGAGATGCGATGTTTATTCAATAGTCGGAAGATAAGGGGGATATCATGATCTTTAATTTCGGTTCCTATATCCTTGATATCGATGTAGACCGCACCCGCGCCTTCTACGGTCGTCCCGATGTCAAGACCACAAGCGAACAGTGTGTTTGCACCGGCTGTCAGAACTACGATGCTGCCATCCTCTTGGCATCTCCCAAGGTGCTGAATTTCTTTGAAAGCTTGGGTATGGATCCCAGAAAGCCTGCCGAGGTCTATGACCTGTTGGGCGGCGCCCCTGACGAAGCGGGTACTATGTATTACAACGGTTGGTACCATGTTTGCGGCGTGCGATTGCAGGGGGATGACGCATGGGTGAACGTCACGGACGAAATGAAACATTTGGACAATGCCAAAATGTACGCGGTGGATGACACTTTCAAGGTATCCTTTGAGGAAGGGACAATGATGCTTCATGAGGATTTCCCGTCTCCCGTGTTGCAGATGGAGATAGATGCCCATTTGCCGTGGGTGCTGCCGAAAAAGAAGTGATCCCCAAACATGATATGAAACACGGCTCGGTCGCAGGATCGGGTCGTGTTTGTTTGAGGAGATAAATTGTCGGGAACCTCAAAAAACTCTATTGGCGAGAGAGCCGCGAGGAAGTTTTTCGTCAGATGATACAATTTTTCGCGCGCGTAGTGGAGCTACGCGAAGAAAAATATGTGAAATATGACGGAAAAGTTACCACGGATTCTCCGTCAAGAGAGTTTTTAGAGGTGACCTGTTGTTTGCCACAGTGCGGCGGCCATTGCTCGCGTGACACTCTCCGTATGGGAGGCGCATCACCCGATGGGAAGTGCAACGGTAAATTGTTGTTTAGCGGAGGATTAACGAAAACCCGTAGGGGCGGATTCCATATCCGCCCGTTCCCTCTAAAGATCCATGCTTATC
>JAGARU010000026.1 GCA_017622085.1 Clostridia bacterium | reverse complement strand
TTTTTGGTCGAGCTTTTTTTAAAAAGCTCGCGCGCTGGAGCCGCGGAGGCTCCTCGCTCGCCGCAGCGAGCGAAAGCTCCTTACACGGCATTTCTTTTTTGCAAAGCTTTTTTCTTTGGGCCTTCTGCCTCCAAAGAAAAAAGCGTGAAGCAAGCCGCTCAACCGCCCCGGCTACAAACGAATGAGACACTCCAGCGTGCCGGCATCCGTTTACTTCGCCCACGATAGCGGATTGTTAGGGACGCACTCTCCTTCAGTCGCCTTCGGCGCCAGCGCCCTCCCGGAGGGATCCTATATATACGCCGTTTTTGCAGATAAAGTGAAGCAATCGCCATGGCTATCGCCGGAGGAAGCGCTCCACTAAGCCTTCTCCAGCGGAGAAGGTGGCGGCGAAGCCGACGGATGAGGAGAGCATTATGCCGACATATATAAAATGAGAGCACAGACCGCATTGCCCTAAAGAGAAGTAACTTACCAAAAGAGAACGGAGATTGCACATCAAGTATTAGCTGTGCAGAGAATGATCTCCTCATCCACCACCTATCGGTGGTCCCCCTTCCCCGCTGGGGAAGGCTTACTGAAGCGCCTCCTCCGGCGGTAGCCGTGGCGGTTGTGCCACTTGTACGACGCCTTTTCTTTTGAAGCAAAAGGCCCAAAAGAAAAGGCTTTGCGAAAAGAAAATGCCGTGTACGTGGGGCTCCGCGCCCCACACCCCCGCAAGCTTTTTAAAAAAAGCTTGACCAAAAATTATAACGCCAGCGGGGGCTTCCCCGCCCGACACCTTCGGGGGAGTTTGCGCGCTGACGTGTGAGCAAGCGGCGAGCTTGGCCGCGGGGCTTCCCCGCAAAAAAAGCGAGGCAAAAAACAAACCTTTGGTGCCGACACCCGCTTACAAAGCAATCCCCCATGCCGGCTTATCGCCGGCATGGGGGATTTGTTCTTTCGTTATTGTTCCCGCACCACCAAGGTGTCGTTTTCTAAGTCCAGGAGAAGAGTGGTTCCGGCGGGAATGGTGCCGCGGAGAAGGGTACGGGCAATGAGCGTTTCCGCTTTGCTCTGGAGATAGCGCTTCATGGGTCGGGCACCAAAGTCGGGCTGGTAGCTTTCCTTAATAATAAAGCGCTTGGCCTCGTCGGTGATCTCCAGCTTGATCAGCTTATCCGCCAGACGTGCGCGGAGAGAATCGATCAGCAGATCGATGATCCGGCTGAGATGCGCCTCACCCAAGGGAGTGAAGAACAGCGTCTCGTCCAGACGGTTCAAGAACTCCGGGCGGAAGGTGCGGCGCAAGGCGGCTTCCACGCCCTGTCGCGCCTCGGGGGTGATCTGCCCATCGGCGCCGATGCCGCCCAGCAGATACTCCGATCCCAGATTGCTGGTCAGGATCAGAATGGTATTCTTAAAGTCCACCGTTCGTCCCTGGCTGTCGGTCACGCGGCCGTCGTCCAGAATCTGAAGGAGAATGTTGAACACGTCGGGGTGCGCCTTTTCCACCTCGTCAAAGAGCACCACGGAGTAAGGCTTGCGGCGCACAGCCTCCGTCAGCTGTCCGCCCTCATCGTAGCCCACGTATCCGGGAGGCGCGCCGATCAGGCGGGAAACGGAGAATTTCTCCATATATTCGGTCATATCGATGCGAACCATGTTCTTTTCGTCGTCAAACAGAGCCTCCGCCAAGGCCTTGGCCAGCTCCGTCTTACCCACGCCCGTGGGGCCGAGGAACAGGAAGGAGCCGATGGGGCGGTTGGGATCGGAAATGCCGGCGCGGGCACGGAGAATGGCCTCGGAGACTCGCGTTACCGCCTCCTCCTGACCGATCACGCGGCCGTGGAGGGTATCCTCAAGGGCAAGGAGCTTTTCCCGCTCACCCTCCATGAGGCGGGAGAGGGGAATGCCCGTCCAGCGGGAGACGATTCCGGCAATTTCCTCCTCGGTCACCGTGTCGTGGAGCAGGGTGTTCTGCTCCTTCCGGGCGGCGCTCTCCGACTCGGCGACAGCCAGCTTTTGCTCCAGCTCCGGAATGGTGGCGTACTTCAGTCGGGCGGCCGTTTCGTATTCGTAGTTTCGCTGAGCCTCCTCCATCTGTCCGTTGGCGTGCTCCAGCTCCTCCTTGATGGCCTTGACCCGATCCACCTGCGATTTTTCGTTGTCCCAACGGGCTTTCATTGCGTCAAAGGTCTCCTGCGCCTCGCTCAGCTCCTCGCGGAGGGCGGTGAGGCGGTCGCGGGAGAGGGTATCCTGCTCCTTTTTGAGGGCAGCTTCCTCGATCTGGAGCTGAAGGATCTTGCGTCGGACGTCGTCCAGCTCCGCCGGCATGGAGTCGATCTCCGTGCGGATGCGGGCGCAGGCCTCGTCCACCAGGTCGATGGCCTTATCGGGCAGGAATCGGTCCGTAATGTACCGATGGCTGAGGGTAGCCGCCGCCACCAAGGCGTTGTCGTGGATGCGGACGCCGTGGAAGATCTCGTACCGATCCTTCAGTCCGCGCAAAATGGAGACAGTGTCCTCCACCGTGGGTTCCTCCACCAAAACGGGCTGGAAGCGGCGCTCCAGGGCGGCGTCCTTTTCAATATACTTGCGGTATTCGTCCAAGGTGGTGGCGCCGATGCAGTGGAGCTCGCCGCGAGCCAGCATGGGCTTCAGCAGGTTGCCCGCATCCATAGCGCCGTCGGTCTTGCCCGCACCTACGATGGTGTGTAGCTCGTCGATGAACAGCAGGATGCGTCCCTCGCTTCGACGGATCTCTTCCAGTACTGCCTTCAAGCGCTCTTCAAACTCGCCCCGGTACTTGGCGCCGGCAATCAGTGCGCCCATGTCCAGAGAAAAGACGGTTTTGTCCTTCAGCCCCTCCGGCACGTCGCCGCGAACGATGCGCTG
>JAGARU010000025.1 GCA_017622085.1 Clostridia bacterium | reverse complement strand
TCCTCTGGCGGTAGCCGTGGCGGATGTGCGGATCGTGTAACGCCTTTTCTTTTGAAGCAAAAGGCCCAAAAGAAAAGGCTTGGCGAAAAGAAAATGCCGTGTAAGGAGCTTTCGCTCGCTGCGGCGAGCGAGGAGCCTCCGCGGCTCCAGCGCGCGAGCTTTTTAAAAAAAGCTCGACCAAAAATTAACGCTATCCTCGGGTGAGTGTGTGCGCTGACGTGTGATCAAGCGGCGAAGTTTGGCCGCCGGGCCTTCCCGGCCGCCTGCGGGGCCCTCTCCGCCTCCCTTGGGGGCGATCCATCGACAATCAATCATGAAAAGGAGGACTTTCTATGCTGAACATACTGACCGGGCGATCGGGCGCGGGAAAAACAGGACGGATTCTGCAGGCCATTCGACAGGATGCCGAGGCAGGTGTGCGCGCCTTTCTCATTGTGCCGGAGCAACAGACGGTGGAAAGCGAACGTATGCTGGCAACGGAGCTTCCTCCCTCGGCTCAGCTGACGGTGGAGGCAGTGAACTTCACACGTCTGGCAGACACCGTGTTCCGCGCCTGCGGCGGAGTCAGCTACCGCTACGTAAAAAAGAGCGCCCGTCCCGTAATTCTTTGGCGCGCCATGCGGCAGGTGGCCCCGGCTATGACCGAGTACGGCCAGACCCTTGGCTCCCACGGGGCGCTGAGCACCATGTATGCGGCCATTCGCGAGCTGAAAAGCTCCGGTGTGACCGCCGCAAGCCTTTCGGCCGCCGCAGAAAGCATGGAGGAGGGCAGCCGTCGGCGCCGCCTCCTTGACCTTGCGCTCCTCTACGCCTCCTACGAGGCCCATCTGGAGGAGGCCTTTGCCGACACGGACGATCTTCTGGCCGCCGCGGTGGAGCGACTGCGGGGACGGGACTTTTTCCGCGGTATGCACGTGTATTTCGACGGCTTCCACGGCTTTTCCGCCGGGGAAATGGCCTTGATCGGTGAAATTCTTCAAAGTGCGGCGGAGGTTACCGTCACGCTCCTTCTGGACGGGGCGGGAAGCCCGGAGTTCTACAGCACCGAAAAGACCGCCCGCCGCCTTTCCGACCTGGCCGCCCGCCATTCCGTGCCGGTACGTCGGGAGCATTTGGGGGAGGATCTCCGCCACGGGGACCCGTCCCTTGCCTACCTTTGCCATTGTTTGTGGCGATTTTCGGCCGCGCCCGTGGACGAGCCCTGCGAGAGCCTGCGCCTCTACGAGTGCGCCGACGAATTTGACGAGTGCGAGCGGGTGGCCCATGGGGTCGCCATGGCCGTTCGCGGTGGACGCCGTTACGGCGAGCTGGCCATCATCGCCAGAGATTCCGCCAAGTACAGCGGCATTCTGGAGTCCGCGCTCCAGCGCTACCACGTGCCCTACTACTTCTCCGTCCGCACGGATCTGAACAAAATGCCCTTGGTCAAGCTGATCTCATCGGCGTTGCAGATCAAAAACCGCGGCTTCCGGCAGGAGGACGTGATCGCCTACCTGAAGTGCGGCTACACCGGCTTTACCGACCGCGAGGTGGACGTTTTTGAGCAATATTTGCGCAAATGGCGCATCAGCGGCCGCGCCTTTACGGAGCCGGACGCCTTTACCCGCTACCCTTCCGGCTACGGGGAGCTGGCCACCGCCGCCGATGCGGAGCTTCTGCTCCAGATCAACGGTGTGCGTGACCGTCTGCTGAACACCTTGAATCCCTTCTTTGCCACCCTCCGCGCCGCCTCCGGCGCCAAGGAAATGTGCGTGGCTGTGTATGAATTTTTGGAATCCCTTGACGTTCGCCACCGCATCTCCCAGGAGATGCAGGCCAAGGCCGACGATCCGGCCGCCGTCCATGCCCTCAGTCAGCTTTGGGCTACGGTGACGGACGCTCTGGACGTGATCGCCACCACCCTTGCGGACGAGCCCGTCTCCGGCGAGCACTTTCTGCTCCTGCTCCGCACCATTTTTGACGACACGGACATCGGCACCATTCCTCCCAGCGACGATTGCGTCACCGTTTGCGACGCCACCCGTATGCGGCGGGGCAACTGGCACGAGGTGTTCCTCCTTGGGGTCTGCGACGGGGAATTTCCCCAGAACGTAAGGGAGGGCGGCTTCTTCTCCGAGGCCGACAAGATCGCTCTGGAGGGCGAGGGCGTGGTGCTTGCCTCCCGTGAGGAGGAGCTTTCCGCCGACGAGCTTTTGTACTTCTATACGGCCGCCTCCGCCCCCTCGGAGGTGCTTCACGTCAGCCGCCGTCGGGCCGATTTTGCCGGCGGTGAGCGGCATCCATCCTCGGCGTGGGGCCGTATTCGCACCCTGTTTCCAGCCCAGCCCATTCTGCCGCCCCCCTCTGCCATAGAGCGGGCGCTGACGGAGGAGAGCGCGGCTTACGTGCTTTCCTTGGCGGACGAGACGGAACGGCAGGCCATCCTTGCCGCCCTCGGCCGGGAGCCTGTGACCGCTGAGACCGCCCGGGACGTGCTTTCCGCGGAGACCCGGGAGGCGCTGTACGGAGGCGACCTTTACCTGTCCAACTCCCGCATCGAGTCCTTCGTCAAGTGCCGTTTCGGCTACGGATGTCGGTATCTTTTGAATTTGCGAGAGGAAAGAGGGCCGGAATTTTCCCCCTTGGACATCGGAAACTTCGTCCATCGGGTGCTGGAGCTGTTCCTTACTTATCTGGAATCGCATCAAATTGAGTTTTCCGATCTGGATAGTGGGAAAATCGATGAAATTGCCGATCAGGTGATCGGTGACTATATTATCCGCCTGATGGGCGGCACGGAAAGCGTGCGGATGCGCTCCCTTTTTGAGAAGCTGAAGCGAAACAGCGTGTATCTGATCCGCAATCTGGTGGAGGAGTTCTCCGTCAGCCGCTTCCGCCCTCGGTTCTTTGAGCTACCCATTTCTGCCTCCTCGGAGGTGACCCCCACCCCCATTCGCTTTCCCCTGCCCGACGGCACCACCTTGGCCGTGGGCGGCATTGCGGACCGGGTGGACACCTATTCGGTGGACGGCAAAACCTACGTGCGCATTGTGGACTACAAGACCGGCGAGAAGGAGTTTGACTACGAACAGACCCTGCGCGGGTTGAATCTGCAGTTGCTCATTTATCTGTTCTCCGTCTGTCGGACGGACAAGGAGGCCTTTCTCCGGGTGCTTGGCGAAAATCCCACGCCGGCGGGCGTTCTGTACTTCTCAGCTAAGCCCCCCAAGGTGGAGCTTGGCGTGGAGCACGACGTGGAGTCGGAGGAGGGCGCGGCGCTGGAGCGCAGTCGCATTGCGGAAAATTCCCGCCGTTCCGGCATGATGCTGGCGGACGAGGAGCTGATTCTGGCACAGGACCCGGAGCTGAGCATGAAGTACGTGCCCAAGTTCAAGGTGGGCAAGGATGGCCAGTGGAAGCTGAGCGAAAGCTATCGCGACAGTGCGGGCATGGAGGGCATTTTCTCCGACATTACGGAAACGCTCCGCCGCATCGGCATGGAGATGAAGGAGGGGAACCTGACCCCCGCGCCTCAAAAGGACCTGGACCCTTGCAGCTATTGCCGCTATAAGCCCGTCTGCCGCTCCGCCGTGAAAAAGAAACGGTGAGCGACGGGCGGGGAAGCCCCCGCTGGCAGCCGGGAAGGCCCGGTGGCCAAGCTTCGGCGTTTGCTCACTTGTAAGCGAGCACGCTCCCCCGAAGGTGTCGAGCGGGGAAGCCCCCGCTGGCAGGGTCGCCGCTTGCTCACTTGTAAGCGAGCACGATCACACGAGGGTGTCGGCACCGAAATTTAGTTTTTTGCCTCGCTTTTTTTCAAAAAAGCGAGCGGGTTCGGGCAGCGCCCGAAGAAACGGCGTTTTCTTTTCGCCAAGCCTTTTCTTTTGCGCCTGCGGCTTCAAAAGAAAAGGCGTTAAGAACGTCGCATAAGCGCCACGGCTACCGCCGGAGGGGACGCTCC
>JAGARU010000024.1 GCA_017622085.1 Clostridia bacterium | reverse complement strand
GAACGGCTTATAATCACCGTCCAACATTTCGCGGATTGGTTTGAAGTCCCGCTCACGGCAGAAGGTCTTCTTGACCTCCTCATACGCTTGCGTTTCAAGCAGAGACGTTCCGCGACGATAGGCCGAGAGGATGGTGGATATATAAAAATAGCGCCCTGCAAGCACCTGACGGTTACTCCAGAGCCACTTCCGAAACTGCTTATCCTTTGCCGCTTTGGTCAGTATTTGCTTGCTGAAAACGTATTTCTGCAAGCCCATCTTCATCAAGTATTCAGCCTGCGGGTACTTCTCATAATTGCGAAGAAATTTGAGAATATCCGCTTCATCGTACAGCTCCCAAGCGGAGTATTGGTATTCCGGGAATTTCGCCAAGTAGTCCTTGTTGACAACCGGCGCATAGGGATCGAAACCGGAGTCGTAATACCAGCCCCACTCATCATCCTCATACCACTTTTGCGTTCTGTTCAATCCCTCAGCGTACCAACCGACGCTGTAGCCTCCGATGTATGTGAAGCACATATCTTTCACATAGCAGCGATCAGAATGAACACCATGTACGGCAACCTGTTTGTAGTGCCAATTCTTGTAGCGGTGACGGACGGCTACGGTGACTTTCACCAGCTCACCGTCATTCTTGGTGAGATACGAATAAAACCGCGTATTGCCGTGGGGCTCTGGATAACGGATCGCATCCCGCTTGCGGATCTTTTCAACGATATATTTCGGGATCGGCTTAATTTTCTCAATCAACATGACATTTTACCTCACTTTACAATTTCAACTTTCTGATCGAGCAGCATATACAGCTTGTACATTAGCTCGGTATCGGCGTAAGGGTCGGGAGCTTCGTCGGGTTCAATGATCTCGCCCGTGGTGGTGTCCACATCAAGACCGTTTATGTGCTCCAACAAAGGCTTTTCAGGCTCTTTTACCTCCACGGTAGGCACTTGCTCCACCTCGGTTCCCACGCCCTCTACGGGGCTTTCAAGAGCCTCCTCGTAGGTGTCTGATGCCACCTCGTCCTCGTCGCATTTATCCGTCTCGGTGGCTTCTTCTGCCACCACCTCCGGCTCGTCAAACAAGTCAAACATGGACATTTGCCCAGCCTTGGGCTGAGGCTTGGGAGCAGGAGCCGTAGACGTATCAATAGCTGTTGTTGACGATTTTTGAACGGCTTTCGGTGTCGGCTTGGGAGCCTTGTACTCCGTTCCATCCTCGTTGTAGAGTGTACCAAGGATGCTGTCTTCCTCAAAATAGTGGATAGCCCACCCGAACACGATATCGCTGTGCAGACAGGCACTTGTCGCACCCTTGGCGGCTTGCTTGCGAGCTTCTTCGGTAGCGTATTTCATAAAGCCTGCCAAGGTTTTCTTTGAAATCAGCTTCTTGCCATCTTTTTCGACAGGCACGCCATTATTGATCTTGTCAGCCAGCACTTCACTGACCGTTTGCTCCAAGTATTCTTTCAAAACCTTTTCTTCGGTTGTCGTTGCGGTGAGTTGTAACGTCATGTGTTTGTCCTCCTTTTCGTGATTTATTTTGTCCTATAAATGAAAAAAGCCCCTTCGTATCAGAAGGGATCCTCATGCCAGATGCCGTCGCGTACCTCGGAGTGCTTGATAGGAATAATTACCCATTTGGGGCTTTTCAGGATATGTCCATCATCTCTTGCCCTGGGCGGAAATCGTATGTAACCGGCTTTCGCCTTGACCGCTTGGCGGTAGGTGTAGGTTTTGAAATGGCTCGTATAGTCTTTTGAGCCATCTTCTTTGTAGCAGACCTTATAACCGTAGGGATTGTTTGTTTCAGTTTTCATGTCACACCCCATATAAGCGGCTCGCCAACCGAGGCAAAGCCGAGTAAAAGTTATTCTGCATGATAGTCGTATGGAGCTGTCGATCATGAGCGAAGTAATTACGGTCGGCAAACTCATAACCTTTTTGGGTCAGCCGCTTCAGCTCGTAATGATCCGAGCCGTCGTGATGGTAGCCGTCGATGTAGAAATGACCGTTTTCCTCGTAGAGCTTCACTTTGTCGAGATGGCGGATACAGGTCAGCAGATCGTCGGTACTGTTGATGAACTTACCGCCTTGCGCGGGGCCGCACCATCTACCACATGTTCCGGTTAAAAGGTAACAATCCTCCTTGAACACACGCCCGAGGTCGTGAAGCAACTCCCGCCAGTCAGCGTTATTCTGCTCGCTGATCTCGTCGTAGACCCAGTTATCCGGCACGTCATCGGCGGTTGCCCAACCGTTGTCCTCGCCATACGTATCGAACAGGAAAGCCCGCACGTCATCGTAGGCTTCATAATCGGCGGTATCGTCGTAGAAAACGTAGGATTTCATGTCGCACCTCCTTAGTCCTCAAATTCTTCCTGCAAGGCGCCAAGCACCTCGCCCTCAATGTCGATATCGTCCAGCTGCTCGTCGATCAGGTCAGCGACAAGACTCGTTACCAGCGGTTCAATGTCCACGTCACGGATGCGCTGGGTAATCTTTTGCGTGATCAGCTCTTCCAGGTCGATTTCGTCCATCGCCTCGCTGACGGCTTCTTCATAATCGTAATGACGGATAGCACTCTTGATCTGATCGCGGATATCGTTCTTGATACTCATTTTTTAGTCCTCCTTGATAATGCCGTACTTATCGTCGGCGTAGTAAGCGTTTGCGAACCAGTTGAAAATGGCGGTACATTTCACGCCCTTGTAGTCCACGATGTAGACCACGTGGTCGGACTCCTGCCGGCTGTCCAGAACGGTGATTTCATCCATAGCCCCATCGAGGGAATGGATATGGGCTTGGGTCTTAAAGCTCGTCATGGTTGGTGTCCTCCTTATCGTCGCAGTAATCGACCAAATCAAAGGTAAGCGTAAGAGCCGTGGGCGTTTCCAATGTGCCCATGCTGTAGTCGTAATCATAGTAGTCAGCCGGGGAGCTGTGGATTGCCTCCAGAATGTGCAATGCGAGATACAGATGATCCTCTTGAATCATGTGGATGGCGAAATTCTTCAGGCTCTCATAGGTGGTGATGATGTCGGTCTGCTCGGATAGCCGCTCGCAGGCGTCGTTGAAGTTCATGGCGTAGAGTTCTTTTACTTTCATGGTACATATCTCCTTATGGGTCATTGTAATCGTCTTCGGCCAGAGCCTCGATAGCGAATCGCATCCCGAGACGGAAGCCGTAAACAAAAGAATCGCGCTCACAAAATCCGGAGATTTCGTCAGCGCAGCTTGTATATCTTTCAAAGAGGTCTTTCTGTTCTTCGTTCATGGTTTTGCAAAGCGCATCGTGATTGCGCTCCAAAAGCTTCAGAAGGTCGGGTACTTGCGGATTGGCTTGCGCTTGTTCCCGTGGGTCGATGTTACCGTACCAAAGGTCAATGAGCGTTCTTTTCATTTACTGTATTCCTCCAAGTATTTTTTATATTGGGTATCTTCTTCGAGCAGTTGCATCAGGACGGGCATAATGGTCTCTTTGGTCTGCCCGACGCAATAGATGGTTTTGAGATTGGAATTGTAGCCAAGCACGCGGCGGAAGAAATAATCGGTCAGTCTCATAATGTCGGGATCCCGATGCTCGCTGACTACGTTAATGCAGTGAATAGCGGTCATAATAGCGTCGATTTCTTTTGTGTTTTTCATTTCAACAACTCCTTTCGTTTAATGCGCGGGCTGATTAATAAAATATTTCTTGCTTATTATTCATTTGTCTCACCCCTTGTATAGTGGTTTTCAAGAGCGATATATTTTTTGACGCCGAAAATTCCATCACGACACATAATTCCATCTATAAAAAGCCGTATTTCATTTTCGGACATCATATTATTTTTATCACCGCCCTTTGCTATGTAGCAGTCGATGATTCTTTTAACAGCCCAATCAATGACCTTTTCTTCTTCGCTGTTAAAGGTGTATTTTATAACGCCGTTTTCTTTTTTGACTTCCATATTTAACCCTTTCAATAATTTTTCGTATCCTTCAAATACTGCGAAAGTGCCTTTTCAAGTCCTCGCAACAGCCGCTTGTCCGCATTGATTTCATCAACGGTCAGACCAACCGCGTCCAGCGTATCTTCAAGGTCGTATGTAATGCAGTATTCGTGGTTCGCCAGCTCGTACAGGAACATATCCTTAATGATGCCGTCGCCGGTCGTGTCAGCCGCGAGCGCATCCTCTTTTTCTTTTGCGAGCCTTTCCACAAGTGCGTGGAACGCTTCACGGTCAGCCTTTCGAATGTAGCAGCCGCCACCGATGTGCAGGATCTTGTCGGTATCGGTGGGGAGCAAGCCCCATTTCGCCATCATCTCATCAAACTGCTTTTGGCTGAACGCCGCGCCCATCGGGAAAGCGTTAAACTCTTTCTGCTGTTTGTCCTTCAGAATTTGATATTGGTTCATCATAGTCATAATTCCTTTCTATTTTTAAGATATTTCAATGAGGCCGCCGCTGTATTTTTCAACAAGGCCGTCATAGGAGAAGGATTCACCGTAGGACTCAAAATCGAAGTAGTCAATCAGGCTGTCGGGAATGGAAAGACCGCTATTGCTGAACTGCTCGCGTCCGTAATCTTCCCAGTCGTAGCCTTTATAAATGTGAACGTCATCATCCCAGCACTCGCCTTGTTCTTTTACTCGTGCTTCAAAATCTTTGTAGCTGCGCGCTTCGATAAAGGCCTCCATGGTTTCAAACTTATCCGCATCGAGCAATACGCCTGATTCATACAAGGTTTCAAACAGTCGTTGCGGGCTCATATAGTCGGTATTTTCTCCGTCCAGATCCAGATTTTCAACATCCTGTATGAACAGTTCCTCGTCGATACCGTCAAGCTCAAAGCCCTGACGCTCCAATTCTTCCACGATCTCGTCCCAGTCTCCATAGTCGGCCAAATCAAGCCAGCGGGATCCCAAAGCTCGCTCGTTGCACTCGTTGTAAGAGCCCCAAGACCCGATGACGATTCTGATTTCATTGCTGTATGTATTAGTCATGGTTATTACCTCCTTCGATGGCGCGTCTTTCGCTGATCATATCCTCGACCTCTTCCCAGAGAGCGAGAAGGTCAATTATGGGCTTATTATTGGTTTCCTGACGGATATCATTGTTCTCGTTATTCATTCCGACACCTCCTTAAAGTCATCCACGGCCAACTTGGTGTACTCACAGCCGTACTCAAAGTAGTAGCCATTCTCATTGGAAAGCAGCGGATACGTGACCACGCTGATCTTGCCCTCTCGGGTAATAGCCACGCTGATCTCATTTTTCAGCTCGTTCAAATCGACAATGTTGAAGGTGACGTAACACTCACCGTCGTGATATTGGAATTCCTTCATGTAGAAACGATTTTTCATGTTCTTAACCTCCATTTCAATCTACAAATTTGTACCAAATGTTGTAATTGAGCTCGATCTCACGGGTCTCGTAGTTGTCCTTACCGGTATCAAGCTGAACTTCGCGGATTTCATAGTGCGCACCCTTGTATTCGCCCTGCTTATCGGGGATGGGATGGCAATTTTTGACGCAATCCTCGAACACGCGGATGTACGGCTTG
>JAGARU010000023.1 GCA_017622085.1 Clostridia bacterium | reverse complement strand
TGCAGATATCTTTTCAAGGGTAGTCATCTTTTGGAGTTCAGTAGCATCCTCTCCGAGGTCGGCAGAGGCGTTCGTGATCACGCCATCGGTCTTTTTGAGGGCTCCGTTAAGAGACAGCGTCAGCTTGCGGTTGCCGTCGTGGAGAGTAAAGATCGTTTCATTGCCGGTGATCTTCTTAGCAAATTTGATCTTGGCATTGTTGGTGGAGAATTCACTGCCCGAGGCGGCAAGGGTATTGTCAATATCCTGCCACAGGCCGTTTTCGTCCAGGTAGTGGATCTCCGTATCGTATTCCGCCACGTAGTAGCTTCCATCGTCTAAACGGAAGGTTTTGGAGGTAGCGGTTCTTTTATCGGTCAGTTCGATGATATCGGTGTTCAGCTTTACCGATTCACTCGTATTGTCGGTGACAGCTGCCGCAAAGGCGGTTAACGGCACAGACATCACGATCATCAGAACAGACAGAAAAACGGATAAAAGCTTAAACGCGTTTTTCTTCATAGAATGATTCCTTTCTTTTCGTGTCTTTGTCGTTAAGGGTCTTGTGCGAGTGCAACTTAAAAATTGCGTTTCTGCTTGCACGATTATCTTGCCATTGGATTCACCTCCTTAAAAATCAAAAGCGCGCGAGGATATAGGGGCTTCCCTACACACTCGTGCGCTTCTTACGGTTCCGAGGACTTACGTCCTTGACTCGGCAACGTGGCTTGCGCACGCATTGTCGGGTGACTTATATCATTTTTACTGCTTCTAAAAATTGCGGCAAAACAGCCGGCTCCAACTGTAATACAGTATCAAAATTAATCAAAATATTTGCCATGAGCTCCTTTTTGCCAGTCATGGCATATTTGATGCTGAGCATGTAGATCTGCTCCGCGGCTCGAGAGGTAGGCCGGTAAGCGTCACTAAGGCTCGGGCAGAGATAATCGATCCGCAGCTGCATCAGCGCTTTATATTCCATGAGCAATCGTGTGAAGCGAATGTCTATCCCTTCCTTTGTTTCCTCTATATATTGCTTTAGCTCTCTCACCCCGTTAATGCCGTAAATACGTTCTGGTTTCTCGCCCCAAGAGGTAGTAGAATTCAAATAATCCGTCAGTTCTACGATGCAGTTGTCTTTATTAAAAGAGAAATTTCCGTCCGGGCAGAATTGACAGGTGTTAATGTCGATACACCGATTTTTGGAATTTCGCAGGGAGGCCAAGTACTCCTCGAAGGTTACCGTGAATTCCTCATACCGTCCTCTTTTCGTATATCCAACCGAATAGAAGATCCCTTCATCTTCGTCATATCCAATCAGCATATAATCGTGCATGCGGTCGCTTTGGCCGTAAACACGCTCAACCGGAATATATTTCTCATTCCAAGAGCCGTGCACGTAGCATGAATTGTCCAACAAAGTTTTAACAACCTGCAAAATGTCCAGGGATAACTGATCAAACATCTCTCTTGTCAAGCGAATGCTTTGAGACAGATTCACCCCAGCTCCCTCGCCCCACGGGTCAAGGGTGTATAAGTCGAACTTTGGAGAGTTTAGTCGAAAATAGCAATTGATGAATTTTCCGGATATCCACGGCCTCAAGTCGAAATCTGCATTCCCCTGGATCACGCCCAAGGGGAACGCCTTATTGTGATAAGCCATAATATATGGGGACGTTTCAAACGGCAGCTTCACTATGAACACCTCCTAACATTTACCATTCTTATCCTAACATTTTTTACAATGTTTGTCAATATCGTATTATTATATTTGTTGAAAATACAATTTGATTCACTAATCCAAGCGCCATTTTTATTGTTGTGATTTAATCATAATAAAATAACGCCCTTGTTTTCTCAAGCAAAGGCAAAAACAAGGGCGGCTTGTACAGTGCATATATCACTCGAAGATTGTTACCTGCATATTACATCAAAACACGAGGCTATCAGATCGTGCAAGTCATCATTTTTCTGTGTGGAGGCAAAGGCTGCCTTGTTCACGCCCTCCACCTCAGCAAAGGTCAACATCTGCTGCTCGATACCACGGCCAAGCGCACGGCAAGAGAGAGAAAACAGCTCCAACACCGCACCCTCGATCCCAATAGCACCAACAATGCCCAAATCCGAAAAGCGATCCGACAGAGTAACTGTATAAAGTCGATACCCTCCGTTCATTTTTCTTCGGAGCTCCTCGGCGGTATAGCGCGTGCCGTTGGTGCATTTATTTGTTCTTTGAGTCAGTTCTGCCAACCGCACAAGCTCTTCTTCCGCGGCGGCACGAACCGTGAGTTTCATTTGAAGTGATGCAAGGTATTCGTCATACGTGCTTGCGGTGCGCTTCAGTTGGTCCCGCTTTTCGTTGGTTCGATAGGTTTCTGTGCGCAGACGCACCTTTTCCCCGTCCACGCGGGAGGGCAAGGAAAAGCAAGAAAAATTTGCATAAACCGTATCACGGTCGTAACAGATAGCGGTAACCTCGGGCAAAACGGCCCGTACCGCCTCCACCTCGAACGGAGAATCGTCTAAGAACACCATGCTTTCAAGACCGACGTTCAGCGCGTTGGCAATTACGCGAAGATTGCTCGGCTTGTCCGACCAGCTCATGCAAAAATGGGCAATATGATGCTCCTTCAGAAGCATGTCCTCACGGGTGCGGAAAACGCGGAGGACGTCTTCCCTGTCATTTTTACTGCACACGGCCAGGATCACGCCGTGATGATACAGGAACAAAAGATATCTCTGCAGATCAAGATATGCCGGATCCAGGCGAATATTCGCCACGCCGTCCTCGGATAGAACACCGCCCCACAGAACGTTATCGCAGTCCAGCACCAAGCATTTTTTCGTATCGCCATAACGGATGCGATCCTGCTTGCATATCTCCTCCGCCATCGCCGCAAGAAGCATACGCGAATACGGAGCACTCCAGCGATGCTTGCCGCGCAAGTCATAAGCATTACGGATACCAACCTGAGCGATCAAGAACTTCAGATCCAAATAGACATCGCCCTCTGCCAGCATTTGCGCGATGAATGCGTTGATTGCATCAATCTTCCTGTCTGTTAAAGCTACGTGGCCGATGGTGTGGGTGTAGAAACGGTAGCAAAAGTCCTCTGCCCCAAACCACAGAACCGAAGCATGCGTGTTCTCTTTTATAAAGGTATAGAGCCGGGAACAACGATCCACGTAGTCCTCACATTCGTCCGCACCGCCGAGTCGGCGGTTGACATAGTCGGGGTACAGTTCATCAAAGTTGAGCAATACCACAACCTGATCCGCATCTGTCGGCAGGTCGCTTTCATACGTGCCGTATGGAACAAACACAAAGTTTAAGTTATTCTTCTTAGGCCAGGCGTGGGCCACCGTAACATTCGACAGGATGGCCACCTTACGCTTCGTCATAAATGTCAATCTCCTGCAAAGCATTTAATATTTTATTCAAGGTATTCATTTCTGCCATGAGCAGTTTGGAATCCGGAATCTCGCACTCAAACGTCTCCTCAATCTGAACAATCACCTGAATAAAAGAAATCGAGTCCATGCCTATATCCCTCAGGTCGCGGTCTGCCTGCTCCTCCGCAAGATCAATGCCCTCTACCGTTTCATTTATGATTTTAATTACTTCTGCCTTCACATTCATATATCTTGCTCCTTGTATGATGAAACAAAACCGTGACAAGTGTTCTTGTCACGGTTTTGTTCTTCTTGATGAATTAACGCGCATCAATGCCCCAACACTCAGGCCACGACCAAGCAGCAGCCTTGATTGCTTTAGACAGCTGTTCTATCTTAAGGGTTCTGCAAATTGGTCTGTTCCATCTTTTCTTCATAATTATTTCCTCGCCCTTCTCTTATCTCTGTCAGAAAATTTCATTAATTCCGTTATAACAAACCCGAAATAGTCGGGATTGATATCATAGTATACCGTTTTACCCACGTTACGCGTCTTTACCGCTCCGGCACGCACTAGCAGAGATACGTGGTGGTAGGCTGTCGAGCCGGAAAATTCAAACGCCTTTTCCAAATCCTTACAAGTTAATTCGCCCTGTTCCAGCAACAACTCTAAAATTCGCACTCGGCTATTTTCACATAGTGCACCGCCTAAAGATTCAAGATTAAATGCACCATTTTCTTTCGTCTGAGCGGACAATACATCTTCGTATTTACGTCCAATCAAACAAATGATGCCCTTCGCCGCTTGGCAATAGTAAACAAAATACTTATGTAGCAAACAGTAAGACACATAGATCGGATCTTCCCCAAAATCAATAGTTCTAAGATCTTTTACAACAGCCAACTGATCGGCCAATTTTTCAAAGGTAATATCATTATAACCCGCAAGAATCAACTCATAGTTACTCTTGTAGTGATCTTCAACCCACTTCGCTACATCCATCAATTCACACAGCAAGGCGCGAATATAAGGATCCGGATCAACAAAAAATTCATATAATCTCTTTTTGATCTCGTCCGGCAACTTGGATTCCTTTATATAAGCAAACAAGTTAACAAGCGAACCGGCGCATTCTTCTATTTCCTTTTCGGAAAGATCAAGAAGATAAAACCGAATCACATTCCGAAGCAATTCTTCTTTGTTCAGTAAACTATTCTGCAAATACCGAAAGTCATAATCCGAGGCGAAGTGATCCGTACACGTGCTAAAATACAATGTCGAAATAACGTTTTTGCCGTTCTCTAATGCATAAAAGAACACAAAAAGATCATCGGATATATGACCGACTTGTTTATACAAGCCCTCGTAATATTCTGCAAGTTCTTCTCTTTGTTGCGCATTTGCGTGCGGTAAACTGGACAAAAACTTCTGCTTGTTAAATCGCAAAGAAAACAATGACAACACGTCATACACAAACCCAGGCTCTTTTAAAAGTTGAAGTTTTGGCATTATTCCTCCAAACACTTGATTTTCATGCCTTAATTTTTACATAAAACAAGAGAAATGTCAACAGTAATTTTTAAATTTTTTTAAAAAAAC
>JAGARU010000022.1 GCA_017622085.1 Clostridia bacterium | reverse complement strand
TCAATTTGCTCAATTACTTTTTCGAGTTCTCTTTTTCTTCAAAAGAATTTTCGAGTTCCTTCTTTGTGTGCAAAGCTAATTTCTTAGCTTCGTCGTTGTTCAATTTTCAAAGATCCGTCGCTTCCCTCTCGCGAGGTCAGCTTGAACAGTATACCACTTGAGGATGATTTTGTCAAGCACTTTTTTCAATTTTTTTCAAATTTTTTTCACAATTTTTCCAAACCCATCAATGTTGCAAATATGCGCCATTTTTCGCATTTTCCGAATCGTTTCCGCTACCAGGAGAAATACTAAGACAAGTTCTTTTTTCTCAAGGAGGCAGTTATGTGCGAAAAAGCAGAGCAAATGGGTGCGGGTGGCGAAGGCAGTATTTTTCAGACGGGAAGCATCGTTTCCGCCAAGGACGGCACGGTGATCCAGTGTTTGACGGTGATCGGCCAGGTGGAGGGGCATTATCTTTTGGGGAACGGGCAAAAGGTGACCAAGTACGAGCATCTGATCCCCATGCTGGTGTCCATTGAGGAGAGCAACGAGGTGGACGGGCTGTTGCTGATTCTGAACACCATGGGCGGCGACGTAGAGGCGGGACTGGCGCTGGCGGAGATGATTGCCAGCATGAAAAAGCCCACCGTTTCCCTCGTGCTGGGCGGCGGGCACTCCATCGGCGTGCCCTTGGCCGTGTGCACGAACCGATCCTTTATTGTGCCTACCGCCACCATGACGGTACACCCCGTGAGGATCAGCGGAACGGTGGTGGGGGCGCCCCAGACCTTTTACTACTTTCAGCGAATGCAGGATCGGATCCTGCGGTTCATCACCGAGCACTCTAATATAAAGGAAGAGAAGCTCCGGGCGCTACTGCTGCAGACCGACGAGATCGCCACGGACGTGGGCTCCATTCTTGACGGCGAGGAGGCCGTGGCGGCGGGGTTGATTGACCGGATGGGCGGGCTTTCCGACGCGCTGGAGGCACTCCACGAAATGGTGCGGGAGCGGAAACGAGAGGAATGACACCGGAAGCAAAGCCCCCCCTGTCGGCCGTTGGCCGACAGGGGGCTTTTGCTTTTATTTTACAATCTTAATATACTCAATTACGGGAGCATAGCCTGTTTTGACGGTGCCGTTATTGTCGGTAACAGGAACGCTTTTCGCGATGGCATCCACCACGTCCATACCCTCCGTTACCCAACCAAAGGCGGCATACTGGCCGTCAAGGAAGAGGGAATCCTCGTGGACGATGAAGAACTGGCAGGAGCCGGTGTCGTAGCCGGTATCGTACATCAGCTTTCCGTTTTCCACGTAGTATCTCTCACCCTGACGCGCCATGGAAATCACGCCGCGAACGTGGGAAAGCGTATTGGGCACGCCGTTGGCAGAGAACTCGCCCTTGATGGGCTTGGAGCCGCCGGTGCCGTTACCCTTGGGATCGCCACCCTGAATCATGAAGCCCTCCATAATGCGGTGGAAGGTGAGGCCGTCATAGAAGCCCTTCTTTACCAGCTTCAAGAAATTGGTAACGGTGATGGGGGCGGTATCCGCATCCAGGGTCAGCTTGATCACGCCGTAATCCTTCACCTTGATCTCTACGTAATGCAAGCCCTTGGCCTGGCCGCAACCCATAAGGGAGCAGACGCCCAAAAGCATAACTGCAACCAACAGTACCGAAACAATCTTTTTCATAAGTCCTCCGTTATCTCTTTTGAAGTCGTTTTACGCCGCCGGAAAGTGTGGCAAGAAAATCATCCACCTCCGCCTCGGTGCTGGCGGGGCAAAAGCTGACGCGCAGGGAGCTATCCGCCTGCCGGTCCGCAAGGCCAAAGGCTGAAAGGGCGCGGCTGACACCGCCTCCGTGGGAGGAGCAGGCCGATCCGCTGGACACGAAAAAGCCCTCCGCCGACAGATAGTGGAGCATGGTTTCGCTACGGATACCCTCCACCCGAAGATTTAAAATATGGGGTGCGCGACGGCCCGCCGGGCGGTTGACGGACACCTCTCCCTCAGGGAACCGTGTACCGATCTCCGTCTCCAGCTTGTCCCGCAGGGATGCCATGTGGGCAAGATCAGCCGCCAGCGTTTCCTGCCGCTCCTTGGCGGCCTCGCCAAAGGCGGCGATGCCGTACACGTTCTCCGTGCCGGAGCGGAAGCTCTGCTCCTGCCCGCCGCCGTAGACGGTGGGAACCAGCTTTTTCGCCTTCAGAATGGCGGGGTCCACGTAAAGAGCGCCCACGCCCTTGGGGCCGCCGATCTTATGGGAGCTTATGGAGAGCAGATCCGCACCGAGGGACACGGGGGTAAATTTAACCTTCATATAGCCCTGCACCGCGTCACAATGGGTGACGATGCGGGGGCACATCCGCTTAGCCATGGCGAAGGCAGACTTCACGTCATACAGGGCACCGGTCTCGTTGTTGACCATCATCAAACTGATCAGCACGGTGTTGGGGGTAAGCGCCGCCTCCAAGGCGGTCATATCCAGTACGCCCTCCCGGGTGGGGATGCGTATCACCTCACAGCCCTCCGCCGCCAAAGCACGGACGCACTCCTCAACGGAGGAATGCTCGCCCTCGCTGACGATCACACGGGGTGTGCCCGTGTGCTTTTTGGCGCGAAGCGTGCCGAAAATGGCGAGATTGTTGGCCTCCGTACCGCCGGCCGTAAAGATCAGCTGACCGGGCACGCCCCGGTTAACGCCGAGGGTGGTAAGAATGCGGCCGCGGGCCTCCGACAAAACCTTTTCCGCCGACAGGCCCATGGCGTGCAAGGAGGAGGGATTGCCCCAAAGCTCCGTTGCCACCTGTGTCATTTTGGTGAGGGCGCGGTCGGACATTTTTGTGGTAGCGCTGTTATCAAGATAGACCATTATTCAAATTTAAAGTTATCAAGAATCATCTGCACGTCGGCGAGGTTGGCCTCAAAGGTATCGGCCAAGGAGGTATAGGTGATCACGTAAACCATACCCCGACGGATGGTTGCCACCTGCATGAAGCGGAAGAGGGCAAGGCCGTTCTCGTCCTTGTTCTCCGCGTCGCTGGCGGGAAGCTTTGCCGTGTACACGTATTTATGCGCCTTAACGCCGCCAAGGTAGCACTCCTCGTCGCTCTCCAGCGCAAAGGTGTTGAAGGTGTTCTCAAAGACAGGCACGTACTGCGCCCACCAGTCATCCACGGTGGCAACGCCCTCGGGCAGATTCCACTGGTTGGCAACGATGGAAGAAGCGTCCGTTAAGGAGTGGTACGCGCTGACCACGCCGCTGTTCAGCTCGGAAACCCAGGTCTCGGGCACGTAAAGATAATATCCCACAAGGGCGGGGTCGGAGATCCGCTTCATTCCGTCGGGAACGACCTCCCCGTCGTCGCCACAGGCGGTAAAGCAAAGGGCACATACCATGAGCATGGCCAGAATTACGGCTAATTTTTTCATATTTCGATCCTTTCTTCGGTGAAACTTCCTTTAGTGTATCGCAAATCCGCCCTTGATTCAAGTGCAATTTGTGAACTTTTCGTCCACACCCGTCAAAGGGCGGCTACCAGCGCGCGGAAACGGTTGCCGCGCACCTCAAAATTCGCGAAAGCGTCAAAGCTGGCGCAGGCGGGGGACAGGAGCACGATGCCTCCGGCTTCGGTGCGGCGGGCGGCTAAGCGCACAGCGGAATCAAAGTCCCGCTCGGTGAGAACCTGCAGAGCGCGAGGGGTTTTGGCGGCCGCCTCCAGAATGGCGGCAGCGATCTTATCGGCGGTGGCGCCGGTCAGAACCACGGTTTTTACGTTCTTGGCCTGCAAAATGGCCTCGCCCAAGGGCAGGAAGGGGATGTTTTTGTCGTATCCGCCGCAGATGAGAGTGATGCTCTCCTCCCCCTCCATGGCGTGGAGGGCGGCGGCGGTGCGGGTGGGGGTGGAATCGATGGAGCTGTTGTAGAAGCGGACGCCCCTCTTTTCTCCCACCGGCTCAATACGGTGCGCCACGCCGGTAAACTCGGCGGCAACGGCCGCCATTTCCTCCGCTGTGGCCACGTCCATGGCGGCGCCGAGGGCGGCCATGTAGTTTTCCAGATTATGCCGTCCGGGCAGGCGGATGGCGGAGACGGGCAGGAGCGCACGCTCCTCGCCACTCTTTGCGTAGGTGATGGCACCGTCCTTTACGTACAGGAAGCCGCCGGTTACCTCCTCGGGCACAGCGATGGCCTGAGAGGAGAAGAACACCACCTCGGCCGAGGTTCGGTCGGCCATGCTACGGGTGATGGGGTTCTCGTAGTTGAGAATCGCACGGCGACAGCCGGCGCCGAGGATCGTTGCCTTGGCGGCAATGTATTCCTCGTAGTCCACGTGCCAGTTCAGATGGTTGGGGGTCACGTTGGTGACCACCGCCACCTCCGGCGCGTCGGTCATGGTCATAAGCTGGAAGCTGGACAGCTCCAAAGCCGCCAGATCCCGATCGGTCATATCGTCCGTCCGATCCACCAAGGGGCAACCAATGTTGCCGCCCACGTAGCCTTCCCCACCCTGCCGCTGAGCGGCCAGCGCCAAGAGCTTGCCAAGAATGGTGGTCGTGGTGGTTTTGCCGTCACTGCCCGTTACGCCAAAGAGACGGGCACGGGTGCCGGCAAAGAACAGCTCCATTTCCGAGGTGAGGAAACCGCCACGCGCCAGCGCGTCGGGGATGCCGCCCGCGTCCGGACGGATGCCGGGGGAACGGAAGATTACCCGGGGCGGAATGTCCGAAAGATAGCCCTCGCCCAACACAAGGGAGGCGCCGAGGGACGTAAGCTCCCGCACGGTGTCCGGGATGGCGTCCTCGGTCTTGCGATCCCGCGCCTCCACGGAAATTCCGTGCGAGGTCAGATACCGGATCAGCGGCAAATTGGACGTGCCGAGGCCGATTACCACTGCCCCCTCACGCTTGCACCGTTCCATTGTCTCGATAAAATTCATAGCCGCCTCCGCGATC
>JAGARU010000021.1 GCA_017622085.1 Clostridia bacterium | reverse complement strand
CTCCTGGACGGATGGAACTAAAACCGAACGACTGGCAGAGTTCGCTTTGCCTCAAGAGTATGCAATTTATGATAGCAGAAAAAAGATAATTACTCCCATAGCACAGGGTTGTATCCTCAATTTGATTTTGTCTGACCATCCTGTGCAGGAAACCTATTTCGGGCAGATTATTTTTGAATACGAAGAAACTGTTTCTGTTCCTTAACTAGCTATTAAGTCAATAGAGAGGATGGCCACTATGAATAAAACAAAAATATATGATGTTCTTACTTATGAAATTTGCAAAATTTGCAAAGATATCAACACCATTGACGGAAACATGAAATTGAAAGAGGATTTGAACTTCAGTTCTATGCGCACGTTGACTTTAATCATTCATTTAGAAGACCGCCTTGGCATTGAATTCAGCGAGGAATTTATACCTGCTATGATCCTCTGCACCGTAGATGAGATCGTAGAGGCGATTCTCAAGGAGATGGAAACGGCATGAGTGTAAACGAGAAGAAAGCGGAACGTGTGGTTCTTGCTGCCTATGAGCATGTCCCCTATTACAATCAGCTGTTCCTTAATAATGAGCTTGATCCCGAATCAGACGCCCTTTCCCTCCCCGACATTCCTGTTACTACGAAGGAAAATATTCGAGAATTGGGTATCGTTAACTTTTTAAACAATTCCTCCCTCCGTCGCGGACGCTTGATCGACCGCGACGACGTACAGGTTCAGCAAACCACGGGAACCACGGGTATTCCCATGAGTATCCCGTGGTATAAGACCGACTATTATGCCTCTACCTATCACCATTGGAAATTACGAAGTAGATACGGCAATGTTACAGCGGTAAGTCGACAATGCTCTCTCTTCTTCTCAAACAAGAAAGAAGATGTATTTATTGTAACGGAAAACCGTCTACAAATCAACCGTGCGCATATTTGTCCGGAAACCGTGCGGGAGTATCTCCACAAAATGGTGGACTTTCGCCCCGAATGGATCTATATGCAGCCAAGCATCCTCATCTACTTAATCTGCATCGCACAAAAAGAAAACATCGATATCCGCGGAGAGATCCGGTATATTGAATCCGTGTCGGAGCCCTTAATCCCGGCCTACAGAAAAATTATCGAATCCTATTTCGGCTTCTCCGTTCACAACATGTATGGTTGCGAAGAAACCAACGGAATCGCATTTGAGTGCGACCACGGGCGGATGCACCTGATGAGCGGAAACGTAATAGTCCAAATTGTAGACGAGAATGGGCGTAGCACTACTAACGGTGCGAGGGGAAATGTTTGTGTCACGGGATTGCATAATACACTAATGCCAATTATTCGCTATGGTTTGAATGACATCGCACAGCTTGACTCCACTCCCTGTCCATGCGGAAATAAAAATCCGTCTCTCCAATTATTCAGCGCACGTATTACGGATATTTTGCTCTTAAACGATCCTAATTTGACCGGCAGCGCTGAGCTTTACTATCCGCACTCTGCTTTTTCTGATCTTGATCTTTCCGACTTTATTCCCTTCCGTCTCGGCATGGGTGAGGTGGGACGCACCATTTACTTCCCCGATGATGAAAATGATGCCGAGACGCTTTTCCATGAATTTCTGCGGATCATGGCGGCTTATGGGATGGAAAATGCTATTTTTCACCTAATCTCCAAGGATGAAGCCAAATCAGCGGGAAAGCTTGGTTATCTGAAACCCACACCGAAAGGAGCTGAGTGAACTGCCTTACCTTCTTTGCCTTTTACAGGTGACGCTTTTCATAACGCGAGTGCTTGTGCCTAAAAAACACCGACTTCGCATTTTTTCCTATCTCAACGTCGGTCTTGCGTATACATCCCTTGTAGTTATGTGGAAATATGTTAGAGTTTGGTGGCTCTCTCTGCTCCTGTCCCCCCTTGTTGGACTTGGCACTTATCTACTGGCTTGCTATATTGTCGGTGACAAATTTGCATGGCCAAGGCGTTCCGCCCTATTCCAATATTCTGACATAAAAAAGCGATTCCTTAGAGAATCGTTCCAAAACATATACAACTGCTTTTCGGAAGAAATGCTCTACCGGCTCCTGATCCAAAATGTCCTTTTTCTTCTCACAGAATCGGCCGTTTTGTCAATCCTGATCGGATCCGCTTATTTCGCCGGAGTACATTTCATTCGCAAGCGCGCCATTGTGCAGATGATTGATTTAACAATATTGGCAATCTTGCTGTCTGTGATCTACCATTTCACAAAAGATATCGCCGCACTTTTTATCATTCATTTGGTAAGAAATCAATTTGTCATCTTTGATAAATATATGTGCGAGTCCAAGAAAAGGACTCGTGCGAGGAAAATATTAAAAATTATGAGGAGTAACCCAACATGAAAAACTTAAAGATTGCCCTTTCTCACCTTTTCTCCCAAAACGGAAAGAACTTTATCTTTGTAACTGACACGCAAAGCTTGTACGAATTAGACGAAGACATCTATGCGGTTTTAAAAGCCATCCATGATACGGAAGATAAGCTGGTTCCCCCCAGCACCTTCGACGAGGGAACCGAGGAAGAGCTTCTTGCTTGCCATGTGCTTGTGAATGCAGATGATATTCGCGAGGATCGCCGTCGCGTTCCCGAGGACTTTATTCCCCAAATTCGTGTTGGTAACGTGCTTTTGCAAATCGCCAACGACTGCAACTTGAACTGCATTTATTGTTATGGAAGTGGTGGTTCTTACGGCAGAAAGCGTGAAATGATGTCTTGGGACACAGCAAAGAAAGCCATCGACTATATGGTGGAGCACTGTGCGGATCAGGAGCGATTGCTGGTAACATTCTTCGGCGGAGAGCCGCTTATGAATTTCCCGCTTATTAAACAGATTATTGCCTACTGTGATGAGATCAGAGCAAAAACTGGAAAGAAATTCTCCTACAGTATGACCACCAACGGAACCATCATGAATGATGAGATTCTGGATTACATTAAGCGTTATCGTATCTCTACCATGGTTAGTATGGACGGACCTAAATCCATCCAAGACAGCTATCGCTGCTACGAAAACGGATGCGGCAGCTTTGATAAGATTGTTCCCAATATTGAAAAGCTGAAAAAAGTGCGTGGTAATCATCTCACCGTGCGCTCCACCGTATGTCGACCCGACATGGATATGTGCAAAATTCGCCGCGAACTTTTGGCGCTTGGATTTACCAATGTAGTTATGTCACCCGTTGATACTGATCCGGATTCTCCTCTGTTTGTGGGTGGCGAATACAGCAAGGATTTAATTGAAAGCTACCGCAAGTTGGCAGAGGAGTTAGTGGAAGAGGCTAAGAAAACCGGACGAATTGATAATATTCTATTCAGTAAAGCAGTAGAAAGCATTTATAACCGCGCACAGAAAATTCGTTCCTGCACGGCAGGTCGCAGTGGTTTTGCCGTGGGCTCCAATGGTCTTATCTATCCGTGCCAGAGATTTATGGGAATGGAAGAATACGCTGTCGGCGACGTGGATTCCGGCATTGATCCTGAAAAGATTAAGGTTTACTTCCATGCAACCGTGGTAGAAAAGGAATCCTGCCCCGACTGTTGGGCCAAGTACCTTTGCGGCGCCGGTTGCGTACATACCGCCGTTTCTCAAACCGGCGATCCCATGAAAGCGCCCTTGGACTATTGCGAAACCTACCGTACTATCTATGAAATCGGTCTGTACATCTACTCCGAGTTAAAAGCATTCGATGATAGCTTCTTCGATAAACTCTTCAAACCCACAAAACAAGAAGTAGTTTGCTAATATCCCCCATCGCATAAATAATGCTCATTACCCATACTTGCATAAACATATGTTCGTGCAACAACACTCTTTTATTGGACACGTAATATAGAATTATCAACCAAATATCTTGCAAAAAACTTCCATCGAATAAAAAAGGAGGAATAAAGGATTTGAAAAGATTAAAATTAATTAACACCGAAACTTTCTCTATGATTATCAAGCCATTGAAAGCTTTTTCATGTAGCACAAATGATTATGTTTGCGATGATTACTGTGGCCCTGATTATGTAGACTATGCACACTGTCCATCTTCATCAATTGATATATGTATTCATGAAGATCGTTCTTCATGTCCAGCACATACCCAAGATCATTGTCACGATGGCGATTATTCAGCCTGTCATTCTAATCAAACCGATATTTGCTATAGTGCGGACACTACCACATGTAATGAAGCAATAAAATACGATATCACATATTAATAGCCACACTATAATTATACAATCAATCCCATGACACACTATTCGATGGAAGTTTTTATATTTTTTTCAATTAAGAGGAACATATCATTGTGATATACACCCTCATAATTTACACATTAAAGTTGATCAACCTGTATCAGTGTATAATCCTTAGAGACTATTTATTGTATCGTCTTGTAATTAAAAAAGCAGGAGGAACTTGTGTTTTTTAAAACTTTCTCTACAACCATGAAGCGGATTTTCCGCTCGCCGGCGATGCTGTTTTCCATTCCGGCAATCCTGATCATGCTTCAGCAAAGAACCCAGGTTATTACCAAAAACTCTTCTCCCGATTTTCTCTTTATTCAAGGCGGCTATTTCTATCAGATCTATTCTGCGACACCGCGGGACTACATATATAACCAGATGCTGTTTAATGCCGTTCTGATTCCCATTACCCATTGCTTGCCCATTGTGATCGCGGTGGTGCTGGCGTTGGTTCTTCGGGATTTTTACAACTCCTCGGAGAGAGATATTCTGTTCGCCACCAATATTCCCTTCGGTAAATACTATTTCTCCAAGCTACTGTGCGCCTTTACGATCTCCCTCGGCGTTCTCTGCCTCTTTACGGCGGCTTACATGATCTTCATTATTCCTCAGTTTGAAATGGAGATTCCCTTTATCAACATGCTGTGGCGCGCTATTGTTATGACGCTCGGCATGGGTGTGGTAGGCATTCTCAATTATATGGCTGTGTGCATCTTCTTTACTGCCATTACCCGCCAGGTTATTGTGGGCAGTGCCGCAATTGTGGTCTACTCGCTGATGGAGAGCACCATGGCAACGGTTATGCACTTCAGCAACAGCGTATTCTGGGCTTACACCTACTTCCCCCAGGGTAAGCTTTGGAAGTTCTTCTACCTTTGGGGCACCCCTTGGTTTGAGGACTTTCTTGAAACGACAGGAGTTACGACCGGGCAGATGTGGACCTGTGTTGGCGTTACCGGGCTGATGATCATAGTGGCGCTCCTTACCGGTTACCTTACCTTCGGCAGTCTGCGGGTAAAGGCGCGGAGGGCGGCATGAGTACCCCGTGCAAGCGGCTGCGGGCGAATCTCCGGTTTTTCCACTTTCACTTTTGGCGGCGCCTGTGGTTGTTTCTTTTGATTGCCGGATGGACCGGTATGTGCCTTTATACCCATTTCGACTCGCCGGAAAACGTTAAGGATCTGGTACGGGCCTATGAATTTTCCCTGCTCGTGCCGGGCACCGTACTGTCCGTCTTTCTTTTCAACAATCCTACGGAGCTGGAATTTTGCCAATGCTACGGATTCTCACCCATTAAACTGGGGGCGGCTCAGCTATTCCCAACGGTGCTTTTCAGCCTGCTTTCCTTTGGGATCTCAGCCCTTGCTCTCCCCGAGAAATTCTTTCTCGAATGGCCTCAGCTCCGGTGGCTTTTGTTCCTTACAGCATCGGTGAATCTCTTGACGGTCATTGCGGCCGTGGTGATGGCGCGAGTGCTGATCCGCAATATGTTCGGCACCCTTGGGGCGGCGTTGCTTCTGTTTTACGGAGTTACGATGTCCTCCTTCGTTACGGCGGGGCCCGGCGCCTACTACGTTACCGGCATGGCTCTGTATGAGCTGATCCGGCAGGGATTGCCCATGGAAGCCTTCTACATCAACCGAACGATCTTCGTGGGCATTACGGCGGCCCTTACGGTGGCGGTGGTTCTTATCCTTCGCAGTGGACGCTACGGAGAAAAGGATGCCTGATCCTGCATGAGCCTTAAAAAAGGAGTTTTCTGCTATGTTTAAATTTTATCGATATCATTTTGTCCGGCGACTGTGGTTTTTACCGGCTGTCGCGATCTGGACCTATAAAATGTTGGAATCCTTTCTTGAAACGAAAAAGCTGGGCGCTTTTGTGGGCGGGATGGAGCATTATCTGATGCTCCCGGCCTATCTGATGGCCATTTTTATCCTGACCAACCGGGCAGAAATAGAATTTTGTCAATGCTACGGCTTTGGGGTGGGCAAGCTTTGCTTCGCACAGGTGGGTCCCTACGTATTCTCTACCCTGTTGGCCATGGGAGCGGCGGTGGTGCTGTTTCCCCTGAGCGCGGTGGGGGTTACAGCCACGGAGCGGGCCTTGATCTTTATGAGCGGTGCGATCAACGTATTTACCGTCGTTTCGCTGGCGGTGTTTGTACGGGTGCTGATCCGCAATCTGTTTGGTGCTTTGGGCTTTGAGCTGATCTTTTACTATCTGATCACGGCCTTCTATTACGATTCATCCAAAGGCCATCCCCGCCTGTACTACTACTTTGTAATGGACGGAATGAGCAGCCAGATGTCCAATCGGTTGCCCATGAGCGATTTTTACATCAACCGCCTTGTAATCCTTAGCATCGGCATTGCCTTTGCCGTGGGCGCCGCCCTGATTATGAAAAAACACAACTACGCGGAGGCTGAACTATGAAGCATCTGATCTATCAAGAGGTCAAGCAGCGCAAGTGGATGTTTCTGATTGCATTTGCTCTGTTCGTTCTCTTCTACTATGCCTACGGGCAAAAAACCGAGAGCATGGAAGATTTGTTTATGCTCTTTCCTTTAATAACCGCCTCCACCATTTTTGGTGCGGAGGAGGAAATTGAGTACATTATCGTGGGACGAATTCCCCTGTGGCAGGTGATGGTGGTGCGCTTTGTGACCATTTATCTCTCCGCCGCGGCCTTGCCTACCGTCTTTATTTTGTGCACACGGCAGACCTACATTATGACCAAGATTCTGATGGCGTATTTAATCACCATTCTTCTGATGTGCGCGGTGGGTTTGTTCTGGCGTATCGTGTTGCGCAGTGCGTTTACGTCCATTTTGTTCTCTTCCCTTACCTATTCGGTGTTCAGCGTGCTGGGATGGCGGCTTACAAATCCGGAATGGCTTTGCGTGTTCATTCCCTTTGGCTCGGTTTCCATCTCCGACGAATATTTTTACCTGAACCGCTTGACCATTACGCTGGTGACGGTAGTTTTGCTTGTTATTTCCGGCTTTGCCCTCAAAAAGCGTCAAAACGTATAATTTTATGGAGGATTTTTACTTATGATTACCGTTGAAACGATTACCAAGTCTTATAACAAAAAGTCGCAGGCGCTGAAGGGTGTCAGCTTTGAGATTCCTACCGGTGTTTACGGTCTGATCGGCCGTAACGGTGCAGGTAAAACCACGCTGCTTAAAATTATGGCCACCGTTATGAAGGCATCCTCCGGACAGATCTGCCTTGACGGAACGCCCATTGATAAGCAGTTGAAGGAATACCGCGCAACTCTCGGCTATCTGCCCCAGAACACCAAGCTGATGCCCCAGCTTAATATCGTGGAATTCCTTGAATATATGTGCATTATCAAGGGTATCACGGACAAGAACGAGATCAAGATCGAGGTGGAGAGATGCCTCGCGATTGCGGGCTTGCAAAACGAACGAAAGAAGCTCTTGGCGCGCTATTCCGGCGGTATGCTCCGCCGGGCAGGCATTGCTCAGGCGCTTCTCGGAAATCCCGAAATTTTGATCATAGACGAGCCTACCACCGGCCTTGACCCTGAGGAGCGGCTTTACTTCCTCAATCTGGTTTCCCAGATCGGTAAGGACCGTCACGTGATTTTGTCCACCCACATTATCCATGACGTAGAGAATATCTGCCCGAACGTCTGCGTGCTGGAAAGCGGCAACGTCATGTACGCCGGCCCTGTAGACGATATGGTGGCGGGCATCAAGGACAAGGTTTGGGAATGTGAGATCGAGATTGGTGAGGAGGCCATCATCAAGGAAAAGGCCACGGTTACAAACGTCACCTACACCTACGGAAAGCCTACGGTGCGCTACATTTCGGATATCAGCGTGCGCGAGGGCTCGTACAAGGTGGAGGGCACCTTGGAGGATGCCTATATCGCTTCCGT
>JAGARU010000020.1 GCA_017622085.1 Clostridia bacterium | reverse complement strand
GGTCTGTGTTCTCATTTTATATACGTCGGCATAATGCTCTCCTCATCCGTCGGCTTCGCCGCCACCTTCTCCCACAGGAGAAGGCTTAATGGGGCGCCTCCTCCGTTTGTAGCCGTGGCGGTTGTGTAACTTTATTGACGCTTTTTTCTTTGACGCTATAGGCACAAAGAAAAAAGCTTTGCAAAAAAGAAATGCCGCTTCTTCGGGCGCTGCCCGAACCCGCAAGCTTTTTAAAAAAAGCTTGACCAAAAATTGCCGACACCTTCGGGGGAGTTTGTGCGCTGACGTGTGATCAAGCGGCGAGCTTGGCCGCACAAACACAAAGGAACCCCTTTTGAAAGGGGTTCCTTGCCTCTTGATTCAAGCAATCGTTAAACCTTAAACGCCTTTTCGACAGGAAGGGCGCAGACGGTGGCGCCGGCGTTGGAACGCAGACCCAGCTCGCGGTTGACCGCCTCCATGATCTGACGGCTGACGTTTTCAGGCGAGAGAATGGCGATGATCTCCTTCTCCTCGGTGGTAACCACGTCCATAACCTGGTCTAACTGCTCCGCTCCGGCCGAACGGGCGCGGATGATGGTGCCGCCGGTGGCGCCGGCCTGACGGGCAACCTGCATAACCTGGTCGGCAAAGCCCTCGTTTACGGAAATAATAATCATGTTATGCTTGTATTCACTCTTCATCGGATTGGAATCTCCTTTCTCGGTTTCGGGGATGGGGTAACGGCCGAGGATCTCGGCGGTCATGCGGTTGATGGCGGACAGAGACAGCACCACGGCCAAGCCGCCGTAGCTGTAGCCGGAATCCACCTTTTTGCCCTGCTCGGAGGCCCACGCGCTTACGGCGCTTTTGGGGGCAAAGCTGAAGATCACGTCCTTGTTGTTGGTACCAAGGCCCAGAATATCCATCATTTCCGAAGGGGCAGTACCAAAGCCCACGGTTTGCAGATGGTAGCGGATGCCGCGCTCATTGAGCTTTTCCATATAGCGCTTGGCCTTACCGCGCACGATAATGGACATGGTCATGACGATCGGTTCGTTTGTACGGCTCATGCGGCGTCCTCCTCATCGTAGTAAAGAATGTCGTTTTCGATCTGAAGAATTTCGCGGTGTGCACGCTCTCTCTGCTTGCGCTGGCGAATGCGTCCGCTGAGACCCAGCACCTGAATGGTGATCAGGGGGGTCATAGCAACCATGGCCACAATGCCGAAGGCATCGGTCATAATGTTGCCGCCCACGGCCTCGCAGGCGCCGATGGCAAAGGGCAGAATGAACGTGGTGGTCATGGGTCCGCTGGCAACGCCACCGGAGTCAAAGGCGATACCCGTGTATACGGGGGGCACGAAGAAGGTGATCACAAGGGAGATCACGTATCCGGCCATGAGAATGGGCAGGAGGGGAATCCCGGTCAGCACGCGGAGCATGGCCGTTCCGACGGACACGCCGACACCGATGGACAGCGCCAGGCCGATGGCCTTTTGGGAGATGGCGCCGTTGGTAACTTCTTCAACCTGCTTTTTGAGGGAGTGAACCGCAGGCTCGGCGGATACTACGAAGTAGCCCATCAGCATACCCACGGGAATCAGCCACCACTTGGCACTGCTGCCGGCGATGGTCGCGCCGATCAGCTTTCCGGCGGGCATAAAGCCCACGTTTGCGCCGGTGAGGAACAGAACCAGACCAAGATATGTATAAAGCAAGCCCACGGAGATTTTGATCACCTGATTGCGGTGGAAGCGGCGGAACACCAGCTGGAACAGCACGAACATGCCCACAATGGGTGCCAGCGCCAAAAGAATTTCCTCCGCATAGTGGGGAATGGCGCGGGCGAAGGCCAAAAAGGCCTCGCGGGTGGTGTCAATTTCCGCAATCACCGTCTCGGTGGTCTCGGACTCAGGGTTAAAGAAGATGCTGAGGAGCAATACGGACAGGATCGGGCCGATGCTGCAAAGAGAAACCAGACCGAAGCTGTTTTCACTTGATCCCTTGCGATGGGCCGTGGCCGCCATACCGGCACCCAGCGCCATGATGAAGGGAACGGTAATGGGTCCCGTGGTTACTCCGCCGGAGTCAAAGGCGGCGGGGATAAAGTCGCCGGGGGCAAAGAAGGCTAAAACAATGATCACACCGTAGAAGCCAAGCAGTAAATAGGAAAGCGGTATATTCTTGCGGGAGCGAAGGAGCGCAATGGCAAGAAACAAGCCCACACCGATGGCCACCGCCCAAATCAGAACGGAGTTGGGCACGGAGGGGATCTGCTCGGCCAGCACCTGCAGGTCAGGCTCGGCAATGGTAATCAGAATACCAAGGACAAAGCAGACGATCAGGGGCAGGGGCAAGCGCTTGGCGTGGCTCAGCTGGTTACCGATGCTTTCACCCAGCTGATACATGGAGATCTCCGAGCCGATGGTGAACAGGCTCATGCCCAGAATCAACAGCAGAGTACCGAACAGAAACAGCACCATAACGCCCGGATTCAGGGGCGAGATGGAAATGCTCAGCAGCAGCACGATAGCAGAGATGGGCAAAACGGAGCTGAGTGCCTCAATGGAGGCGCTTTTCAGTTGCTTCAATGGTTCCTCCTTCGCAAAAAACTGCCCATTTTTGTAAAAAATCGCAGATTTTCGCATAATAATTCATTCTACAATACCATTATACCAAGCCCCTCCCCCGTTTGCAAGGCGAAGGGGTGAATTTTTCAAAAACTTTTGCCCCATCCGCCCCCTTGACAGGGCTTTTGCCCGTTTGCTATAATAGCCTCAGAGAACCTGTGTAAGGGAGGTACAGCATGGAGCAAAGCATTCGCCCCATCGGGCATATTCATACGGATTTCAAGGAAAAATTCGGCATTCCCCGCCAAAGCGGGCGGGTGGACGCCCTCCGCGGGCGGATCGTGTTCTTGCCGGAGTTCCGCAATCCGGACGCCCTGCGTGGGATCGAGGGCTTTTCCCACCTCTGGCTGATCTTTGATTTTTCCCTTGCCCACCGGGACGGATGGTCACCCACCGTGCGGCCGCCCCGACTGGGAGGCAACACCCGCATCGGCGTGTTTGCCAGCCGCTCCCCCTTCCGCCCCAATCCCATCGGCCTGTCCTCGGTGCGGCTGGTGGCGGTGGAGCATACGGAGCACGAGGGAGACGTGCTGGTGGTCTCCGGCGCGGATCTTCTGGACGGCACCCCCATTTTTGACATCAAGCCCGACCTCCCCTTCTCCGACAGCCACCCCGATGCGGTGGGCGGCTACGCGGACGGGGTAAAGGATCACCGCTTGACGGTGGATTTTCCCGATCGACTGCTCCGGGCGATCCCCGAGGATAAGCGAGAAGCCCTGTGCGCGTGCTTGGCGGAGGACCCCCGTCCCTCCTATCAGGACGACCCTACCCGGGTCTACAGCATGCGATTTGCGACCTTTGACGTGCATTTTACCATCCGGGAGGGTCATCTGACCGTCACGGCGGTGGACGAAACCGAATAAAAACAAACCAGATACAAACAGGAGGCAAGTATGGCAGTATTTATGCGATTCCCCGGTTTTCGGGACAAGGCAGTGACCCTCAGCTACGACGACGGCGCCGATGCGGACCGCCGCGTGGTGGAGCTTATGACCAAGTACGGCTTGAAGGGCACCTTTAACATCAATCACAAGGCCATCGGCGGCGCGGCCGACCATACCATGACGGCAGAGGAGCTGTTTGCCCTCTACCGGGACAGCGGCAACGAGGTTGCCGTCCACGGTGCGGAGCATTTCTCTCTGACCGAGGTGGACATGGCTATGGCCACCCGGGACATTTTGTCTAATCGGGAATATCTTGAGAGCATGACCGGCGGCATCGTCCGCGGCATGGCCTACGCCAACGGCGCGGAAAGCGAGGAGGTGCAGAGAATGCTGAAGAACTGCGGCATCGTGTACTCTCGCAGCGTGGTTTCCACCCACAAATTCGGCCTGCCGAAGAACTGGCTCTCCTGGGATGCCACCTGCCACCACGGCGACAAGGAGCTGATGACCTTGGTGGATCAGTTCTTGAACGGCCCTATGCCCGGCTATCTGTGGGCGCGCCATCCCCGCCTGTTCTACCTGTGGGGACATAGCTTTGAGTACGCAAACAACAACGACTGGCACATTCTGGAGGCCTTCGGACAGGCCTTTGAGGGTCGGGACGACGTGTGGCACGCCACCAACGGCCAGATCTACGACTACGTTAAGGCCTTTGATTCCTTGGTGTACTCCTGCGACGGCACCATGATTCATAATCCCACCGCTACGGACGTGTACCTGGATTATTTCCGCCGCCAGATCTGCATAAAGGCCGGCGAAACCGTAAAAGCACGGTAAAAATGTAACCTTTCCCCCTTTTGCTAAGAGCTAAATATTGGAAAATCCATTGTAATCGGGGGTTTATTATGGTATAATAACATCAAATGGGGGAAACGTGACGTTCCCCCGGACGCCCCTCGGGCGAATTTACAGGAGGATTTTTGAAATGAAAGTTGTAACCTTCGGCGAAATCATGCTTCGTCTCGCTCCCAACGGCTACTACCGCTTCTTCCAGAACGATCAGATGCAGGCCACCTTCGGCGGCGGCGAGGCTAACGTGTCCGTTTCTCTTGCCAACTACGGCCTTGAGAGTGTTTACGTAACCAAGCTCCCCAAGCACGCCATCGGTCAGGCTGCGGTGGATTCTCTTCGCTATTTCGGCGTTGACACGTCCAAGATCGTTCGCGGCGGCGACCGTGTGGGCATTTACTTCCTTGAAAAGGGCGCGTCTCAGCGCGGCTCCGTTTGCATTTACGACCGTGCGCACTCCGCCATTCAGGAGGCTTCCGTTTCCGACTTTGACTGGGACAGCATCTTTGAGGGTGCGGATTGGTTCCACTTTACCGGTATTACTCCCGCTCTGGGCGCAAATCTTGTGGATATCTGCCGCGAGGCCTGCAAGGCCGCTAAGGCAAAGGGCGTTAAGATCTCCTGCGACTTGAACTACCGCGGTAAGCTCTGGACCCGTGCCGAGGCACGTGAGGCCATGACCGATCTTTGCCAGTACGTGGACGTTTGCATCTCCAACGAGGAGGATGCTAAGGACGTATTCGGCATTGAGGCAGAGAACACCGACATCTACGGCGGCAAGCTGAACCACGACGGCTACAAGTCCGTTGCCAAGCAGTTGGCAGACAAGTTCGGCTTTGAGAAGGTTGCCATCACCCTCCGTTCCTCCATTTCTGCCAGCGACAACGACTGGGCAGGCATGCTGTATGACGGTGAGGACTACTACTTCTCCAAGAGCTACCACCTCCACATCGTTGACCGCGTAGGCGGCGGCGACTCCTTCGGCGGCGGTCTCATTTACGCGCTTCTCTCCGGCAAGAGCTCCGCTCAGGCCATTGAGTTTGCCGTAGCAGCATCTGCACTCAAGCACTCCGTTGAGGGTGACTACAACCGTGTAAGCGTTTCCGAGGTAGAAAAGCTTGCCGGTGGCGATGGCTCCGGCCGCGTGCAGAGATAAGATTGATTTGAGCATGATGCAAAGGAACCCCTTTTGAACAAGGGGTTCCTCTGCACTCTTCCCGAAAACGTTTCTCAAACAAAAGCCCACAGGTCGGCGCAAGACGACCTGTGGGGCTTTATTGCTTCGGCGGGGAAGCCCCCGCTGGCAGCCGGGAAGGCCCGGCGGCCAAGCTTCGGCGTTTGCTCACTTGTAAGCGCGCACGATCACACGAGGGTGTCGGGCGGGGAAGCCCCCGCTGGCGAAATCGCCGCTTGTTCTCACGTCAGCGCACAAACTCCCCCGAAGGTGTCGGCAATTTTTGGTCATGCTTTTTTTAAAAAGCTTGCGGGTTCGGGCAGCGCCCG
>JAGARU010000019.1 GCA_017622085.1 Clostridia bacterium | reverse complement strand
CGCCAAAAAGACTGTTGACCCACAAGGGTTTTGTCGATGTCGGGACGACGGGCGACCACATAGGGTCGCCCCTACGGGTTTTCGTTAATTCTCCGCTAAACAACAATTTACCGCTGTTCTGCCCCTCGGGTGATGCACCCTCGCCTTGGAGAGTGTCACGCGAGCAATGGCCGCCGCACTGCGGCAAACAACAATTTACCTCAAATAATCTCGTAAATCAGCTTTCCTGTCTCAACGGCTTCATCCGTAAATCTGACCGCCGCCTTGACCTTTTCAGCCGCGCTCGCAAGAGTGCTTTCACGCTCGGTGAGAAGTCGTGCGATCACGTCACCTGCCTTGACGGCATCCCCGGGCTTTTTGTAAAGCAGAATACCCGCGCGAGGATCAATGACAGACTCGGCGGTCTCCCGACCCGCGCCCAGCATCATGGCCGCCAGGCCGATCTCCTCGGCATTGCAGGACAGCACATAGCCGTCAGCCTCGGCCTTGATCTCAAGGCTATGGGCGGCAGTGCCGAACAGGGAAGGATCACGGGCATAGGCCGCGTCACCGCCCTGGGTTTCGATCCACTCGCAGAATTTTGCGTGAGCCGCGCCGCTGTCCAAGGCCTCCTTGGTGCGTGCCTTGGCTTCATCGATGGGCAGATGACAGGATGCCGCCACCATGAGGGTTGCCAGGGTCAGGCAGACCTCTCGGAGATCGTCGGGGCCGTTACCCGTCAGCACTTGGGTGGCCTCGGTGACCTCCAGGGCGTTGCCGATGGCGTGACCCAGGGGGATGTCCATGTTGCTGATGATGGCGTGGGTGTTTCTCCCGTGGGCGCGGCCGATCTTGACCATCATTTCGGCCAAGGCCTTGGCATCCTCGGGGGTCTTCATAAAGGCACCGCTGCCGCACTTCACGTCCAAGACGATAGACTTCGTCCCTGCCGCCAGCTTCTTGCTCATGATGGAGGAGGCGATGAGAGGAATGGTGTCCACCGTGGCGGTGACGTCGCGGAGGGCGTATAATTTCTTGTCTGCAGGGGCGAGATCGCCGCTCTGACCGATGACCGCTAAATTGCATTTTTGTACCTGGGCGGTGAAGGCCTCGGGGGACAGGGACGTGTGGAAGCCGGGGAAGGACTCCAATTTATCCACCGTGCCGCCCGTGTGACCCAGACCGCGACCGCTCATTTTGGCTACGATGCCGCCGCAGGCCGCTACGATGGGCGCGACGATGAGGGTGGTCTTGTCACCCACGCCGCCCGTGGAGTGCTTATCCACGCTCTTATCGCCGAAAACGGACAGATCCACCGTGTCACCCGATGTAGCCATGGCCTCGGTGAGATCAAAGATCTCTCGGTCGGTCATGCCCTTAAAATAGACTGCCATGCAAAAGGCGGACATCTGGTAGTCGGGGATGTCTCCGTCGGTGTATGCGCGGATCATTTGGAAGATCTCGTCTCGGGTCAGCGCGAGACCGTGCTTTTTCTTTTCAATGATATCGTACATTCTCATAGGGATGCCTCCTATGTGGGATTGATTTTTGCAATGCGGTAATTGTTTTGGCGGGAGGCCACATAAGGCCTCCCCCATAGAAAACAGATCAGGAAAGATCGGCTTTTCCGAACCGCTCGGGTAACAGATCGTTCAAGGTGTAGACCTTGGGGATTTTGCCGTCGTACAGGATAATCTCAAAATCTCCCGTACAGAACTCTGCCATGACCTGGCGGCACACGCCGCAGGGGGCGCAGTAAGCCGAGACGGCCTCTCCTGCCTTGCCGCCGACGACAGCGATGGCGGAGAACTCCCTGACACCCTGGTGAATCGCGGTAAAAAAGGCCACACGCTCGGCGCAAATCGTGGGGGTGTAGGATGCGGATTCAATGTTCGCACCCGTGAAGATACGTCCGTCCTTGGCAAGGAGCGCAGCACCTACCGCAAAGCCCGAGTAGGGGCTGTAGCTTGCCTCGCGGGCGGCAAGGGCTTTTTCAATGAGTTTTTTTTCGTTCATGGTGTCTCCTATATGCGTTGAAAATTGTTGTTTGCCGCAGTGCGGCGGCCATTGCTCGCGTGACACTCTCTGCAGGGAAGGTGCATCACCCGAAAAGATGTTAGTCTTGTAAATTGTTGTTTACGGGCTTTTAACCAACGTGGCCGTAGGGGAGGCCCTGTGTGGCCTCCCGCCAAAAAGATTGTTGACCCACAAGGGTTTTGTCGATGTCGGGACGACGGGCGACCACATAGGGTCGCCCCTACGGG
>JAGARU010000018.1 GCA_017622085.1 Clostridia bacterium | reverse complement strand
TTGCCTCCACAGCCGCATCAACGACCTCGGTATGAGGCTTCATTTCTACCACAGTCTGCTCAACCAGAACAGTTTCGCAAACCGAGCAATGCTTGCCCTCGGTCAGACCGGTTGCGGTACAGGTTGCCTCCACAGCCGCATCAACGACCTCGGTATGAGGCTTCATTTCTACCACGGTCTGCTCAACCAGAACAGTTTCGCAAACCGAGCAATGCTTACCCTCGGTCAGACCGGTTGCGGTACAGGTTGCCTCCACGGCCGCATCAACGACCTCGGTATGAGGCTTCATTTCTACCACAGTCTGCTCAACCAGAACAGCTTCGCAAACCAAGCAATGCTTACCTTCGGTCAGACCGGTTGCGGTACAGGTTGCCTCCACAGCCTCGTCAATGACCTCAGTATGGTTATGAACCACATAAGAACCATCGGTATACCAAACCATATCACCGGCGTTGGTCGTCAAGGTCAGACCCTCAGCAGCGGTCAGCGTCGCATCGGCAGAAGCCAGATTCAAAATACCGTTCACCGTCAGGCTACCCTGTACCAGAACCGTACTGTTGACATCCAGCGTCAAGCCCTCGGGAATCACAAAGGATGCACCTTCTGCTACCGTCAGCACCTGATCGTTCAGCGTTCTGATAGACTTTCCAAGGGTAACCGTACCGCTGACAATGGTAATGTTGTTAGCATCATCTACGGTAAATACCGCATCAGAAGTCAGATAATTTGCGTCTGCAGGACCCGCCATGGTCACACCCTCTGCGGTAATCAGCGTACCGCCGTTCATGCGGAAGGTACCAACGACCGTTCCGCTGATGGTATATCCGTTCAGATCCAGCACAACATCTTCGGGAAGATGTGCAATTTCAACGGTAACGTTGTCCACCAAAACAACGATATCTCCCTTTTCAGCTATAGCCATCGCTCTGATCAGCGACTCATAGTAAATATCGTTCAACAGCGCTTCAGCGTGGATTTCAGGCATAGGAACGTAATATCCGTTTTCGTTCTTTTCAGTAGGAACGAAACCGTCGGCGCACCAAGCCTTCTTCAGCTTTTGCGAAAACTGGCCGCTCGAGATATGGAGATTCTCATTGATCTCCTCGGAAACCTCGATCGCACCTACAATGGTGCCCACGGTATTGACGTTGACAACAGGAGCCTCGTAGCTTCCGAATTGGCAAACGTCAAATGCAACAGCGCCTTCGGGAGCAATGATATTGGTATCACCGTTGATATTGACTTCACCGCTGTTGTTAGAAAGAACGTATTGCATATTCGCACTGCCGGTGCCGTCGAGAACAACATCGGTCAATGTAAGGTCTGCATAGTTCTGAATCAACATCTTGCAAGCATCGGTATCCGTGTCGATTCTACCGTTCTTAATGGTCACACCTGCCAAAGGCGCATCCTCGCTGTGGTATTCGATGCCTTCGCCGGAAGCGGAAGACAGGATCTGGAAGCCCAGCGTTACTGTGCCGGCAGAACCAACCATCGCGCCCGATACAGTATAGGTGAATCCTCCCAAATCCAGAATCAGGGGCTTATCAATGACAATGCCATCACCCGTTGTATCCATCAGAAGCATCACGGTATCGCCAGCCTCGGCAGCAGCAATCGCCTCTGCCAGAGATACATATCTGACTCCGTCGATCGTAGCTACAGCAATCAGCATCGTATCCTCATCGGTTTCGGTATAGGTATCACCGCAAACCGAGCAGGTATACGTGGTATAACCGTCAGCATCAAAGGTAGGCGACGTATACACATCTTCATAATGATGGCCGTTTGCGGGAATCTCCTGCTGTGCAGTCAAAACTATGCCACAACGATCACAGCCCAGGCCTTCGGTCAAGCCGGTCTCGGTACAGGTAGGAGCAACTGCCTCCAGAACCACTTCATCGTGACCCAAAGCAGCCTTTTCTTCCTTTGTGTTGTAGTCGCAGCGGGTACAGGTCACATATGCGTCCCAACCGCTCTCCGTGCAAGTGGGTTCCTTTGCCTCATGCTCCACGGGATCATGACCCAAAGCCTCGATCACATCAGGATCAATGGGAGCGAGCATACAAATTTCACAATAGACGTATCCCTTCCAGCCATCTTCAAGGCAAGTGGGAGCCTGGCCATTCACAACGACCCAGCCATTGCCAATGGTATGGTTCAATTTTGCATGAGTTTCCACTCCGCAAGTCACACAGTATTCCGGAGACTTACAAGTAGCATCGGGTCCGGAATTATCGTGGCCCGTGGCAGAAACTTCATCCTTTACCTCTGTATGTCCGCAATCAGGACAAGTGTAGGTGGTAAAGCCCTTTTCGGTACAAGTAGGAGGCGTAATCTCCGTATCATACGCATGGGGAAGAATATCGGTATAATTATCCTTGTAGCTGTCATCACAACGGCACACGTACAAGCTGTAGCCCTGTGCAGTACAGGTAGGAAGTACAACCTCGGTAACTACATAGTGATGCTCATGCACCAGCGGAGGCAGAATTTTTTCTTCAACCTCACCGCAGACAGAGCATTCGCGTCTATCCAGACCGGTAGTCTCTTCTGTAGGATCAGTGATTCTGACCCAACCGTCGTTGGTGCTTTCAATCCAAACGTGACCTTCGGCGACCACAATATCATCGGTATAGGTATCGCCGCAAATCGAGCAGGTATGCGTGGTATAACCGTCCTCAGTACAGGTACCTTCGGTTACAACATCGTCATAATCGTGTCCAAGTGCTTCCGCAAAGACATAATCACAGCGGATACACATCTGCGCGTCTGTACAGGTAGCAGCGGGGCCTTCCTCGTGCCCCAAAGCATCGATCGTTTTCTTTTCAATGGGATACAGATCACAGTCGGGGCAGTAGCAATAAAGATTCCAACCCTCTTCCTCGCAAGTAGGATCCTTGGGCATGGTATATTGACGAATACCCTCATGGTTCAGCATGGAAATCACAGTCTGCGCTTCCAAAATTTCACCGCAAACTTCGCAATGTGCACCCTCAGACAAGCCGGAAGCCACACAAGTGGGCGCTACGGCTGCGTCAACCACCTCGGTGTGACCCAGCGCATCCACGGTCTCCTGAGCGACCAACACTTCTCCACATACGGAACAGTGCTTGCCCTCGGTCAGACCGGTTTCGGTACAGGTAGGCGCTACGGCTACGTCAACGACTTCGGTGTGACCCAGCGCATCCACGGTCTCCTGAGCGACCAGCACTTCTTCGCATACGGAACAATGCTTGCCCTCGGTCAGACCGGTTGCGGTACAGGTTGCTTCCACGGCCGCATCAACGACCTCGGTATGAGGCTTCATCTCTACCACGGTCTGTTCAAGCAGAACAGTTTCGCAAACCGAGCAATGCTTACCCTCGGTCAGACCGGTTGCGGTACAAGTTGCCTCCACGGCCGCATCAACGACCTCGGTATGAGGCTTCTTTTCTACCACGGTCTGCTCAACCAGAACAGTTTCGCAAACCGAGCAATGCTTGCCCTCAGTCAGACCGGTTGCGGTACAGGTTGCTTCCACGGCCGCATCAACGACCTCGGTATGAGGCTTCTTTTCTACCACGGTCTGTTCAACCAAAACAGTTTCGCAAACCGAGCAATGCTTACCCTCGGTCAGACCGGTTGCGGTACAGGTTGCCTCCACGGCCGCATCAACGACCTCGGTATGAGGCTTCTTTTCTACCACGGTCTGCTCAACCAGAACAGTTTCGCAAACCGAGCAATGCTTGCCCTCGGTCAGACCGGTTTCGGTACAGGTGGGGGCTACGGCTTCGTCAACGACTTCGGTATGACCCAAAGCATCTACCGTGACGGTATCACGGCTCAGTTCTGTTTCACATACGGTGCAGTAAACCACGTTGTCGTAGCTACCGTTGTTTGTACAATCGGGATCCACGTTGTTTTCGACAACAACATTGCCTTCCGTATGAGGCAAAGCGGGCTTTTCGACCTTGGTACTATAGTCGCAACGGGAGCAAACCTCGTATGCATCCCAGCCGATTTCGGTACAGGTAGGATCCTGTGCCTCAACGGTAGAGAGCTCGTGGCCCAATGCATCGACCGTCTCCTGCGCAACGAACACCTCACCGCAGGTCGAGCAATGAGAGCCCTCGGTCAAGCCGGTTTCAGTACAGGTAGGATCAACGGCTTCGTCGATCTCTTCAGCATGACCCAGCGCATCAACAACCTCCTGCGTCAGCAGCACTTCTTCACAGACAGAGCAATGCTTGCCTTCGGTCAGGCCGGTTTCGGTACAGGTGGGAGCAACGGCTTCATCGATCACCTCGGTATGACCCAATGCATCCTCACCGGGAGTGGTATAGAAATAATCGCAAACAGAGCAAGAAACTGTTGTATAACCATCAGCCGTACAGGTGGGGGCGGTGACCACACCGTCATCCAGATGATGGACTGAGAAATTTCCATCGCAAGTCACTTCGCTGGTGGCGTAACCAAAATCCTCATTCATGGTATGGTCGACACCATCGAAAATATATCCAAACTCTGAATCGCCATCAAAGGTGTCCTTGACAATGAATGTCACCTTAAAGAGGAGACCCGTAAGCTCAGAGTCCTTTTCGGAAAAGGGGTTGCCGGTTGTGCAGAAATAGATATACCCCGTTCCGTTATTTTGATAGCTTTGAAGCTGTGCCTTTGAGAAAATAGGCGTAGCCGCATGTTCATAATCGTTAATCAGGCTGTAATTTTTTCCGTCAACAGCCGTTGTCTCATTTTTCAAAGTCAGGGCATCAGAATCATAGGTCAGTCTGAACTGCATGAAGTTGATGCCGGGGTTTTGATCGATTGTTACGCTGACGGAGATCTCATCTCCGGGCTTGACCGTTAAAGGCTGATTTAAAATAGCGGTGGAAGAACTCACTTCCACCGCCACCTTCAACGGATCCGTATCAGCAGCGGTGGTCGAAACCACCAATGCTGATACGGTCAGAATAACAACCAAACAAGCTATGACAAACCGTTTCAGTTGCATATTCGTCCTCCGTTTATTTAATTGTGGTTTAGAGTTTAACCTCTAAATCTTTGAGTTTTTATCAGGCTACGATATAGCCGTCAAGGATATCCTCGTAGACACCCTCATAGAGACCTTCGTTCATCAGGATCTTCTTGATGGCACGGAAGTCAGCACCATTGATTTCGCCGTCCCAGTTGATGTCGGCACGTGCATCGTATGCACCGTCAGCAAAGTTGACAACGAAGTCCATCAGATCGTTGGTATCGCCCAGAGAGAGGACACCGCTACCGTCAAGGTCAGCAGCCTTCCAGATCTTGGTCTCACCGAATGCGGTGGTGGTGATGGCAGGAGAGTTGTGATCGATGTCCTCAACCTCAACGTTGGTGTAGGTGAATGCATCAGCCAGAATGTTTGCATCAGTCTCGCCGTACGCGGTAGACTTAACAGCAAAGATCAGGGTGATGTAGTCAACGTCAAGAGCGGAGAAGGGCAGGTTCATACGATCGCCATTCTCGTCCAGCTCGTCATAGGTGGAGACGATCTTCAGCTTGCCGCCGTTGGAGTTGAACTGGTTGCTGAAGCCGTTAGCGGCGTTAGCAGCCTCGGTCAGATCCTTAGCGAACTCAAGCTTAGCAGCATCGAAGGTCATGTCGATCTGGATACCCCAGATATCGAGGTTAGCGCCGGAGATATCGATCTTAACAGCCATGTAACCGCCGTTAACGATCATACCGTCGCCTCTGACATTACCCTGCTCGTCGGAGCCGTAGATCTCGTTATCGAAGATGATCTCGCCGTCCAACTCAGCACCGTACTCGTCAATGGTGTAGTGACCGCAACCGTAAGCACAAACTTCCTTGTACTCACCGCCGTTGAGCTCGTCACCGGCATGTGCAGCATTGTATTCCTCATCGGGAACCATCTTGTGCTCGAAGTCAGGGTTACCCTGCTCGTCGGTCATCAGCCAGATCTTCTCTACCTTCTTGTACTCGCAACCCTTGTCAGGGCAGTAAGCGATCAGGTAGCAGGTCTTGATGCATCTGCCGTCTTCGGCGAGCTCAACTTCCATGTCGGTGCGATACTCGAACATGCTGTTGCCCTCTGCATCGCGGTGACCGGGAAGCTCTATGCCGCAACGACCGCACTTGACAGTCTCGTCGAGGTAGTTGCCGTCAGCATCCTTATGGTTAGCAGCGTCATGACCCGGAGCGGGAATGGTCTCGCCAATCACGTTCTTGAGGCCACAACCATTAGCACAGTACTCGTAGTAGTAACCGTCTGTGGTACAGGTTGCATCTTCCTTACCGTCAGTCTTCATATCGTGACCGGTAGCAGGCTTGTAGTCAGTGATGATACCCTCAACAGCTACGCCGGCATCGTTCCAGATCTTACCATCGGGACGGAGCTCGGTCTCAACACCGTAACCGTCGCCGCACTGGACGCAGATGGTGTAGGTGAAGCCATAGTTCTCGCAACCAACAGGAACCTTGAATTCAACGAAGTTGCACTGGCCGCCAAGAGGATCGATGGGCTGGTGATCCTTCTGAGGATCGTTGATACAGGTATGGCAAACCTGGCAGATACGGCCATAGCCAACACCGGGCTCAGTGCAGGTAGGAGCCTTGAAGTTGTGACCGTTGGGGCAGTTCTCGTCATCGCCGCACATGAAGCCAAGCAGCATTTCAGCAGGCTTGTGGCCTTCAGCCTTGATGGTTTCGGTGTAACCCAGACCGTGACCGTTAGCGTCAATGCCGAAGTCACAGTTTTCTCTCTGGCAGATAAAGATCTTCAGACCGTCATCCACGCAGGTAGCGGGATTCATACCGGTCATCACGTGATCGTGACCCAGAGCGGGCTGCTCGTCTTCGTGATAAGTATCACCGCAGGCGGAGCAAACAAACTCGGTGTAACCAACCTTCGTACAGGTAGGAGCAACAACGGAAGAAACGTACTTGTGAGCTGCGGGAGCGCCGTCTTCAATGTAGGTATCGCCGCAACGATCGCAAGTATAGGTGGTGTAGCCGTCCTCAAAGCAGGTAGGCTCAGTAACAACAGCGGTGTAGGCGTGCTTCAGAGCGTCCTTCTTGGAGTCCTCGGGAATTTCGTCATAGTCGCAACGAGAGCAGGTCACGCGCGTGTAGCCGGCCTCGGTACAGGTAGGATCGACCACCTCATACTGGTAGTCATGGCCAAGCATCTTAAAGCTTTCCTCGGTTCTGCCGGTTACAGCAGCGATCTCAGCAAAGGTGAAATCGTTCTTGCCGCAAAGCTGGCAGTATGCCTCTACGACAGCGTCAGCGTCGCAGGTAGCTTCCGTGAGAGAAGTGATGATGATGATGTGCTCGAGAGCGGGAATTTCTTCACCACCTTCGGTATAGTTCTCACCGCACTTGTACTCAACAACAACGTATTCGGTATGATCGTCGTTCCACTCCATTGCGTAGTAAACGCCGGAGCAGGAGTATCTGAAGAGAGCCTCGTGACCGACAACGCCGCACTTAGGAGCCTCGCGCTCGGAAACGATCTCAGAGAGGTAGCTGTGCTCCGTCTCAGAGCCTTCTTCGATAACAGAGTAGTCCTTGCCGCAATCAGCACAGTTCCACCAGAGGAAGCCGGGGCCGAAGCAGCTGGGAGTTCTCAGGTAGGTCTTGCCGTTCAGCAGGATACCTGCAGTCTTGGGAGTGCTGTCGTCAGTCGTATTGGGCTGAGCAGCGCCGGCGGGATGTGCCTGAGGATCCACAGGGATCACACGCTCATCGGCCAGTTCACCGCAAACGGTGCACCAGTGAGCCTCGTAGCCCTGAGTCGTACAGGTAGGAGCTCTGTAGACATAGTAAATAACAGAGCCGTCCTCGGGGTTTTCTTCGGTGGTCGTATGACCGGTGGGTCTAATGAGACCAACAACATTGGGATGCAGCTTTTCAAGCTCCTCGATGCCCTCAGGATCGTTGATGTCGTAGTAAATGATATCGTCCTTATCGCCGCATCTCTTGCAGTAGAAGGAGGCCTGACCGCCGTTGACGCAGTCGGGTTCGGTGGTAACAAGGTAACCTTCTTCGGGGTGCATATTGTCAGCAGCGGGAACGATGTCGCGGTTTTCAGTAGCATCACAACCGGAGCACTTGTAGATCGTGTAACCGTCGTCACAGCAAGTGTTGGGAACGATCTTGACCTCAACGGTGTAGGCGTGATCCAGCATAGGAATCTCTTCCTGCTTGGTCTCCCACTCGTAGCAACGAGTGCACTGAGAACCGTCAGTCAGACCGGTTGCGGTACAGGTAGCAGCATAACCGGGAACAGGCTGGAAGTCGTGACCCAGAGGATTGAGATCCTCAAGGCCGGGCCAATCCTTCCACTCGTCGTAGGAAACTTCTTTCTTACATACGTTGCAGGTGATGGTAACGTCAGCGGGCGTCGTGCAGTCGGGCCACTTGCCGTTAAGGACAATGGTGTAACCCTCAGCGCCGCATGCGATACCGTCGTTGGGGATAATTTCCTGACCAACAAGGGTCTCCTGGCAGTAGCCGCAAACAGAACCGTCGGTCAAGCCGGGAGCAGCACAGGTGGGAGCACGACCGGGAACCTCAACGGCGTTGATCTCGCCGGTCTCAGGATTCTTGTGCTCCAGGGGATCCATGCTGATAGGATCGGAAGCGTAGCCGCAGTGTACGCAGCTGTAGAAGTAGTGACCGTAATCCGTGCAAGTAGGAGCGGTTTCAACCGTGTGAATGAGAACAGCTCTGTGGCCTTCGTTTTCGAAGCACTTCTCGTTTTCGATCTTAGCGTCGCACTTAGCACAGGTGTAAGTAGCAGTACAGTAGTTATCGGTGGTGTCACCTTCGATGCCAACGAACTTGCCAAAGACAACGTCGTCGCCGTAGGTGTGGTGACCGGGAGCCTTCAGCACGGTTTCGCTGAGCACTTCGCCGCACTCACAGGTAACAGTTTCCAGACCGTCGTTGATACAGTCAGGCTCAACTCTGGTCGTGGTGGTCTTGGTATTTTCATGGTTCAGCTTGGGCAGAACCTCACGGCGGATCACTTCGCCGCACTTGGTACAGGTAACAGTGATAGAACCGTCTGTCGTGCAGGTGGCAGCAATGGTTTCAGTCACATGGTACTCCTGGGGGTGAGCCAGTGCAGGAACAACCTCTTTTCCGCAAGCGGAGCAGGTCTGAGGATCGGTACAGGTTGCATCTGCGCTCAGACCGGTGTGGTTGGTTTCGTCCACGGGAATTTCGGTGTAGGATTCCTCGCCGCAAACGGTGCACTTCTTGTAATCGGTGTAACCGGCCTCAGTACAAGTAGCAGTCTTGTCTTCGCCGGCTTCCCAATTATGAGGAAGCTTTTCGATCTTGACATCCTTGTAATCATCACATTCGGTGCACTCAAAGCGCATGATGCCGTACTCGGAGCAGGTGGGCTCCTTCTCAACGTGATGCTCAACATAGTTGTGGGCAGCGGTCTTGTAGACAGGACCCTCTGCGACCCAACCGCAAATTTCGGTGGGGTTGGTGCCGTGACGGGTACAGGTCAGCCAGTAGACACCGACCTCACCGCACTTGGGATTGGGGGTGCTGGGATCCAGAACCCACTCAAAGTAGTGGCCGGCAACCCAATGTTCGCCCTTCATGTAGCCCTTTTCAACGGTTTCGGTGCCGTCGAAGTTGACGATGATGTTCGTTTCGGGTGTCAATACTGTTTCGTTCTGGGCCAGACCGCATCTCGAACAAGTCTCGACAGACTTACCGTCAGCCAAGCAGGTAGGCTCTACGGTAGAAGTCTCCCAATCGTGGCCGAGAGCGCGCTTGATGTTCTGGATATCCTTTGCGTTACACTTAACGCAGTAATACCAGGTGTAGCCGTCTTCGGTACAGGTGGGGGGGACAATAGCAGTTTTGTCATCACCCAGCTGAATCCAATCATGATCGCCGCCGTCAGAGCAAACGCTATCGGTAGCAGTATCCGCAGCGGTTGCCAGAGTACTGAAGGCACCAAATACCATCAGGACGGCAAGCATCATGGCCATGAATCTTCTGAAATTGATTTTCATGGATTATTCCTCCTATAAATTTTGATCATTCCAAAAGCAAGCTCAAGTGGGAATGGCACATAGAGACACTTCTAGAATTACAAGATAATTATAGCACAACTTTCCAAAAATATGTTAACGAGGAATGAACATTGAGTAACTATTTTTACAACATATCGTTTTTTCGGAAAAACGGCTATAATTTTCCTGACACCACTATATACGCCCGGGCGACGACCGTTTTGGGGGTATCGATCTTTTTTTATCATTTTTTTATTTTTCGCCCCCAATCATCGCTGTGCAATATCCATATCAGGGGACGATCTCTTCCCCTACCATACGCAAGGCAGCGTCCCCGGAGGGACAACCATCACGGCGCAATGGATCCAAAACTCGCGCATTATCGATTATGTAATATATATAAAAATGATAGAAACTTTTCATACGTCGCCGACGACATAAACGTTTTGTTTATTTATCTACTTTTTGTTTATGCGTCTGTAAGCAAGTGTTAAAACCCGAATACCTTTTTGTGTCGGATGCAAATTTCCAAACAAAACATTTGACACGGATGCATGACAATGTGTGCGAGATAAAATAGCCAATTTATTTCAGTTTTCCCAGCTTTGTCGTATTTGCGATAACGATCAGCGAGCTTTCCGCGTCAAGCGCCTGTTCGGGATTGATATTTACGCTGACAGTTTCGCCCTTCTTGATGGCAACAATATTGAAGCCATATTTTTTACGGAGATTCAGCTCGATCAAATTTTTGCCGCACCACTCGTCTTTTACGTCGATCTCGACCATGGATACATCCTTTGACAGAGAGATCATATCGATAAAGCCCGAGCTGAGTAGATTCTTGGCAAGGCGGATACCCGATTCGTTTTCGGGAAAGACCACCTGATCCGCGCCTACACGAAGCAATATCTTTTGCTGCATCTCGTTGCCGCATTTTGCAATAACGGTCTTAGTACCTGCTTCCTTGCAAAGCGTGACAGCCATCACGCTCGCTTCAAGCTTGCTCGCCATGCAAATAATGACGGTATCAATATTGCCGATTCCAAGACGGGAGATGACCTCCGCATCGGTCACGTCAGCACACTTGCACACGGGCAGATATGCCGCCGCATCATTGACGATTCTTTCTTCGTTATCTACAGCGATAACCTCCATGCCGTTTTCCACAAGCTCTCTTGCCACGGCTATGCCGTACCTTCCAAGTCCAAAGACTGCATATGATTTCTTTGCTTTCATGATTTTCTCCTTATCCTATACTGATATCTTCCGTCGGCTCGGAAATCACGTTCTGACTTTCATTTTTACTGCCAAGCGCCACTGCAAGTGATATGGGGCCGACTCTGCCGAAATACATAGTTATAATGATGATGATCTTTCCAACGCTGTTAAGGGTTGGTGTCAGATTTCTTGAAAGTCCGACGGTCGCCGTTGCGCTGGCAGTTTCATAGACCGCATCAAGAGCAGATGCGCTGCTTGTTGCCATCAAAAGCACGGTCGATGTTGCGCATATTGCAAGGAATGCTACCGCTACGGCAACAGCCTTTTTCACCGACTCCTCGGAAACACGGCGGCCAAACAGAGTTGTGCTGTTCTTATTACGGATCGTAGAGAACGCCGAGCAGATGAGGACGGCAACGGTTACGGTTTTCATGCCTCCTGCCGTTCCCACAGGCGAACCGCCGATCAGCATCAAGAGAAGAGATACAGCGGCAGAAGCGTTTGTTAGGTTCTCTTGCGCAACAGAGGCAAAGCCTGCGGTTCTCGTGGTGACCGATTGGAAAAATGATACTTGAATTTTATTAAACAAGGACATCTCTCCGATGGTCAACGGGTTGGCGTATTCAAAAACAAATATAAGAATCGCACCGACAAGAATGAGTCCTGCAGTAACGGTCATGGCGATCTTTGAGTGCAGAGTCAGATGTCTGAATATCTTACGGTTCTTTCGCGAACGGCTCTTGACGACACGAAGCACGTCCCACCACACGATATAACCGAGACCGCCGAGAATGATGAGCACCGAGGTAACGATGTTGATCAAGGGATTTGTAGCGTAATTGCAAAGACTGTTTTCCGCAATAATGTCAATACCCGCATTACAAAAAGCGGAAACCGAATTGAATACAGATATCCAGATACCTTTTACACCGAATTCGGGAACGAACACGAGCATATACAGAATAGCTCCTATTCCTTCGATAAAAAAAGTTCCGAACAGGACGTTCTTGACAAACTTGGCGAGTCCCGACATCGTATTGAGATTGAAGGCATCCTGAATGAGCAATCGGTCACCGATGCCCATTTTTCTGTTCAAAAGGAGCATCAGTCCCGACATAATGGTGATGATACCAAGGCCGCCGATCTGTATCAGAAGCAATATGACGCTCTGCCCGAACACGCTCCACGTAGACACCGTGGGAAGCGTAACGAGTCCCGTCACACAGGTGGAGGTTGTCGCCATAAAGAGCGCGTCAAGATACGGCACGGCATCCCCCGTGGCGGAGCTTATCGGTAATGCCAGCAGCGCGCTTCCCACAAGAATCGTAACGAGAAAGCTGAGCAATATGATCTGTGTGGTTGAGAGTGTTAATTTCTTTTTCCTAACCATAAGATTCCCCTCAAAAAGCATAAGGGAACCAACGTCCTCTGCAGTCAGCTGGTTCCTCCTATGATGATTCTTTTTTGATTATACCATATTTTTTCGGTTATGTCAATATTTTTATGTTTGGGAACACCCAAACATAATCAGGTTGAAACATTTTTAAAAAAATTGATCGATAAGAATATAAAATATAAAGCGAATCATTTCCCTTGGGGCAGCTAAACCCAAAGCATCCGAAATCCCGATTTCCGTTGTAAAACCCATAAAATTTGATGGAATGCCGTTCTTTAAAATTCTATGGGCCACATCCCTGTCGGGGAATGCACTTTGCCTCAAGGTATCGCTACGCGATTTTGGCTCCGACACGGCCGGTCGGTGGTGGTGGTGGGACTCTGAACCCCTCCTCGGCTTTCGCCTCGGGGCAAGCCGCTCTCCTGCTTCCGCAAAATTTCTTTTCTTCCTCGCCTTGCTGCGTGTGGCTTCTTTGTCCCAACCAACGGCAAAAAGAACGGCATCCATGCGGATGCCGTTCTTTTTGGTGCCGGTGGTGGGACTCTGAACCCCTCCTCGGCTTTCGCCTCGGGGCAAGCCGCTCTCCTGCTCTCGAGAATTCTTTTTTCTTCCTCGGCTTGCTGCGTGTGGCTTCTTTGTCCCAACCAACGGCAAAAAGAACGGCATCCATGCGGATGCCGTTCTTTTTGGTGCCGGTGGTGGGACTCGAACCCACACGATGTCGCCATCAACGGATTTTGAGTCCGTCACGTCTGCCAATTCCATCACACCGGCGTATGCAGTTGGTCGTCCGATCGGACAACATGGGTATTTTACCACAAAGAAGGGAAAAAGTCAAGAGGAATTTTGCATTTTTCCATTCGAATCACAAAAAATTCTTGTATGCCGCCCGTTTTTTCTCTCCAACCCTTGCCAAACCTGCAAAAACGTGTTATAATAGTACATATATATCTATTCGGAAGGGAGTGAATTCCCATGCATCTGCTTTCTCTGCCCCTCGGTTCGACCGTTTGCGGATTTTCTATAGAACGAAGCGGCATCATCCCGCATATGAATGCCTCTTACGTCAAGCTGACCCACCAAAAGACGGGTGCGGTCCTGTATTATACCGACCGCGATGACGGCCAGCTCCTGTTCTCTGTCAGCTTTCGTACCATTCCCGAGGATGACACGGGCGTCTTCCATATTCTTGAGCATTCCTGCCTGGACGGCTCCGAGGCCTATCCTCTCAAGGAGCCCTTTGTGAATCTGATCAAGACATCCATGTCCACCGATCTCAACGCCATGACCTTCCCCGAGCGCACTATGTATTATTTTGCCACTACCAACAGGCAAGACTACATGAACATGATGCAGGTGTATCTGGACGCTGTTTTTCATCCGTTGCTCCTGACAGACCGCCGCATTTTTGAAAAAGAGGCGTGGCATCTGGAGCCCACTCCCGACGGCCGTCTCAGCTATTCGGGCGTGGTCTTCAACGAGATGCAGGGTCATGACAACAACCCCGAATACGTCATGTGGCAAACGGCAACGGCTCAGCTCTTCCCCGACCGTTATCCCGCCTTCAATTCGGGCGGAGATCCCTACCGTATCCCCGACCTCTCCTACGAGCAATTCTGCGAGACTTACCGCCGATTCTACAGCACCGATAACGCAATTTTCTATCTGTCGGGACGTCTCGGGTTGGAAAAAGAGCTCGCCTACATCGACAGCGTGCTTTCGTCACGCCGGGATTTCGGATACGGTAAGCCTGCCGTCGTCTCCCCACAGCCTCCCGTTGCCTCCTCAAAAACAGTCACCTATCAGCTCGGCGAGAAAGAAGAAATCGAAGGCAATACCCATCTGATGCTGACTTACGCACTGCCTCAGAATCGCGCCGACGAGCTTTCCCTCGCATTCAATCTTCTGGCCAATTATATGGCCGAAACGACAGAGTCCCCCCTGTCTCATGCGGTTCTGAACGCCGACGTAGGCTTGGATTTCTCCATGGGCTGTGACGTAGACTGTCTCCAGCCGCTCCTGTTTTTCACCCTCGGGAAGTCAAATGCCGACAAAGCCGACGCTTTCGCGCAGACCGTGACGGATACACTCTCAAAATTCATCTCCGAAGGGCTGGACAAGGATCGTCTGTCCGCACTTCTGGAGCGCCATGAAACCGATTGCCGCCGTGCCGCTCTTCGCGTGGATTCAGGATTTTCGCTCATGGTCGCTTTTGTCCGCGAGCACGTCATGACGGGAGACGTAAAAACCGAGGACAGTCTGGCCTTGATCCGTCGAAATCTCTCCGCAGATCCTCTGTATTTTGAGCATCTCATCGAAGCCTATATCTTAAACAACGGCCATCGTGCCCTGACCGTCTGTGCTCCGTCCCGTACGGTAGAAGCCGAGCGTCATGCAATCATGCAAGCGCGTCTGGAGGGTGAGATGACCAAGCTGAAGGATGTACCCGACGGGTACGAGCAGATCGCCGCCAACGTGGAAGCTTTGAACGCCTACCTTGTGGCCGAAGACAGCCCCGAGGCGATTGCCGCTGTCCCACACCTCACACCCAAGGATCTGACGGATCTCCGTCAAAACCGCGACGTATCCAAGCGAACCGCGTCGACCGCCAACGGCGAGGTGACCTCCCTGTTTTACGAGACCCGTGCAGAAGGCATGGTGTTGGCAGGCTGGTTGTTCGATCTGTCCTCTCTGCCGCTTGAGGACTTCAAATACGTTCGCTGTCTCAAGGACGCACTCATGGAATTGCCCGCCGCGGGGTATACTGTCAACGAGTTGTCCGACCTTTGGACAAAGCTGCAGACCAACGTAGATTGGAGCTTTATACAGGCCGTGACGGGAACGGGAGAAAAAGATTACCGCCAATATCTGCAGGTACGCATCGACGCGCCCGAGGAAAAGCTTGAGGAAGCGACTACGCTTCTGCATCGGGTCATCACCAACCTGATCTTTGACAAAACACTTTTGCGCCGCATCTTCTCCAACGCCTCGAGCTTTAAAAATCACATGATGATGCGCGGCAACAGCACAGCCGTTCAAATGGCCGAGGCTTGCCTTTCTGCAGGCGGTGCTGTCCGTTGGGAGCTGACAGGTGTTCCCGCTTACGAATACCTTTCCAAGCTGGCCGACAGCTTCTCAGAACACGCCGACGCGCTGGTCGAAGGCCTGACCCGTGTCAGCTCTGCCGTTTTTGAAAGCGTTCCCCCGCTTTGCTATTGTATTGGCAGTCCCGAAGCCTACGGTATCTGGGAAACTGCCCTGTCCGCTCTTCCCTTTGCAACCCAAGCGCCCCCGACGGCCACCGTCGTTTCTCCCCTTCCCCGTGCGCACAAAGCACTTTCCATCCCCGGTAACGTCAACTACTGTGCCGCATCCTATGCACTTTCGGATGCCGACGCGCACTATTCTCCCAAGATGCAGGTCATCACCTCTCATCTTTTCAGCACCTATTTTTGGGACGAGATCCGCGCTCGTGGCGGTGCTTACGGTGCATCTGCCGTTGCCTATCCATACGGGTTGGTTTCTTTTGTCTCCTACCGTGACCCCCGCATGGCCGACACCTATGCGGTTTACGATCAGCTTCCCAACTGGCTGGACACCCATCTCCCCGATGAGGACGCCTTGGGAAGTCTCATCGTCAGCACCGTCGGCTCAAACTACTGCACCCCGCAAAGCCCTCTCGACGAAGGCGTGGCCGCAGTGATGCGCTATCTGAAGCATAAAACCGCCGACGATCTTACCAAGGATATCCATACCATCCTCAGCACAACTGTGCAGGACTTTACAGACTTTTCTTCCCTGCTTCGCAAGCTGAACAGCCAAAACGCCGCGCTCCGCACCGCCGTAGGCGGCAAGGATACGCTCAGCACATCGGGGCTGTTTGAAACTGTCGAAGAGCTTTAAAGCGTCCCCCTTTCAGAACCTTTCAGAAGTGACCAAAAGAAAAACGAAGGAGAACATCATGTCAAACAAAGATAAAAAGATCATCGTCACCGTGGCGGGGCTGACCCCCAAGGAGCAAAAGAAGGTCACGGGGCGCCTCGTCAAAGCCGTCATGAAGGATAAGGACTACCGCAAAACCGTCAGCTCCACAGGCAAAAAGATCACGGAAGGGGCTGCCGAGGCCGCCGCACGTGCCGCTGTGCAGGAAGCGCTGGGCACGGCAGAAAGCGGAGAGCATGACGTGACCCTGCATGACTCGGGCTTGGATACGTATGCCGCGCTCGTTTCCCGCTTTGCCAAGGCTCGCCGCCAAAAGAAAAAGAACGAAAAAAAGAAAGCCAAAAAAGCCGCCAAAAAGCTCAAAAAGAAGGGCGGTAAATTGAATAAGAAAACCGGACTCATCAAGCTCATGAAGGCCGACAAGCTGAAGAAAGCACCGATGGCCAAAAAGCACAAGGCCTACAAGGTCAAGAAAAAGAAATGAGGGAACTTATGAGCGCAGAAACCAAAAAAATTGCCGTTATCACGGGCGCGTCCTCCGGTATGGGGCGCGTGTTCGTCACCGAGCTTGACAAGCAACAGAAATTTGATGAGATCTGGGTCATTGCCCGCCGTCTCGACCGTCTGGAATCTCTGATCGGTCTGACCCGCGCCGAGATCCGTCCCATCGCGCTGGATCTCTCCAAAAAGAAGGATCTGAGTGTCTATAAAAAAATGCTGGCCGAGGAAGCCCCCGACGTCAAGGTGCTGGTCAACGCCGCAGGCTTTGGCAAATTCAAGGCCTTTACCGAGCTTCCCTTGGAGGATCAACTGGCCATGATCGACCTCAACGACAAGGCGCTGGTGGCCATGACCCACATGACCCTGCCCTATATGCAGGAGGGGGGCGAGATCTATCAGCTGGGTTCGCTGTCCTCCTTCCAGCCTGTGCCCTATATCAACGTTTACGGCGCCAGTAAAGCCTTCGTTCTGAGCTTTTCCCGCGCCTTGAACGTGGAGCTGAAAAAGCAAGGCCGCGGTATCCGCTGCATGGCGGTCTCTCCCGGCTGGGTGCGCACTGACTTTTTTGAGCGTGCCGTGATCGACGATACCATCACCTATTATAACCGCTACTTCTCTCCCGAGGAAGTGGTGGCCCGTGCCCTCTCCGACATGAAGAAGGGCAAGGATGTGTCGGTATGCGGTGCCTCCATCCGCGCACAGGTGCTTCTGACCAAGCTCCTGCCCCACGGAGTGGTCATGGAGATCTGGTGCAAGCAGCAAAAAAAGTAATATACGCGAGAAAGCCCGACGGCGCGCCGTCGGGCTTTCTTTATTTCCGCTTCTTCTTTTTGGTGATAGCCAACCCTATAAAATAGTACGCCAGCGCGGCAACGATCCCCGCGCCGAGAGGAACCAATGCAATCAACAACATTTCAGCCGATGTCATGCACATCCACCTCCTTTTTGCTCTGCATTTTTCAAAGCATCTCTCATTTTTTCGCTGTTTCTCTGCGCACAATGATCCCTTTGTGCCACAGCCAAGGCGTTTTTGACAACTGCTTCCCCCGCTTTAGGGTCTACCAATATAGAAAGCAGCTTGGATTTCAGCTCCGCAGGTTGGAGAACGGTCAGCGCGCACCGATTCCTGATCAGGTGTTGCATGGATGCAATTTGCGAAGGCCCGTAGGCAATGAGCGGAACCCCCGATGCCAGACTGTCCGCAATTTTCGTGGAAACGGAATATCTGACAGCGGCAATGCTTCCTTCATCGAACGTCTCGACGTGCAAGAGATAGTCCGCGCAGGATATCGCCCGATCAAACGCATCCCCCGTCAAAAAGTCGCAAAGCTCGATTGATCCGATCCCATCAAAGGCCGAAAGGATCTCCGCATTCTTTTCTTCGGAGTAAATTTTCAAACGATACGCCGTTGTCTTTTCACGGTTGATCTCGTCCAAAGCCCGCCCGACGTCCGCCAAGGATCTGTATCGGTCACAACGTATATTCCCGAAAAACGAGATGCTTGCCGACTTGCTTTTGAGGGCATTGCCGCCAACCCAGGAAAGGGTACTTCCCGTCATGATCACGTCGGCAGGCAGAGAAAAGACCGATTCGTATGCTTCTTTCAATTCGGGAGATATGACAACCAAACGGCTCGTGCTCTGCATCAGCTTGCGGATCTTCCTTCGGAGAAGCGCACAGCGAGCACGTCCCCACAATTCCTTCGGTGCAGGCGTAAAATAATAGTCGTCGCAAATATACGTCACGATGGGCAAAGAAAATTTCCTCGATATTTTCAGCGCGATATCATATAAAAATCCCGAAATCCCCGGCGCTACCCAGATCACGGTCGGGGCTTCGCGGCGCAACCAATCCTCGAGATCACGGTTGTACCATTTGGCCAACTTCCACATGAGATCCCGCGCGAGAATGCGGGAGCTTTTTTTGTTTTTCGGACTTCGGTATACGGGTTCATCCTCGCTGTTTTCAAACACTTGATGCATCGAAAGATCCGGATAGAGCTCTTTTCCACGCACCCGAAACGACGGATAAAAGCGGAGCACGTCCTTGTCCGTGATCCTGTAATAAGATCCGCACATATCCGTATCAGGCACCGTCGGATAAATATACAGCTGGCAAAGCTCGGCCTTATCGAAGGAAGAAAACAAGGACATCATGGTCTTTCCCATGCCGTTATACGTGCTGAGGGGATTATGGCTTATCAACAAAACCTTCATAGGTCACCTTTTCAGCGTATGCTTTTATTTCACACCGATTTTCATGTCACTTCCGCCAATGTTTTGATAACACAACGGAAATACAGCTCTGACAAATCAATTGCTTCCCGCAGGAATTTGGAAATAGTCCTCTCCGAAAATGGCCATCAACTCTTCGGCCAGCTTCTCTCCCGCGTACTTTGCGCCCGCGACATCGGGGTGGATGCCATCGGTGTAACTGATTTCCCACTTTTTCGTTTCAATGACGTGGGTGTTTTCCATATCCGCGACGACGTTGGCAATCACACGGGCGTGAGTCTGCTCAAAGGGAATGAGATACACAATGGTGACCGTCGGATATTTTTCCCGCAATCGGTTCAGGGTGATCGTAAGCTGTTCCTCAAAGGTCTTTCGGTTTTGCCCCACGTCGTTGGAGCCATGATTGACCACGATCACGTCGGGCTGAACAGAATCATCTACAGGACGGCCGTCGCTCAGATAATCAATGGCGTTCAGCATGGTGTGGAAGGAACCGGGCATGATGATGCCGGATGCACCGTAACCGATGAGATAAGGAGTCACGCCCAACGCCTCAGCACACTGCCACGAGTAGGCATTGGTAGCGCTGTTGCCGTCGGAGGTGGCGTTCATGTTCAGGGCGCGGATGCCCTCGGTGATGGAGTCACCGTAGAAGAAGATGGCCTTCTCTGTGGGCTTGATACCGATGATGCTGCCGCCCTCGGAGGGAGTGACCGACTTGATGGCAAAGCCCTTTTCCTTGTCCCACTTCCCTTCTCCCTCGGTCATGCCGTCGGCGATGATGCGGACGGTATGGCGTCCGGTGTCGGGGAGAGTGACGGTGGGCTCGGTGATGTGCTGACGGACAGGCTCACCGCCGTCGATGGAGTAAGCGAAATAGGGCTCCTCCCCCGTGGTGATGACGGTGAAGGTCACGTCAAAGGAGGTTGCGTTCTCCACCATGAAGTAGAGGTGCGCACCGTCGGTGAGGGTGACCTTGTGGGGGGTGCCGTCGATGTCCTTGTCGAACCAGCGGCCCATATAGTAGGGGGCTTCCACCCCCGTCAGGACGAAGTCGCGGTAGGTGACGGTATCCAGATAGGCCTGGCGGTCAGCGGCCAACTGCTCCTCGGGGGAGAGGGTCACGGCCTCGGTGGGAGTCTCGGTAGTGTCAGCTACGGTCTCGCCGATGGTTCCCTGCTCGGTATCTGCAGGAGTATTTCCGCTGTTGCAGGCGGCCAGAGGCAGGAGGCAGGCGGTGACGAGCAGAGCGGCGAGGGCGCGGCGGAGGGTGGTTTTCATAGGATGGCTCCTTTCAAGTCAGATTTGGTAGGAACGCGGAGGATCAAACCCCCGTAGCGGGCGCGTCGTAGGACAGCTTCTCCACCGTCCAGCCCGTAAGGTACTTGCACAGCTCCGCCGCGGCGCGCTTGGCCTCGGGGAGATCGTGCTCCAGGTAGTTGCCGCACTGCCACCGCTCGGTGCCGGGGATCTCCCCCTCGTAGGCGGCAATAAAGGCGAAGGAATCCTGCACGAGCCTTATGGCGTTCTCATGGCTCACGCTGTCGCGGACCAGAAGGTAGAAGCCCGTCCGACAGCCCATGGGACCGACGTAGACCACCTGATCTGACCATCCGCTGTTGCGGGCGTAGGTGGCGAAGAGATGCTCGATGGTGTGGGCGGCGGGAGTGGGGAGGTAGTCGCCGCCGTTGGGCAGCTTCATGCGGATATCGTAGGTAACCACGTCTCCGTCGATACGGGAGATGTACATACCCTCCTTCAGGGTGTCGTGGTTGACGGTAAAGCTGGCGATGGTTTTCATAATGTATCCTTTCTGACACAGGGCTTTGTTTCTTTGATTTCATTATAGCACATTGAAGAATGCGTGTCAAGGGGAATCCGGCACCGTGGTACAGCGATTTGGCCGGTTTTCAAATTTGGGTTTATCGAAGAGATACAAGATACGGAGATACAAGATACAAGATATAGAAACGGGAGTCGCCGTAAGGTTTTTTACATATCTTGTATCTTTGTATCTTTGTATCTTGTAACTTGTATCTCACTATTAAACTGCAATTCCCCCTCAATCCACACAAAATGCCCCGCCGAGGCGGGGCATTTTTGGGTAGAGATCAAGCGTAGAAGCGGATCTCCAGGATGGCGATGAAGGTGCCGTAGGGATTGTGGACCGTCAGCCAGGTGTCGCCGTTGTAGTCCACAGAGGACAGATCCACCGTGGCGGTACGGGCGCCTAACGCCCAGGAGCGATCCACGAAGACCATGTCGGTATGGGCGAGGTCTCCGCTGAAGTTGTCCTGTCTGTCGTAGCCGTAGGAGGAATCCTCGTTCTTGAGGCCGATGGCCAGGGAGGAGGCTGCCTCGAAGCGGTCCTTGGTGATCTCACTGCCGTCACAGGTGTAGACGATCTCCACGCGGGAATATTTGGAGAGATCCACCTTGCCCAGATAGGCGGTGTAGCCGATCTCCAGGTACATATAGGGCTGGTAGATGCCTGCCGCGACGCCGTCGGGCTTGTAGGCCTTCTGGTCGCTCATGGAGGAAATGTCCACCGTCCAGGCGGGCAGATCCACGACCTCACGGCCGTAGTCGCTGTAGGAAAGAGCCCAGTCGCCCTTGAGGGACAGGTGGGGGTTCCCGCCCCTGACCTCGGCGTACTCCACACGGATGGCGTGGTAACCCTTGCTGAGAATGATGCTTCCCTTGGCGATCTTGACGCCGCTCTCGGCCTTGGGATCATAAGTGCCGTCGGCCACCAATCGGCCGTCCACGAAGAGCTTGGCGCCGTCGTCGTAGGACAGCTCAAACTCGTAGCTCTTGGTCTCGGGCACCTGGATATAACCCTCGTAGAGCAGACCCACGTTGGTGGAATAGGCCAAGCCCTCGGCGGTGAGGGTCGCCACGGTCTGACTGCCCTCCAGGAGGGAGTCGATGAGGCGGAAATCGGGCTGGGCGGGATAATTCGCGGGCAGAGGGTAGGCCGATACGCGCAGTCCCTCCTTCATCTCGGCCAAAAGCTCCTCGGAAAGAGTGAGCGCGGGCATACCGTCCACGGTGTCTCCCTCCCGCTTGGGCAAGATCACCTCACCCTTGCCCGTGTAACCGATGGCTTGCTCATAGGCGTAGTTGTTGCGGCGCTCGGGGGCGCTGTCGCCCGTGGTGAACCAGGACTCCAGGTCGTAGATGTCGGTGACGTTGTCCATCCAATGGAAGTTGACCTTCACGGTCTTGTCGGTCAGACCCAGCAGGGAGCGAGGGATGGTGACGGTCAGGCGGTCGCCCTTGACGGCGTAGGCCACGGTACCGATCTCCTGCCAGATGCCGTCCTTGTAGGCGCAGAGGGTGGTGACGGTGTCCGAGACCACTTCATAGTTGACCAGGAAGTCAAAGCCCTCCCAGCCCGTGGTCTTGTCGGCATCGGCGTCGATGAAGAGGAGCATCCAGTTCTTGCCGTCCTTATAGGAGGTCAGCTCCTTCGCGGCGCGGGCGTAGACGTAGAGACTTCCTCCGTCAGCGGTGATGCGGGACTCCACGATGTCATTTCGACCCGTGGTGTTGACGTATTGGATCTTACCTGTGGTGTCGGAGTGGTCGCGGTGGGTGGTATCGTTTTGGAAGTCTGTGTATACGGGGAAGACCTTCTCCCAATTTTCGAAAACGGCAGGGTCTGTCTCGGTCATGGTATGCGCGCCCGAGACGCCGTCGGCGGGGAGAACGCCCTTAAAGCGGCGGATGATGGAGCACATCTGATAGAAGTAGTTGTCAGTAAATCCGCCCTTCATGGGCTCGATGTCGCGGGAGAATTCGGCGTTGAACTGATCCACAAATCCCGTGTCGGTGCCGCGGTCGGCGGGATCGGTGAAGTTCTGGGCTACCCACTCGTTCCAGCGGGAGATGAGAAGCACCTCGCACTCGGGGTTCTTCTCCATGACCTGATGGAAGGCATCCTCAAAGACCAGACCTTGCCCCATGGTATCGGTCTCCAGGAAGGCGTCCAGATACCCCTTAGCAGAAAGAGCGCCGCTGCGTCCCGCGCCAAAATTGGCAAATCCTGCGCAGCCAATACCGATGCACTCGGCGTACTTGCGGGTAGTGCGATCGCGGTAGCCGTAGCCGTAGCCAAAGTTGACCACGTTGTTGTCGCTCCAGTAGCCCTCGCTGGCCTGGGCACGGGGCATCGTCCAGGACTTGCGGAAGGTCAACAGATCATCAAACCGTTCGTCATCCAGAATCGGGTAGGTGCCGCCATCCAGCGGCTTAATGAGCGCCAAAGGCTTGCCCTCCCAGTAGAACCACAGATCCTTGTATTTCTCCTGGGTCATGAACAGCTCGTAAAATTTACCCGTATCCCCTTGTCCGGGGGTGGCACTTCCAAAGCACCACGGAACCACATAGGGTGTCATTTGCCCCTCGGCACGCATCTGCAAGCAGGTGTCAAGAAATACGGTCATGGCGTCCTCGTAAAGATAGCCGTTGGTCATGTCAAAGTAAAGGAAGTCCACGCCTGCCATGGCAAAATAATACATATCCCGACGGATCTGCCAGACGTCGTCGGCGCGGTGGTAGCCCGTCTCGGGCTCGCTCCAGAAGCAAAATCCCCAGCGGGGGCCGAAATTGGGCTTGTAGGGGTTGACAGCCATGACCTTGGAGTTGTCCACGTCGCAAGTGGAACCCACCGTCCAAAGGGAATAGAATAGCCCCACGTACTTCCCTTCCTTGGGAAGTCCCGTCTCGCTGGATGTAGGAAGGACGCGTCCCAGGGCGTCGATGGCAGTCTCATTATAGTTATGGATGAGGATCTGAGGGGAGTGACCCTTCTCGGTCAGCACCTGCCCCTCAGGGGAGGCGGGGGTGAAGGTGAGCTGATCCAGAGATACGGCGGGCGGCTCGGTCGCGGGAGGATCGGTCTCCTCCTCGGTGTCGGCTTCCGTATCAGCTTCCGTATCAGCCCCCGTGTCATCTTCGGTATCAGCTTGTGTCTCGGCATCGGTATCCGCCGGAGATACCTCCGTATCCGAAGCTGTTTCGGCAGGAGCATTCTGCTCCGTGCAAGCGGCCAGAACCGACAAAAGCATTAAAACCGCTAACAGTAAACACAAATAACGCTTGAAGTATAGATTATTTCTCATCATAAACCTCCGATCACATATGCCGGAAAGCATTCCCGGCGGAGTATCTTCATTATAGCGTATTTTCCTTTACTTGTCAAGAAAAAAGGACACCCTCAAAAACGTTTTCCGACGCTACGCCGCCGATGTTTTTAAAGATGTCCTTCCTGAATGGATATTCGGTAGGAAAGCTGTTCGTTTGCCTTGCGAAAGCTTAACTGCGGTTGTGATACAACGCGAGGATCGTCTCTTTTTCACCCAAGCCTTCGGCGAAGGCCGTGGCACATCCTGCCGCCAGACCCATCCGCAGAGCAGATTCGTAGCCTTCGGGAAGACCCGCCAAAAAACCGGCTACCATAGAATCCCCCGCGCCTACGGTATTCACAGGATTTCCAACAAAGGCCGGGGCAATATGACATCCGCCATCCGCATCCAACAAAATCGCACCACGTGCACCCAGCGAAATCAACACGTTTTGCGCACCTCGTGCTTGCAGACCTCGGGCAGCGGAAATGATCTCCGCATCCGTCGTCAACCGCTCTCTCGCCAGCATGGACAGCTCATGCAGGTTTGGCTTGATCAAAAACGGCGCATACGGCAGCGTTGCCAACAACGCGTCTCCCTCGGCATCCACCACACATCGAACGCCCTTGCTTTTCAAGCGCGCCATGATATTCCCGTACGCAGCAATGGGAAGGGATGGCGGGATGCTACCCGAAAGCACCAGTTCATCCCCGCCGTTCAAAAGCTCCAGCTTGCCAAGCAATACCTCCATCGCGTCCGACGTGACGGTTGCTCCCGCCGCGTTGATCTCGGTTTCATCAGCCGCGTGGAGCTTGACGTTGATCCTTGTATATCCGTTTTCCAATCGGATCATGTCCTGCCGCACCCCTGCTTCGGTCAGCCGCGCGCACAGCTCATCCCCGGTAAATCCTGCCACAAAGCCCAGTGCGGTATTGGGGATCCCCAAACGGGACAAAATCACGGAGACGTTGATCCCCTTGCCGCCGAAGGTTATGCCCGTATGCTGCGTGCGATACACGTTGCCCACAGACAACGCCGTAAGATATAAATGATAATCCAATGAAGGATTCAAAGTGACGGTATAAATCATAATGCCCCTCCTTTTGGCGTTTTCTTTTATTATAACGCACTTGCGGCTAAAATACAAGCCCTTTTTGAATTCTCCCTGAACGCTGAGCCATCCGAGGAATTATGAAATACCGTCCAAGGGGATTTTGAGAAAGTATATTGACAAATCCTCGCTTTTCTGTTATAATGTTACGGTAAACTTCGGGGTGTGGCGCAGTTGGTAGCGCGCGTGCTTTGGGAGCAGGACACCGAGCCTACCCCAGATAAAAATCAAAAGCGCCGAAAAGCCTTGTAAACACTGACTTTTTCGGCACTCTACTCTCTTGTAAAAATCTCTATAAAAGTGGTTTGACCACAGATTTGACCACTTACGGAAAAACCTCAAAAATTCAATATTTTTCACACATCGGGGTGTGGCGCAGTTGGTAGCGCGCGACGTTTGGGACGTCGATGCCGCAGGTTCGAATCCTGTCACTCCGACCAAAATTGCGGCTTTGACCGCAAAATCGAAGCCGCAAAGTAGGGGATGCTTTGCGGCTTTTAATGTTTTTATTACAGGAGGACATATGACACGACAGGAATTTTTAAAGGATTATTGGCAGTATTATTTGATGCTTGAAAAGCAATTTGTTAATACGCTACAGTATGTTGATTTGGATAATAATAATTTTACTACTTTTTCAAATCAATATGCCAATTTATTACAGGCAATAGGTTCCGAATTGGATTCTTTTTTTAAGGTTTATTGTTCTTATAACCCAGATGATTACAAATTTATTACCGACTATGCAAATTTTGTACTTTCTGATTTTCCATCTATAGTTACTCAAGAGGTTGAGATTATCAATTATAATATAACTATAAAACCTTTTGACGGTTGGGATGCGACTCGAGCAAAACAATCATTGCCATGGTGGGAGTCTTTCGATAAAATCAAACATAGCAGAACATCCAATAAGAGCGACGCATCATTAGAAAAAGTACTCAATGCTCTTGGAGGACTTTTTATCATAGAAATGAAATACCTGCAAAAAATAGTGTCCGGATTAGATGCTGAACTCGATATTCCGAATGAACTTTCAGCTTTGTTCGAACTGAAGGATTGGGCATACAACTATATCCCTGCAAAGCAAGTTTATTTCCCTACGAAGGATGGAGATATTCTTTTAGGCGATCAAGTAATTGCTGAATAATTTAGGTTTTTCTTTGCTTACTGCACCGCAAAATTTGAGGGCTGACGATTTTTTCGTCAGCCCTCTGTCGAGTCTATTTCACCGATAAATTGGAATTACCGTGTCAGCATCCGGACAGCTTCATCCTGTGTTGCAACAAAAAACACGTCCTTGCCCTTGTTACTCTCATAGATAAAGTCTTTTAGCGGCTTGCTTGTGTAGTGCGAGTAATCCCCAAAGATCGCGATCTTTGCTTGATAGGTGATGAATTTTTCGAGTATTTCTCCGGCAAGTCCTCTGCTAAGAATAAAGAAATCCTCTGCCACGGCACTTTTTTCAATGGCAATCAAATTTGTTCCGACCTCATATTTTGCTCTCATAATGAGGTCAAGAGCCGATTGCACGTCGGTCAATATTTTTTCGCTTCCCGTAATCACGGCAACCGTTTTTTCATTCACCGCTACTTTTTTTACGTTCATTTTATTGTTTCTCCTTTGGATATTTCGCGATTTTGGGTTTCCTCCTCTAAGATCCTGCGTACCGCTTCTTTCAGTTTCGCATTGGCAGGCGAGGAAGGATCAAAGCACATAGTAAGAAATGCGGAAAGCTGCGCATCCTCGATGGATTTCGGCTTGGCATCGTATAACTGTCCGCGCGGCTCGTCACACCGTCCGAATATATAATCGAGCGATACGCCAAAAAAATCCGCATACTGCATCAGCACGCCGTATGGCGGAAAGGATTTACCGCTTTCATAGCGAAAAATCGCAGGCTGATCCAAATCGAACACCGCCGCAAGCCTCGCTTGAGATACGTGTATTCCTTCTCTCAGCTCGGTCAACCTTTGCGCAACAATGACAGGCTTCTTTTCCATATTCCTCTCCCTTAATCGTGATAATACAAATATTATATATCAAATATGTATTTTTGTCAATACTAAAAATGAATTATTGCAAAATTTAGGGCTGACGATTATTTTTCGTCAGCCCTCATTCCTTATGCGTTCTTCGCTTGCTTTTTCATCTCCGCAATTTCGGCTTTCATCGTCTTTATCAGCTCTGCGAGCTTTTCCTCGCATTCCTCTCGTGTCTTTGCGTAGACATTCTTGGATATTCGTTTGCCGTTGACTCTTGGCGTGAACCGTCCTTCGTAGAGGTGGTCGTTTATCATCGTCACGCATCCCGTGCCACTCTTTCGTATCTTGGGCTTATACGGCTCAAAAACCGTTTCTGTGGCGTTTTCGTGGCTTGGTTCGGCACTTACCTTGGGAGGCGGCGGTTCGGGCATTTCTGCGTTTGTACCGCCGATCTCTCGGTCGATACGAACCGCTGCCTGCTGTTGCATGGTGTCGGTGATGTGGCTGTAGATGTTCAAGGTAGTTTCTGAGCTGATGTGACCTATCATAGCGGAGAGTGTCTTGATATCCATGCCGTTTTCGAGTGCCATAGTTGCGAAGGTATGACGTAGGTCGTGAAAGCGTATCTTCTTGCAGTGGGAGCGTTCAAGGATCAGTTGGAATCGGTGATACACCGCCGTGGGATTTCTCGGCTCTCCCTCTTTTACGGGTGATGGAAACATCCACTCGCCCTTGGTCTGCTTTTTCAGCTCTGCGAGAAGCTCCACCATATCGGGCGGAAGGAGGATGGTGCGTACCGAGGATTTTGTCTTGGGTACGAAGATTTCCTTTGATGAACCTGTCTTTACGACCTGCCGTGTGATGCGAAGCTCGCCTGTTTGCAGATTAAGGTCACGCCATTTCAGCCCTATGATCTCCCCTCGACGCATTCCCGTGGTCAGCTCGAGGAGGAACATTTCGTAGTAGCCTTCCTCTTTCGCTCGTGTAAGGAAGCGTAGGATCTCTGCCTGAGTCAGCACCTGCATTTCCTTTGCTTTCTTCGGTGGCAGTCTGCATCCGATTGCAGGGTTGTTTGTGATAAGTCCTTCCACCACCGCCTTTTCGAGTGCCGTTCGGCAGGTGGTGTGGCAGGAGCGTACCATTCTGTCGGACAAACCCTCGCCGTATTGCTCCACGAAGCGTTTGCGACCGCCTTTCTTCAGCCTTGCGTAAAATTGTTGTAGGTCGTTCTGCGTGAGCTTGTTCAGCGGTATCTTACCGATTTCGGGGATAATGTGCGTATAGATTCTTCCTTCGTAGCTCAGTTGCGTGGTCAGCCGTATTTTCGGCTTGGAGAAATTCTGATACCAGAAGTCTATCCAATCACCGAACGGCATATCGGGCTTTAATTTATCACTTGTTCTTCCGCATTGCTCCTTGAGTGCTTCGAGCTTTTCCAGGCACTCTGTCTTGGTTTTCGCCAAGACACTTTTTGTCCGTGGGTTGCCATTGTCGGCATAACCGACAACGATTCGTCCTTCCCACCGTCCGTCTTTTCGAAGGCGTACCGTACCTTCTCCGTTTTTTCTCTTTTTATTTGCCATTATTTACTCCTTTATCATTATTTTTTGCATCATATTGCCTACGACGGCGGATGCGTTCTTCTGCATATCGCTTGTTACGTGGGTATAGGTGTCAAGCGTGAACGAGGCGTTTGTGTGCCCGAGGATGCCCGAGAGCGTTTTCGCATCGACACCGCCCTTCATTGCGTGGGTTGCGAAGGTGTGGCGAAGATCGTGGAAGCGTATCAGCGGAAGCTCTGCGTGTTTGAGTATCACCTTTAGCTTTCGGTAGGCTGCTTCGGGGTGTATCGGCTGTTCAGGATTCAAGAATGCCGGAAACACCCATTCGGTGATTGCCGTTTGTTTACGGTTTTGCAGTACCTCTCTGACACTCGGCGGCATAGTGATAATTCGAGTACCCGTGTTCGTTTTGGTTTCTCCGATATTTAAGCCACCGCCTTTCTTTGCGGATACCGACCTTTGCACTCGGAGCTTGTTGGCGTCGAAGTCGATGTCGCTCCATTTGAGACCGCATATCTCACCACGGCGTAAGCCTGTCATCACCTCTACATAGAAGAAGTCACACCAATATTCTTCTTTTTTGATTTCTTCAAGGAAGGTTTCGAGCTGTTCATCACCGAGTATCTGTTTTTCGGGATAGTTGGTTTTCGGTATCGTTGTACCGTTTGTCGGGTTCTTTGCGATGAGGCGTTCTCTGACTGCCGTGTCCAAGGCTTCGTGAAGCATCATGTGGATCTTTCGCACCATACTGTCGGCAAGCTCGTATGAGCCTTCACGATTCGGCTTCACTCTACCTTCCTTTTTTATTTTGTTATAGAATTTTTGAAGCTCAGCGGTTGTGAGGGAGGACAGTTGTTTCTCTCCTATAAACCGCTTCACTTGGTTCTCGGCAAGGCATCGGTAGCTGTCAAGTGTACTTTCTCTGACGGTGAATATCATATACTCATCAAGCCACTTGTCCATCCACTCGCCGAGTGTCATTCGGCATTCTTCGGTGAGGTCAACATCACGGTACAGCTCTATGAGCTGATGCAGTTCCTTTAGAGCACTTTTCTGTGTTTTGGCGAATGCCGACTTATACATGGGTGAGCCGTCATTCTTGTGACCGATAATAATTCGAGCTTCCCACCGTCCGTCGTTTCTTTTTCTGATAGTGCCGTCGCCTTGCGGTCTGCGTTTGTTAGCCATATTTTTTCGTCCTTTCTTTAGATTTTTGTTCGTACCACAAACATACCACAGGTTCAACTGAATATCCAGCGGTTGTCTGCAGAGTTATCAATTTGTTATCAATTGCCGCCATCACATTCCTCCCATCGTAAGACCTTGCTTCTTCGCCCTAATCTCACGGCGCTGCTTCTTGTCAATGACAGGCAAACGATCCTGCGTATACATATCCTCGGCTCTATCGTCGATGATATTGGATGCGTAATAAAGAAGGTCGCATACACCGAACACGATCTGCGCGTTGAGGTTACGGTGGATTGCATTTACCGCTTCAACGGCAGGCTCGTATCCGCACTCGGCGGCTTCGTTCAGATGCTCCATGCCAAGATCCCATTCATCAAAGCGGTAGCAGTACATTAGTCCAAGGCTCGTCTTTGACCATAGATCCTGCTTGGCGGCGGATTCGAAGTATTCGAATGCTTCCTCTTGCCGTCCTTCTTCCGCAAGTATCTTGCCGAGATCGTACTGCGCCTGACAGCTTCCGTGCTTCGCCGCGCGTTCAAGGTATTCCCTCGACAGTATGGGATCGCTCTCCCTGAGAATTTTTGCGTATTCATACTCGGCGTAAAATAATTCCTCATCCACCGCCATGCGAAGATATTTCATCTTGTTGCTTGGCGTGGTCGTAAATTTTCCGTCACGGTACGCTTTATAGATCTGATACATGGCGGCGGTATATCCTTCCTCTGCCGCTTGCTCCAGCCAATACTCCGCATCTATCATCTCGGTCGTATTTTCGAGATAATATCTGCCGAGTCGGTACATTGCCATGATATAACCGTCATTCGCTTTTTCCCAGAGATATTCAAAATCGTTTGCCTTATCTCGCATCTCGGTATAGTCGTAGTCTATCTCACGGCGGCGTTGCATAGGAATGTGACCGATCTCAAACGCCGTGGCGACCACATTGTTGCGAACCGATTTGAATTCCTTGTTTTCTTCAAGCGGAATTTTCGCAGGCATCTCATCGGTATAGGTGCGATGGATTTCACATTGGCACTGATACCACAGGTCGTATAGCTCTGCGATCCTTCCGTCTGCGGCAATCATTTTTACAATATCGTCGACGATCTTTTTCGTATTTTTATTGAGATATCCGTACTGCTTCTTGCCTTTATGCTCGGAGAGCTTTTCACACAGCAGAGAGAATTTCTGCACAAGCTCGGGAGCGAACTCGAAGTCACCTCGGCGTATTTCATATTCAAGCTCACGCATTCTCGCGCGGAACTCTGCCTTGAGATCATCTCTTGCCTGAGTCTGCTTCTTATAAATACACAGATGCTCTTGGCGAAATATATCACCCGCAATCGTATGCTTGATATTATAAATTCCCGTGGTGGAAAGATACGGCTCTTGCGGACGCTTCGACCACACGAGCATATGCACGTGCGGATGCGTTTCGGCGTTATGGTACGCCGCATACCAACGAAGATTTTCGGGAGCGATGTTCATTTCCTTTGCGATATCATTCCGTCGGGAGCGAAGAAGATTCATCCACTCGACCGCAGAATTATATCCGAGTCGCTCCGCATCCTCTCTCGTGAGTGAGAATATCAAGCCCCATATATTTCCCGTATGCTCATCCATTTCTTCGCCGACGGCGGAGAGGTTTATCACCTCTCCCTCGTCAGTAAACATTCCGTGAGAGCCACGGCGTTCTCCGATATATCCGAGCATACCGCTTCGGAGAATTTCTACACCGTCGCGCGTAGCAACGTACTTAGCAAGACCTCCGCGGCTCTGTCCGTTCTCGGTTTTGTGTCCGGGCTTATAGTACGGTGCTTTGAATATAAGACCTGCCATACTTCACCTCGCAATCAATAACGGGACGAGCCGTTGGTTTGCTTCACATTGAGAACGGCGGCTTCTCTATATTCATCGAAGTCATCGTCGCTCTTTTCAAACTCATCTCCGAGAAGAAGATAGAGCTTTTCAATCGCGACGGCTGTTTTGAATTGCAAATGCGACAGGCGATTTTCCGTGTCACGAATTTTTCCGCTGATGACAGATTCAAGAGCCGGCGTTAAGAATTTCACCGATTCGGGACAGCGAAGATATTCACAATAAAAATCAATCGCATCCCGAATAAAATCGTTTCTCGATTCAAGTCCGAGCTTCTTATAAAGCCGTTCGCATTCTTCAATTTGATCTTGTCTGAGGCGAACGCTGATCGCAGGCATCGCCTCATTATTTTTCTTTTTGGTTGTCATTTTTGGTTACCTCCGTAAATTGTAATAGATTTGTTTTTCTGTGATAGGCGCCTATCCCGAGATACGCAAAACAGCCCGAAATGCCTTATGCTGACTGCATGCGTATATCGCATTTCTCGTAAATAGGCGCCATGAGATACGGTGGCGCATATACCGCCATATCTACGAAAAGCCTTGTAACACCTGACTTTTTTGCCTCGCTCGGCGTTGCCGTGCGATGTGAATTGCCGAGGTGAGCCGCGGCTTTATCCTGCTAAAAAATAAGAGGGCTGATTTAGCCCTCTTAGCGCGTAGTACACGGTTCACTTATCGTTGCGCTCACCGTGCTATTTTGCGATTGAATAAGGAGTAGACCGTATATGCCTACCCCTCGTTGACGGGGCTTCAAAACCCCTTGATTTCCCTTGACTTTTTCGGCTCTAAATGCTAACACTCCATGCGTTTTTCTCTCATGAAATTTCGCATATACTCCGTGCGTTTTGTGGGAGAGCATCCGTCACAATACTTTTGCCGATTGCATCTCGGAGTGAAATGTTTTCCGCACACCTCGCACCGCTTTGCATCCTTTGAGCATAGCTCCGCATGAAGATTTTTGTCAAGCGGAAGCACCGCGCGGAGAAAATAATTACAGTAGATGTTGTGCTGACTGATCAGCTGCACGCACACATCGTCGAGCAGAACACAGTTGCCGTCTACGCAATTACAGCACTCCTTGCGGATGAGCTTGTGAACCTTTCGAGCCTGCTGATAATCTAATTTTACCATAGCACTTACCTCGGAAGCTCATCGTATCTCGTCTGCTCATCGAGCCATTCGAGGAGTCGATCTCTCGGTATAATGGTTCGTCCTTGAACGATCTTCAGCTTCGGGAAGTTATCCTCACGAACAAGCTCATAGGCACTTGCACGGGAGATCCCAAGCAGATTCGCAACATCCATTACCGTGAGAAACATAGGCATCTCATCTTTGCTTTTATAAATCGACTGCTTCATCAAGTTTTCCTCCTTTCTTTTTGAATTTTTTCATAGCGTTTTGGTAACGCATACGGGCTTCGGCTTCACGGAGCTGCCTTTCGAAGTAGGCTTCTTCAATGGGCTTGATCGGTTGCAAGGTATACTGAAGGCTACCGTTGTGAGCGCGACCGTCACGAGTACGAACCATCGTCGACTCGGTATAGATGAAGCCCTTGCGCTCAAGGCTATCTACATATTTCTTGACGGTGTTGTTACTCATACCCAGTGCACTCCCGATGGTAGCGTAGCTCGGATGGCACGTGAAGGTTTTCCTGTCCTCACAGTACATGAGGAATGCAAGGAGAGCGATCTCTCCGTAGTCGAGTCCGAGACGAAACACAGCCTTCGGCATCGGAAAGAAATCGCCGGGGTTATCTCTGCGTTTAGGATCGTAGTATCTCAAGGCAGTACCTCCTTCGTAAAGCTTTAATTGCATTTTGAATGGTTTTCATAATAGTAAGCTCCTTTATTAAAAATTGATTTTGAGAATAAAAAAAGAGAGTGCCGAGATTTTTCTCGACACTCATGGTGTTGGTAGGAATTATTTTGAATAGAATTTTTCTTTAAGCTGCTCTGTGTTCTGCGAGTTATCTATGATCACGTGAAGGTATCCGAGGATATTTTCCGTGATCAGATTCCACGCTTCGCCGGGATCGTCATTCCAGAATACAAGCTCGGGATAGATGTAATCCCGCGCTCCCTTGACCTTGGAGAGCAATCTGCGACCGTCCTCATACACAAGGCAGGCGAACAGCAGATGCCTGAATCTTGATACCGCGCTGTCCTTCTTTTTGTCAAGCTCCTTGAGGAGCAGGCAGAGGATATGGTCGTTGACAATATTTTTGCTTACGGCAGAGAGAGTACGCTCGAAGATTTCTTGCGCTTTCTTCACGTAGATGGCTCTGTCACCGTCCTCGGCTTTCTTCGCTTTCATCATCAGCGTGCGTATCGCTTTCTCCGCTTCCGATACGATTTTTATTATATTCTGTTTCTTATGCGTATCGTTGGCGCCGCTGTCCTTCGCATCAAGCTCGAACAGATCGGTCAGCGGAACGTTCTTGGTCTTTCTCACCTTGCTCTTGTATCCCTCCACGATATCGTAGAGGAAGGACATCGGAGTATTAAGCGTGACCGACTTATCGGTTTCGGGAGCTTCGCCTTCGGTGATGAAGCGGAAGAATTCGGGGAGCTTGCCGCCGTTATTCTTCTTGTAGGCATCCCTCGGCTTTTTGAGAATTCGAAGCACCTTGCCTGCATCCACCGCATACATTCTCTTGGCTTTATCAATCTCCATGCCTGAAAGAACGGCGAGCTTGCACACGTCAAGGTAGATCCATTTGACCTCGTCCATCGTTCTGCCGTAGGCGATCTCATTCCAATAGAGGCTGTTAAGGAACTGCGAAAGATTAACGATCTCTCCGATGAGATTGTTTGCGATAACACGGTCGAGCTTCGCAAGACCTCTCGGTGAATTCTCGTAATCGGTTTTTCCTGACGGCGCTATCTTGCACACGGGAACACCGTAGTGATAGTATTCCTCATTGGCAGGATCGCAGAGGAGCTTGTTCGGTGTAACGAGCATGGTATCCGAATCGTAGTCGCAACCGTTCAGCCTTTGCTGAATATTATTGCCGATGGCGTTCACGCAAACAATGGCAGTGGTCAGATTGAAGTATTCTTCGATTTCCTCGTAGCTTTGGTTCTGTACGATATAGAGGTTGCCCATCGTAATGTGCGGGCTTCTCGCGCAGAGCAACCATTCGCCGTCCTCGAATCTGTTGGTGTAGGCTTCGTTTTCCTCAAACAGAAGCGACTCGGTCGGCTCGTAGTCCTTGTGTACCGTCGCATATAAAAATTCGTAAGGGTTACCGAATATGGTCTGATAGTTTCCCTCAACCAATATTCTGCCTTTTTTTATACGCTCCTTGAAGCTACGGCAAAGCTCATCACGGTAGGATTTATAAAAATCCGTCCGCTGAAAATCCTCCGTCCGCGCCATCATATCCATAATGACTCTGTGGCGATAATTCTCCACGTTCATGGGAGCAAGACCGCCTGTGATATGGTCGTAGCTTGCAACCTTGGCATAGTAGCGGAGGAACATAGGATCGGACTGTATCTTGCCGAGGTAGTCAAGCGTGGGAGCAACGAATCTTGCTATCTGCTCGGGCGCCGCATTGACGGTGTTGATGAGCTGATAGTTGGTATACACCATATTGCCGAACATATGCAGAGGCTTTTTATCCGTCTTAACCACGCCGAAGGTGGATGTGGTCTTGCCCTCATACAAGGCATCAAGCCAAGACTTGAAGGCTTCGCCAAGGCTCATGTCCTTCGGCATAAATTTGAGGTATTTGAGGCTGCTCTCGGTTATGACAAGCTTGATATCCTCAACCTTTCGCGCGGTTGTGTAGCCTGAGAGCTGTCCGACGGTGCTAATGCCGTTGTCGGCAAACCATTTCTGTAAGTTCGTGTTGAATGCACAGGTCTTGAAGAAGCGGTTACGAAGGAGCATCATGCCTTTGTCAGAGTATCCGGCTCTTTCAAACTCGCTCACGTCAAGGAGTGCTTCGCCATCCCATATCACGTTCTCGATCTCGGTTTCTTCTTCCTCTGCCGTAAGACCTTCTTCCGCATCCTCTTTTACGCATACGGCTTTAGTCTTAAAACGGCTGACCTTATCGGGAATGATAAGGATCGACTTTTTCGGAAGCCTGATTGCCGACTCAATGCTACTGAGCGTAAGCGCGATATATGCCTGCCACGATGCCTGATCCGAAACAGTATCCGCAAAAAGGCCGCAGGCACTCCACGTCATCATGTCGGCGTAGAGAGGCTCGGCGATGAACAAGCACCGTCCGTCACGGCTACTGCCTGCGCTTCGCTTGTAGCGAACATAGTGGATGCCGTCGATGTCGAAGCCGTCAGCATATAGCTGCTCACGGATTTTATCGCATTTCACGGCAGAAGGGATATCCTTTTTGCTCCGCTTGTATTCCTTCTTTTCCGCATCGTACTCGAAATACTTTCCGAGAAGCTCGGCAGAGAGAGGATTTTCCACGGGTGCGTAGCTCTTATCGTTCTCGTATGGGATTTCGATTGCGACGAGCATCTCCGCGCCGTCCACCTCTCGCACACAAGCGTGGTCAACCATATCCGCATCGGTGACGGTGTAACCGTACCGCACGAAGCGCCGACCGTATTGCTCAAACAGCTTGACGGCGTAATCGAAGGACACGCTTACAATGGCTCTGCAATATTTTTTATCCGCAAGGTAGGGATATCCTATCTCTGCATCGTGCGCCTTATACACCTCACACAGCTTGTCTGTATCAAGGCTCTCGTCGATGATGCCGTCAAAGGCTTCGGGGTTGGGCTTTCCGTTCTTCAGCGCGGTGATCGCTTCGGCGCGGAACAGGTCTTTGCCTTGGATCGCCATGATCCGCATATTGCCATACACTTTTTTCTTTTCTGCCGTCAAAGGTATCCCTCCTTTCGTGTGATTTTTAGGTATTATAATTTTACCATATTTTGCGACCTTTTTCAAGTAAGCGGCTCGATTTTTCCTTCCTACCATTTATCCAATATCACGAGATAGACGAAAATAGCACAAAATCCCTTGACTTCTCTATGTTTTCGTCCAATAACATCCCACGGCAGAAAAAGAAAAACTGTAAATATCGCCTTGAATTTCACAAATCTGTGCAAATTCTTCACGCAAAAGTGGTCTGTCCTACATTTTGGGACAGACCACTTTTTGAAGCTGCTTTTCTCGTCGGGCGTTTTCTTTGACTACAGCGATGCAAAAATTGTGTTCTTAATGATCCTCCGATGAAAGAAAAGCAGTAATTTTATTGAGATTTTTTAGCGTTGTGTTTCTTCCGATTTCATAAGCCGCTTTCAGTTTTTCGGGGTCTTTTTCCACGCGGCTGACAGGAAGCTCTTGTTCGGGACGAATTACAAAAAGTTCTCCGTTTTGTTCCTTTTCCCCGATGTACGCAAGCGTATCATTATATACGAGGTGCCGATTTGCCAGCGTTTCAATTAACTTTGGATATTTTCTGTATTTAATCCTTACAATCGGCATGGCTTCGTTTTTCTTCTTCTGATAACCCTTACATTGTGTAAGCACCGCAATGTTTTTCGTGTATCCGATGCTCTCAAAGTATTTCACAGGAATAGAATCCGAGATACCGCCATCAAGCAGCTTTTGTCCGTCGATCTCTACGAATTGAGAAACAAGAGGCATGGAGGCCGATGCGCGAATCCAATCAAAGCAATGGTCATTACGACCTTCGCACTTATGGTAGACCGCCTTTCCCGATTCAATATCGGTAGCGACTACATAAAACTCCATCGGATTTTTCTCAAAAGTATCGAAATCAAAAATATCGTGCTTCAAAGGAACTTCCTCGTAGCAGAACTGTGTGCTGTATATATTTCCGGTTTTAAGAAGTACACGCAAGCCGCAGTATCTCTTATCACAAACAAATCTTGTGTTGTAACGAAGCACGCGCCCAATCTGTTTTGATTTGTAATTCACGCCGAAGGCAGCACCCGCTGATACACCGATAGCACCGTCAAATTGTATTCCGTTCTCCATAAGAACATCCATCACTCCGGCGGTGAACATCCCACGCATTGCTCCGCCTTCCATAATTAACCCTTTTTTCATCATTACACCTATCCTAATACGCAAAGGAACGCAGTAATGCAAAACTGCGTTCCTTTGCCAAAATCAAAGCAGATCCTCAAACAGACAGAGGTTGCTTGCCTGCGGCTTCAGCTTTCCGCTTTCGCATTTTTTTACGATTTCAACGATTCTGTCGTTTATTGGTGTTTTCACATCGCATTTTCTGCCCCATTCGCAAACGACGCCATTGATCGCATCGATCTCGCAAGGCTTGTTTTTCTTCAAGTCCTGAAGCATGGAAGGCTCAATGTTGCGATGCTTTTTCATAGCAATCGGGATCAGCATTGTTGCGAAGGATCGCTTGATCGCACCTTTGTAGTAGAACAACGCCGTAATATTCTTACCTTGCACGGGAGCAAATTCCGCGCCTGCGGCGTGACCGACATCGATACATTCCTTCATACAACGAATAGCAACCTTGCGTGCGGTTTTATTTTCGGATACGTCACCGAACACACCGCCAACAACCGTTCCGAGTCCTGAAAACGTTGCGTTGATAAGAAGCTTCGACCAACGCGCGCCAATAAGATTGCTTTCCTCGTGAACGGGACACATCAATTCAAGCAAGCTCTTAACCTCGTTGAATTTCTTGTCAGTGATCCCGTCCATTTTACCCATGTGGAATGAAAGGCTATCCACTTCACTCGTCAAGGTACAAACGCCGGGAGCAGTCAATGCCGCACCCCATTCAACAACACAACCCATCGTGCGGTGAGAGCCAACGATCTCAGCAATGCCGGGCTCGGGAAGTCCGTTCTGAAGAGTAACGATCACACCGTCATCCGCAAGATAGTCGGCGAGGAAGTTTACGACCTTCTTGTTCAAAAGCTGCTTTGTCAGAAGAAGAACGATATCATATTTGCCACTCATTTCATCGGGAGTATATGCCGTTACGGGAACGGTCATTTCCACGGTTCCCGTAATTTTTGCTCCGTTTTTGCGAAGCGCTTCAACGTGCGCTTTATTACGGTTGATAAGGTCTATTTGACCGCCGTTTTTTGTGATGTAAGCGCCAAGCACCGTTCCAAGTGAGCCTGCGCCGTAAATAGCATATCTTTTCATACTGCACCTCTTTTATTTGCCAAGCTGAAACTCGGCTGTCAACCAAAGGTTGAAATGAAGCTTTTCGCTGTCATTTGCATATTCCGTGGGGATAAGCTCTGCATAATCGCGCAGAACCTCTTTGTATTCCACTTCGGCAGTTCCACCGTTAACCGTAACAGTACACTCGCTGTGAAGCTTGATGGAATACGTATCTTTATCCTCAAAGTTATAGGTGCGTGTTGTGATACCGTCATTAACTGTAAAGGATTCTGCATTAATGTTTTTGAAATCAAGATATACCAAGGAATCTTCAACATTCTTTTTCACGGTAAGCACGTTGGCATCAGAGGTAGCCAATGCCACAAGCTCAATGTTTTGCTTTTCTTCCTTGCCGACATAATATTCTCCGCTATACTTCATTTCGGATGCATATTTCTGAAGCGCACCGTATGCGTTGAGGTCGTATGCTCGATATTCGTAATCTCCATCCGCATCGCTCACGTATATGAGAGCATCGTCATACGGAAGCTTTGCGATATTCTGCTTTCCCTGAAGATTTACGCTTGCGTTGGGCTTGATTACGCTTACCGCAAAGAGAATGATCATGGCACAAGCAAGGATATGGAGCGCGCCTTCTGCTGCCGATACTTTCGAGTCCTTCTTTTTGATCGCTTTCACGATCGAGCGAACCGAGAATCTCTCGCACAGAGGAGTAATACATACACCTACCGCAAACAGAGTCAAGGCAAAAACAAGACCGTATACGTATGCCATTGTCATACCGAGCGCCGAGGTAGCCAAGAAGATCACGGGGATAACGATTGGGAAATACAGCGCGGTTGCAAGAAGCTCGCCGTGGTAGTTTGCAAAATCTGTTTTCTTGATCATGGTGATCAGTAGCTCATTTACAAGCAGAAGAATACCGCTGAAAATAAACAGATAGCTTGCATGAGGTAAAACGAATGACAGCACAATACCGAGAACTGTATGAATATATGCAAACGCTCTCGTAAGATCCCTGCGCTCGATCTTAAACCATTTGGTCGCAAAATGTGTGGTCAATACGGAAACAGCCAATGCCGTAAGACCGATACCGATCACAATAGCCACGTTGGAGTAGGTGATCGTACCTATCATGTGAATGTCAATTACACCGAATAGGGCTGCGATGAGTTGGAACAGATAATAGAACAAATACGTAACGCCTGCAGAAAGAACAAGTCCTACGACAATTGCAAGCGTTGCCTTTGCCGTTTTTCCTACGTTGTTTTGCTTACGGTAAATTGCCGAGAGAACAATGTTCAAGACAAGAAGAATAATGGCAATAATCGCAAGAACGATGGTTACGGTGTGGTTATATACGACCGTAGTGAGATTGAGATAGGAGAAGAATATCGCCGACTCATCTGCATCATAAAGCTGATCAAGATCGTAGCTTCCAAGCTTTTCAATGATTGCGTCAACGATCTGCGCCTGCTGCGAGAGATAGGTCATTCCCACGTTTTGTGGAGCATCGTTCTGCGTATGATAATTCTCACCGCCGCCGATATTCGCCATGTTCAGCCCTTGATATGCTTCCTTGAAATTGCTGAAATCCGTACCGTTTGGCATCATATCGTATACCATCGTTGCTATTGAGCAGGTAAAGGCATTTTTATTGATTTCGGAGAACATACGTACAGTTTTGTAGTTGTTCGCTGCAGTTTCAAACATAATAAGAGTTCCGTCTGTACCGCGCGATTCAAGGTTTGTGCCAAATTTGATGCGATCAACGATGTTGTCAAAGCCCTTGAATTCCTCCATAAATGCGCGAGAGCCGAACAGATTGTATTCCTCGCCGTTTACAAAGCAGAATACAAGATCGTTTGTGAGCGTATATCCGTTTTCCATCTTATCAAGGTAATAACGGATGGATTCAAGCATCGTCGCGCAAGCTACACCATCATCGGATGCGCCTTGTCCCATTGGAACGGAGTCGAAATGTCCCATAAACATAACAGCTTCACCCGTGGTATTTTCTGCGTTAGCAGGGATATGTACGATAACGTTTTGAAGATAGAAATTTTGATATCTTCCTGTTTCATCAGTCGCAACATAATCTTGTATCATATATGCAGGGGCTGCGGTGGTATCACCCTCTTTTACTCCCCAGCTCTCAATCTGTGATACGATATACGCAAGCGCCTTTTCGTTAGCTTTCTTGTCAACGATCGAACGAGGGCCGTTTTCGGAAAGCTTTTCAATATGCGCAATCATATTTTCTTGATTAAAGTTCGTGTCTTTTCTCGTTTCATTTGTATCTACGATAGATACAACGAGCATGAAACACAAAACAATGGCTAAAAGAATACTTATGATTTTTGACGATTTTGCCATTACTCTACCTCAACCACGCCATTCGGCTTTACGGTGATCTTCATTCCATCCTTCACATAGTTGAGGAACTCTTCGCCGAGTCCGTCAATCACGGGCATGGTAACGCCGTCAACCCAAACGTCCGCGAGTACCGCACCTGCGGCTGCAAGTGAGTCAATATGATTTGCAAACAACATACAAGCAGGATTCTTCTGCATAGAGCAAGCACAGTAAAGCACAAGACCGCCCGTGGTAGAGCCAATGGTCTGCGGCAGGCAAAGAGCCTTGCCGAGCAGAGATTTTCCGTAAAGCTCCTTGTTGCTCTGATCTCCGCATTTTACTTCCTTATCACCAAACTGCAACGCCATTTGAAGCGATGCCAAGGTATTAAATCCTTCTTTCGTTACGACCGCTTCAGCAGTAGCCTCACCGGGAGTAACTACTCTTCCTTGAAACTTTTTCATTCGTTTTTACCTCCCGTAATAGTAGTAAGTATTTCCGCATCGGTGTAATATCTTGCGCTCGTATAAGTGCGGAGCTTGTTAGAAGATGTAATAACGGGCATCTTCTTGCAAAGAGGATTATTCATATACATAAGAGGACAGATATACGAGGTAATTACGCCTGTAGCCTTCAGTCTTTCTGCATATTCGGTCTTGTTGAATGCTTCAAGCACACCTGGAGAGGCGGTAAATACGGTATTGATCGTAACCTTTTTCTTGCCGTTCTTTTTCAGTTCGTTTTCAATATCTACCGTCCAACTCTTGAGCTGTTCAAGTGAGAGATGAGGACAGCCGACAAAGCAAAGCTTGGGAGCTACATCGGGATTCTTCCAGATAACAGGATAGTTGTTCTTAACTCTTTCAAGCTCGGCGTCGTCAATGATATATTCCTTTGCGCCTTCGGCAACAAGGCTTTCTCCAAGCTCTACCGCTTCGGGAGTGAGATTTGCGATATGGTAAAGACCTACCGCACCGTTAGAAGCGGTTGCCGCACCGAAATCCTTGAGATAGGAGCAGGCGGATTCATTTAATTCCGTGCCGATCCACTGATCAAGTCCTACCACGTAAGGAACGTCCTCCATAACCTTCATACCGATAGCAGAGCCGAGAAGCTGTGCTTCAGGCTTCTTGGTAGTCTTTATCTTTACGACCCAAGTAGCTTTTCTGCCCTCGTCGGTGAGAAGTCCAAAGTAAGGAACGTAGCCGACGATAGAGCCCATAATATCGATAATACCCGAGTTTCTGTTACATCTTGCGCCAAGTACAGAGTTTGCATAAACGACCGCGCTCGATTCTGCCCAAGAAAGCACGTCTCCCTTCTTCGGCTTATTGCCGACCTCGTCCATATAGCAGGTGCAGGTAAAGGCGTTTTTATCCATAAGTCCAAGCTTTTCGAGCTGTTCCTCGTAAAAGTCTTGCTTGGTATACATAAACTTGTTAAATACGAGATTTTGCAAGAAATTCGCGGGGACGTTCTTATCAAGAGGACGGGGGTCTACCGAGAATTTCTGCTCGGAGCATACGCCTGCATCAAGAAGCTGTTGCATCAGATCGTACACGGGAGACATTACCTTAAGCCCAAAGGATGTTACAAGGTGATTGTATTTCGAGGTGATCGGCACAAGCTTTTCCGCCTCAAACGCATCGCCGTACATCACGAGCGTTTTCATTACCTTTGCAAGCGTTTCACCTTGTGCGCCGTCAAGGATCGCCTGCTGTTCTTTTGTAAGTATCATTTTATTTCTCCTATCCAATTATTACAGTTTCATACAGATGTTCCAAGCACCCCAAATAACGGTACGGAGATTACCGACTTTATCAGCATCACCGATCACGTGAATATGTCTGCCACGCGACACAACGGGGGAAGGATTATAGCCAACAGAAAGAATAACAGAATCGGTATCAACGACAAATGTCTTTCCATCCTTATCCTTTATGGTTACGTTACCGTTACCAATCTCACAAAGCGAGGTTTCGAGATATACGGGAACTTTATTGGTCTTAAAGAAGTCACGGAGATAGCTTGTGTTTGCAAGGCAGATGCCCTTGGTTGTGATGAGGTCGTCCTGCATTTCCACAATCACGGGCTTCTTGCCGTTCAAATAGAGGTCGTATGCGATCTCGCATCCTGTAAGTCCTCCGCCGATAACCACAACGTTCTCACCTACTGTCTTGTTGCCAAGCAGATAATCTACTGCTTCCACAGCACTTTCAGCGCCCTTTACGGGTATCTTCTTTGCCACAGCCCCCGTTGCCACGATGATCTCATCAGCATCAAGGGATTTAACATCCTTGATTTCGGTATTCATCTTTACAGTGATGGGATGCTTTGCAAGCTCACGGATATACCATGCAATCAATGCTCTGTCCTTTTCCTTGAAGGAAGGAGCTGCCGCCGCAATAAATACGCCACCGAGCTTATCACTCTTTTCATAAAGCGTTACGCTATGTCCGCGCTTTGCACACACAATTGCTGCTTCCATACCGCCGATACCGCCGCCAATGACGGCGATCTTCTTTTTCTTCTTTGCAGGCTCGATATGGTATTTCTTCGACTGCATGGTTTCGGGATTGAGCGCGCAACGCGCAAGTCCCATGGTGTCGGTAAGGTCTTGGGTATTTGCATGTCCTTTGGAGGACGAGAAATTAAAGCAACCGCTATGACAACAGATGCAGGGCTTGATGTCCTCAAGTCTGTCCTCAATGAGCTTGGTGATCCATTCTGGATCAACGAGGAACTGACGGGCAACGCCTACCGCGTCTATTTTGCCCTCGGCAATGGCTTTCGCACCGACCTCCGCGTCCATACGTCCTGCGCAGACCACGGGAATATCAACGAATTTCTTAATATGCGCCACGTCGTCAAGATTGCAGTTTTCGGGCATATACATCGGCGGATGAGCCCAATACCAAGAGTCATAAGTGCCGTTGTCGGCGTTGAGCATATCGTATCCAACATCCTGAAGGTACTTTGCCGCCTTTTCGGATTCCTCCATGGAGCGTCCTACCTCAACGTAGTCCTCACCGGGCATAGCGCCCTCGCAAAAGCCCTTCATCTTGGATTCTACTGAGTAACGGAGAGATACGGGATAGTCGTTTCCGCAAGCTTCCTTTATTGCCTTTACGACCTCAGCCGCAAAGCGATAGCGGTTCTCAAAGCTTCCACCGTACTCATCGGTACGCTTGTTGAAGAATTCGATAGCAAATTGGTCAAGCAGATATCCCTCGTGAACGGCGTGAACCTCAACACCGTCAACGCCTGCCTCTTTACAGAGCTTCGCGGTCTTTGCAAACGCCTCGATTATCTCGTGGATCTGCTCCACCGTCATTTCGGGGCACTCGATATCGTGCGCCCATCTTGACGGCTGAGGAGAGGGTGAGGCAAGCTCGTGTGAGGTGTCAATAATGGGCTTAATAATTGCACGTGTGAATTTGTTTTTGTGAAGAGGTGCTACAAGCTCGGTGATCGCCCAAGAGCGACCCATTCCGGCTGTCAATTGAATAAAGAGCCTTGCGCCGGTCTTGTGGATCTCGTCCATAAACACCTTGAGATCTTTAAACATCTTCTCGTTCTGCCAGAGCCATTTGCCCCAAAAAGTATCACGCAGAGGAGCAATTCCGGGGATGATAAGACCTACGTTGTTGTTAGCTCTTTCCAAAAAGAGCTTTGCCGCTTCCTTGTCAAAATGGCAGCCCGTAAGCTCAAACCAACCGAAGAGCGATGTGCCGCCCATCGGGCACATAACGATTCGGTTCTTGATCTCCACGTTTCCAATTTTCCAAGGTGTAAATAACGCCTCGTATTTTTCGTCCATCTTGTTCATAGAGATAGTTTCCTCCAAAAATTTATCTATTATTTTTTATTGATTTTATACACATTGCGAGTGCCAAAAAGCACAATGCCGGGTAGTAAGTTCCCATGCAGGCGTGGTCAGTCCAGCTCCAAAGTCCGATAAACCAATCGAACACCAGCATCAAATCCGAGAAGAAGAACAGCACGCTCGCTACCGCGATCGTTCCGTTTATGAGAGTTTTTTCTCTGACGAAGTTGCCAACCGCTTTTCCGAGCATCATAGAGATGATCAGTGCGTAGATGATACACACAACGCGGAATATCGCCACATCAAATGTAAGCAAGGGACAGAACAGAAGAAAGATCAAGCATCCGAGGAACAAGGAGCCACTGATGATAAAATCAAGCCTTTGCATTCTTTGCATAAAGCAATACGCAACTACGAAGCAAACATGACCAAGAGCGAATGTCGCCGCACCTACGATAAAATCGTATCCAATCAGTACGTCGCCAAGAAATGCGAGGATCAATCCTGCAGACATTCCTATATAAAATTTCTTGTTATCCGCTTTCGTTGCGAGCGAATATACCAAGTTGATTACACCGAGCAGAGCAAAGCTGCCGCTGCAAATACATTTCAGCGTAAAGTCAAAGCCGTTGCTTTGGTAAATATAATTCATTACAAAAATGGCAGAAATAATAGCAATATTCACTGCCAACATCAGTTTTTGTGTTTTCTTCATAATTCACCTCAAAAAAATATGCAAAAGCTTTTCGTAAAGCTTACTCTTAAAGGGCTGATAGCGCATAGGCAGATCGAGCCAAGTCTTTTTATCGACGATGGATTTATAATGCGAGAAGGCATCAAAACCGTCCTTGCCGTGATAGGATCCCATACCGCTTTCCCCAACGCCGCCAAAGCCCATTGCGCTTGTGGCAAGATGAATGACAACATCATTGATACAACCGCCTCCGTAGGAAAGCTCAGTCGTAACGCGCTTAATATGCTTCTTATCGCTTGTAAAGAGATAGAGCGCAAGGGGCTTATCTTTCTGCTTAAGCTCGTCAACAACACTATCAAAATCATCAAAGGTGAGGATCGGCATAATGGGGCCGAAGATTTCCTCTCCCATAACTGCATCTTCATAGGTTACGTTATCCATCACAGTAGGAGCAATTTGGCAAGTGTCGGAGTTTGTGTTGCCGCCGATTACGACCTTGTTTTTATCGATCAACGTGCTCAGACGGGCAAAATGCTTTTCGCTGATGATCTTGCCGTAGTCTTTATTTTCAAGGGGATTTGCACCGTACTGCTTTTTGATCTCTGAGACAACGGCTTTTACAAATTCGTCCTTGACCGATCTCTCGCAGAGGATATAGTCGGGAGCAACACAGGTCTGACCGCAGTTGAGATACTTGCCCCAAACAATACGCTTTGCGGCGAGCTTAATATTTGCACTCGAATCTACGATACAGGGGCTTTTGCCGCCAAGCTCCAACACCGCAGGAGTTAGATGCTCTGCGGTATGGCGAAGCACCTCTTTGCCGACCGCCTGACTTCCCGTAAAGAATACGAAATCAAATTTTTGATCGAGAAGGGCTGTGTTTTCGGCTCTACCGCCAGTAACGACAGCAATGTATTCGGGAGCAAAGCATTCCTTAATGATCTTCTCCACGATTCTGCTTGTCGCAGGAGAGTATGCACTCGGCTTTACGATTGCTGTATTACCTGCCGCTATCGCATCTGCAAGAGGATCAAGTGTCAAAAGGAAAGGATAGTTCCAAGGACTCATAATAAGAGTATTTCCGTAAGGAACGGGCTGTTTATAGCTATGTGAATGGAACTGCGCGAGAGGTGTTGCAACGGTCTTTCTTTTTGCGAACTTCCTTGTGTGCTTGATCATATAGGAGATCTCGGTCAGCACAAGTCCGCTTTCGCACATAAATCCCTCGTAATGGCTCTTGCCGAGGTCGGATGTTAAAGCATCATTGATCTCGTTCTGATATTTTTTGACCGCCGAATAGAGCTTTTTCAGTTGCTCAATGCGGAATTTAACGGGAATCGTCGCACCGCTTCTGTAATAGGCTCGCTGTTTTTCAAGCAAGCTTTGTATTTCTTGATTTGTCATATCTGCCTCCGTTACGCTTTCTCAAAGCCTACGAGCACACCGCCTTTTTCGGCGTAAAAGCTACATAATCCCCTACCGTCAACATCGAGATTTGCATCATCAACGAATTCGCACTCGGCGGTAATAATTTTCATAGGTGCAGCTTCAAACTCGGTATGCTTCAACTCAAACATATCACACGATGAGTCGGCAACAATTTTTATTTTTCTCATTGGATTCCTCCTATCGTATAGTAAAAGCTCTCAAGCTCTTTTCTCGTCATCAGCTTCGGCACGGGATAGAGAGGATTCGCTTCTTTCTCGGCGTGTCTTGCCATCTCGGAAATATCTTCCTGTTTGATTGCCGTTACTTTATTGGGAATATTCATTTTTTCATTTAATACTTTAATTGCTTCAATAAATTTTTTTGCTCCAACTTCATAACAATCGTTCTCAGAGCATACGCCGGCGGCAACACCGAGACGTTGAAGCTGCTTATATACACACTTGCCGTAAGATTCCAAAATGCAAGGCATTATTACTGCATTGGCAAGGCCGTGGGGTGTTCCATATTTACCACCGAGTGAATGCGCTACGGCATGAATATAACCAACATAGGATTTGGAGAATGCAACGCCTGCTTTATAGGCTGCGTGAAGCATATTTTCTCTTGCATTGTGGTTATTACCGTCGTTATATGCTTTCTCCACGTTTTCAAAAACAAGCTTTGTCGCTTCAAGCGCAAGCCTTCTCGTTTCTTTCGTGGTAGAACGACCGATATAAGCTTCCACGGCATGAGTGAGAGCATCCATACCTGTAGTCGAGGTCATATGCGGCGGAAGTGTATAGGTAAGCGTAGCATCAAGCACAGCGTAATGCGGAATCAGCGGAAAGCTCATAAGAGCGTATTTGTGATGCGTTTTGCTATCCGTAATGACTGCCGCCAATGTAGTTTCGCTGCCCGTACCTGCTGTGGTGGGAATGGCGATCAACGTGGGAAGTGTGCGAAGAACACGCAGAATACCGCCCATCTTTCCAACTGTTTTCTTAGGATACGCTACACGTGCACCAACCGCCTTGGCGCAATCCATCGCAGAACCGCCGCCAATGGCAATGAGCGCATCGCACTTATTCTTGTTGTAAAGTGCGAGCGCATCCTCCACGTTCTCCACGGTAGGATTTTGTTGTGTCTTATCGTAAACAATATATCTGATTTCGTTTTTCTTTAAGACGTCCTCAAGAGGGCGCGTCAATCCGTTTTTTACAATCCCCGCATCCGTTACAACGAGAACGGACGTAGCGCTTTCTTTCTTGAATACGTCACCAAGCGCCGAACAAGACGGGACGATTTTAGGTTCTCTGTAAGGCAATATCGGTAATGCCGAACGGAAAACTATTTGGAACGAACGACAAAAAAGTTTTGACGCAATATTCATTATTCGGGTATTCCTTCCTTGCTGAGCTCCGTTAAATTTGAAGTGATGGATTCGAGCGCCTGATAGAAAATATCTCTTGTTTCGTCGCTTAAATCCTTACCTGCCAATTCAACGGCTTTGCTTGCGCGCAGACATACCTCCTGCGCGGCTTTCTTTCCTTGCTCCGTAAGAGCCCAAAGTCCGCGGTAGAGGCTTCCGTCAACCACCTTCTTTTGGGCAAGACCCTTTTCCTCAAGAATGGCGATCATACGTGACGCATCGGATTTATCCTTTCCGCTGACCTCGCATAATTTCGGTACCGTGATACCGTCGGGATATTTGTACATTGTGGTGAGATACGTGGCGTGAGGACTCTTTAATCCATATTTGGAAAGCTCCTCCGAAGCAAGCTTACGCCAGCAACGGGAAATCTCGGAAATCGCGAATGAAAATCGTTCAAATCTGTCCAGCATTTCAATGATCCTCCTTGAAAATCAAAGTTGAAATTACAACTTCTATAAGTATATCACAAAGAAGTTGAAATGTCAACAAGTTTGGAATATTGACACTCTTTAATTTTGTAAACGTTTTTATAACGAAAAAGGATGGGCTATTACACCTATCCTCATTCATCATTATATTTCTGTGTTTTTTCTGTATCTCTATTGCTTACCGTACTTCGAGGCTGAATGCATATACAGATACTGATATGTACGATCACGCTTACTTTTATGGCAATTGTCAACGTGAAAGGCATTATCTCGACGGAGCGTTTTCTTTGCCTACTGCATCGCAAAATTTGAGGGCTGACGATTAATTTTCGTCAGCCCTTTGATTGCAGCGGAGCAACTATTGAACGTTGAACCGACCATTACTCCACCGCCTTGAGCGATTCTGCCATCTTGATCTTTTTGATCTGCCGTTTCATAAAAGCGTTGACAATAACGGCAAAAAGGATGGTACAGATCACAGAAAGCACGTAGCTGATCGGCGTGATGATCTTTGCAAAGGACAGCGAATCAATGAGGATCATGCTCATCACGATACGGTGGAACAGCGTTCCAAGCGGCAGACCGATGATGGCGGCGATGACCGACAGGATCAGATTTTCCCGCAGCACGTAGCTGTTCGTTTCCCCCGGATAAAAGCCAAGCACCTCGACGGTGGCGATCTCACGGCTTCGCTCGGCAAGGTTGATATTGGTGAGGTTAAAGATGACGATAAACGCAAGCGCTCCCGAAAATCCTACAACAAGCCAAATGATATAGTTAAGGCAGGACAAGGCATCGTCCACATTCTTTTTGGAGGCTTCAAGCTGTGAAACACTCGTTATCTCGTCCATTTCGGTCAGAGCGCGGGCGATCTGTTCTCCGTCGCCGTTGATTGCCACCATAGAGGTATTTGCCTGCCAATCGCCAAACACCTCGTTATGCGTTTCCTCGGAGATCACCATATAGTTGTTGATATAGCTCTCAAAGATACCGCCGACGGTCACGGTAAAGGTATTGAGATCGGCATCCTTTACGGTGAAGGTGTCACCCACCGAAAGCTCCAGCTTTTCTGCGATCTTATTGCAGATGATCGCCTCACCCCTGTCGGGGAGCGCAACAATCTCGTCCTTGTAGGAAAAATGCCAGAATTCATCGAGACTCTCGGTATCCGCAAAGCTCATAAGCGACACCGAATTGATAGTGGAGTTGCCAATCAAATCAACACGGTGAACAGACGCAAGCTGATAGGACTCAACGCCGTCAAGCCCGTCCATTCGCTCCTTAACCTCGGCATCCGTGCCTTCCTCAAAGGTGGCTTCGATCTCGTAGGTCTGCACGCCTTCAAATTGGAGCGAGCCGATGTTGATCATTGAATCTCTGACGCCAAACGCCGTTACCACAAGTCCCGCGCAGCAGCCGATGCCGACGAGCATCATCACAAGTCTGCGCTTATAGCGGAACATATTGCGGGTGATGATCTTGGCAAGGAACGGCAAGCGCTTCCACAAGGGCGTGATGCGTTCGAGAAGAATACGCTTTCCTTTTTGCGTAGTCTTGGGACGGATCAGCTTGGCGGGAACGCTCAAAAGCTCCTTACGGCAGGAGATGAAGGTTGCGCCGAGAATGCCCGCAAGAGAGATGACAAGCGTAATAACGGCAAGACTCGGGCTGAACAGATAATTCAGCGGAGCGAAGTTGTAGATCGCGCCGTAGGCGAACCAGAAGATCAAGGGTAAACCCCACGTGCAGAGGAAGAAGCCGATGCCCCAACCGATAACGGTGGCGCTTCCCGCATAGAGCAGATATTTTGCCATGACCTTGCCGCCTGAAAAGCCCATCGCCTTGAGGACTCCGATCTGCGTGCGTTCTTCGTCCACCATTCTCGTCATCGTCGTAATGCAGACGAGCATGGCAATGAGAATAAAGAACACGGGAAAGATATTGGCAACGCCGCTGACGATGGAGGTATCACTCTCAAAGCTGACGTAGCCCGCGTTTTCGTTGCGTGTCAGCACGTATGTTTCGGGCTCCTCCAGACCTGCTTCTTCCGCGAGCTGCTCCGCGGTCACGCCAAGGGCTGCAAGCTCGGGCGGAACTACGATCTGTGCGAACAAACCGTCATAGCGCTCACTCGCAAGCCGTTTGGTAAGAGCCGTCACGTCAGCCTCGTATTTTTCGATGATCTCATCGTATTCGTCGCTATACATCGCGGCGCTTTCGGTCAGCGTCAAATTGATCTCAGTATAGACCTCGCTCTCAAAATTATCCGAAGGCAGATACAGGAAGGAATGTAAAGCTCCTGTTCCCATATCAGTCGTGCCCCTGTCCATACTCAGATAGATGGGAGAATCCACAAGTCCGACGATGGTATATTCCTTGCCCGAAAGCTGATCGAAAACGCTCTCCTTGTTCGCCTCAGACACGGTCACGGTCTTGCCGATGTCGTCCTCAGAAAAGCGCTCGTCATCGGCAAGGCATTCGTTGTCAGCTTCGGGCATTCTGCCTGCGGCAAGCGACGGGCGGTTGATCGATTCGGGAATCGCCATGAGCTTCAGCGGCTGATCGTTTCCGTCGATCTTCATGAGAGCGTCCAGCGTTTTCGTGCCTTCCGCATCATCTACGCCCGAAAGCTTGCGAAATTCTTCTACGTCATCCTCGGTAAAGCCGAGGGTGGAAAAGAGACGGAAATCATAGAAGTCCTGCTTGTCCAGATATTCCTCGGCGGTGTCGATCATAGCATCCTGCGTGATCTTGAGTCCCGCAAAAAAGCCCACGCTGATGGCAACGATGAGCAGAAGCGCCATATACCGTCCGAAAAAGGTCTTGATCGAACGAAAAGTTAGTTTTACTACGGAGGTTTTCATACGCATCACCACTCGATCTCGTCAATGGGAACGACCTTTTCATTGATCTCGTTGGAGCGAATTTTGCCACTTTTAATTTTGATGATACGGTCTGCCATAGGTGCGATGGCTTGGTTGTGCGTGATAATAATCACCGTCGTTCCGCGCTCACGGCTGAGGTCATAGAGCAGCTTCAAAACTGCCTTTCCCGTGACGTAATCCAAAGCTCCCGTCGGCTCGTCGCAAAGGAGCAAACGGGGATTCTTAGCAAGAGCGCGGGCAATGGCAACACGCTGCTGCTCGCCGCCCGAAAGCTGTGCGGGAAAATTGTTTGCTCTCTCGGAAAGCCCGACCATGCGGAGCGCTTCCTCTGCGGGAATGGGATTCTTGCAGAGCTGTGCGGCGATCTCCACGTTTTCAAGTGCTGTTAGATTTGGGATCAGATTGTAGAACTGAAACACAAAGCCCACGTCGTGACGGCGGTATTCCACAAGCTCACGCCCCGTAAGCGCAGAAACATCCCGCCCGTCAAATTCGATCTTACCGCTTGTAATGGTATCCATACCGCCAAGCATATTAAGCAGCGTGGTCTTTCCCGCGCCCGACGAGCCGAGCAGAATGCAAAACTCTCCCTTGTCGATCACAAAATCAACGCCGTCGAGTGCGTGAATCTCGGCACTTCCTGTGCCGTAGCTTTTTACTACGTTTGAAAATTTTATGTATGCTTCAGACATTTTTATTCCTCTATCAATTTATGTTAATATCAAACTTACTCAGCTTTTCCAGCATGATATCTTCCTCTGTCGGTGTATCCTGCATTTGCTCGATCTGCTCGCGAATCCCAAGCATTCGCTCGTCGGTCGCCGCGATCACGTCAGCGCAGGCTTTGAGCTGCATGACGATATCCTGCTGATTTTCAATCTCCTGCTTATATTTGAGCTGATGCTCAAGGCTCGCCCAAAAATCCATAGCAATGGTGCGAATCTGCACCTCGACCTTCATATCCCGTTTTTCATCCATAAAGAATACGGGAACGGTGACGATCAGATGCAGGCTACGATATCCGTTGGGCTTCGGATTTGCAATATAATCCTTTCTTGCGATCAGCTTTATATCCTCTTGCTTCAAGAGAGCATCGGCAAGAAGATAAATATCGTCGATGTAGGAGCAGATCACACGAATTCCCGCCACGTCGTGAACGTTCTCAACAATGCTATCCACCGAGAACGGCACGCCCAAACGGTGCATCTTTTCGGTAATGCTCGCCGTGCTTTTGATCCTTGTGCTGATAGAGCTGATGGGATTTCGACTGAAGCGCACCTTGAAATCGGTATCCAAAACCTCAAATTTTGTTTTGATCTCCTTCATGGCACAGGTATACATCATCATAAGCTCTTTGTATTTGATCATGGAACCAAGCATTTTCTTTGAATGCTCGTACATCATATTGGCGGCGGCATCCGTCAAGGTCATAAGCTGTCCACGATCAAAACCCATAGAGTCGTAAAAATCTTTTTTCTCGTTCATTTTTTCTCCTATTTCATGTTACTTCTAATGCCATATAAAAAGAACTACGCTCACCGAGGGCGTAGTTCTGATAATGACGATGATTCATTCTTTGATTTTGAAAATCCTTATAACGTATATATTATATCAAATCGTTCGTTGAACTTCAAGTATTTTCTATGAACATATTTTATTAGGAAAATCAAAAACGAAGCCTGCGCCGATGTTTTTTATAAATTTTTATTTGCAAAGTTTATCTTCCTCGGTGATCGGTCTTAATACCTTACAGGGATTTCCGACCGCAACCACGTTTTCGGGGATATCCTTGGTAACGACGGAGCCTGCTCCGATCACGCTGTTCTTGCCGATGGTAACACCGGGAAGAACGGTGACGTCAGCGCCGAGCCATACGTTTTCACCGATGGTGATAGGCTTATCGTTGAAGAGCCCCTTCAGTCTTTCCTCTCCGTCGAGAGCGTGATTGGTGCAGATGACCTTACAGCCGGGGCCGATCAAAGCACAATGACCGATCGTGATAATGTTGGAGTCAAGGAAGGTACAACCGTAGTTGATCATAGCCATTCCCTGAAAATGAATGTTTTTTCCGAACACGCACTCAAAGCCGCCCTCGATAAATACATAGGGGTTGTATCCCGAAACGAGTTCCTTGATGATCTCACTCCTTCTTGGATCGGAAGGTTTCGTGTGGTTGAATTCAAAGCACAAATCCTTCACGTTACTCTGAAACGCGCGGATTTCCGCATCTCGTCTGTCAAACTGTTCGCCTGCCAATGCTTTTTCAAGTTCTGTCATGATTTTATCCTCTTTTCATTTTTTATTAGGTACAAAAGAAACAACGATTGCGCCGGGACCGGTGTGCGTACCGATAACGCAACCGAGCTGACCGATCTTGATTTTATCTGTATTGTTTCCGTAAATATGCGTACTATCTGCCAAATAATTCTGCACTGTGCCATCTGCAAGATCACCTGCGTATGTAATGACCACCGGCATAGAAAAATCAATTCCGCCGCAGGCTTCTATACGATCATTCATCATTTTATGGCTTGCGATGGTTCCACGCGGCTTTCCAACGGTTTCCAGCTTTCCCTCTGCGTTCAAGGTCAGTATCGGTCTAATTCCCAAAAAGCCGCCGACTACGGCAGACGTTTTCGAAATACGACCGCCGCGCTTGAGATATTCCAGCGTGTCTACACGGACGAATAAGCGTGTTTTTTTACGCAACGCATCAAGCTCCGAGAAAATTTCCGAAGCGGTTTTTCCCGCATCCCGAAGCGCGATTGCCCGTTCAATGAGAACATGCTCTCCGGCGGTAGCACTAAGGCTGTCCACTACAAATACACGATCAGGATACTCTGCGGCGGCAATACAAGCGCTTTGATAGGTTCCCGACAGACCGCTTGAAATGGTGATTACGACAAGATCGTTTCCGCCCTCGATCTCTTTTTCAAACAGATCCGCAAATTCGCCGGGGTTTACTTGACTTGTATGCGCAAGCTCCTTATTTGCCGCCAGCTTGTCATAAAAAACATCCGGTTTTATATCAATGCCGTCACGATATTCGGTTCCGGCAAGACTTGTTTTCAACGGAGCAAAGCCTATGTTGTTTGCCTCGGCATAGCCTACGGTTATATCCGACGCCGAGTCTACGATAATTTTTACACTCATTTTTTCTTCCTTTCGCGGTCGTTTATTTCGGCGCACAAAGGAAGTGATTCCTTGTGGCAAAAAACGCCAATTTTATTATTTGTTTTCCGTAGTTTCGGATTTTTTTAGACTTTTTTTGAGAAAGTCTCGGCTTTTATATTCCTCGCCCTTAATTGCCTTGATCACATTGGGGATAAATATGATCATCATAAACAAGGACATCACGATGCATATTGCTATCATTGGAATGCTTTTGCTTGTGAATGCCACAAAAATCGGAAAGGTCAAAGCCGCATAATAGGATAGCGCTGTTCCGCTATTTGCTATCAATACGATGATAACTCCCGTGGTCAAAACAAAGAGAAAGAACAAGGGATCGTATGCAAGAATAACTCCTCCAAAGGCAGCAAGACCTTTACCGCCCTTGAATTTCAAATAAAACGGGAAGCAATGTCCGAGAACGGCACAAAAGCCTACCAACATAGGAAGCCATGTAATTTCGGGAACGATCCACGTTGCGATCTTTACAGCCAAAAAGCCCTTGAAGATGTCTAAAACCATAACCAGGAAGCCAAACGCTTTTCCTATTACGATGGTCGTATTGGTTGCACCGAGATTTCCCGATCCTTCTTTTCTCAAATTTTTGTGTTTCAGCTTGGCGATCAGCGCGGAAGGACTCAAACTGCCGATCAGATAACCGAGTAGAATACAAAGTATGATTTTCATTTGCCTAATTACATATCTCCTATTCGTGTTTTGTGTTACTATGAAGCATTAAGATTTCATAAGCTCGTCTGTCAAACGTAAGATTTCGGGAGTCAGCTTGGCTTTCGTTTTGCGTGAAATGTGCCTATGCATCGGGTATGCGGGAATCATTAACATCATTCCTGCAACAAAAAGAATTTTATCGATCCACGCTACACCGACAAACACATCGAGAAAAAAGCACATACCGATACCAAACACAAGCGCGCCGATAATTCCTATGCAAAGACTTTCTATCATTCCCGCGGTTTGCACGCGGCTATCAAGCTTTCTCAGAATCTCTATCTTGCTTTCCTCTTGAGGAATATATTTCTTTCTGATTGATTCGACTTCCTGATTTCTTTTTGCCGAATACTGATAAGAAAAAGTTTCGTTTTTCAAATTTCATACTTCCTTTCGTATTTTTCTATATTATATGCTTATATTTTATAATACTGTTTTTTGTATTTTATTTTTGAAAGGTTTATGAAATGTTAAAAATAACAACTACATCATCGGCGCAAAAATGCGAACTACCGAACGGAAAAATCTCTGCGCAATATTGGTTTTTATCATTTCGGGCGTGATCTGAATACACTTTTCAAGCGTATTTTCAATATCTGCTTTCAAATCCTTGATAGCCTCGCACCGATAAAGCCAGACACCGTTCTCAAAATGATGGACAAGACTGCGGTAATCAAGATTGATCGTACCGATCATCGCCGTTTCATCATCAGCAAGATAGCTCTTGGCGTGAATAAATCCCGGCTCGTACTCATAGATCTTTACGCCTGCCTTCATCAATCGGGGATAGAAGCTCCGCGTCATTGCGAATACGAGCTTTTTATCGGGTATATGAGGAACAATGATACGGACGTCCACACCTCGCAAAGCGGCGTTTTCGATGCTTTGGCAAAGCTCGTTGTCGATAATCAGATACGGTGAGGTCATATACATATACTGCGTAGCGCTATTCAGCATATTCTGTATCACGCTCTTACCGACCCTTCTCTTATATAGCGGAGAGGGACCGTCACCGAACGGGACAACGTATCCGCTTGCCCTGACGCCGCTTTGCGTCGGGAACAACTCGCCGTTTACGTTCGGCATAGCTTTTACGTTGATACCGAAATCTATCAAAAACAGCTTTGTCAGCTCCCATACGGCTTCGCCCTCAAGACGGATCGCCGTATCCTTCCAATGTCCGAATTTTTCGACCTCGTTGATGTATTCGTCTGCAAGATTGATACCTCCCGTGTATCCGATCTTGCCGTCGATGACCGTAATCTTTCGATGACTGCGGTTGTTGAACTCACCGTCAGCGGCTCCCTTGAGGCGAGAGAAGGGAGTAGCTTGAATACCGTAAGACGCCAAGGTCTTATGATAGTTTCCGGGCAGAGTCATCATGCAACCGATGTCATCGTACACAAGCTTTACGTCAACGCCTGCCGCCGCCTTTTCCTTCAGAATAGCCAGAATGGAGTTCCAAAACTTTCCTTCCTCAATAATGAAATATTCCATATAGATGAATTTTTCGGCTTTGGCAAGATCGTCAAGCATCTGTGGATGCATATCTTCGCCAATCGGAAAATAAGTCTGCTTTGTGTTTGTAAACAGGTGCGCTTCCGCAATATCGGTCAGCATTTTCGCTTGCGAGGCGGCAACGGGAGATTCCTCCTTCAGTTGCTCCAGCATCTCGCCGTCATCTCTATGATAGGAGCTGTTCTTAAGCTCGTCGAGGCGCGTGACGAACTTTTTCTTCAGTCTTCTCGAATAGAAGATAAAATACAACATAAAGCCCGCGACGGGAAGGATCATTACGAACAAAAGCCACGGTACCTTATAGTCGGGGTTGTCGTCCGACGCGATGATCTTAATAACGCACAGTATTTCGGTGACGTAGCACAAAATATAAAAATACGGCACGAAAACACAAAGCGCCATAACGATGCCTACGATCGCCGCCACCTCAAGCACCGTGATGAGGATCGCGAAAATATAGCGAAACGGGATGTAATTGTATTCTCTTTTTAGTGTTTTTTCATTGATACTAAATTCCAAGCTTTTCTTCATTTTTCTCACTTTGTATAAAAAGCGGGACAGACAGAATACGCTTCCGCTGTCTCGCTTTTTTGATTTTTAGTTTTCCTCTGTAATAACAACGGTGTATTGACCGTCCAGCCCCTTGGACTTCAAGAACGCATTGAACTCATTGGCGAGACTCTCCGCGGTGTAATCCTTAGGTGTCGCGGCATAAGGATTGCCATACGCATTTGCACGCGCGACTGCCTCGGCAGTTTGTGCCTGAACCTTTGCGATCTGTTCGGCAGTGTTCTGTGGGGAAGCCTTTGCGCCGCTTTTGATGTTCTCAACTACAAGGTGGAATTTTGCTTTCACTCCCTTGGTGTGAAGGAATTCCACGAACTCCTTGTTATCCTCTGCCGACTGCGCCTTTACTGCTTCAAACTGTGCAACGTCCTGTTCGTGCTGCGTATGAGCCGCCTCACCCATATTGCTGAAAGCCAGCTTGAATTTAGTAGCGATGCCCTTGGTGTGTAAAAATTCGCTGAACTGCCGATTGAGCTCAAGCATTTCCTGTTCGATCTGCTGCTGTGTCTTTTCCATTTGTCTTTTTCTCCTTATTTCAATTCTTTTTTTGTTTTTTTCTGAATGCGCAAGCAAAATTCTTAACTGCTCCTGATAGCTCCTTGCTTGCGAGAACTCCCGAAAGTCCTCCATTGTTATCTCGTTTTGACCGTTTGTACTCTTGTTTTCGTCCTGTGCCATAAATTTTGAAGCAAATTCCTTTTTTATTTCCACATCTGTTGATTTTACAGTAAAATTATAGTATAATAATAGAGTAATTACAACAACAAGAATGACGAGATTTGTCGGTTTCTGAAAAAAGGGGGAGAGTATGAATAAGTCCGAATCCAAATTTCACAATACCGCGATCAAAATGAACGAGGCGCTTTTCCGTTTGCTCGACAAGAAGGACTTCCGTGACATATCCATATTAGAGCTTTGCCGTGAGGCGGGGGTCAACCGTTCCACCTTTTACGCGCATTATGAAAACACCCATGATCTTCTGCAAGAAACAAGGGACAATTTCATCAGAAAATGCCTTGATATTTATCCCGTGGACGAGCGCAGAGCGGATATGAAAAGCGCTCGGGTGGAGAACTTTGTTTCTGAGCGCTACATCGTTCCGTACTTGAAATTTATCAAGGAGCATCACAAATATTTCAAGATATTCGTGGACAATATTGGAGATTTTAATATAGTTAGCTTTTATCAGCTTCTTCTTGAGAAGCTTTGGATCCCGTCCTGCGAAAGCCGAGGTATAACCGACAAAACGCTGATCACGTATATGTCAAAGTTTTATCTGAACGGAATGACCGCCATCGTCAACGAGTGGATAAGCAACGGTTGCGAAGACGATATCCTATTCGTATGCGAGGTCATCATTCTTTGCGTCAGACCGCTGAAAGAAGAGCTATAACGCAAAACGAGATGTCGAAGTTGGCATCTCGTTTTTTATATGATCAAAGCGTATCAAATTTGGACTCGGATTCCTTTTTCTCCTCGTCAACGTAAAGCTCGCGCGGAAGCATATTGGGATACTGATGCCATTGACGAACAGACATAGCGCCTCTGCCGCCCGTGAGCGTTCTTACCATTCCATCGTTATGAGTGAACGTGCCTTCTACCTTGTCGAAGATCAGTGTTGCAACAGGATTATCCGGTACTTGGAACGTAACGCCCCAGACGCGCGCATTGCAGACGTGCGCTCTTGCCTCGTATACGCCGTCCTCGGTCTTGATCTTGATATTGTAGTAGGTGGGAACGAAGCCGTCAAGCTCACGCATAAACGCCCAATCCTCGTGGGTGATCTCCATCTCGCTTCTGTCACGGTCGCCGCCCTTGAGCGTGCCGTCCGGGGTGTAGTGTTTCTCGTTTTCAAGATCGTAAACCGAATAGTCCTTCATACCGAGACGCATATCGTACATAGAGGAGTGGATTTCATTGAAGGTGATATAGCCCCAATCCTCCCATCCGCCAAGCTCTGCCGCAGAGGAGTCAACGGCAACGTATCTCTCACGCTGACCTGTTCCTTTTACTTTGATCTCCTTGCCGCCAAGCCAGATCGTTCCGTCCACGTCACCCGACCAGTTGTAGCCGTAGGTGATGGAGTGCTGTGTGAGAAGCGAGGGCTTCTCTCTGCCGTACCAAAGCGGGAAGCCGTGCGCTCTGTGATAAAGGTCTGCCTTATATTCACCGTCGCAGGTGTCGAGCATCAAATGCCACGTGCCGTTATCAAAGCACTCGACCTTGTAATGCTCGCCGCAAGTGACGAGAACGCTATGCTCGCCCTTTTCGATTACAAGCGTTCCCTTGGGATTGCGATAGAATTTGTTCATCACGGTTCCGGGATAGGTCGCGAGCTTGTAGATCGAATTGCGGAGCTGTTTGACCGAGCCTTTGCCCTTGGCATAGCAAAGATTGACCATATCCATATTTTCAAGAGCAAGTGACAGGATAGAGCCACCGAGGGCGTACAACTCGCCGTCATCGCCCTCCACGTTGAATTCCATCAGCCAATCAAGAAAGCCGCTTCTGACCTCCTCCTTGACACCGTTTCTTGCTTCATCTGCAAGTGTTACCTTGGGATTTTCGATTTTCATTGTTATAGAATCTCCTTTCAAATTATTAAAATGCGGCTTGCACCGACAAAGACTCAGTGCAAGCCTTTAAGGGAATATAAGCTTACTTGCTGTTTTCCTTTGCGAAAAGGACTACAAATCCCTGATCGGGGCTACCGAGTACCTGCTGAACAGTCCAACCGTCAGCAGCCATGGTCTTGACGACCTTAGCAAGTTCTTCGGCACTACTTTTTACGCCGACTTTCTGAATAGCCTTTACTTCGTACTGCATTTATTTTTCCTCCTTTCTAAGTATTGTTAATCATTTTGCGCTATTGAGCATATCCGTTTTTTAAGTGCAAGTAACAGAGCAGAGCTGCGAGCGCATAAATTTTGCCATAAATCGACACTTGTTGCTTTCTGAATATATTATATTCTAATTGTTCGAAAATCACAACGACAAAAAGTGCAACAACTGTTGGTTTCTGAAAAATCAGATAAAATAGTAATTCCTGTTGAGAAACCGTGTTTTAGTATTGGGCATTTCTTTGACTACAGCGATGCATTTTTTGATGTGTGATGAGTTGTTCGGCGTTACAAAATCCACGGATATGTATCCTTGACATTTCCGTTGATTTATGGTATAATAACGATGTTAATAAAATTTCTCGTTGAGAGTGACTGCGACGGTTACCGCGGCGCTGAGTTGTGGGCGGTTGTGGTTTGACCACAGTTTTGACCATCTACAGCTTCGGACTACGTGGAAACAGTGCGAATAAGAGCATCCGAAAGCATCGTTTTTGGACTAAAAAGCCCCGAAAATCCTTGTAAATCAAGGAAAAAATCGGAGCAGATTTGTTTGGGAGCACGATGCCGCAGGTTCAAGTCCTGTCACTCCGACCAAAATCGCGGTTTTGACCGCAAATCGAAGCCGCAGAGTTAATTCTGCGGCTTTAGTTTTTATACACTAATTGGAGTAACTTTATGATGAATTTGTTTAAGAAGTTGTTTAAATTCAAAAGTGGCAGTCCGCAATATGATATGAATTCATTGGATGGTATAAATCAAATACAAATTCCAAAATATGAGCAGTTACAAGGCATGGGAGATCCTTCTGGCAATATTGAATACATATTGCAGAAAAAAGCAACAGAACATAAGCGAAATGGTAGAATGGATTTAGCAATTGCATGTTTAAGAAAGTCTAATGAAATTTTTCCCCATTCAAACTTTTCTTGGCCAAAAAAAGATTATCTTAGATTAGTGGAATATCTAAAATTAGATAGGCAATTCGATGCGGCGCGCATTGAAGAACAGAAAATCAACAAGCTGTTTGAAAGCATGGAAAGTGATCGAAAAAAAGAAGCTCAACGCATAAACAAGGAAATTTACGGAGATTGTGATATTGTTTCAACAAATGAAACTTATTTTGTCTGTTCTGAATGTGCAAAATATATTAAAAGATATTTTAGCATAAGTGGCAAGAACAAAAAATATCCTAAATTGCCAGAGTATCTACTTACTTCATCCCCCGAACACAAATATTGTGCTATTACCCTTTATCCAGTTCTCGATAACGTTAGTGAACCCGCTTGGAATTATACCGGGAATTTTGTCAAATATTGCAACAGACCATTTGTTGATGAACGAACATTAGAGCAAAGAAAATTGTTTGATAAAGAAGTGGCAGAAAAAGAAGAACTTGCATTGGATAAGGAGTTTTATGATTTAATTTTCGAAAAGTTTCCAGATATTGCACCAAAATCATTTGGAGGATATAGGAGAATGAAAGCTTCAAACTCGGAAAATTACCAGCAGTTGCTAAAAAAGGCAAAAGAATGTTTAGGATTTGACTTCTATTCTCAAAGCAAAAAATGAAAAAAATAATAATTGACTGCAATATTTTCGACAAAATGATATTCGACAAAGACCTTCTGCTTCAATCTCTTGGCGAATATGAATATTTTATAATTTCCATACAGTATGATGAACTCAAAAAAATCCCAAATTCTAAAAAAGAATGGAGAGAATCCTTACTTTCCCTTATCGATATATTGAAAATTACTACTGTATATACTACACCTGCAATTTATGGAAAAGTAAAATATGGTTTAGCAAAATATGGAGGTGACACAGACGCATTCAATAAGATTCTGAAAACAACAAGAAGCAATATCAACGATGCTTTAATCGCAAGTTCTGCAATATCTCATGAATATATTTTGATAACAGATGATAACGAGCTGCGTAGAAAAATGAAAAATAACAATTATGAGGTAATGACATACTCTGAATTGTTAAACGACATAAAAAACATTGTACATAAAGTATGAGTTTTTCTTTGTTTCCTCTGACGCAAATTTTGAGGGCTGACCGTTGTTCGGTCAGCCCCTTTGGGCATTCATTTCTGCTCGACAAATTGGAATTTGTTTATCAAAATCTTTATAATGAATACATCAGCATACCAAGACCTGCCGATATGACTATCATCAGTATCGGAGACGGCTTTTTCTTCAGCATAAGCCTTGCTACGATGCTGATTACTATCAATAAGGCAAATATAATAATGCCATTGAGGTCGATAGCAAGCGTATCTCCTATACCACTAAAGCCGATTGCCGTACTCATGAACATCGTGATTGCCGTTGCGAGTATCAAGCCAATGATGCACGGACGGATGCCTCCTAGGAACGCCTTTACCCCCGCATATTTCAATAAGTTGCGTATCAGAACTGCGATTATGAGAATGATAAAAAATGATGGCAATACCACACCAAGTGTAGAAAGAAGTGCTCCGAAAAAACCGCCTTGCGACGAGCCAATGAAGGTTGCCATATTAACCGCTATCGGTCCGGGAGTGGATTCAGCTACGGCAATCATATTGAGCATTTCTTCCTCGGTAAGCCAACCGTACATCAAGACCTTTTCTCTGATTAACGATATCATTCCGTATCCACCACCAAAGGAGAATGCACCGATCTGAAGGAAGGTTAAGAACAATTCAAGATAGATCATGTTTTTTTCTCCCTCCTGACTTTGCCGATAAGATATACCACTACACCGCAGATTCCACTGATCAGTATGTAAAATATCGTTGAAAACTTCACCGCGAACAATGAAAACACGACCATACAAACAAGTGTTACCAAAATAATGATCATGTTAAATACGTTTTTCTTCATCTGCTTCAGCATCTTCAGCCCTGCTGTGAGAATCAAATACACCACGCATATCTGAATACCCTTGAAAGCGTATGCAACCAACGTCAACGAAAGAAATGCATCAAAAAACAGTGATATAGCGTAGATGATAACAAAGGACGGAATGCAAATGCCAAGAGTCGCAATCATTGAGCCGATAATTCCGAAGTTATTGTATCCTATATAAGTTGCGGCATTGATAGCGATAGGACCGGGCGTAGATTCGGCAATTGCCGCAACATCCAAAAACTCATCTTTTTCAAGCCATTTCTTTTTTTCTACAAACTCATTTTCAAGCAGAGCGATCATGGCATATCCACCACCAAAGGTGAATAACCCTATTTTCAGCATTGTCAAAAAAAGCCAGAGATAGCCTTTTATTTTCCCCACAAGAGCCTCCATTTATCTCACTTACAAATTCTTATTTATCGATGAGTTTATTATACCATATTTTTATGAATATTTCAATCGTTTTATAGGGATAGGTGATTGAACTATTCACATTTTTGTGATATAATGTATCTACAAGCTTAGGCTTGAATATTTTTATCGGAGTGTGCTGTTTGAAAAACACCAACCTTTTGGAGATTGTATTGTAAACGAGAGGTTTGCAAATACATTCTCGGCAATCCTCTCGTATTTTGAACGTCAACAATTTATGAAAGGATTTAACAATGAACAATTTGACGATACGTTTAGAAACAGAAAAAGACTACAGAGCAGTAGAAGAGCTTACTCGCGAGGCGTTTTGGAACGTCTATAAACCGGGCGCGGACGAACATTATTTCGTCCACATGATGCGTAATCATCCCGACTTTATTCCCGAGCTTGCGTTCGTGCTTGAGCTTGATGGCAAGATCGTCGGCAACATTATGTACACAAAGGCGTGGCTTGAGGACGAGAACGGTGACAGGAAGGAGATCCTTTCCTTCGGGCCGCTTTGCGTTGCTCCCAAGTATCAAAGGCAGAAGTTCGGCAAAATGCTGATCGAGCATTCCTTTGAGGTGGCACGCAAGATGGGATATGACGTGAACATAAATTTCGGCAATCCTGGGAACTACGTCAGCCGTGGTTTCGTGAGCTGTAAAAGGAAGAATGTGAGCTTTGTAGTGGACGGAAACTTCCCTACAGCCCTGCTCGTTGCAGAGCTTGTTCCGAACGCGCTTGACGGCAAAAAGTGGATGTACATTCCTTCTACCGCCGCCGACTGTTGTGAGGACACTGCCGCTGTTGAAACCTTTGACGCCGCTTTCCCACCGAAAGAGAAAAAGTGGATGCCGAGCCAAGAGGAATTCTATATCTATAGTCATTCTTCGGTAGTCAGGTAAACGTAAAAACGCCGCTGAGGTTTCGTGAGATCCCTCAGCGGTTGTTTTTCTTTGATTTCTGTGATGCAAATTTTGAGGGCTGACGACTGATTTCGTCAGCCCTCGCTCTTTATATCATCCCGAAAAATTGGAGTTTGGCTTACTTGTCTTTCGTAATTTTCTTATCAATCTGATGGAACACTACACCCAATACACCACATACAGCAAAGAATGCAAGCATTTTGAGAGGTTCAAATCCAGCAAGAAATATTGTGCCTAACCAGCCGCCAATGGCAAGAGCCATAATAAACAAAATAATCCTAAATACCTTTTTCATACAATCATACTCCTATGGCAAATTCTTATTTATCGTTGCGATTATTATATCATGTTTCTGTGAACTTTTCAACCGATTTGGCTTTTCTTTGCTTCCTCCGACTTGATTTTTGAGGGCTGACGGTTGCTTTCCGTCAGCCCTCTTTGCATATTCAGACAACGATCTTGCCTTTGTACGATCCGATACCTCCGATGTCGTGAACATCCTTATAACCCTTGCTCTTCAGATAAGCCGCCGCCCGTGCGCTTCGTCCTCCGCTGAGGCAATGGACGTATAGAGGGACGTTTTTATCTTCTATGACCGAATCCACTTTGTCGATCTCGTCCAGCGGAAGATTTCGGCTTCCCTCAATATGTCCGCTTGCGTATTCTTCTCTGGTTCTGACATCGAGCAGAACCGCGTTCTTGCTTTCACGGAAGCTTCGGACTCCCTCGTTGATGTCCTTGCGTGCAAATCTATTGAAAATACTCATTTTGTATCCTCCTTGTGTTTTGATTACGGCTTTATTTTAACACGAAAGCAGAGTCCCGTCCGTGACTTTTGTCACAAGCTGTATTCTTATTGATATCTTCTGATTTTTGTGGTATAATTTCTTTGAGTGACAAAAGTCACAGCAAAATCGGAAAAAGTATGGTAAAATACACTCACAGAAAGAAAAACGGAGGTAAGCGTATGAAGACCTTGATTATCGGAGGCGTGGCAGGCGGCGCGTCCTGTGCGGCCAGACTCAGACGGCTTGACGAGAAAGCCGAGATCGTTATTTTAGAGCGCGGAGAGTTTATTTCCTTCGCCAACTGCGGACTTCCCTACTATATCGGTGGGGAGATCACCGAAAGATCCAATCTCACGTTGCAAACACCCGAGAGCTTCAAGGCTCGCTTCCGTATCGACGTTCGCACCTTCAGCGAGGCGGTCGCCATTGACACGGAAAACAAGACCGTGACGGTCAGAGATCTGAAATCAGGCGAGGAATACGCCGAGCGATACGACAGCTTAGTTCTTTCTCCGGGTGCTTCCCCCATTCGTCCGAGGATCGTTGGGATCGACAGCGACAAAGTATTTACTCTGCGCAACATTCCCGACACGATGAAGATCAAGCAGTATATAGAGAAAAATCATCCCAAATCGGCGGTGGTTGTCGGCGGCGGATACATCGGCGTGGAAATGGCTGAAAACCTTGCTAAGGCAGGGCTTGAAGTGACGATCGTTGAGCTATCCGACCACCTGATCGCTCCCCTCGATTTCGATATGGCGGCGGACGTGCACAGATATATCAAGTCGAAAGGCATTAAGCTCGCTCTTGGTAACGGTGTTGTTGCCATCAAGGATCATGGCAAGGGCTTGACCGTAGAGTTGAACAGGGGCGTAATTGACACGGATATGGTGCTTCTGTCGGTAGGTGTTCGCCCCGATACAGCTTTTATCCAGTCAGCCGGGATTGAAACAAACCAACGCGGCAGTATCATTGTGAATGAGAACATGCAGACGAGCGCTCCCGACGTGTACGCCGTGGGTGATGCTGTGACGGTCAGAAATTTCGTCACGGGTGAGCCGTCCTTCATTCCGCTGGCAGGCCCCGCCAACAAGCAGGGGCGCATCGCGGCGGACAATATCTGCGGCATTCCCTCGGAGTACAAGGGCACGCAGGGCTCGTCGGTGCTGAAGCTCTTTGATATGACGGTTGCCACCACGGGGCTGAATGAAAAGAGTGCGGCTGCCGCAGGCTACGATTTTGACAAGACCTACACCTATTCCGCGTCCCACGCTTCCTACTATCCCGGGGCGTCCATGATGTCGGTCAAGGTGCTGTGGGATAAGGCGACGCACAAGATCCTCGGCGCGCAGATCGTGGGCTTTGACGGCGTGGATAAGCGTATGGACGTGATCGCCACCGCCATGCGGCTGGGGGCGAGGGTGACAGATCTGGCCGAGCTGGAGCTTTGCTACGCGCCGCCCTTCGGCTCTGCCAAGGACCCCGTGAATATGGTGGGCTTCGTTGCCGAAAACGTCATCACGGGCAAGATCGGCCAATTCTTCTGGCATGACGTGGAAACGCTCCCACGCGACGGAAGTGTGACCCTGCTCGACACTCGAACCAATACCGAGGTCGCGCGCGGAAGGATCGACGGCTTTATGCACATCCCGCTGGACTCGTTGCGCCAGCGTATCGGCGAGATCCCCACAGGCAAGCCCGTGTACGTGCATTGTCACAGCGGTCTTCGCTCCTATATCGCTTGTCGCATCCTTGCCGGCTTTGGCTTCGAGTGCTACAATCTGGCAGGCGGATGGCGGCTTTATGAATCGGTCATAAACGAAAGAACGGTGCCTGCGTATATCTGCACCGAATGCAAATAAAAAACGGAGGTATATACTATGTCAGTACAAAAGCTTAACCAAAATAATTTTAATAACGCCATTCAGAATGGCACCGCTCTCGTGGACTTCTACGCCGATTGGTGCGGGCCTTGCCGTATGGTCTCTCCCATCGTGGACGAGATCGCAGAGGAGCGTCCCGACATTGTCGTTGGCAAGGTGAACGTGGACGACGAGAACGCGCTCGCCATGAAATACGGCGTGATGAGTATTCCCACACTGATCGTCTTTCAGGACGGAAAAGAAAAAACAAGGATCGTCGGTGCAAGACCCAAAGCCGCCATTCTTGCGGAGCTTGTGTGATGAAGCGCATTTTCATTGCCGTATCGGTCGCGCTGATGCTCATTCCTTGGCTTGCGGGATGCAGCGGCGGTGATCATACGAACACCTACGAGCAGATCACGCCCACCGAAGCAAAGGCGCTTATGGATAGCGAGCAAAATCATGTGATCCTTGACGTGCGGACCCCCGAGGAGTATGCGGCAGGACACATTGCGGGGGCTATCCTCCTTCCCGATTATGAGATCCGGGAGAAAGCCGAAAGCATTCTCACCGATAAAGAGCAGCTGATCCTCGTCTATTGCCGAAGCGGCAGGAGAAGCAAAAACGCCGCAAAGGAGCTTGCGGCGTTAGGCTATACGAATATTAAGGAGTTCGGCGGTATCAACAATTGGAAATACGGAACAGTAACCGAATAATCCCTGCGGGGTGTTGTCAATAGGCAATGCTCCGCAGCTTCTTTTTATCCGTGATCAGAATTCCCTTCCGCGTCACCTCGATCACACCGTCCGCCGCAAGATGCTTCAGCATCCTCGTAATCACCTCGCGGGCGGTTCCCAGGTGGCGCGCGATGGTCTCATGCGTCATATTTACGCTGTCCGTGCCGGTTGCCTGGGTTTCCTCCAGCAGAAAGATGGCAAGACGTTTATCCATGCTCATAAAAACGATCTGCTGCATGATCCACATGACATCCGAAAAACGGCTGACGGCGGTTTCCAGAGCGTAATTCTTCACCTCCAGATAGCGGTCGCTGACGTCGCCGAAGGCGGAGGCGCTGATGTGGTAGCAGTCGCTCTCCTCCTCCGCGTCCACGTAGACGTCGAAGGTCACGCTTTGCAGAACGCAGGAAGCCGAGAGCATACAAATGTCTCCGGGGGAGAGACGGTAGAGGGTGATCTCCTTGCCGTCCTCGGAAAGCATATAGAGACGAAGTCGACCCGAGCGCACAATGAAAAGACCCGTGCAGCCCATATTGTCGTGAACGGGCTGGGAGCGGTCAAAGTGCTTTTCTGCCGTGTTTTCACAAAGATAGTTTTGATCCTCTTTCTTTAATGCATGCCAAAACGGGAAATATTGATCGTAAAAGTCGTGTAAAGACATAGTTCTCCGTCCTTTCATTTGGGGCCGTAAGGCCAGGGTATCTCTGCAAGCTCTGATGCAGCATGAGCAACGAGCAATTTGCCGGGCAAATCGAACAAAATTCGCACGCACAACAGGCGCTACACGAAAACAAATTGCTTCATCCTCAAAAATTTTCTACAGCTTTCTCTCCAACAGAGCTTTTTGGGATTTCCATTATACCATAGAAAGAGCTTTGGCGCAAGATGTTTGTGTAAATAAGATCGGAATGTCCAAAAAAGATCCCTTCAAAACAGTTGTCTTGAAGGGATCCTTTCTCATTTCATCAGCTCGTCGGTGAGACGAAGGATCTCGGGCGCGAGCTTTTTCCGTTTTGCCTTGACAATGGCGTTGTAGATAGGATACGCAAGGCTGATCAGAACGCCGCCAACGATACCGACAGCAATACCAATCACCACAGCCGCATCCTTGTATAGGCCGAGAATCTCCGCAAGATCCGTCATGATCAGACTCATACCCGAGCCGAGGGTAAGTGCACCGATCACACCGATCAAAATCGCGACAGTCTGCGCCGTTTTCGTCACGCCTGCATCCAACCTGCGCAAGCGGGTCATTTTGTCCTCGGTCTCCGTCGGGGGTGTGTATTTATCGCGGATCCGCTTCAGCTCTGCCTGCTCGCGCGCAGAATATGTGTAAGAAAATCCGTTCTGTTCGTTATGATTGTTTTCCATTTTCAGCCTCCGTTTTCAGCTGTTGAAGCTGTTTTGTTCCCCGTACGATCATGGCAATTGCCATGACAACGACAATGACCGATACGGATATGCCCACACTACCCAGCATCATCTTACGCGCAGTCTCACCCATGCTTCCGTCGTCAAAGGTCGTCAGCAACGTAGATGTCAACGTCAGCATGGATACACAGGCGGCGGCAAAGCTGATCGCCTTGGACGCCGAAAAAACAGGACTGTTATATTTCCTGTATACCACCACATTGACAATCGCTACCGTAAACGCCGTGAATGTATACGCTGCCATAGCGATTGCTACGATCATATGATGCACAAAGGTTCTGTTCCAATACAGCATAAAGAATATGATGAGCGTCAAAGCAAGGTTCATCAACAGGAAGACCCATCCGCAAGCGCGGTACTTGACAAGCTCGGTATGCATCTTTTCACCGGGTGCATACCTCGTCGTATGGCTGAGCAAAAAGAAGCGCATCACGGCAAGGCAGATATAATACGCACCGAGGGAATAAAACCAAAACGTATGGTGATAAAATCCCAGCCAAAGCTGGAGCAGTCCGTAAGCGACGTTCCAGAAAAGCGATCCATACAGCGATATATTCACCCGCAGGCGGGCATCGCTGCGCAACCGCAGGGCGTATGGATTCTCGTTGGTAAAGTTTCCGAAAAAGCGAATGATCTTTGGGATCTTGAAGCACCAGACCGTCAGAGTATAAGCCGACAAAACGTAGGAAACAATGGAAACGGGGGATTCCGTGCCAAGAAACACCATCGAGCAAACAAGAAACGCCGTGGCGATGGGAACGAGCAGGATCATGATCGCTATGTGAGGGAACAGCAAGGCTTTACCTATCTTCTTCCAATCCATGTTGTGTCCTCCTGATCTTAACAGTAAACGTAGTACCGACGCCCACCGCACTTTCCACGCCGATCTCGCCTTGCAGAATGTCAACCACTCTTTTTACAAGAGGTAATCCGAGACCGTTGCCTTGGGTCGCGTGCGAGGTGTCTCCCTGATAGAACTTTTCAAAGATATGCGCCCCTACCTCCGCGCTCATTCCGCATCCCGTGTCGGATACCTTTACGGTAGCGTACTTTTCGTCTGCCATAAGCGCAAGCGTGACTCTGCCGCCGTCCTCTGTAAACTTGAAGGCGTTTGAAAACAGATTATTCCACACGAGCGAGAGAAGCTCCGCATCGGCAGAGACGTGCACACCCTCGGCAATATCGGTTTCAATATCGATATTCTTTCGCTCCCACGTGCTTTCATACTGCAAAAGGCTCTCGCATAGCTGCTCACCAAGATCGAAGGTGGTGAGATTCGGATAGATCTGCTGATTTTCTAACCGATTGAGCTTGAGAATATTCGCCATCATGTCGGCAAGACGGCGGGAAGCATCGGTGATCGCCTTGGCATATTCCATGCGCTTTTCTTCGGGTAGGTCGGGCGTCTGCAAGAGTGTTCCGTAGTTTTGCATGACAGCAAGCGGAGTCTTCATCTCATGGGATACGTTGGCGATGAAATCGGTGCGCAGAGTTTCCACGCCCGAAAGCTCCTCCGCCATTTTGTTGATACACGCAATGATCTCCTGAAAGCTGTCATCCGTGGCAAATTTTGAAACCGGCTCCACGCGGACGCTGAAATCCCCCTCCATCATTTGGGCAGTTGCCTCGGCGATCCTTCTGACGGGACGCTCCACCGTAAATTTTCGGCGCAGATGATCGATCGTTGCCATAACAATGCTGATGAGCACGACGTTGACCATGGTGATCTTGGCAGCAAGCGTGATCTCCTCTTGCGTAAATTTTCTGCCGATCGAGACCTGCAGGGCCGAGATGAACAGCATGATGCAAGAGGTCGTCACAAAAGCAGCAAGCAAAAAAAAGATAAAGAAACGGCTCACCGTACCGAGTATTTTCCTGAATTTCTTTTCTGCTTTCATTTGATGACCGCCTTATATCCCAGCCCATGCACGGTCTGTATCTCAAAAGCATCGCAATCCGAAAGCTTCGCGCGGAGCTTGGTCATATACACATCCACGGTTCTCGTGCTGGCTTGCGTATCCACGTCCCAAAACTCATCCATCAGCTGTGTCCGCGTGAACGTCTTTTTGGGGTAGGATAAGAGCTTATAAAGAAGATCGAATTCTCTTGCGGTCAGGGATATTTCCTCACCGTTCAAGGTGGCGCTCCTCTCATCGGCGTCCATGACGAAATCACCAACCTCAAGACGGCGGCTGGACGCGATCTTGGAACGGCGCAACAGCGCCCCGATGCGCAGAAACAGCTCATCCGGGTCGATGGGCTTGGTCATGTAGTCGTCGATGCCGATATGGAAGCCTCTCTGCTTGGAGGCGAAATCGTCACGGGCGGTCATGAAAAGAATGGGGATGTCGTTATTGAGGGAGCGTACGGTCTTGGCGAATTCAAAGCCGTCAATGTTCGGCATCATAATATCCGATACGATACAGTCGAAGGTGGTCTTATACATTTCGTCATATGCGCTTTCGGCATCAAGACAGCCGACCGCTTCATAGCCGCTGCTGTTCAGAAAAGAACACACACTGCGGTTCAGATCTCTGTCATCCTCCACAATCAGAATTTTGAACATATTTGCATCCTCCAAGGGCTATATTTCACGTATACAACTTATTATAACATAGAAATGTTAAAGTTTTGTTTTCGTTTTGGCTGTTTGGGGTATTTTCTTACGTATTTTTTCATGTAATGCTTCAGTTGGTTTTCAAATTTGGGTTTGTCGGGCTGTTTGACGGAAGTAAATCGGGAATTTTTAAGTTACGGGCGACCACGCAGGGTCGCCCCTACAAACAAACCCAGAAAGACGCTGATACATATAGAAAATTTGCTTGTAGGGGCGGCCCTGTGTGGCCGCCCGCCAACATAGCGGTTTCCTCGTGTTCATCGGGGGGCAAACACACCGCTAAACCCCAATTTGAATGATTGGCCATTTGTTGATTCTTTTTACGAAGCTGTGGAACGACACATAAACACCCCCTTCATGAAGATAAAAAAAGCAACACTTTTTTCGGCGTTGCTTTTTCCGTTTCATTTTTATACCAGACTTGTTTTTTGGAGGATCACCTTGGTGACAGAACCAAGCCCGAAGGCGAACAATGCACCGCCTGCCGCGCATAGCACCACGTTGATGATGGTAGAACCGAGGGGAGTGATCATAGAAACCATCATAAACAGGAGCATACCGCCGCCAAGCGAGCCGCAGATAGAGAGCCATGCCTTCTGTTTTGCCGCTACACTGATGAGCGTGAAGATGGAAACGAACACGAGCATAAGGAATATCTTTGCGAGCATACACATGACGATATTGCCCGCGTTCAGCCCGTGGAGGTCAAAGGAAAGTCCCGAGATCGCGCCGCCAAGGACAGCGCCGACGAGATACGCGATCAACATAAACGCTCCGCAGATAAAGCCCGAGATGGTCTTTGACACCGCGTATTCGCCCCGTTTCGCGCGAACGGTAAAGAGATTTTTGGCATATCCGCTTCTGAAATCGTCGGATATAAAGAGGCATACGAAAACGGCAACACCCATAAACGCCATATTGATATTGCACATGGCCATGATGTCCATGCCGCCCATCATGGCCGCATCGCCGCTCTCATTCACATCGGACGGGAGCGTACCAATGGCTTCCCAAGCGTTTTCGGGGCCTTCCATGACGGTCACTTCACCTGTCTGCCGATTGACGGTTTCTTGTCCGTCCATCATCGTCAGCATGACCGTCATAACAATCGGAACAAGAAGCGCGCAGGCAATCAGGATGTAAAACAGCTTTGATTTGAACATTCTGCGGAAATCAACCTTGAGCATACTTTTCACGCGCTTACCGGAGCTGACTTTTTCAAATTTCATTGTCTTTTCCATTCTCATTTGCCTCCCTTCATCAGGTCGATGTAGTATTCCTCAAGTCCGATCTTGTCGGTCCCCACCTCGGTCACGCAGATTCCGTTTTCGTAGAGATACGTCACAACGTCTTCGGGTGTAGTCAGATCGTACACGCGGATATAGCCTGCCTCATCTTCTTCCACACGGGAATACTTACAGCCAAGGAGCATCTTGGTTCTATTCATATCAGCAGATCGCAGAGCAACGTAGGTGCGACAGCTTGCGTCAAGCTCGTCCGCGGTCATTTCCACGATCATTTTTCCGTGACGGATGATGCCGTAGTGGGTCGCCACCTTCTGAAGCTCTCCGAGAAGGTGGGAGGACACGATGATACTGCGCTTGCCGTCCTTAATGATATCAAGGAATACCTCTCGCATAATTCTCATACCGTCGGCATCCAGGCCGTTGAGGGGCTCGTCGAGAACCAAAAGCGTGGGATCTCCCAGCAAAGCCATGGCAATGCCGACTCTCTGCTTCATACCGAGGGAGCAGTTTTTGTATTTATTGCCTGCCGCACCCTCCATACGAACCATTTTGAGAACCTTGATAACCTCTTGTTCTGCATTCGGAATGCTGAGATTAGAAGCCTGAAGCATCATATTGTCAAACACGGTAAGTCCCGGGAAGCATCCGGGCGCTTCGATCAGAACACCCATCTTCGCTCTTACGCACTCGTCGGTATAGTCCTTGCCATACAGCTTGATGGATCCGCCGCTTGTGGGGATCAGTCCGCAGATCATCTTTTCGGTGGTGGATTTGCCTGAGCCGTTTTCGCCGATAAAGCCGTAGATCGACCCCATGGGAACGGTCATATTAAGACCGCACACAGCCTGCTTGGGGCCAAAGTTTTTGGATAAATTCTTGATTTCAACTGCATTCATTTTCCTGTCCCCCAATCAATATACGTCGCACTTGTTAAGAAGTCGCGTGCCTGCCACGTTATAGATCACCGCCCAAGCGACCGATACGGCAATGCAGATCAGTAGCGAACCGATACCGCTTGAAAGGTTGGCATTGACCGACGCGCCGTAAAGGAAAATATTGAGGAAGCCTGTGGGTAGCTTGAGCCCTTCAACGATCGCCGCCGCGCCGATGATCAGGATACCTGTTCCGAAGAAGAAGGAGGATGCCACAGAAATACCGAAGTATCTTCTGAAGATCACGTTGAGGAAGGTGTAAAGACTTGCCCAACCGAGGGACATAATGATCTTTCCAAGGATCGCGATCATAAGTGAGCCTATGTTGACGTCTGTCTCATAGCCCACAAGCAGACCTGCGACCGTGCCACCGATAAAGTAGGTGACGCACATACACGCCATGGCAAAGGCGCAAACAAGACTCTTGGAGATCATATAATCCTGCTTTTTTGCGTGGGTGGTAAAAAGCTGCTTGACGTAGCCCGATTTGTAATCGTGACCGATAAAGATCGAAACCATAATACCGCCGAAGATGAAAACCATATTCATATTGGCGTAGTCAGCAATTCCTTCGATCACATAAAGCGATTTCGAGGCGGCAATGATCTGCCACACGTTAGAATAAAGTGTGATCTGATTTCCATTTTGATCGGGCATCATGGTCATAGCCGATACCATCGCAGGGATGATCGCGGCAATGGCAAGGAAGATGTAAAAGAGTGGCGTGTGGAACAGACGGTAAAAGTCCACGCCGAGCATACCCTTAATTCGTCTTGCAAAGGTAGGCGATTCAAATTTGATTTCACGTGTTGTATTCATTATTCTGCCTCCTTTTGGTCCGTAGGACGTGACATAAGCTCGATGTAATATTCTTCAAGTCCGATCTTGTTTTTCTTGATCTCGTTGACCACGTGTCCGTTTTTCATCAAGAAGTCAACGATAGAAGCAGTATCATCCACGTCATATATGCGGATATATCCTTCTTCCTCGCGCACGTCGGCGTACTGCTTACAAAGAACCGCTTTTGCACCCTGCATATCCGCGCATTTCAATGAGGTAAACACCTGCGCACGGCTGTCCATTTCCTCGGCGGAAAGCTCCATGATCAGCTTTCCCTGACGGATGATGCCGTAGTGGGTCGCGATCTTTTCAAGCTCGCCGAGAATGTGGGAGGAAATGAGAACCGTGCATCCGTAGGTTTTCGTAATATCCACAAGGATCTCGCGCATGATGCGCATACCGTCGGTGTCAAGACCGTTGATGGGCTCATCGAGGATGAGGAGCGCGGGATCGCCCAAAAGAGCCATGGCGATGCCGATGCGCTGCTTCATGCCGAGAGAGCAGCTCTTGAATTTGAGGTGTGCGTTGTCCTCCATGCGCACGATCTCCAGCACACGACGGATCTCGTCGTCGACGTTCTCGATTCCGAGATTGATGCACTGCATCATGAGGTTCTGATACACGCTCGATCCGGGGAAACAGCCTGCGTTCTCGATCAGTGCGCCTACTCTGACTCGCACGCCGGGATCGGTATAATCTCTGCCGAACAGCTTGATCTCACCGCCGTCGGGCACGAGATGACCGCAGATCAATTTCTCGGTGGTGGATTTACCCGAACCGTTTTCCCCGATGAAGCCGTATATCGCCCCCTGCGGAACGGTCATACTCAGGTGGTCTACCGCATACATTCCGCGAAAGCTCTTTGAAAGGTTTCTGATTTCAATAGCGTTCATTTTCTACTCCTTTGCTTTATATGTAAACGCAACACGAGCGAGCCACCCATCCGGTGCCTCGCTGATGCTGTGATATTCTGATTACTTCTTGGCCGCCTCAAAGCGAGCGTTGGCCGCTTCGACCCGAGCGTTTGCTTCTGCGATTTTCGTGTCACGCTCTTTTTGCATTTGCTCTTCTCTCTCAGCGGGGCTCATATGCGCGTCATCCCAAGACTTTTTCGCATCCGCCTTTGCTTTCTTAAAGGTGTTGTGGGCTCTGTTCTCCTCGAAATTTGCCTTTGCTTCTGCCTTGGCAGCGGCAAATTCTGCCTTGTCCACCTCGTGCTGTGCCTTGGCGCTTGCCTTCATGCTCTTCAGCGCTTTGCCAAGACCCAGAGCGACCGTTGCGGCACCTGCGGCGATTCCTGCGATGAGAATAGGCTTCTTGTTCTTTTGGATGCTCTTTTTAACGTTCTTTTTCATGGTGCTTCTCCTTTTATGTGCATACATTTTTATTGCTTCATAATGTTTTCGCTGAGCTTCAGAATCTGCCCGGCGTACTTTTGCTTGCGGCTGTCGAGAATCGCCTTGTAGATCGGATAGTTGATGAGCGCCATGAAAAGTCCGACAACACCGATCGCAATGCCGGGGATCATGGGCTGTGCGATGCCCACCGTCGCGCCGATGTCCGTCATCACAAGGCTCATGCCTGCGCCCATGATAATTGCGCTGATGCTGCCGAACACATACGCGAATACGTTTGCGGGACGCTTGACCTTGGCATCAAGCGCGCGGAGCTCGTCAAGCCCGGAGACTTCCTTTTCCATATACTGTGCGCGGATCTTCTGTGCCATAAACTGCTGATCGTTTCGATTCATGCTTTATTACCTCTTTTCATGATATATCTTTTGATTACGCCGTGATTATACCGCATGGGTGTTTTTGATTTTTTTGTAAAATGTTTTTGTTTTGTTAATCCTCAAAGATCCTCAATCTTTTTCGGGACGCATGATTTCTTCGGACAGGCGAAGGATCTCGGGGGTCAGCCGTTCCCGTGTTTTGCGGGAAATATGCCGATAGATCGGATAGGCGGGCAGCATCGTCATAACACCTAAGACTGCAAAGAGCAGGGTAAGCCAATCTGCCCCCGGAAGAGCATCAAGCCCGAAGCAAAGCCCAACACCGAACAGAAGCGCACCGATGACACCCACGCACAGGCCTTCCACCATTCCCGCGCCCTGCGCACGGGCATCCAGCTTTTTCAAAATCTGCAGTTTGCTTTCCTTGTGAGGCAGATATTTGTTTCTGATGTTTTCGACTTCCCTGTTTCTCGCCGCCGAATACTGATAGGTAAAGGTATTGTTTTCCATATATTTTCGCTTTCTCTTTTCGTTGTGCGGATAGTATACAATACCGGTTTTGGTGTTTTGTTGAAGAAATGTTTCTGAAATGTTATAAATGTTAGAGTCGTACCCTAATGGTCGGTTTTGCAACAATGCGGTATGTCTCAAAGAGATTGCAGTGCTTGCCGAAAAAACCGAATCATTCTTCCGCGAGATACATTTTAAGTTTAAAGTTTTCTTTAAACTTACTTGATTTTTCTCGAAGTATGTGATATAATAAGTATGCTACACAAACTGAATATTGGAATTCGTGGTATTTTTGTCTTTATAGGGATATTTGTACCCTTTTTTCGCCATAATCATTTTGAACTTGGTAAAATCGCAAGCTCTACTAAATGGTTATGGTGCATACCCTAATTCTAATTTAGTTTGTGTAGCAACAATCAAAGTTTGCGGTTTTCGGTGCGTGGCTTCGGTTACGCACCTTTTTTATATGATGAAGGGGGATATATGGGCAAGAATATTCAAAAAAAGATACCAGATGTTACCGGTGTAGAACTTACACCCGGAAAACCCGCCATTTGTCTTGGGAACGGGGATCAGGGCTTTGAGTGTTGTTGCGACGAATGTGATTACTATTTGTTTTGCTTTCCCGAATTTGATCCAAAAAGCAACAAAGAAAATATTGCTGAAAGTCAAGCTCGTATTTCATAACCGCAAAAAAGGACGAGGAATCGTAAAAAATCCTCGTCCTTTTTTTGCCGTTAAGTAACGGATTCTATTGATTTCCAAAACCGTCCTTCAGCGTACACACCACGACACTTATCTTTTTCCATGAAATTTCTGCTTACATATCGTAAAGCCGCATGGTTTCTCGATTTCTGTATTCGTGCTTTTCATAGTAGCCGATCAGCTTCCCCTCCGCATCCCGCAGGGCAACCATATAAACATCCTTGTTTTCCTGATCGTTGCGGAAGGTATACACGATATTGTTTTCCGTGCTTTCTCCAAACCACGCGAGCACCCGATCGATCTTTTCATTGGCGGCGGCAGGATGACAGCTTTTCACACTTCTGCCCGTCAGATCCACATGATACCGCGCGATGGCCGCGGGGTTCAT
>JAGARU010000017.1 GCA_017622085.1 Clostridia bacterium | reverse complement strand
GCGGCACGATCCTCTGCTTGTTTCCCTTTCCATCAACCACAATATAACGCTCATCCAGATGCACGTTACAGCTGCGCAAGGTGACAGCTTCTTCCAACCGAATACCTGAATCCAGCATTAACGTAACCAGACAACCATTCCGGATCTTGATCGAATCACTACGAAAATCACATTCATACAACCGTCTGATCTCTGCATCGGAAAGACAGTCGATTACTTTACGCTTCGCTTTTGGCAACGTAAAGAGAGCATATATGTTATCTGCTATGAAACGATTTTCGAAAAGCCACTTCAAGAACACCCGAAGAGCTCGGCAATAACTTTGACACGTAACACTGGAAACATCTCGACTACGTAAGTATAGTTTATACGCATTACACAACTCAATCGTAAGATCCTGGAGTTCAGGATCACCAGCATACCGGATGAACGGTGAGAGCTGCCAACGATAGGCCTCTTTAGTACGTTCACTATTATACCGAAGAGATTGATCCACAAGAAAGCTACTCAATGCTTCTGATACTCTCATTTCAAGCCAAGCAAGATCCTCGTATCATCAACGAGCTTCTTATACTTCGGGGAAGGTATCGTGCCACGATTCTTGAGCTTGTCCATAAAAGTGTCCACGCCGTAGATCTGGATGAGAGCATCGATCGCATTGCCGGCCTGCTTATAGACGTAATCCTCGCAATGCAAGACGTTGTATTCAACACCAGGTTTCTCATAGATACTAAGTGCCGTAGCTTCCTCCAGAAGATTAGCCCAATACGGACGAAGCGGCCACCGCCATTTATTAGAATCAGTCTCGGAAGGCTCTACGTACTGCAAATAATTAGCCAGAACACCGGTGAACCTCTCACCGATTTCATAGGGAAGATTGACGAAAGACAACGCCAAGTTATCACGGAGCTGTAGCTCGACACGAACCCAGTGAGTACCATCCGACAAATGCCGCTCTGCTGCTTTATCATAGATACGTATAAGAATGTTGCTCTTGTTTGAACCAATAGAAACGGTCGTACCATGCGAAGAAACATGCACGTCCCACGTACGGCAACGTGAAACAAAATTTCCTGCCAGAGTATCATCACGGATCTGATCGATCTGCAATATGCCAGTCGCGGAATCTTCCGGTGGAATACGATCATCAAATGCAACGTCGAGACGCGTCAAATTCATATTGTCGGGATTTGCATTGATTAAATCAAAGATCGCATCGTAATCACCGGTACCGTACGTCTCAAACGCACGGCAACCTTGTCCGGACAATTCAACCCAGACACCTTGATCGGGTGAGCCATCAAAGTGAATCGACATACAATCATAATACAGTCGAGACTTATAGCCATGCGCACCGCGCGTGGTCTGCCAATTCACATCCTCAAGGCCAAGATACTCAATGAGCTGATGCTTGGAGTGGATCTTCGACGTGAACGACAGCCAGTCGATCAAGAGCTTATGCTGCTGCATAATAATACCTCGTTTCCTATTATTTTGTAGGTAGTGCCCCCCTGTTAGCCGAGGGGGGCAACGATGCAGTTCTCCGCATCGTTTATTTTCGTGAATATTTACTTGAAAATCAGAGAGAGGGAGCTATCCCTCTCTTGCCATGTGGAAATATGGAAAACTCTTTTTATGAATCTACTAAGATCACAAAATAGCTGATCGAGTTTACCACATTACCACAAGGCAATTCACACCCGCACCCGCAGGGGCTAAGGATGTGAGAGTGATTATATGGAAAATTATGGAGTCGGAACGGAATCGTATATATCGCGGTGACAAGGCTTGCGGACGTCGATGATGTACCGGGTCTTCAGGTTCTTGTGATCCCAGTGATCCGGAGCTTCGTGGGTGAAGCCGAGCTCATAAGCTTCGGAGTAGGGCTTGCTATCGTAATGCCGACGGTAGCCCATCCAGAAGAAGTAATGGTTCCACTCATCCTCTCCGAGATTGTTTACGTTCATCGTATCATTCGTGACTAAGATCTTGCGCCAATAGACCTTGCCGAAGGGGAGGATCCAGAGCACACGGTGCAGATCGCGAAGCTCGATGATGGTATTGAAGCGGCCTCGGATGGGTTTAACTATGAAATCCGAGGACTGTTCTGTGGAGTAGAACTTGCCGGAGACGAATTGCCGGAGGAAGCGGATGAACGTCTGGACGTTTTTCTTAACTGCGGGAACGTCATATGCATACTGATCGGCAGCTTGGCCCAGCTCATCAAATAGGACGTCGGTTCTCTGAGGAAGCAGCTGTTCCATGAAGATGTGTTCCGTGGTCAGTACCTTGGCCATTTTACGGCCAATGAGACGGACGGGAATGTTTGAATACGCCTCAGGGCATGGGAGACGTTTTTTGCGGCGAAACGGGTGCTTGATGATGCTCCAGATGTAAGCTCGATATTTAGCCAAATACGAGCTGACGAAGAACTTGACGGACAGATAGGTTTTTCCGGCACCAAGGCCACCAATGAAGCAATTGAGCCATTCTTCCTCGATGGATTTGCTGGTTATGAACTGGTAGATCACATAGATTACAAGAATGATTAAAGCTAAATAGATTATCCACATGGTTATTTCCTTTCTACGTTGCCGCGGCGGCCATCCGGGGGAGGCGGATCAACCGCCATCCCCCGGATGCCCCCTCGGCCGGGTTATTCTTCGCCGAAGTACTTGAAATACATCCGGGACAGATAATCGGGAGCTGAAAGCCTATGCCGGAGCGCACCATCCAAGCGCCAACGGTCGAGGAAATTCAGCTGATCCTCAATTTTCTTCAGCTCGGTATAATAGTACTTCTCTTCATCCGACCAACCTTCAGGCATATCATATTCGCTATTCATAACCTCCAAAAGGAAGAGCAGCGAATCACTTACGCCCTTCAGAAGTGTAAACGTCGAATTGATCCCATCCTTGGATGCACTACTGAACTCATCTACCGTCGTAGCAAAATCAAGCTCCGGGTAAACCGAGAGATCCGAAACCTTATACATGGCAAAGTTAAAACCGGTAATGGCCGCTACTACAACCATGATCACCAGAATAACTGCTATGATCTTCACAGTTATTCACCTCCGGTCAAAAGCTTCCGGAGTAAAACAACGAAAGCTACGGTTGCAAGAATCGCCAAAAGATCAAGTCCGGTAATGCCAAGGAAGGACACGTTTGCCGCTATGTAGAGGAAGAATGATGCAATCGAGCCGAAGAAGGTAAGTACAAAGTTCTCTACGTCTTCCAGGCCGACGTCCGGAGTTTGCGGCAGAGCCGTCTTCTCCTCGTTCACCTTGTTGCAGACGGTACAGGTGTACGTCTTGATACGGTAGCCGTCCTCTTCCCTCTGCTCCAGCTGCCATACGTGGCCCTTGGCCGCGATCGCCGTGGTGGACGTCGCACCACACGCAGTGCATACGTAGCTCACCGAACCGGCCGCATCGCACGTGGGATCCGTGCGAGAAGTTTCGGCGAAGCTGTGAGCCGAAGTCGAAGTCTTGGTATAAGAAGCCTGGCAGGTAGAACACGTATAAGTGACCACAGCGTTATCACAAGGACCTTCTTTGTTGGTCCGTTCATAGGTATGTGTTCTCTTTTCATTTTGCGTTATAAAATACTCGCAGCCGTCTCTCTGGCAACGATACGTCACCGAGCGATTTGTGCAAATACCGGTTGAATACGTCTCCTTCAGATCATGACCGAGGCCTCCGGAGACGTTTTCCGTTTTGACTTCTTCGCAGATCGAGCAATGAGACTCTACCACTACGTAAGTACACTTGGAGGTCCGGGAGTATTCCTTCCAGCTATGACCTTGTACGTCACAATTCCATTCGTCATATTCCGTATACGTATCAGAGCAAGCTGAGCACGTATAGGTCGTGTAACCGACTGAGGTGGACGTTCCCGGTGTATGAACTGATATATAATCGTGGCCGGTGGCCGCAATCTCATAGGGATCGTTGTAGATATCCAGGACCTCGCAATAAGAGCAGCCAACCGAGCCTTCACCGGGCGTGGTACACGTAGGCGGCTCCAGGATGCAATCAACGAGCTTGTGGGTATGGATGAGCTCCCAAACGTAGGAATCCTTGGTATACGATATGTGTTGTGTAAGCGTGGATGCAGAGGGCAGCTCGCTGATCGACGTGCCGGAAGGAGCTTGAAGCTGATATGATACGGTACCCATAGGGTACCCTGTGGACGAATAGGATGTAGTCGTACCGTCAGAGCTGACGGTACCAACGTAGAGGCCATCACTCTTAGCATAAATGCACATACCGTTTGAGAGACGTACCAGGATCAGAATCGGATCACCGACGAAGTCAGCAACGATCTCAATGCAGCCATCGCCAGAGTCAAGAATCGAGCTGTAATTTATGTTATAAGCAGGCTTAATATTGAAATAGCCGCCATCGATGCTCTGACCGACCGAGATCGGTGTGGTGATTGCCGAACCAACTACACACTCATAGACGTTGCCTCCAACGTCATAGTACTTTGCAAGAAGCGCTGCAGATGCTTCCGGCAAGCTATCGACACGGGTGATCGAGGTGGGCAAGATCTCCAAGGGCGCGGTCAAATCGATATCGGCGGCAAAAGCCGGTACCGGCATGAACGTTGCAACGATGGCCAGAGCAAACAGGATCGAGGCCGTGATCCAGAAAAATCGTTTATTCGTTTTTGCCATATTTATAGCCTCCTACTATGGAAAAGATAATGACCATTACGCATAGGTAAACAAAAAGATCCGGCTTGATCCGGTCGCTGATCCAGAGGGCAGCGTTTGCCCACGTGGGAAAAACATCGGTAAAAACGTGCTCAACAGATTCAGACATTGTGTGCCGGATGCCGGACATGCTGCCAGATTCAACGTCGGCTATATAGTCCTTCAGACGTTGCGAGCGGGTGCCGTGGATCTGGACGGAGATCGTGGGATCCTCTACAACTTCATCAGAAGGAAAAATCTCCTCATTAACCGTGATTATTACTTCACTACTTTCCCAGCCACCGGAAAACCGAACATACGAAACCGCCGAAGAAGAAACAACTAATTCAGCGTAATCAAGAATACCGTTTACCAAACCAATTTGTGCAACCGAGCTACTGCCATTCATAAAATACGTGTTAGATACACTATTAAACGATTCATCATAAAAAACCAGTCTATTGTTTGCAACTGTAAAATCTAAACCACTAATACGAACCACGTCCCCTTTGCTCACGGGAATATAGTTCGTGGTAAGGTAGCCACTAACTGACGTATTTAAGCTACCGGAAGATGTGAGTCTTCCAGAATGCCAATCCTCACTGCTCGGATCAGCGAGATTGGTATACGTAGGCTCGGCGGCCGAGCTGGGGAACACAAAGAGCATTACCATCACCAGGAATGCGGTGATGATACAGATGATCTTCCTCATAGCTTACCTCCGGCGCGAACGGAATGGCAGCGTAAAAAGCCAGATCACCGGGACGAAGACCACAAGGGCCGTTACCGTCATCGCCAGAAATATGATGATCGACTCGTTCGCTGCTGCTATCTCCAGAGGGTATAGGTAGAGGAACAGATCGTAAATGATTTCATAAAGATTCATATGTCACCTCGTTAAAAATGTCCCCCGGAATTATTCAATTCCGAGGGACGGGTACAAAACTTAGAAGTGCTTCGCTGCTTTACGCTTAGCAATACGCCAGATGCAGAAACCTGCACCACAAACGATACCTACAATACCAAGCTGAGAAAGAGTTGTAAGAGTACCATCCGCTGTATAAATAAGCGTATCAACTGTGGTTACAGTAGAAGTAGCCACATCCGGGAGCAAAGTCTTAAGACCATTACCGATCGCCTCAAAGAAGCCAACGAGACCTGTAGATACACCTTCCATGATTTACCTCCTATTAAATTTTGTTTATTTATAAAGCGCGCTTTACTTGGTTTGGGGACTTGCGGGGGACTGAGCTGCGGGAGTGGGACCGGAGAATCCTCTGAGATAGACCATTTCAAGCATGACCGAGTCATTATAGAACTCAGGCTTCAAGCTCACGGCCTTGCCGATCCGGGGATCGTAATACGAAAACGTTACGATGTCGAAGGGCTTCCCTTCTTTGCTGATTCCTTTGGTCTCATAAATGTCGAGTTTTGCTTCTCCAAGCTTAATGCTTTCTGCCGGCATGGTATTGCCTCCTTTTAACCTGTATTCAGAGGACAAATTTGTCCTCCGCCCTAAGTATAACAAAAAATGTGTGATATTGTCAAGGTATGGAGGTGAAAAAGTGGCTAAATTTTACAGAAGAATAAAAGACACCCGTGAAGACAGTGACAAAAAACAAGAAGACGTAGCTCGATACCTTTACGTAGACAAACGCCAATACCGCCGATGGGAAAACGGAGAATCAACCATACCAACCGAAGTAATCGCCAAGATCGCCGACTACTTTCAAGTATCCATAGACTACCTTGTGGGAAGAGTTAATGGAAAGAAAAAAATCTATTCAAGTAAAAGCGCAGCAAAGAAAAAGATTATTCAGGAAAGGAAACATAACAATGAAAATAACCATGGAACGAACAATAATCGATGAGACATTAGAACTCACAACAAATAACACACTTGATGCCATTTTAGATGCTATCAAATTCATTATCGACAATGGCAAATACACCATAGAAGAAATAAAAATAATCGAAAACGTAATACACAGCAATCAGCTTGATCTACTCATAGTAGATACCCTAAAAAAAATCAAAACTGAGTTGGAACTCGCCGGAGCAAAAACAGACAATATAATACTATAAAAAGAGCCCCGCCACGTGGGCGGGGCTGATTTATACTTTCAACTTTTTACACTCTTCGTAACGAGGGCACGTCCACAAACAGCACTTTGGCTGCTCATCGGAAGAGTACGGACAATGATCTGAAAGCCATTTACGTGTTTTTTTACACATTCCGAAGTCACCACATATTCCCATAGCAACCATTTTGTGACCTAACTTGTGTGAACCTGCTTTATAAAGCAGAAAACCGCCTAAATAAAAGACGAACTGCCAAAAAAGAGAAATATAAAAACTTAAACTAAAGAACTTTAAAAAATCCATTCCATAAGCTCCTAACTTTTAATCAAGGTGTCCGGAGTTCGAGTCTCCGATGGATCACCAGAAAGAGACGGATTTTTATCCGTCTTTTTTTATTTTTGCAAGGGCACTATACTCATCAAAGTCGGAGCAGACAAAACTCCTTGACAAATGAAGAT
>JAGARU010000016.1 GCA_017622085.1 Clostridia bacterium | reverse complement strand
GGAGAAGGCTTACAGGAGAGTCCCCTCCGGCGGTAGCCGTGGTGGTTAAGCGGCTGGCTTCACGCTTTTTTCTTTGACACCGTCACCTTCGGGGGATGGAATACAATTATAACTAAGCAAGCGGCGACCTTGTCAGCGGGGGCTTCCCCGCCACAAAGAAAAAAGCTTTGCAAAAAAGAAATGCCGTGTACGTGGGGCACGCGCCCCACACCCCCGCGAGCTTTTTAAAAAAAGCTCGACCAAAAATTGCCGTCACCTTCGGGGGAGTGTGTGCGCTTACAAGTGAGCAAGCGCCGACACTTGGCGGCGGGGGCTACCACGGGAACCCCCGAGGCTCTGCAAGTTCGCCTCGGGGAGCCCCTACCCCGCAAAAAGCTTGACCAAAAATTACTGTTTTCGACACCCTCGGGTGAATTCACGAATTTTTCGGCGAAATGTATAAAAAATGTTGACAAGCGGGACGGGATAAGGTAACATGATTACAAATCATCCTTCTGAAAAGGAGCTAACTTATGAAAAACGTATGGATCCGAGCCCTTTCCCTTGTGCTTTGCCTTTTGATGCTGGCACCCTATCTGATCGCCTGCGGCGATACCGGAGCGGAAACGACGCCCGTTACCACAACCCCTGCTGACACGACCCCGCCCCCGGAGGTTCTGCCCACAGACATCGTGAAGATCCGCATCACCAAGGATGCCCTTTACGATGAAAACGGCTTCATTGAGCTGGAGGGTCTGGTGGACGAGTTCGACCTGGTGGATCCTGCCGCCGATCCTACCGTTTATCCCGAGTCCAAGCCCAAGACGGGCGGCGGATGGAAGGATCAGCTCGGCCTTGCCCTCACCATCGATCTGGGCGCCGACTATTACATCAGCTCCGTTTTCTACTACAACCAGCTTTCCCGCGAGAACATCACCGTCTCCGCTAAGTCCAACCGTCTTGATCACTGGACCACGTCCGTGACCGGCATCGGACAGACTCGTTGGACCGAGGTCAAGATGGACGTGGAGTGCCACTACCTGCACCTTTCCGCGCCCGACGCCTCCTCCACCCCTGCGGAGATCGTGGTTTACGGATACCGCACCAGCGCCTATGACCCCGTACCCACCCGCGCGGAGCGTACCGAATACCCCACCCTCAGCGAATTTATGGGTCTGAACGGCAATATCGCCGCCAGCGTGACCAATCTGATGGCCGGAACCTACGTGCGTGAATACCACAACTGGCTCTGGACGGAGATGTCCGACCGTTGGGGCACCGATCTGCCCTATGCGGCTTATATTTCTACCCCTGTTGGTAACTTTGACAGCTTCTACATGATGGCCGACATGAAGGGCCTGAAGGTGGTTCCCTGCATTATGTTCACCGACGACCACGCCCTCTTTGAGAGCGGCCAGTCCCGTCCCTCCTCTCCCTTGGCGGACGGCACCTACGATTCCGACAACGCGCTGACCTACAACCTGTACGCCGGCGCCATCTATCAGTACGTGGCGCGCTACGGCTCCAACGACTTTACCACCATTGAGGGTGGAGACGCCAACCACGAGCACGACTGGGGCCGCTATGCAGCCATCGAGGGCAACGATCTGATCAAGACCCGTACCTGCTCCGGTTGCGGCGCAGTTCAGACCCAGAATTACACCACCATCCGCGTATCCGGCGCAAAGAAGACCGGCCTTGGCTACATCGATTACATCGAGCTGGGCAACGAGCCCAACCTTGACTGGGAGCACGTGGACGACTACCACAGCCCCTTCCAGCTGGCGGCTCTCACCAGTGCGTCCTACGACGGACACGAGGGTGCTATGGGCGCGGGCTACGGCGCAAAGACTGCTGACCCCAACATCAAGGTTGCCATGGGCGGCCTTGCCGGCATTCCTCTTGACTACATCCGTTCCATGGATCTGTGGGCCAAGTTCAACCGTCAGGACGGCGAGCTTCCCATGGACGTTATTAACGTGCACTCCTACTGCGAGGAGAACGTAAAGATTGGCAATCGCTACTACGTGGTAGGCGTTTCCCCCGAGCAGTTCGGCTTGGCGGAAGCTCTCCAGGATCTGGTTGAGTGGCGCGACACCTACTATCCCGACAAGGAGATCTGGCTCACCGAGTTCGGTTGGGACACCAGCGGAAAGTACTCCTCCTCCGTATCCGTTCATGAATATGCGGACTACACCACCCGCCAGATTCAGGCCATGTGGCTGGTTCGTGCTTACTTGCTTTTGTCCGCCTCCGGCATTGACAAGGCTCACTGGTTCATGTGCGACGGTCAGAACGACGATGACGGCGGACGCTTTGCGACCTGCGGTCTGATCGACGGCAACGGTCGCAAGAAGGAGTCCTGGTACTATATGCGCACCCTTCTTACCACCATGGGCGACATGGCCTTTGTGGAGGAGATCGAGACCGGTCGCGACGACCTTATGATCTACCACTACAAGAACGCCGAGGGCAAGTCCGGCTACGCCGTATGGTGCCCCACCTCCGACGGCACGAAGGTAGAGAACTACACCTTTACGATCGACGGCAGCGCCGCGGATCTTGTGGAGTTTGCCGACAAGCAGGATCACGGTATCACCTCTGCCCTTACCGTGAACCCCGACGGCACCGTAACCGTTAACGCCTCCGAGCGCCCCGTGCTCGTTATTACGAAGTAATAAAAAGCAATAAAAATCCCCCACACCGACGTAAGCCGGTGTGGGGGTGCTTTTATATTTTTTAAGAACGGTTCAACAACCGGATCGCGGTTTGGACGTCCTGCTTGGCGGCGTGGCGAAGCTCCACGGCGCGGCGCGCCAGATGGGCGCGATACGCGGGACGGTTGGCAATGATATCGTCTACCATGGGCAGGACGGTAGCTTCCTCGGCGTCAAAGACGCTGACCAAGTGCCCCTCGCCCAGGTGCTCCATCATGGCGGCGATCTTGGGGTCGTAGGAGATGGCTACGGGCGGAATACCGCAGGCGGCGGCGTACACGATAATGTGCAGGCGCATACCGAGCACGAATTCCGAGCCGACAACCAGGCCGGAAAGCTCCTTGGCCGTAATACCCTCCACGGTCACGCCGCCGGAATCACGGGCCACGGCGCGGCAAATTTCAAGGTCGTAGGCCTTCTGCATGGGAACCAGAACGGGCAAGAGACCGTATTTTTCCTTGATGGCGCGGCAGATGGCGCTCATGCGGTTCAAAAATTCCTCGCCCAAGCGGCCGTCGGAGCTCTCGTCCAGATTATGGTCGCTACGCAGAGAAACCAAGAAGAATCGGGTCGCGTCCGTAATGCCGGCGCGCTCGTACAGGCGAGCCATGCGGGCGGGGTCGGCCTCGGACATCAAAAAAGCGGGATCGGCGGTTACGACGGGCTTTTCCGGGTCGATGCCCATTTCCGTCAGCGTTTTCAGCGATACGGGGTCGCGGAGGGTCACCGCGTCGGCGCGCTCCACGGCGCGGGCGGCCAGACGGCGGTTCTTTTCCCGATACAGGGGGCCGATGCCGTTGCCGTAGATCATAACCTTGGTTTTCAACCGTCGGGCCAGAGCCATAACGGCGGTGTAGTAGCAGAGTGATTTGGTGCTGGTGCCGTCCTGCAGCAGGCTTCCGCCGCCGCTGATCAACAGCTTGGCGTGGCGCAGGGCACGGACAACGGCAAAGGGGTTATAGCGATGGACGCACTTGACGCCAAAGCGGAGCTCCATGCTTTTGGGGTTGCCCGTCAGGGCGGTGATGGTCACGTCCGGCTTTTCAGCCCGGAGCTGCTCAATGATCACGGAGAGCAGGGAATCGTCGCCCATATTCCGGTAGCCGTAGTAGCCGCTGATGACCACCTCCCCGTGCTTGTAGGGGGTGTAGGGCAGGAGCTTGTCGTAGACGGCGAGGCAGGATTCGGCCATTTTTTCGGTGGAGTAATATTCCTTCACGATGCCGCGGTTGACCTCACCGATCACGTGGCGCTCGGCCGGCGTCAGGCGGAAGAGGGTGCACAGATCCTGGAACAGGGGCTCCTCCGTCGGCATTTCCGTGCCGCAACGGCAGAAGTTTACGCGGATCTCCTCCTCCAGCATATCGGTGGTCATAATGCCGCCGTAGCCGAAGTTTCCGGCTAAGATCACGGGCTTGGAGCAGGCCATGGCCTCAAGGGCGGAGCGGGAAATTCCCACGAACACGTCGGCCAAGGGCATGATTTGGGGGATGTCCGTGCGGGCGCCCATGATCTTGACGCATTCGGCGCCGATCTCCCGGTTGGCGGCCTCAGCCTCGGCGCGGACGGTGTCCATGTCGTTGCCGTCGCCCACCAAAAGGATCTCGGTTCGGCCGAGGGCCTTCCACAGGCGGGGGGCAATGCGGCAGAGAAGGATGGCCGGCAGGGACATATCCTTGCCCATGCGGCTGACGCAGAGAATGCGGCGGGCGTCGTCCGACAGGTTGAGCTCGGCCTTTATTGCGGAGGTGTCGGTGTGCTCGGAGAATTTTTCGGTGTCGATGCCGTTCATAATAAGGGACACGTTGTCGGAGGCCACGTCGTAGTTTTCGCAGACGTATTCCCGAAGATCCTCGCTGACGGCAAGGGTTTTCTCGCCCCAGCAGGACCATTTGCGCCACAGGGGCGTCACGCGGAAGGCGAAATGGACGGTGGTGACCAGCCGGAAGCCCAGCTTACGGCGCAACAGGCCGCAAATAAAGGCGGGAATGCGGGCGTGGGCGTGGACGATATCGAATTTTTCACGGCGGATCAGCTCCTTCAGCCCCCGGTAGGATCGAAGGACGGCCAAGGGATTTTTGGTGTGGAGGGGCAGATCCACGTGGGAGATGCCGGCCTCCCGCAGAGCCTCTACGTACACGCCGTCCTTTGAGGCTACGGTGACCCGGTGACCCATTTTCATCAGCGCGCGGGAGAGCTCCAGCACGTGGGTCTCGGCGCCGCCGATCTGCATGCTCATGGTTACCATCAGGATGTTCATATTGTGTCCTCCCTTTGAGAGTGGTTGTTGACATGGGAAATTTGCCGGGAAGCCCCGGTGACGTCTTCACTCTATTTTACCACAAAGCGGCGATCTTTACAAGTTTTTTTCAAAAACCCCTTGCAATTGGGGAAAAATTGTGTTATAATCCCCACAGTTCCATAGGTAGAGTCAAGAGAGTGGGTCCCCCCACTCTCTTAGTTTTTAAAAAAGAGGTACGATTTTGAGAAAGAATACCAAAAACATCGCGTCCGTTGTGGAGACGCTGGTAACCCCCGTTGCCGCCGAGCTCGGCTACGAGATCTGGGATGTGGAGTACGTGAAAGAGGGCGCAGAGTACATTCTTCGCATCACCATCGACTCCGAGGCCGGCATTTACATCGAGGACTGCGAAAAAATGCATCGCGCCATTGACCCCGTTCTTGACGAGGCTGACCCCATTGAAAACGCTTACCGTCTGGAGGTTTCCTCCCCCGGTCTTGAGCGTGAGCTGAAGTACGACCGCCACTTTGCCTCTGCCATCGGTGAGAAGATCGAGCTCCGCTTCTTCGCTCCCGTGGACGGCGTCAAGTCCGTGATCGGCTACCTTGTGGAGGCCGACAGCGAAAAAATCGTACTGGAAAACGATAACGAAGAGAAAAGCGAATACCGCCGCAATCTCATTGCCAAGGCGTCTACCGTGTTCGACTTTTCGGATCTTGAATAAGAAAGGAAGCACGGTATCATGAATTCTGAATTTTTTGAAGCCCTTGACCTCTTGGAAAAGACCAGAGGCATTCCGAAGGAATACATGCTGGAAAAGGTAGAGGCCGCTTTGATCAGTGCCTACAAGAAGGACCAGGGCAACAGCAACGTTCGCATTGCCATCAATCCTGAAAAGAAGGATATCCGCGTATACAAGCAGCTTGAGGTGGTTGAGGTCGTTGAGGACGCTCAGACCCAGATCTCCCTTGAGGAGGCCAAAAAGCTGAGCCGCCGCCACGTGCTGGGCGGCATCGTTGAGATCGAGGTGAAGCCCAAGAACTTCCGCCGTCTCAGCGCACAGAACGCAAAGCAGGTCATCGTACAGGGCATCCGCGAGGCGGAGCGCTCCAACATGATCCGCGAGTACGAGAGCAAGAAGGAAGAGGTTATCACCGCAATGGTTCTCCGTGTGGACGACGAGACCGGCAACGTGGTGGTAGACACCGGCACAAGCCGTGCCACCCTTCTGAAGTCCGAGCAGATCCCCGGCGAGGTACTGAGAGTGGACGACCGAATCAAGGTGTTCGTGTCCGAGGTCAAGAAGGAATCCATGAAGGGTCCCTTGGTTACCATCTCCCGCGCTCAGCCCGGTCTGGTCAAGCGTCTCTTTGAGAGCGAGGTTCCCGAGATCCGCGACGGCGTGGTTCTGATTCGCGCCATCAGCCGTGAGGCCGGCTCCCGCACCAAGATGGCGGTTGAGTCCCGCGACGAGAACGTAGATCCCGTTGGCGCGTGCATCGGTAACCGCGGTATGCGTATCGGCGCCGTGGTTGAGGAGCTTTGCGGCGAGAAGATCGACGTGATTAAGTACAGCGAGGATCCCGTAGAGTTCATCAAGGCGGCTCTTTCCCCCGCCGACGTCCACAGCGTGACCATCGACGGCGAGCGCAGTGCCCGCGTAGTGGTTGCGGCCGACCAGCTTTCCCTTGCCATCGGTAAGGAGGGTCAGAACGCCCGTCTTGCGGCCCGTCTGACCGGCTACCGCATCGATATCAAGAGCGAGTGACCGTAAGGGAGGCGATCCCATGGCAGAAAATAAAAATCCCGTCAAGGTAAAGAAAATTCCCCAGCGAAAGTGCGTGGGCTGCGGCGAAAACCGCAACAAAAACGAGCTGATCCGTGTGCTCCGCACCCCGGACGGCACCGTTTGTCTGGACTTTACCGGTAAAAAATCCGGTCGGGGCGCATATCTTTGCAAGGATATCAAATGCTTGAAAAAGGCGCGCAAGCAGGGGCGGCTCAGCCGCGGCCTGGAGGTAGAGATCCCCGAGACCATCTACGACGCCTTGGAGGAGGAGCTGCTTCGTGACGGAAACGGTTAACGTAAAGCGCCTGCTCTCCAATTTGGGCATTTGCCGCAAGGCAGGCAAGCTGCTGATCGGCGTTCCCTTGGTGTGTGAGGGTATGCGGGGCTGCAAGGAGGGCAAGGCGTCCCTCGTGCTGTACGCCTCCGACTGCTCGGAGAACACCTTAAAAAAGCTCCGCACCAAAAGTGAATTTTACGGTGTGGAGGCGCGCATGCTCCCCATTGGGTGCGGCGAGCTGGGTCAGGCGGTTGGCAAGCTCAGCGCCATCGGCGCGGTGGCCATCACCGACAAAAGCCTGTGCGAAATGATTCAAAAGACATTTAAGGATTCGGTCATGGCCGAGTCAAACCATAACGATCAAACGAAAGGAACCTTGGTCGGGGAATCGATCGAGGTACGGCGTGAATAATGGCTCAAAACCAGAACAACAACTACCGCATCAATCAGGTGGCAAAGGATCTGAACATCAAGAGCAAGGATCTTCTTGACATCATGTCAGACTCGGGTGTGGACACCAAAACGCATATGGCGACCCTTGAGCCGGATGAATTTTCTCTTCTTTTAATGAAGCTGACCGAGAAGAAGCAGATCTCCAATCTGGAGGACTATCTGAACGGTCGCGTAACTGTCGCCAAAAAGGCGAAGGCAGAGCCTAAGGCAAAGGCAGAGCCTAAGGCTGAGGCAAAGCCCGAGGTGAAGGCCGAGCCCAAGGCTGAGGCAAAGCCCGAGGTGAAGGCCGAGCCCAAGGCTGAGGCAAAGCCTGAGGTGAAGGCAGAGCCCAAGGCTGAGGCAAAGCCCGAGGTGAAGGCAGAGCCCAAGGCTGAGGCAAAGCCCGAGGTGAAGGCCGAGCCCAAGGCTGAGGCAAAGCCCGAGGTAAAGGCAGAGCCCAAGGCTGAGGCAAAGCCCGAAGTAAAGGTTGAGCCCAAGGTGGAGGCAAAGCCTGCCGCTCCCGCGGCCGGTGTGCGTCCTCAGAGCGACCGTCCTCAGGGTGGATACCAGAGCCGTCCTCAGGGTGACCGTCCTCAGGGTGGCTATCAGGGCAACCGTCCTCAGGGCGACAGACCCCAGGGCGGCTACCAGAACCGTCCTCAGGGCGACAGACCCCAGGGTGGCTTCCAGCCCCGTCCTCAGGGTG
>JAGARU010000015.1 GCA_017622085.1 Clostridia bacterium | reverse complement strand
GTCGCCTTCGGCGCCAGCTCCCTCCCGGAGGGAGCCTAATAAAGCATCCTCCAGCGGTAGCCGTGGCGGTTGCACTGTCCGTTAGCCGCCTTTTCTTTTGAAGCAAAAGGCGCAAAAGAAAAGGCTTGGCGAAAAGAAAACGCCGTGTAAGGAGCTTTCGCTCGCTGCGGCGAGCGAGGAGCCTCCGCGGCTCCAGCGCGCAAGCTTTTTAAAAAAAGCTTGACCAAAAATTGCCGACACCCTCGTGTGATCGTGCTTGCTTACAAGTGAGTCCGCGGGAGCTTGGCCGCCGGGGCTTCCCGGCAAAAAAGCTTGACCAAAAATTGACGCTACCCGCAGTAGAGTGTGTGCGCCAAAGCAAAAGCCCTCCCACCGACGTGAGTCGGTGGGAGGGCTTGTTTGGTGTAATCGAATCGATAAGCCGGGTTCTGTCGCGAACGGTCATCTATCTGCGCGCCTTGTTGCCAAGACGCTTCGGCTTGCGCCGTGCCACCTGCGGATGTGTGTCGGGCCGACGATCCGCATACGGTGTTGCTTCGGATAGGGTTTACATTTGCACACAGTTGCCTGTCGTGCCGGTGAGCTCTTACCTCGCCTTTCCATCCTTACCGCCCGGAGGCGGCGGTCTATTTCTGTTGCACTTTCCCGGAGGTTCCCCTCGGCGGACGTTATCCGTTATCCTGCCCTGTGAAGCCCGGACTTTCCTCACGGTAGCACCTTTCGGCATCCTACCGCGCGACCGTTTGACTCGGTTACCTTTTTATTATACCACCGGGGCGGCGGAAAAGTCAAGAGTTGTCTTGCTCCTTCCCTTCCTCCGCCGTCATCTTGCGCCAAAGGGCGGCAATGACGTCCCAAAAGGCCACGACAAGACCAAAAACACCCACGATCAGGCTGATCAGGTACAGAATTTCATCCGCCGCCTGTCCGATTACGGCCAGAATCAGCGCGAACAGCAAAAGTGCAATGCCTCGGAGCGGATTTTTCATGCTCAGATCTCCTTCTTGACGTAACGGATCCGCGCCGCGGGAATGGCCGCAAGGGCGGTGATCACGATCTCGGGTATCATAAAGAGTCCGTTATACACAATGGAATAGAGGAGCGACAGTCCGAAGCCGGAGAAGGTATCGAGGATCTGCGCGCCGAGGGGGAAGCCCTCCTGAGAGAAGAACCCTTCCGCCCACAATCCGTAGAAGATGCATCCCGATACGATGTGACAGAGGTAACGGATGCCCAGGGCGAGAACGACGCCGAGGATCAGCGCCTTCATCTTGCTCTTGGCGCGGTCACGGAACAGGCCGCCCAGACCCAACGCAGTGTAGGCCAGCACGTAGTCGATAAGGCAAATGAGGATGGCCGCGCCGATGCCTTGGAAATCGTCCGTACCGGGGGTAAACAGCGCTACCACCGTGGAGTGGCCAAGGAGAAGCTGAATGATGGAGTAAACAAAGCCGCTGAACACGCCCCACTTGACCCCGTACATATAAGAAATGATGACGATGGGCAGCATAGAGGCGATGGTGAATCCGCCGCCGAAGGGCAGATTGAGGAAGGGGATGTAGGCGCAGAGCAGGGCAAGAACCGTGGCTACGGCCAGCATCATGGCGGTTGTGGTGAGTCGCTTGGTGTTGAACTTCATGTGTTTGTTTCCTTTCTTTTTTGAAAACAAAAAGATCGCACGGCCATGCCGAGCGATCCGAATTCACTAAAGTTAATCCTTACGAAACTCTTCCTACGCCGGTATTATCCGTATCAGGTTAAGGGTTCGGGCAAATGCCCATCTCAGCCGAAGCACCCCTGCTTTCCGTCATTTTGTGCGATATTTTGTTGTTGGTTTTATTGTAGCGCGCCGGTTGCGGTTTGTCAATAGGGTGCGCAAATTTTTTTGAACAGGTGTTTTTATATACATTTTTGATAAAATATACATGGGGTTAAAAAGGAGGACTTTACCCCATCTTGCGCGCCCCCGAAACGGGGCAAAAAAAGTGTGAAAAAAATAAATTTTGTGCAAAAATGACAAATCGGTATTTTTTTATCCAGAAAAACCGCCAAATCGCCCCCAAGGGGAAAAGTGCCGTTTTTGCCTGTGGAAAACTCTGTGGAAACTGAGGAAAACTCGATTCTCTCGGGAAATTTGTCCACATTTTCCACAGATGGGGTTGTGGAAAACTCGGTTTTTCCCCAAAAACCCGCGAAGCGGAAAAATTGTGGGTAGAGAAAATCACTTTTTTTGAAAATTCCTCTTGACAGAAAAACGTACCTTTTTCGCGAAAATCGACCGTGTGAGTTTTGAGGAAAAAATGAGAATTTTTTTGTGCAAAACGGAGTTTTTTTAGAATATTTTCTAAGATTTTTGCCGCTTTACACCGCTAAAGCAGCAAAAATTTTGCATATTTATTCATGATTATTTGGCGTTCGAACACCCGACGTCCGACGCAATTCGTCCCGCCCCACGCACCGTTCGTCCCTGATGCATCCGTTTCCTTTTCTTTTGTAGTATACTGACGGCGCGGGAAAGCAGAAGACCACCCGACGCCCGTTCGCAAAATAAGTCGGGAAGGTGCGTCTGTTTCCGTATAAAATAAAGGTGCGAGGGAGGACGAAAAAAATTTTCGGAAAATTTTCGTTTTCACCAAACCAAACGGCGATTTTTGACACTATATAGGTGTACGGGATATCCGAAAGCGCATGATTCAACTGAAACGCAAGATTTCCTCAACGAATGCGTTATTGATTCTTCCGCTTTGGATGTGGTATCCTACATACGAGGAAAGCCTGCGCAGGTTCTCTTATCGCCGTCGGCAAACAGGCCGCGACGGCGGCCGCCGACCACAGTCTCCCCCGGACGGGACGCCGCCCACGGGAGCAATCACCCACCCCACACACAGATATGAGAGCATCCCTTGCTCCGGAGGTATTGACTTGAAGAAAAACAAATCCATAAAGAACTTTTTTGGCCGTTATGAGGGCTATCTTTACGGTGCCGTGGCGGCGCTGATCTACGGCGTTGTAGACTGGTGGTACGGCCTCACCAGCATTTGGTACATTACCGGCTCCCTTGGCATTGTCCTTGGTCTGGTCGGCGTAATTCTGTTCGACTGCCTGCGGGTAAAGACCGACGAGTTTGACCGCTACGTGAAGGAGCGCTTGGACAAGGTGCGCGGCGCCGGCCTTTTTGAGCCGGAGGACACCTTCCGCGCTTATGCGGTCATTGGTGCGGAGAACCGCAAGGTGGCATCGGACGGTAAGGTTCGCACCGAAATTTGTCACGAGACGACCCTGAAGGTGGATCGCAAGCTGCTCCGCATTGAGTCCTACGGCGTGCACGTGCTCACCGAGGAGACGGAGTGCTTTGCGGCGGACTTTCCCATGCCCGGCGTCACCGCCAAGCAGGAGTCTGAAAGCTTCAACGACGGCAAGCGCGTCTGGCGTCAGGATTATCTGACCCTCACCGCCGCCGACGGACGAAGCTTCCGCTTCCCCGTTCCCGTCAACAGCGCGGACGTTGATCAGTTTATCGACCGCCTCACCCGCTACAATCGTGCCTGAAATGAACAAGCAGAAAGGGTGCCGCGAAAATACAGAGGAACCCCTTTTGAAAAAGAGGTTCCTCTGCACTCTTCCCGAAAACTTTTCTTGAGACCAAAGCCCCACGGGTCGGCCTGTGCCGACCCGTGGGGCTTTATTGCTTCGGCGGGGAAGCCCCCGCTGGCAGCCGGGAAGGCCCGGC
>JAGARU010000014.1 GCA_017622085.1 Clostridia bacterium | reverse complement strand
GGGGCTTTTGTCTTGAGGAAAGTTTTTGGAAAGAGGTGTGGAGAAAACCTTTTTTCAAAAAGGTTTTCTCCACATCCCCTCCCCTAACTCTCTTCCAAAACGAAACCTCCCGCCGGGGGCCGGCGGGAGGGATCAAATCATTTGTCAAAGAAGGACAGGTAGTTGATGGTCTTGCCCTCGTAGAGGTAGGTCATGGCGCGTCTCATGTAGTCCATGTTGTTCAGGTTGGACTCGTGGCGGAACTCGCCGTTGACGGAGATGGCAGCGTAGAACTGAGAAATACGGTAATACTTGTACTCGTTCACGGTGCCGTCCTTCAAGCGGACGGTGAGGGTCATGAGCAGAGCGTCCGGATTGTTTACGGCCGCGTTCAGCTCTTCCTCGCTTACGCTGGTGACCGACTCCCAGTTGGTGTTGGTCAGAAGAACCATGAAGAAGCTACGGAAGTTGTTGCGGTTGTAGCCCGTATTTGTGGTATCACGCCAGATCATGCCGGTGGCCCGAGAGGATACTACCACGGACTCGTCCTCAGCAAAGAGGAGATCGAAGGTGTCATCCATGTAGCCGTCGCACGTAACGGTCATGGAAACCACGTCCGTAATGCTCTCGCGGAAGGTATCGGTGGATACCCAGTTCTCAAAGTTGAAGGTAAAGCACTCAAACATGCTCTCCTCCACGCGGGTAAGCATCTGCTCGTACTCCGCAGACATGAGGTAGTAGTAGCCGTCCTCCTGAAGCTCGCTGACGCGGAGATCCAAGGTGCGATCGTATACGTCGCCGTAGTCGGAGGCGTAGGTTACGTGGAGCTCGTAGCAGGAATCGTCCTTGCCAAGGCCGTACTGATCCAAGGTCGCCTCATCGGGGCTCATGGCAATAACGGACTCACCGGTCATACCTACCAGAATGTTGTTCAGACAGCCCGTAAACATACGGGTGATGTCCAGCTTTTCGCCCGTGTCGCGTACCCGGTAGGATACGGTCATGTAGTCCATATCCTTGGCAGAAACCACGGCATCGATCAGGTCGGTCTTGTTGCCGGGGGTGCCGCGGGAAATGCGGAACTCGCCCACCTGATACATGATACTGTTGGAGTTCTCAAAGGCAATGTTCTTAAAAATGACGGGGGTAATGTAGGTGGTGATGGGCTGAAGGATCGCCGCCTGCAGTCCCTCAAACACCTGATAAACGGTGGTGGGGTCGCTCTCCAGCATGACGTAGTAGCTCTGCTTGGAGGAGTACATGGCGCGGCCGATGTAGGCACGCACGTACTTGACGGCACCGGCGGCACCGTTCAGGTAGATCTCATAGTAGGCGGGGTCGGAGGCCTCGTCAAGGCCGTATTCCTTCAGCTCGGCCTCAGTAACGTCCTCAAAGATCTTGGCGTTTCCGGTATCATCGTCATACACGATGTAGCCGTTGAGGGCATAGGCCTTCAGATACGCCAGTACCTCCGCGTTCAGCGGGTAGTCGGCGTAGCCCTTGATGTAGAAGGAATGGTTGGAGCCATCCAGATACGGGATCAGAGTATAATCGTCGTGGCTGTTGTGGATGTTGATGTAAGCGATCTCGGCGGGCTCCACCTTATCGTACATCTGCTCGACCGTGATCCTATCCGGCGGCTGCTCGATGGGATCGTCGAGGAAGAGGAAGTAAACCGCCAGGCCTACGGCCACCAAGGCCAGCATAAAGGCGATCAGTCGTTTTTGCTTTTTTATCATGCGTATTTTCTCCTAACAAGAATGACGGCGCCGATGATTGCGGCAAGAATGGGGAACGTTACCGTCAGCGCAAGCGTCCACATGTCCGCCTGGTAGCTTGTAATGTCCAGATCGTAGCTCTGGAACACCTTGTAGTCGATGTTAACGGGAACCTGGTAACGGGTAGCGGTCTGAATAAAGGAAAGAAGAATATCCCAGTTGGGGTATGCGGAGTTGTTGATGCAGTAGGCATCCGTCGCAAAGGTACTGGAGCCGCAGGCGAGAAGGTAGGACTTGAAGTCGTTGTTCTCGTCGTACATCTGGCTGTAGGTCATGGCCATAACGGTCTGAGAGCCGGTGGAAATAACGTCCGTGCTGTCGTTACTGTTGACCAGCTTGGAGGAGGGGGTGCTGACAAGAAGTCCCTGAGTGGTGAGCACGCGGAGAGCTTCCTCCTTGGTGCCGCCGTTGAGGATCTTGATGGGGGTAGCGTAGCTCATAACGGGCTGAGCGAAGGTCTCGCCCAGAGCGCCGGAAAGGAGCTGGGATACGAACTGGGAATCCTGATTGTAGTCCACGCGGATGATCTGCGCCGCGTCACCGGTGGAGTGACGGACGTCCTGCACGTAAACGCCGCTCTGCATCTCGATGTTCCAGAGCTTGAGCAGGTCGTTCAGGTTGGGCAGGTTGGAGGCGTAGCGGTAGTCGGTAAAGTACATAACCGAGCCTACGTTGTTCAGGTAGTCGGAAACCTTCTGGATCTGGTCCACGTCGCCGCCCAAGGCCTCAGTATAGCCGGGGAAGTCGGATTTGGGGTTGTTGATTACCAGCATACGGGTGTCGGCAGGGATGTCCTCGGTAGCCAGATTGACCGTGCGAACGTCAAAGCCGGAAAGCTGGAACATACCGGCAAGGTTCGAATACTTGGTCATATCCAAGTCCTCACCGTGGCCGGTGGTGAAGCATACGATGGGATTGTTCTCAAGGCCGACCTGAAGGAAGCTGGAGAGCAATACCAGCTCACCGTTGTAGGCGTAGGTCTGGTTGTCACTGGCGGCCATGTAGAAGAAGTTGGTGTCCTTGAGCGCCGTGTACTCAAAGCCGCCCGCCTCGGCGCCGTTTTTATCTTCGCCCTTGATGATCACGTACTCCGGGCTGAAGGAATCGCCGGAGGCAACCATGGCGGACAGGTTACGGAACTGGTCGAAGTAGGAGGGGTTACGCTCACAGTCCACGAACTCCCAGTTTACGTGATCGGAGTACTCGCGCATGAGCTTAACGGTATTAAAGATGTAGGCCATGGCCTTACCGCTCTCCAGATCGCCAAAGTCGCCCTCGATCTTATCGCGGTCGGCGGCAAAGATAACGGTAACGTCCTGCTCCAGCGTGTCAAGGAGAGCCTTGGCGGAGTCGGACAGGGTGAAGACCTGCTCGTCGGTCATATCGATGTACCACGCGTGACGGTCTGCAACGGTGGAAAAGATGATGTTAGCAACCAGCACCAGCGCGATGAAGATCACCGTGACCGACGTGGAGACCGTGCCGTATTTGAATTTTTTGCTTTTTAAAATAGCCGGTATTTTCATATTTATCCTCATACCGCCCGGAGAGAGCGGCTTCTGTGTTTAATTTGTTGTGGCTCGGTACCGATCAGTTCCAACGGCGCTTTTCGTAAACGCGGATGGTAAGGAACAGGAATACCACGGTGATGGACAGGTAGTAGAAGAGTGCGCCGAAGTCGAAGAATCCGTTTGCAAAGTTGGAGTAGCGGCTGTAGATGGAGAGCCAGCTGAGAATGTAACGGATGGCGTACACGTTAATGATATTGTTGAAGGTACCGATAAAGAGCAGACCCAGAAGAACGGCAATGGTAATAACAACCGCCGCAAACTGGTTCTCCGTCAGAGAGGAGATGAAAAGACCGATGGCAATGAAGCACATACCAACCAGCAGCATCGCAATGGTATTACCGACGATGGCGGCGGCGTTGGGGTCCATGTTGCCGTAGATGGTGCTCTTTTCTGCATAGAGGTAAATGGTAACGTAGTTGAAGGAGGACAAAAGAACCGTACCAACGAACATGGTGTAGGCGGCAAGGAACTTGGCGGCTACCATGGAGGTGATGGAAACGGGAGCGGTAAGAAGAAGCTGCTCCGTTTTGGTCTTGCGTTCCTCACTGAAGGATTTCATGGTAAGGATGGGGAGCATGATCATCAGAGCGAAGATCATAATAAGGAAGTAAGTAGAGGTATCTGCGGTGGGAGTTCCGCCCAGACCCTGAAGAGTGGTGATGGAGAAGCAGAAGCCGGAGAGGGCCAGCGCCACGGCGATAAAGATATAGCCGACGGAGGTGGTGAAGTAGGCGTGCATCTCGCGTTTATAAATTGCCAGCATTTTGGTTATTCCCTTTCTATTTCGTGCAGATTCGCGTTAGGCTCAGGCCTTTTTGTTGTCCACAAGCTTGATGAAGATGTCCTCAAGGTCCATACCCACAGCCTCCATACCGATCATGGGCCAGCCCTTGTCGGCCAAGGCGTGGAAGAGGATCTTTCGGATGTCGATGTTGGGCGCGCTCTCTACCCGGTAGGTAAAGCTGTCGCCGTCACGCTCGCCCAAGGTCTCGGCAAAGGACACGCCCTGCAGATTCTTGAGCATATTCAGTACCTCACGCTGAGGACCAACGATCTTCACGTTGAAGCGGTGGTTATCCTGCACCGCACGGGTAATGTTCTCGGTCTTTTCGTCGGCAACCAACTTACCCTCTTTAATAATGATGATTCGGTCGCATACCGCCTGCACCTCCTGCAGAATGTGGGTGCTGAGGATAACGGTATGACGGGCGCCCAGACGGCGGATCAGGTTGCGGATCTCAATGATCTGCTTGGGGTCAAGACCGACGGTGGGCTCGTCGAAAATAACGATCTTGGGGTTGCCAACCAGTGCCTGAGCGATGCCCACGCGCTGACGGTATCCCTTGGAGAGGTTCTTGATGAGACGGTTGCGTACGTCCCAGATCTTAACCACCTCACAGATCTCCTTTAAGTGCTCCTTGCGGTTCAGCTTGCAGTCGCGAAGCTCGTGCACAAAGGACAGATACTCCCAAACGGTCATATCCACGTAAAGGGGAGGCTGCTCGGGCAGGAAGCCGATCTTTTTCTTCGCCGCCAGCGGGTCCTCCATAATGTCGGTTCCATCTACCTTAACCACGCCGGAGGTGGAGGAAAGGTAGCCGGTAATAATATTCATAGTCGTCGATTTGCCCGCGCCGTTGGGGCCGAGGAAGCCAACGATCTCCCCCTCACCGACGGTAAAGCTGATATCGTCTACGGCGAATTTATTTCCGTATCGTTTTACCAGGTTAGTAATTTCAATCATGATCAGATCTCCTGTTTTTACACAAAGGACGGATTTGCGAAAGCTCGCATATGCGGTTAGTATATCATACAATTTTAAACAATTTTTGAACGAATGTAAAATTTACGAGACGTAACGGTGTTTTTTTTCTGATTTTTTTGTGAAAATGCTGAAATTTTGTAAATTTTCGCAAAGGATGGCTTTTTACAGATAATATCGCAGGGTATCCTCGATCCAATACCGGAACTCCGTGGTGGGAGAAAGCAGCTCCGTCGCCCGGAAGCGGCGGTACATTTCCACCCCGTCGGAGGGGTCGTGCCAAGTGTCGGCAAAGACAAAATCGTACCCGCCCCGGGGCATTTCCTCCCGGGCGTAGGCAAAGGCATCGGCCTCCACCACCGTGATCTTGTTCCCCTCAGGGAAATGGGGCAGAAGGTAGCGGCGGAACAGGCGGATCACACGGGGATCCCGCTCCACCACGGTGACGGAGGTGACCTCCGGCTTGGCAGAGGCGTGGAAGGCAAAATATCCAAGGCCCAGCCCGTAGGTAAGCACCCGTCCGTGGGCGGCCGCCACGTGGGGGCGCATGGTGTGGATCTCGATGGGAGAAACGGTCATCCAAATGCGTCCGTTTTCCTTCACCGCCGGGTAGGTGACCTCCTCCTCGAAAAAGCCCAAGGGAGACAGCACGCGGCCGTCGGGCATATAACGAAAATCGTCGCAGGCAAAGGCCTCGTAGGGGCGGTAGCGCTCCCTTGTGAAGCTCCAGCCGTCCTCCTCCACCGCGGGAAAGGGCACGGCGAGGACATAAGGATCGCTCCGGCAGAGGTCGGCCTCCTGCCGACGGATGGCAGGGCGCAAATACCGCTCGTACAGGCGGCGATCCTCCCAGCTTTCGCTGATGTCAAGGCCGCAGACACCCGCTAAGAGCACCCCGTAGGCCTCCTCCACCGGCACGCGGCAGGCCTCCGTCAGCTGGCGCACCATGTCTCCGTCAATAAAATCGGGGCGCAAGTTCAAAAACAGAGACAGCGCCTCCAGCATTCTTTGATTTTCCCAGTTTACCGTATGCTGCTCCATGGCGCACCGTCCTTTTTTGTACTTGTCTCCATTTTACCACAAAATCGCCCGTTATGCGGCTTTTTTTGCGGGATTCGGCGGGAAAAATTATTTTCCGACGGCATCAATCGCCCTCTTTTTCGCGCGGGGCGTGCTAAAATCAAAGAAAAAACAGGAGGAAATTACAAATTATGGTATCAAGCTTGTTGTTAAAACCGAAAAAAGGCCGAATGGACGAGGAGGAGCGCGAGGAGAGAGAGGCGGCCGGGGCGCCCTTGATGGTCAGCGTGGACAAGATCTTTTCCAACCCCTCCCAGCCCCGTCGGCAGTTCGAGGACGAGGCCATCCGACGGCTGGCCGAGAGCATTCGCCGCTACGGCATCATTCAGCCGCTGACCGTAAGAGAAAAGGAGAGCTTTCGCGGTGGGTGGCAGTTTTACGAGCTGGTGGCCGGGGAGCGCCGCTTGCGGGCGGCCAAGCTCTTGAAGATGAAGGAGGTTCCCTGCGTGGTGGTGCGGGCAGACGGCTGTCGGTCGGCAGAAATGGCCATTGTGGAAAATCTTTTGCGGGAGGATCTGAACCTCTTTGAGGAGGCGGCGGCGCTGGCCGCCCTGATCGGCACGTACAATCTGACTCAGGAGCAAATCGCCAAAAGCCTGTCCTGCAGTCAGTCCTACGTGGCCAATAAGCTGAGGCTGTTGCACTTCAGCCGGTCACAACGGGAGCTGATCTTAAAAAATCAGCTGACGGAGCGCCATGCCAGAGCTCTTTTGCGGGTTCGGGCGGAGGAGGAACGGACGAAGCTGCTGAAAACCGTGATCGCCCGAGGGCTGAACGTGGCGCGCACGGAGGAGCTGGTGGAGCGGTATCTGGCCGAGGCCAAGACGGAAAAGCCGGAGCCCACCCCGGATAAAGGCCAACGGGTCATGCTGCGGGAGGTCAAGCTCTTTTATAACTCCGTCAAACGCGCCGTCGATCTGATTCGCGGCGCCGGCGTGGCCGTGGAGGCCAAGCAAACGGAGCTTGAGGACGTAACGGAGATCCTGATCCGAATCCCGAAATAAGCGAACCGCGGGCAAGCCGGGAGGACCCGGCTTGCGAAGCAAGAAACGCCCATCCCGGCGATTTGGTCGGGATGGGCGTTATCTTCTTTTAAAGGTTTTCCTTATTTCTCCCCGCGGAGGATCTTTTCTACACGGGCCAGCTGTGCGCGGATCTCCAAGTGCTGGGGGCAGTGCTTTTCGCAGAAGCCGCAGTTCTTGCAGTCCTTGATGGTGGGCTTGTTCTGCTCGTCGGCGTAGCGGTGGAACACCTTTACCGCATGATCCTTGAGACCGTAAACGTTATAGTTGGTAAAGTTACCAAAGAGGTACGGGATGTCAATGCCCGCCGGGCAGGGCTGGCAGTAGCGGCATCCGGTGCAGTACAGATCGGAGAACTTTTTCAGATTCTCCATGGACTCGCCCATGGCCTGCCACTCCTCCTCGGTGAGGGTGAGGCCGCCGGAGACCAGATCGGTGTTCTGCTCCACCATGCTCGTGTTTTCCATGCCGGACAGGGCGCAGTCAAGGCCGGGATGGCCAAGAACAAACTTAAAGGCCAGCTCGTAGGTGGCGATGGGTGCCTTGCCTGTCAGCTTTTGATAAAGATCCGTGGGAGCGGCCAGCCGTCCGCCGGCAACGGGTCCCATGGCAACGGTGCCAAGTCCCTTTTCGTGAGCGTAGGCGATCATCTCTTCGTTTGCACGATCCAGCAGGTTGTACTGAACCAACATGCTCTCCATGGGGATGCCCCGCTCCTCCGCGCCGTCAATAATGTGCTTGATGGCAGTGGGCTCGTCGTGGAAGGAGAAGGAAATGTGGCGGAGAAGACCCTCCTCCTTGCATTTCTGCGCTTCCTCCAAAAGGCCCATGGGCACGATCTCCGTATCGAAGCAACGGCGGTTGATGCCCCAGAAGTGGTAAAAGTCCACGTGGTCGGTGTCCAGATTCTTTAAGCTTTGCTCCAGGGCGCGGCGGTAGTCGCCGGGTCCCTTGAGATCGCCAACGGACACCTTGGTGGAAAGAAGAATCTTATCGCGGAAGGGTTTGACGGCGCGTCCCAGCGCCGCCTCGCTTTGGGAATCGCAATAGCGGGGGGCTGTATCAAAATAGTTTACGCCCCGTTCGTAGGCCAGGCGGATCATCTCGGCGGTCTTGTCCAGATCCACCGGCTTTTTGCCCGTTTCGGTTTCATACTGGGGGAAGCGCATACAGCCAAAGCCAAGCTGGGAAATTTTCTCGCCGGTTTTACCAAAATCTCTGTACTTCACGTTTTCCTCACTTTCCGGAGGCCAGGTCGGCCTCCACGGATTCGGCGTAACGCACGGCGCCCATGGCATCGCGGCAGTAACGGTCCGCTCCGATCTTATTTGCATATTCCTCGGTGAGCACCGCGCCGCCTACCATAATGCGGCAGGTGGGGGCGTGCTCCCGTACGAGGCGAATGGTATCCTCCATGGCGCCGACCGTGGTGGTCATCAGGGCGCTGAGGCCAAGGAGGGGGGCCTGTTCCCGGCGGACGGCGTCAAGCACCGCCGTGGGGGGCACGTCGCGGCCCAGATCCACCACGCGGAAGCCGTAATTTTCAAGCAGCAACCGCACGATGTTCTTGCCGATGTCGTGAATGTCGCCGTGAACCGTAGCTAAGATCACGGTGAGCCGTCCGCCCGCGCCGGCGGGCATGGCGGCCTTGATCTCCTCAAAGGCGGCCTTGGCAGCCTCTGCGCTCATGAGGAGCTGGGGCAGGTAGACGGTCTTTTCCTCAAATCCCTTGCCCATGCGGTCGAGGGCGGGCAGAACCTCCTCCTCCACGACAGCCATGGGGTTGCGTCCCTCCGCCAGGGCCTGCGCCGTTTGTCTGGCGGCAGCCTCCGCGCGGCCCGTTACGATGGCCGCCTGAATGGGCGGCAGATCGTTACCCGTCGCTCCTGCGACGGGCGCGGCAGCGGATGCCGACGCGACGGGCCGCTCGGGCAAGGCGGCGGCGTAGGAAAGATAGGATGCGCAATTCTCGTCCCTTCCGTACAGGGCGCGGTGCGCGTAATAAACCTTCATCATGTCCTCGGAATCCGGGTTCAGGATGGCGGCGGACAGGCCGTTTGCAAGAGCTGAGGCAAAGAATACGCTGTTGACGATCTCCCGCCGGGGCAGGCCGAAGGAGACGTTGGATACGCCGAGGGAGGTAAGACAGCCCGTACGCTCCCGAATGAGGCGCAGAGACTCCAAGGTGACAAGGGCCGCGTTTTGATCGGCGCTGACGGTCATAGCCAACGGATCAAAGAGGAAGCTCTCCTTGCCGATGCCGTACTCCTCCGCCACCGCAAGAATGCGCTGAGCGATGGCGCACCGACCCTCGGCCGTCGGGGGAATGCCCGACTCGTCCAAGGTAAGAGCCACGATCATACCGCCGTATTTTTTAACCAAGGGGAACACCGCCTCCATGCTCTCCCGCTTGCCGTTGACGGAGTTGATCAGCGCCTTGCCGTTGTAGCGGCGAAGGGCGGCCTCCATGGCGGCGGGGGATGCGGTATCGATCTGCAGAGGCGTGTCCAGAATCGCCTGCAGAGAGGTAACGGCCTCCGTCAGAGTGGACACCTCGTCCAGCTCCGGCAGGCCTACGTTTACGTCAAGGACGTGAGCGCCCTTCTGCTTCTGACGGACACCCTCGGTGAGAAGGTAGTCCATGTCGTGAGATAGGAGGGCGGCCTTCAGCTTCTTTTTGCCGGTGGGATTGATCCGCTCGCCGATGAGGACGGGGTCGGAGCCGAAATCCACCGTGTGAGTATACGAGGAAACGCAGGAGATCCGTCCTTTGGCAACCCTTGCGGGCTCCATGCCTGCCAAGGCCTCCGCCACGGCGCGGATGTGCTCCGGGGTGGTGCCACAGCAGCCGCCCACAATGCGCACGCCGGCCTTTACGGCGGCGGCAACGGAGGCGGCAAACTCTGCCGGGCCCACGTCATACACGGTCTTACCCTCCCGCACGGAGGGCAGACCGGCATTGGGCTTAAAGAGAATGGGCCGATCGGTACGGGATAAAAGTGCCTCGGCCACCGGGCGCAGAGCCTCCGGGCCGAAGGAGCAGTTGAGACCCACCGCGTCCGCGCCCATGCCCTCGCAGAGGGCGGCCATGGCGGCGGCGCTGGCACCGGTCATCAGCATGCCGTCCTTTTCGTAGGCGTTGGAGACGAACACGGGCAGACGGCTGTTCTCCTTGGCGGCCAGCAGAGCGGCCTTGGTCTCGTAGCTGTCGTTCATGGTCTCAATGAGAATAAAGTCCGCACCGTATTTGACGCCAAGGCGGACGGTTTTGGCAAAGATCTCTACGGCATCCTCAAAATCCAAGTCCCCGAAGGGTTTCAGGATTCGGCCCGTGGGGCCGACGTCCAGACCCACGAAGCGAGGGCCCTCAAATTCCTCGGCGGCAGTGCGGGCACAACGGATGCCGGCGGAAATAACGTCCTCCAGCTCTCCCTCCCCCAGCTTCAGGCAGTTGGCACCGAAGGTGTTGGCGGAGACGGCATGGCTGCCGGCCGCAAAATAGCGGCGATGCACCGAGGTGATGCGATCCGGGTGGGTCAGATTCCACCGCTCGGGCAGCTCGCCGGGGGCAAGTCCCTCCTCTTGAAGGAGCGTGCCCATGCCGCCGTCCAAAAGGAGCAGGCGGTCCTTTAAAAATTCAAGAATGTTCATAGTTTTCCTTTCGCCCGAATACGGCCGTAACCGATTTGGTGGGCGTCATTAAAAGACTTTCGTTCAAAGAAAGGCCGATCTTGCGGGGGCAATCCAGAAGTCGGAACAGCTCCCCTTGCGCCTCGATGGGAAAATCCCCGTAGCCGGGGCTGACGCGGGGGGTGGCATCCGAAAATTCCTCGCAAAAGGCGTCGCACAGAGCCTCCACTCTCTCCGCCCCGTAGGCCTGCAGGCACAGAGCCAAGGCGGGGGAGGTGCGGCTGTAGGTAAGGATCAGCCGATCCAGCTCCAGCCCGACGGTGGCGGCAAAAAGCACGGCGCGGTCACAGCCGGCAAGGGCGCGGCCGAGGGTAGCGGAGGTCAGCGCCAGCCCCTCAGGGTACCGGGCATCCCCCGTGCAGGCCACGGCCACCTCCCGGTAGCAGACCCGATAGCGGAGCTTGCCCTCGCACAGGGCAATGGCGCGATCCAGCAGTGCCTCCATCTCCGCATTCTCCCGTGCGCCCATATAGCGGAGCACCTCACGCCGGCAGACGGGGGGCGCCGGAAGCTCACGGACGGCGATCATTTGCCGATGATATCCGACAGGTTGGCCTGGATCTTACGGGCAACCTCCGGCTTGTTCATGGAATAGACGTGGACGTTTGTCAGGCCGTTGGCGTACAGATCGATGATCTGATCCGTCGCGTAGGCGATGCCCGCCTGGCACATGGCGGCAGGGTCGGAGCCGAACTTGTCCACCAGCGCGCGGAAGCGCTGGGGCATGAAGGAGCCGGACAGCTTGACGGCACGCTCCACCTGCTTGGCGTTGGTAATGGGCATAACGCCGGGGATGACGGGAACGGTGATGCCGGCCTCTCTTATTTTATAAAGGAAGTTATAGAGGAGATTGTTGTCGAAAAACATCTGGGTGGTCAGAAATTCACATCCTGCCTCCACCTTTTCCTTCAGCCGTTGGATGTCCTCCTTCTGGTTGGGGCTTTCGGGATGCACCTCCGGGTAGCAGGCGCCGCCAATGCAGAAGTCGTAGGGGGATTCCTTCAGCTCACGGATCAGATCCACCGCGTAGCGGTAATCCCAGTCGGCGCGATCCTCGGAAAGACGTCCCTCCGGGATGTCTCCCCTCAGCGCCATGACGTTACGGATGCCCGCCCGATGGATGGCCTCGATCTGCTTATGTACCGTCTCCCGGGTGGAGGAAACGCAAGTCAGATGGGCAAGGGACGGCACGCCGTAATCCCGCAGGATCTCTGCGGCAATGTCCAGGGTATACTTGCTTGTGCCGCCGCCCGCGCCGTAGGTGACGCTCATGAAGGAGGGCTTCAGCCGGGCGATCTCGCACACAGCGGGGTGCACCGTCTCAAAGGCGGAGTCCGTCTTCGGGGGGAACACCTCAAAGGACAAGGACAGGGTAGTTTCGTTTAAACGTTCGATCAGCTTCATATAAAAACCTCTTATGGCTGGTCGGGCAGGTGAAGCGCCAGTTCAGCCAAGGTATCGATATCGTAAGGTGTGGACTGGTACACAAAGTAGTTGAGCCAGTTGGAGTAGAGCAGGTTGGCACCGGAGCGCCAGGTGCTGACCGGCTCCTTGGTGTCGTCGTCGTCCGGGTAGTAGTTGACGGGCACACGGATGGGAAGGCCTGCGTTTTTATCCCGCTTGTACTCCAGCCCCAGGGTCTCCGGGTCGTACTCGGAGTGGCCGGTAATAAAGATCTGGCGGCCGCCGTGGGTGGAGACGGCGTACACGCCGGCCTCCTCGCTCTCGGACAGGATCTTCAGCCGGGGCTCGGCGGCAATGTCCTCCCGGCGGACGGTGGTGTGGCGGGAATGGGGTACCATAAAGGTATCGTCAAAGCCGCGGAACAGAATGGAGCCGTGGTGGGTGACCTTGTGGCGGAACACACCGAACATCTTCTCGGGCAGGGGCACCTTATTGATTCCGTAATGGTAGTAAAGCGCGGCCTGTGCGCCCCAGCAGATGTGGAAGGTGCTGTAGACGTGGGTCTTGGACCACTCCATAATGGCACAAAGCTCCTCCCAGTAGTCCACCTCCTCAAAGGGCAGGTGCTCCACGGGTGCACCGGTGATGACCATGCCGTCGTAGAAGCGATCCTTTACGTCGGCAAAGCTCTTATAAAAGGCCAGCATATGCTCCTTGGTGGTGTTTTTGGGGGTGCGGCCTACGGCCAGAAGCTCCATTTCGATCTGGAGGGGCGTGTTGCCCAGGAGGCGCGCCAGCTGGGTCTCCGTTACGATCTTGGTGGGCATCAGATTCAGGATCAGAATGCGCAGGGGACGGATGTCCTGAGAGGTTGCGCGGCTCTCGGTGATCACAAAGATATTTTCGTTCTTCAAAACCTGCGCGGCGGGCAGGTGCTCGTTTATTTTAATGGGCATGGTGTGCCTCCTTTACGGGTTCGTAGATTCTAAAAAGAGGGGAGTGGACAGATAGCGGTCGCCGTTGTCGGGCAGAAGCACCACAACGGTTTTGCCGCGATTCTCCGGGCGGGCCGCCACGGTAAGAGCGGCATGGAGAGCGGCGCCGGAGGTGATTCCGCACAGAATACCCTCCCGGGTGGCCAGAGCGCGTCCGGCGCGGTAGGCCTCCTCCTCCGTGACGGGGAGGATCTCGTCGATGACGGTGCGATCCAGATTATCGGGTACGAAATTGGCGCCAATGCCCTGCAGGCCGTGGGCGCCTGCTCTGCCCTCGGACAGGAGGGGGGAGGAGGCCGGCTCGACGGCAACGATATGTACCTTGGGATTTTTCTCCTTCAGATACCGGCCCGTGCCGGTGATGGTTCCGCCCGTGCCGACGCCGGCGACGAAGTAATCAATCTTTCCGTCCGTGTCCGCCAAAATTTCTTGCGCCGTGCTCTTTTTGTGAGCGTCGGGGTTAGCGGAGTTATCGAACTGCCCGGCGAT
>JAGARU010000013.1 GCA_017622085.1 Clostridia bacterium | reverse complement strand
GTGAGACAGTTCGGTCCCTATCTGTCGTGGGCGTAGGATATTTGAGAGGAGTTGACCTTAGTACGAGAGGACCGGGTCGAACGTACCTCCGGTGCACCAGTTGTTCTGCCAAGGGCATAGCTGGATAGCCGCGTACGGTTGTGATAAACGCTGAAAGCATCTAAGCGTGAAGTACACCTCAAGATAAGATATCCGGCGGCTTCGGCCGCACAGGTCACTTGTAGACTACAAGTTTGATAGGCCAGGGGTGTAAGTGCAGTAATGTATTTAGCTGACTGGTACTAATAGACCGACAGCTTGAACTACAAGGTTCAATACGAAACTTAAGAAGTTGTTGAGTGAAAGTTTTTCGAAGTAGATTTATTCGGTTTTTAATGAACATTTCAAGGCTCGCCTGAATTGGCGAGCTTTTTTATTTTCTTTGAGTTACCCATTGAATTGAAGGGAAAAATGGTGTACAATAGAGCAAGATTACAGATTTGAAAGGAAGCGTTAGAATGACGAACGTTATATCATTTCCCGGACTCGGCATCGGGCCCTTTGAGGTAAACGAAATTGCGTTTAAAATTTTCGGCCTGTCAGTTCATTGGTACGGCCTGATCATTATGTGCGGTATGCTGTTTTGCGTGCTGTACGTATACCATCATTGGAAGAAGGAAGGCTGGAACCCGGATTATTTCTTTGACGTAGCCCTATCGGCCATCGCAATCGGCGTCATCGGCGCACGAATTTATTACATCGTATTTTCTCTCGATAATTATATTGTAACCGGTGGTAGCTTCTGGTCAAACGTTGGCCAAACCTTGAAAAACATGATCTCCGTCTGGAACGGCGGCTTGGCGATCTACGGCGGTCTGATCTTCGGTGCATTAGCCATATTCCTTGTTGCCCGCTGGCGGAAGATTCCCGTTCTCCGTCTTTTGGACATTGTGGCCCCCTCCGTTGCTCTGGCTCAGGCCATCGGCCGTTGGGGCAATTTTGTCAATGCAGAAGCCTATGGCGGTCCTACCAACCTTCCTTGGCGCATGGGCATTACGTATGGAAGCAACACCTATTACTTCCACCCTACGTTCCTTTATGAATCCCTTTGGAACATTCTCGGATTCATCCTTTTGAATCAGCTCAGAAAAAAGAAAAAATACGATGGCCAAGTGCTTTTGGCCTATGCCGCATGGTACGGTTTTGGTCGTATGCTGATTGAAGGTCTGCGCACCGATAGCTTGATGTGGGGTCCTTTCCGCGTCTCTCAGATCCTGGCTGCTATTCTGTTCGTGGGATGCATGGCGTGGATGATTGTTATCTACGCTCGCCAGAAAAAAGCAGAAACGCAGGAATGCGAGCGCGTATTTGCAGAAATTGATAGCGGTGTTTATGGCGCCGAAGCGGTTTCCGAACCCGAAGCGGCCAACGAAGAAGGAGAAAATGAAAATGGCAATACGAATTGATGGAAAAGAGACCTCCCGCAAGGTTCGCGGTGAGATCGCAAAAAAAGTTCAGGAGCTGAAAGAGCAGGGTAAAGTAACCGGCTTGGCTGTTGTTATCGTGGGCGAAAACCCCGCATCGCAGGTGTACGTTCGCAATAAAGCGAAGGCTTGCGAGGAGGTGGGAATGTATTCCGAGGTTCATGCCTTGCCTGAATCCACTACTGAGGAGGAGCTGCTTGCTCTTGTGGAGCGTCTGAATCACGAAGACAAAATCGACGGAATTCTGGTTCAGCTTCCGCTTCCCAAGCACATTAACGAGGAGCGTGTGATTCTCGCTATCGATCCGAACAAGGATGTGGATGCGTTCCATCCGGTCAATACCGGAAAAATCATGATCGGTAACTATGAATTTCTTCCTTGCACCCCTGCCGGTGTTATGACTCTTTTGAAGGAGTACAACATTGAAGTGGAAGGCAAGGAATGCGTTGTCGTTGGCCGTAGCAACATTGTGGGCAAGCCCCAGGCGTTGCTTCTTTTGCAGAAAAACGGTACGGTTACTGTCTGCCACTCCCGCACAAAAAATTTGGCAGAAATCACCCGACGCGCCGATATTTTGGTGGTAGCCATCGGCAAAGCCGAGTTTATCACCGGTGATATGATCAAAGAGGGTGCCGTCGTTATCGACGTGGGCATGAACCGAAAATCCGATGGAAAGCTTTGCGGCGACGTAGAGTTCGCAAGCGCATCGGAGAAAGCTTCTTATATTACCCCGGTTCCCGGCGGTGTTGGCCCTATGACCATCACAACCCTACTCCAAAACACACTTGTGGCTTCTGAAAAACGAATGACGAAATGATGACAAGCGGTTGCACCCTTCGGTGCAACCGCTTGTTTCATGAAATGGGAATCCGCTCTACAACCCCAGCCTGATTCAAACGCCGACCAAACAAGGTGTCAATGTAGGTGGCAAGCTGATAGGGCGTGGTGTAGTGGAATCGTTCAAAATAAATGAAATATAGGCTTTGAGAGTTGTTTTCCCCGGCCGCAAGTCCATAAGGCTCGTAATACGGCGCCGTATGATGATCACAGTAAACGATGGCCAGCATCTCGTTTGAGCCATGTGCCAACCGATCCAGAATGAGCTCCGTATCCTTCCCATGCTTAGCCGGACTCGCAGTCTCATCAAAAACGGTTACTCCCGCAAACGTCTCGGGATAACGCACAGTAATATCCCAAATTCCGTCCGCTCCCATTCCGTTGCCAACCGCATATCTTCGGGAGAGGTCAATGCCGTAGGCGCTTTCAAGATCCGCCATCAGTTCCATCAGCACGTCGATCACATCTTCCGTCCACGTAAGCCCCGCCGGGCATTGAGGAACCAAAATGAGAGCTTGATTGCTTCGGCTGGTGTAAGGTGCCCATCGGTCAATCTCCTCCAAGGGTTGCTTGTTGTCCGTGCCGCATACGCTCTCGGAGTGCAAGTAAAGCAAAAGAGGTGCCTTTTCATTTTCTGGTGAATAAAGACGGTATGGCAGAGTAATCCCGTTTGTTCCGGTAAATTCGTGATAAGTATAGAAGCTCTCATACCGAGAAATCCCATCCGCACTCCGCTTGGTGCCGGTCTCCCGCCGCTGCGCAAAGAGCCATTCAAGGGCAGAAATGTCCGTCTCACTTACAAATCGGTTGCAGATCTGATGCCCGTGGCCGCTGGTTTTGGTAAGCACGGCATCCTCGTTGCCGCCGCTTAACAGCTGCTGATACATGGGCTCAATAAATGAGGTAGGGATCACTGTGTCCGCGTCATCGTAGATTATGTGGATCGGCACGTCCAGCATATCCTCCGTCACGTATCCTCTACCGGCAGAGGCCACCGGAATCGCGGCAGAAACCCGATCTGCATAGCTCTCCAGCATCTGCCACGTGCCGTCGCCGCCCATGGAGGCTCCCGTAATGTACTGGCGGCAGGAATCGGTCGAATAGGTTTCGTTAATGGAATCCAGTAGCTCTACAAATGCATCCAGAATCCTCTCGTTCCACCACCCGTTTTCCGGGCATTGAGGCACCAACATAATGCTATGAAACGCCGGGCTGTCCGCGTGCTTCAGGTATATGGAGGCCTCATATAGGGGCGTGTTGTTAAAGGTTCCGCGGGATCCGGCCCCATGTAAATAAACGAGAAGAGGATATTGCTCCGCCTCGCTGTACGTGGGCGGAAGGTATAGCCGGTAGGGAAGAATGATTCCGTTTGAAGCGTAAAACTTATTGTAGGAAAACTCTTCTTGAAAGTTAAATTTGCTAAGATCAATTTTCTTGGTTGCCGGATCGTAAAAGGTGTCAGGATCCACAGCGGGCGTGGTTTCTGTCGGTGTCGTGTCTGCGGGAGTTGTTAATGTCGGTGTTGTAACCGTCGGGGAATTCGCTGATGGCGACGTCTCCGTCGGCGTTGTATCTGCCGGAACGGCTCCGCAGGCCGCAAGGGAGAGGGCTGTGGATACGAGGAGCACAAGTGCCGTTAGTCGAAGCTTCATGAGGATACCTCCATACGCATTGTATATATTCTGATCTTATTGTAGCATGGAGCTGGATGCTCCGTCTACCGCTATCATAGCAAAATAGCGTCGCTATTTTGCTATGGCGACGGAAAATTATCCGATTTGTTGCGAAAAAGTATCCGAATCATCGGTTGCTCATAAGAAAAAATTGCATTACAATAAAATGGAAAAGAAAAAGGAGAAAGCTATGCAACTTGGAGAAAAGATTCGCATTTTGCGTCATAACAAAGGCACCACACAGGCCGAGTTGGCCAATGCCCTGTCAGTAACTGCTCAAACCGTAAGCAAGTGGGAAACTCACCTGTCCTCGCCGGACGTTTCGGTGCTTCCTGCTATAGCCCGCTATTTTAGTATCACCATGGACGAGCTGTTTGGTTACCGCCTGGATGCCTTGGGCTACAAGGAGCGTTTCGTTCGGTTTCTGTTCGATAACGGTATGCTCCGATTTGGCGAATTCACACTGAAAAGTGGCCGCACGTCCCCGTATCTCATCCGATCCGGCGATTACCGTACCGGCAGTCAAATAACCAAGCTGGGCGAGTTCTATGCGGAAAGCGTCCGCCGATACGCCCCGGATACCCAATGCCTGATCGGCATTCACGAAAGGGAAGCCCCTCTTCTGGTCGCAACCGCTATGATCCTGTTCAGCCGCTATGGCATGGATGTGGGATACTGTGTCGCACCCGATGCGGTAAGCCACGTCGATCCTGCCTCCAAGCTCACGCTCCTCACCGACGTGTTCACCTCCGGAGTTACGCTGAGTCGCGCGCTTGAAACGATTCGGCAAAAGTCAGGACGCCTGCCTGCCGATGTTATTGTGTGCGTGGATCGCAAGGAACGGTCCGAGCATACGAGCCTTTCCGCCAAACACACCGTTGAACGCGCCTATGGCACCGGGATCCATTCCATTATCGACGTGGAGGATATCATTCGCGCCGCAGAAGCCGGAATAATCGATGGAACCGCCCATCTGGATCGGCTAAAAGCCTATCAATTGCAGTATGAAGGAGTATAAAATGAACGTAGTCGACCGCCTGATTGAGTATACCATCCAAAAGAAAAATCCAACCGTTGTAGGTCTTGACCCGGATCTGACCAAAATCCCGTCCTGCTATCTGCAAAAGGTTCACGCGCACGAAGACCCGCGCGCCACAGCGGCGGAAATAATTACCACCTTTAACCGAGATATTATTGACACGGTCGCGCCCTACGTCCCCGCCGTTAAGCCTCAGATGGCCTTTTACGAGATGTACGGCCACTACGGCGTAAAGGCCTTTGAGGAAACCGTTGTTTATGCAAAATCCAAAGGCCTCGTCGTCATTGAGGACGCTAAGCGCAACGATATCGGCAATACGGCAAATGCCTACGCCTGCGGCCATCTTGGCACCGTGCCCTTGCCAAACGGAAGCCGCGCACCTTCCATGGATGCCGATTTTCTGACCGTAACTCCCTACCTTGGCAGTGAAAGCCTTACTCCCTTTATACAGGCCTGTAAAGATCACGGAAAAGGTATTTTCATCCTTGTAAAAACCTCCAATTCCACATCCGGCGAGATTCAAAGCGCAATTACCGCACAGGGAACTACCGTTACCCAAAGCATGGCGCATTACGTAGCCGACCAAGAAAAATCCACCCGCGGTACGCATGGCTATTCCTCTGTCGGTGCCGTAGTTGGCGCTACGTATCCAAAGGAGGCAGAAGCCTTGCGTGCCCTCATGCCGCGAAGCTACTTTCTCGTTCCCGGCTACGGCGCCCAGGGCGGCGGCCCACAGGATGTCCTTCCGTGCTTTAACCCCGACGGTCTTGGTGCCATTGTCAATTCCTCTCGCGGCATCCTCTATAGCCACACCACGGGGGCGGAGAGGGAAGCCTGCCCAAGAGAGATATACCTTGCCCGCGTAAAAGCGGAAACGCAGACCATGCAACAAGCGCTCTATGAGGCGTTAAAGACCCGATATCCCGATATGCTCTACTGAAGGCGGCATTATATAAATTGTATAAAAAACGTCTGAAGAAACTGGCAAAAAACATGGGATTTATTTGTAAAATGGTACTTGACAATTAAAATATGAAGTAGTATAATATAAAATGCCGCATAATGTGTGGGTCTTAAAAAGCGTAGCTTACCCCACTTAGCGAGACTTGTAAAGAAAGAGAGGTGCTTTTCGTGTTCGCAGTAATCCTGACTGGCGGAAAGCAGTACAAAGTTAACGAAGGTGACATCATTTTCGTTGAGAAGCTCAATGTTGAGGAAGGCAACGAAGTAACCTTTGATAAGGTTCTCGTAGTTTCCGGAAACGACGGTATTGTTACCGGCGCTCCCTATGTAGAAGGCGCTACCGTAACTGCTAACGTTGTAAAGAACGGTAAGGCCAAGAAGATTTACGTTATGAAGTATAAGGCTAAGAAGAACGAGAAGAAGAAGATCGGTCACAGACAGCCCTATACCAAGGTTCAGATCAACAAGATCAACGCTTGATAATCGGTCGATATGACAAAGGTTATCTTTTTCAAAACCAACGGTGTGTTTTACGGTTTTGAGGAGCAGGGTCACGCGGGCTACGCGGAGGAAGGGCACGACATCGTGTGCGCCGCCGTTTCTGCCATGACAATGCTCATCATCAATGCAATCGAGGTCGGCTATGCGTCCGACGTGGATTATTCCATTGATGAAAAGACCACCAACGTACGGGTCATCGCCCGTGGCGCGTTACCCGGGGTTGAAGCGGATGAAAAGAAACAGTTCGCCGTTTCCGGCCTCATTCAGGCGTACTACTACCAGCTCAATGATATGCTCGAGGAGTATTACGACTACCTCGACGTAGAAGTGCAGGAGTTGCACCTGTAAGCCACAAAACGTAAAAAAATTACATGGAGGAACAAACAATGTTGAAGCTTAGTTTACAGTTCTTCGCTCATAAAAAAGGTGTAGGTTCTACCAAGAACGGCCGCGATAGCGAATCCAAGCGCCTTGGCGTCAAGGTAGCAGACGGACAGTTCGCAACTGCCGGTAGCATCATTGTTAGACAGAGAGGAACTAAGATCCATCCCGGCAACAATGTTGGCATCGGATCTGACGATACCCTTTTCGCTCTTATTGACGGTGTGGTTAAGTTCGAGCACATCGCAAAAGACAAAAAGCGTGCAAGCGTTTACGCAAAATAAGTCAAATGTAAAAAGCAGTAGCCAAAAGCTACTGCTTTTTTCTTTTTATAAAAGAATCGACCAGTCTCCATAGTCAAATTTTCCGCTGCCGTGACAAAGCAGATGGCGGTCATTCAGTGCCCGCAAGGCATTTTGAACTTGCGCGATATATTCCACAGGAATATCCAAGGAGTGATGAGCAGGGAATATCTTTGCCGGCGTATAGGCTGATATTTTCTCAACGGATTTCAGATATGCTTGTGGATCGGTGGATGGGTAATTGGCGTACAATAACCCTTTATATATTAAATCTCCGGTGAAGAGAAAACGGTTGGTCTCATCCCAAAAGCACATGTGTCCGGGTGAGTGTCCGGGAGTGTGTAAGATTTTTATGCTCCGCGCTCCTAATTCAATCCTGTCACCGTCATCAAGCAATTTGCTGGGCGAGCCTTGAAAGAGCTCATATTCTGCCAAATTACAAGTGCTTGGCAAATCACATCCACTTGCGAGCATATGGCAAATCAAGTCTTTTGTCAGGGGGAATTTGCCGCAAAGCCAACACAACTCGTCTCTGTGCGCGTAAAACTCACTGAAATGCTTGTGGCCGCCGATATGATCCCAATGTATATGAGTAGCGATTGCCACAATTGGCTTATCGGTCAATTTGATAACTTCGTGATAAATATTAGAGATTCCAAGCCCCGTGTCAATCAGCAAAGCCTTTTGGGAACCGCATAACAAATAACAATGTGTTTCTTCTGGGTGGAGATATTCGCTGATAACAAACGTTGAATGGTTGATCTTTTCTACTGTGAACCAATTTTCGCCCATAGCAACCTCATGTACTATATTGCTTTTGATATTCTTCGAGAGCCGCAATGTCCCGCGCGCGCAAATACTTGCCTTGAACGCGCTCGAAATCTTGTTCTGTGATCCGCCGAACAGCCTCGGGCAAGGTACACCATTCAATCACTGTGTGATTGTTCTGCTCGGTTTCTGTTAAACATAACTTGCCGATCCGATCCGCAACTACCACATAATAATGGTTGATTTGTGTGTAATCCAGTGTGCCCCGGTTTTCTTCCACAATCCCGAGCTCCTGAATCTCGCCACAAGTGCATCCAGTCTCTTCTAAAACCTCACGCTTCAGAGCGGAAAGGACATCCTCGCCTTCTTCCACCCCTCCACCGGGAAGACTGTAAAGTCCAAATTTTTTTGCATACATCACTGCATAAAGCCCGTCTCGATTTTTCACGATCGCTCTTGCCGTTATCCGAGGCGTTCGGTTGGAACGACCCTCGATTCCTAATATTATGCAATCATTCAACTCACAAATAGTTCTCACTTTTGTTACCTGCTTTCCATTGTAGCCAATCCTTATCTAAAACAGTGCATTGCGGCATAGTTAAAATTATATCACAGGGAAAAGCATCGCACGCCCCGCAGTAAAATCCACATTTGCCGTGAAGATTTTTAACCATGCATATCCTCTTTTGGATAGCGCAAATAGTAGTAATCGTTTCCTTCCATAGCTTTGGTTTTTTGAAAACCATGGCGAAGATAAAATCTTTCGGCGCCGATATTATTCTTGTGCACTCCGAGCGCGATTGGGCGAATTCCAAATTCATCGTAAATCAGCTCGATCACCTTTTCCAAAACGTAACTGCCAATGCCACTGCCGCGATACCGCTTATCAATTACAAAGCCCATCAGGCGGTAGAACGGAACCCCTCTCATTTCGACAGGATCCGTCTCCCATTCAATCGCTTCCCCAAGCAGAATTACTCCAATGTACGCATCATTGTATTTGATTGCGTAGGTATGGCCTTTGCAATTATGGTCAAATCCGTATTGTGTAAGCTCCATGATTGCGTCAATGTTGTCCACGAAGTCTTCACTGATATCATCGCGCTGTATTGCGCGGACATGTTCAAGATTGGCGTCGGACAGCAATTCAAAAGCAATTATATCATTCATGTTTTATTCCGTTTATTGTTTTTCGTAGTACGGGCTGCTCGCTAAGCTCCGCGTTGGTGAAATTTTTATAGAACCTCTCGGCGTTATCGTTGGTGGCACGAATCAGATAGTATTGGTCAATGTGTTGTTTCAGACAATCCTTTTCAAATTCTTGGAATAAGCGTTGTGCTACACCGTGATGACGGTGGGATTTCAGCACATATACCCAATCAACGTAGGCCATTCTGTACCCGTCTTGTAAGCAACCGTAGAAATGATATTCGATTCTTCCGACAACCTCATCATTCACGATAGCGAGGATTGATTTCTTGTTTCGGAAAAAAGGATCGCATAGCCTTTCCTTTATGGCGTTCTCATTCACTTCTTCGACAAGCATCATGTCGGGTTCTTCTGACAGGGCTCTTTCTAAATATCTTATGTACTGTTGTATGTTTGATAGGGAAAGTGCTTCAAACTTCACGTGGTTGCTCCTTGTTTCATTCACCGTCGTAATAGTCCACATTACTTGCCTGCGGATAGAGTTTGTTGATGTCCATGCCCCAAACACCTATTTTGTTGGAATCGGGGTAGATTGTAATATCTACATCGTGTACCACATCAAAGTCTATGTAAACAAGATTTTCAGTTTCTGAGGAATTGGTCAACTTATGAGCGCCTTCTGCGCCAGTAGGAAAGAAAAGGAGATCTCCTGCGCTAACCTTGCGTTCGCCGTTTGGTGTTCTTAAAATGCCCTCGCCGCTGATAATATAGAATGTTTCCTCGTTGTTGTGATGGTAGTGGTAGGGATATGCTGCTTTTTTCGGGGGAATCTCATAAATACTAACTAAAGCGTTCTTGGCACCCTTGAAGGGTACAAACTTGCGGCGATAATATTCGTATCCCTCGTGTTCATTTTTATGGCTTTTGGGTAAGTTATCGATTGCTTCGTGTTTGATCTCTCTCATAGAAGTACTCCTTTTGTAATTACAGTTCAATCCAAAACCGTTTTAGACGTCTGCCGTTATTCTCGACAGTGGACTCATAAACGCCTCCGTTTGCACGGATGGTTCGTTCGCTTCCCATGTTGTCTTCAAGACAGCAGATCAGAACACGGCGAATGCCAAGCTCCAAGCAAAACGGGAGTGCCATGTGGAGCATTTGTTTCGCATAGCCCTTGCGCCGCTCGCTGGGACGAACGGAGTATCCAATATGTCCGGCATACTTTTCCAGATATTCGTTAAAATAATGGCGCACTTGTAGCATTCCGATAATCTTACTGTCAGATTTCCGGATCAAGAAGAACTGCGTACCCGGCACCAAATGGGTGGGCACGGTGGCGATGTTTTCTTTTATACGGCAAGATCGGATGTATTCCATTGCATCTTCTGTCTGCCGCAGGGAACCGCAACCGTCCATGGAATCTCCGACATCTAAAAACTCCCGACGGTACTCCGTGATCTGCGCGGCGTAGTCATCGGATGGCCGTTGCAGGATGAGATTCTCGGTTTCAGTTCGCCATGCAAGCCGCCGGCGAATTTTGTCCGCCTCATTGCAGAAAACCGGCGTCGTATTCGGGTATGTAAGGTCTGCAGGCAGGGAATCAAACACCGCCATCTCTGCCATTTCGCTTTCCGGCAGCTGTCCTATATGATGTGCAATTGCCAAAAATACCACACCGTTGGAGCATGCCTGCGTATCGAAGCCCCAATAATCGCATACAGGGTAAAGCACTGCGTCTTGAATCCCGCTTTCCTCAAAGAGCTCTCGCCGTGCGGCCTCAATCGGCGTCTCCCCGGGCTCAATATGCCCGCCCTGCGTTTCCCAGGTGTTACGCTTTTTATGGCGGCTGAGCACCCATTTCCCTTGATAGGAAGTGCACACAGCAACGTACTTGTAGCGCTCCAAATGATTCAGCGGGTAAATGCGGCATTTCAGATCTTTCCGTATGGTTTCCCGATCGATTCGGGGCGCTTGCCAATCAATTCCTAACTCCATACATTTCTGAATCGCCAGGTCATGACCCTGTAGCGCCGCCTTTTTATACCAAAATCCCGCCTGTTCAAGATCTCGCTCTACGCCAATGCCGTCTTCGTGAAACCACGCCAGATTGCATTGTCCGTCCCGATCTCCGTGGTCGGCCGCGCGTCGCGTCCAGTAAACCGCTTTGTCAAGGTTCCTTTCAACGCCCAGACCGTCGTAATAAAAGGATCCGACCTGACATTCGGCCAAGGGATACCCTTGTTCGGCGATTGTCAAATGTCCATCGAAGCATTCCTTGTACCGCTTCGTGTTAAAATATGTTTCAATCAGCTCGTTGCAAAGTTCAAGCTCTTTACAAGGCTTATAATAGGCATCTGTCATAATATCCTCCGTGATTCCGCGCTACCGGATTCCCAAAGCATCCTTCAAAAAAGAAATCAAGTGTTTTCGGTAGTTGCCTATAATGATAGACTCCTCCGTGGTGTCATACCGGTTGTTGCCGGTCTCGGAAAAATAAGTAAGGGTATTGCGGTTGAGAGAAAGGGAATTCAGGGGCCATCCCGGTTGTCTCACCGGCGAAGGTGTGTCAACCATGTAAAACGCTGATTCCCGCGCAACCTCCCGATCCTCCATGAAGGCGCGGATCTCTCCTCGATTGTAAACGGCAATGCCGTCCATATAAAAGGCAGTTGCCTTTCCTCCCAGTGACTGCGCTAGGCCAGCGTAATAAGCGAGCATCTCTTCGTCATTCAGCCGCTTGCCCCCGTTTGGCGTCCGCACGTTAAGCCCCGGTTGACGCGGATCCTCTAAGTCCATTTCATCAAAATATAATCCGGAGTCGTTGCATATCACCCGATCAAAATACTGTCCGTAAAAGCCGGCCTTGATTCGCGCATTTTCGATGGGCGTGATCCCAGCTTCCTCGGGCTCTGCCGTGATACCAAGATCAGATAACGTGAGGAATTCAATTTCACAGTCAGAAAGCAAAGCAGAAAATCGCTTTACCTTCGACGGGTTTGTGGTTCCAATCAAAACTTTCAAATCTTTCTCTCCCGTGGGGGTTAAATATAAAATCCTTCTTGGTCAAGCAAGGTCAATAGCTTAACCAGCTCATCTTCGCAAATCTCTGTGGGGAGCAAAAAGGAGTATCCGACCTCGGCCTCTCCACTCTTTTCTACATTTGCCTTTATTTTGCGGAAGTTCTGCCCGGACTGATAAAAATCCATCAGATAGTCTTCAACACCGTATGCTTCAAAGGTAAATTCATTTAGCTTTTCATAATCGTATTCCATGGCTCTTCCGCGCTCCAGCTTTGTACTTACGCTAATCTTGTCGAATTCAATTTCAATGTCGCAAAGCCCGAGAACGGTCAAAACCGGAATGGGATACGATTCCCGTATCCACTCACCGATGGCATTTTTTCGATAATGACCGTTGTACCAGCTCTCGCTTGTGCGGTATCGGTTGCGGAGCAAAATCGCGGCAACCTCTGCCTTCTTTTCTTCAAGTGCAAAATATGCGGCGTCAATTGCTTCCCAATAAGCGTTTTCCATATCTACTCCTTTTAGCAAAAGGACCTCCTCAGCAGAGGAGGTCCTTGACGTTACCAACGATTCATATTTCGGTCGTGCTTTTTGCGATAAATTGCTTCCACCTCGTCCGGTGTAATACCATAACAGAGAAGCACGTCGTTTAAATACATCAACACGTCGCACATTTCTTCTGCAAAATGGGTGCGCGCCTCTGGATCCTCTAAAATCCGCTTATCGCCGTGGTGTTTGATATCCTGTGCCGCCTCGCCGGCTTCGGCAATCATCCAAAGCAACTTTTCGCGCGCCTTCTGCGGGGGAAGTCCGCCCCATTTGTCAAAATACTTTTCCTGTAGTGCTTTCTGCAGCTCTTGCATTTCTGCTAAATCAAGCATAGCGTACTCCTTTCAGCGGCGATTTTGACGATAGACCTCAAAGGCCAGAACGGTTGACGCGGAAGCGGCAGACAGGGAAGCCTTGAATTCCCGTCCGTAGTCAATGCGTACGATCTGATCGGCGGCATTGAGAACGCTCCGGGAAATGCCCCGTTTTTCACCGCCGACAATCAAAAATACCGGTTTTTTAAGATCAGCCTCATACAGGCTGACGGAGTTTTCAATATCCGCACATACGACCTTGTAGCCCTTGGATTTGAACAGCTCAATAGTATCTTCGACCTCGGCAATATAAATCGGAACCAACTCTGAGGCTCCCGCAGAAGCACGGCAGACCACGCCTGCGGCGCTCATCCAGTTGCGCGGCGATAAAAGAATCCCGTCCACCCCGGCCGCATAAAGCGACCGAAGGGCGTAACCAAAATTGTACGGGTCTTCGATCCCCTCGATCATGGCGTAAAATCCGTCCGCCCGGATGTCTGCGTCGGAAGGGGCAGAGAACTGCCGCTCGGTACAAAGAGCTAAAATTCCGCCGTGGGTGTTTCCCACCGCCAATTCATCCAGCCCCCCTGAAGAGATCGCCTCAACGGTGAAGCCGCGTTCGCTGGAGATGCGGCGTAAGTATCCAAGCTCTTTGGCCTTGGTCTTTTCCTTGGCACGGTCGTAAAGGACTTTTTCAATCGTTCTCGCTCCCGCATTCTCCGAGGAGAGGACGGCGCGTATGGACGTCATACCCTCGAACAGCGTAGAGCTTGAAAAGCGTTTTTCTTCCTTAATCATTACTTGTTGGAGATCATCTTCAGGTAAGCATTGATAAACTCGTCAATGTTACCGTCCATGACGGATTGAATATTGCCATCTTCATAGCCGGTGCGAGTATCTTTGGCAAGTGTATAAGGCATAAATACGTAGGATCGGATCTGCGCGCCCCACTCGATTTTGGTCTTTACACCCTGAATGTCTCCAATCTTGTCAAGACGCTCCCGCTCCTTGATTTCTGCCAGCTTGGATTTCAGCATTTTCATGGCCGTTTCCTTGTTTTGAAGCTGGCTACGTTCGGTCTGGCATCCTACTACAATGCCCGTAGGAATGTGCACTATGCGGATTGCAGAGTCCGTCTTGTTGATGTGCTGACCACCGGCGCCGCTGGAACGGTGCGCGGTGATCTCCAAATCCTCGTCGCGGATTTCAATGGATCCATCATCCTCCAGCTCGGGCATAACTTCGACAGATGCAAAAGATGTCTGTCTACGTCCGGATGCGTCGAAGGGAGAAACACGAACTAAACGGTGCACACCGTTTTCGCTCTTGAGATAGCCGTATGCGTTGGTGCCCTCTACCATGATTGTTGCGCTCTTGAGTCCGGCCTCGTCGCCGTCCAACCAGTCAACCAGCTTGACATTGAAGCCATGCTTTTCGCCCCAACGGGTGTACATACGGTACAGCATCTGCGCCCAGTCCTGTGCCTCTGTTCCGCCGGCGCCGGGATGGAAGGAAACGATGGCGTTGTTTCGGTCATATTCGCCGGAAAGAAGTGTTTCAATACGCATGCGCTCCTCCTCTGCTTTGATGGCTTCCTCTTCGGCTAGGATTTCATCGGTAAAGGATTCGTCGTTTTCCTCAATGGCCATTTCTGCCATGGTGATTGTATCTTCAAGACGCGCCTGAAGCTTTTCGTAGGACTCAATGGTGCTCTTTAACTGTTTGATCAACTGGAGAGTGGACGCGGATTTCTCCTGATTGGACCAGAATGCGGGGTCAAAGGTCTTAGCCTCAAGCTCGGAGGCCTGCTCTCTTTTTTCTTCAATTTTAAGGGATGCGCCAAGTTCAGCAATATCCTCACGGAAGCCTTCCAGACGGTGCTTTGCGTCTTCAATGGTAATTAACACGGTAAACCTCCCAAAACGGTAGTGAAAATTCAATATTACAAAATATTCTACCATATAATCCCCAAAAAATCAAGAGGCTAATGTGGCGTATGCTCCGAAATATAAGAAACCTGAGGCAAGTTGCTTGGCCTCAGGTTCTTTTTCGCTTTTGTTTGTGGGCCTTTCTGTGCCGCACGGCAGCCTTCAGATTCGCCAGCTTGTCCTTTAAAAGCTTTAATGTTTGCTCGTCGTTCGGGAAAAGGAGACGTAGAAGCGCAATGGAAAGGAGAATGGTCACAATCTTCTCAGGGGTGAAGGGAAGCCACAGAAAGCTGGCGTACGCTGTGCCTGCCCATGCCATCCAGGATAACTTTAGCCATGTGCCTAAAATGATGGCGATATAGCACCATCCATTGGTGACCATCCACGCCAGAGCAAAGCAAAGAACCAGTCGTGGATTTAACAGCACACGCGCGGCGCTCCGGATCTGGTTTTTGAATTTGGCAAATGTAGAACGCATAAGATCTCCTCCCATTTCGCAGTAAAAATTTTACCACAAATCAAGGAGAATTGCAAGTCTGGAGTCGTTAAAGGTTCATTAAGATTTTGTTAATTTTGCAAGGATTTTTAAAATTAGACAAATTTATAAAGCGGCGAGCGCCCAAACAAATATCGCCGATTTTATGCAAACGCATAAAATCGGCGATACGGCTTATTCGATGATCTTGAAATCGCCGGAGCGCAGCAGGCTCAATAGCTCCTCCTGCGTGGTGATCGGATGCGAAGAAATTACACCGCTGGTGGGAACGTCTCTCTCGTGATGGTAGTCCGATCCGGCGGAGCGGAGGAGATTGTATTTTGTCGCCCAGGCTTCCGCGATATCGTTGTTACTGTTGTGGTGTGGGTGACCGTTGTGAGATTCGATGCCATCCAGATAGTTCGGGTTGGTGGTAGTCATTCCAAACCGGAAGGGGTGTGCTTGGAAGAGAAGCATTCCGTTTTCGTTGACAAGTTGGCGGAAGGAACCAAGATCCATATCGAGCATGTCGGGGTGTGCATGAAGAAATTCCGGTGTCATGCCGTAAACCAGATAGTCGTTCCAGTTGCTTGAGAAGCGGATCTCCATACCAAGAAGAACCGTGATTTTGTCTCCAAGACATTCCCTCAGCTTTTCTGCTGCTTGGACGTACCGTGTAACGAACGCCTCATAGGTTTCATCTCCCCAGCCGCGCATGGTATCCCAGTTGAAGTGGTTGGTAAGAACGATGGTGGAGTATCCGGCCTCCAGATATTTTTTCGCAACCAGTGCCGTATCAGCGTCTGCGCAGTGGCTGACCTCTCTGCAATGGCAGTGTAGCTCGATTTTGTGTTCCATTGTTGATTCCTTTCTCCGTTGACTTTGTGTTTTTGTTAAATCCATCATAGCACATCAAGGAACGGGAATCAAGTTGCACAGAGGAAATTTTACCCACAAAAATTTATGCAAAATATGTGAAAAAGTATTTGAATTTTCTCTTATAGTATGTTATGATTATTAAGAGGGTGTTCATTAGACCCCGTATTCTGTCGAGAGGTGATTTGCCGTGGAATGGTTAAGTGGTATTTACATTGACGTGGTCAATCTGTTTGGCGCGATCAATCTAGTTGATATAATCGATATTCTGTTCCTTTGGGGTCTTCTATACTTTGGCTACCGCTTTATTAGCCAGCGCCGCGCAGCGCAGCTTGCCTTTGGCTTGATTCTGTTTGGCCTCTTAGTTGTTTTCTGTCGGCTTTTGCAGCTCAATGCCGTCAGTGCGATTCTTTCCGGTATTCTGGACAGCGGATGGGTGTTGATTTTCATCATTTTCCAGCCTGAGATCCGTTCTGCTCTTGAGAAGGTAGGTGGCAAGCCCCTTCAGACGCTGAAAACCACGACAGAGAAGAGCACTAGCGAAACGGTTGCTATGATCAACGAGATCTGCGATGCCGTGTTTGATATGGCAAAGAGCAAAACCGGCGCGATCATCGTCTTTGAGCGTAGCACTAAGCTGGGCGATCTTATTTTGACAGGAACAGTAATTGATGCAACCGCCAGCTCGTTCCTGATCAAAAATATATTTTTCAACAAAGCCCCGCTCCACGATGGAGCTATGATCATCCGCGATAACCGGCTTCATGCCGCAGGATGTCTGCTTCCTCTTTCCACGAATGCGGACATCATTAAGGATCTTGGCACCCGCCACCGCGCGGCCATCGGCATGAGCGAAAACAGCGATGCGATCGTAGTCGTGGTTTCCGAGGAAACCGGCATCGTGTCCATCGCCATTGACGGCGTTCTAAAGCGGAACTTTACCCGTGTCTCTATGAAGCGCAAGCTGGAGGAGCAGTTAGTAAAGGAGCCCGCCCACAAGGAGCCCCATACACACACACCGATAAACAAATTTGGCTGGGGAGGTGATTTCTTTGGCAAATGAAGAGCTTGAGGTAAAAGAAGGTGTCGTCTCGGATGCAACCGGAGATTTGGATGCTGTAAAGGACGAGAAAAAAAGCCGCCGTTTAAAGCTTTTTTGGCCGCGGATTATTACGCTTGTTCTGGCTGTGATCATTTGGGTCTTTGTCATGGAGATCAATCCGCCCGATGCGTATAAGACCTACGAGGACGTACCGATTAAGATTATGAACTTCGCGGATGCAGTTGTTACTCCCGCCGAGGGAAGTGAATTGACTGTTGACGTTACCGTGATTGCCAAGAAAAATCGAATCAACGCCCTGGAATCTCAGCAGATCACCCTTGTAATCGATACCTTTGGTATCGAAGAGAGCGGCACGTACCAGCTTGAAATTTTGTACGTGTTGCCTAGCGGCTACCGCGTCCACAGTCTCTCTCAGGAGACCATTACCGTGAATGTTGAGTTGCCCTCGGAGGACCAGTAGCGGTTATGACGCGAATCATCGTCGAACAGATCAAAAGCGAAATTTTCGCCCCGGATGAAGCGATCTTTTCTTTGGCGAAAAAACGGATCAGGGCAAGCGGCCTTTTCCGTGACCCTGTGAATTTCGCCATCAATCGCCGATCCATCGATGCCAGAGACCGGGATAACGTCCACTTTGTTTCCTCGGTGGTGGCAGAGGTGGAGGCAAAGCAAGGCACCCGGGCGGAAGACGCTCTTCTTAAAAAATTCGGGATCAAATACATGTCCGGATGGGATCTCGACCTCTCATACAGCAAGCCGTGGCGTAAGGAACGCCCTGTTGTTGTGGGGTTCGGCCCTGCGGGCATGTTTTGTGCTTTAATTCTCGCAAAATGCGGCCTGAAACCTTTGGTGCTGGAGCGTGGCGGAGACGTGGATTCCCGCGTTGCCTCTGTGGATCGTTTCTATCGGGAACGCATTTTGGATACTAACAGTAACATTCAGTTTGGAGCCGGCGGTGCCGGAACCTTTTCAGACGGAAAGCTGACCACCCGTATCAGTGATCCTAAGTGTGCCTTTGTTCTGAAAACCTTGGCCGACATGGGAGCTCCCGATGACATCGTGTATCGTGCCAAGCCTCACGTGGGTACAGATGTTCTTCGGACCGTAGTAAAAAATATGGCACAGGAGATCCTCCGCCTTGGCGGTGAGATCCGCTATAATACCCGCGCCGTGTCCTTTGGAAACGGCCGGCTAACCACTGCTGACGGTGATACCGTAGCTTACGGCACCTTGGTTTTGGCCTTGGGTCACAGTGCAAGAGATACTTACAGCTATTTGATGGATCAAGGCTTTGCCATTGAAGCTAAGCCCTTTTCCGTGGGGGTGCGCATAGAGCATCTTCAGGAAGAGATCGATTCGGCTCTCTTTGGTCGATTTGCCGGCGATCCTCGCCTCGGCCATGCGGAGTACGCCGTTTCCCATCGACTGGGAGCCAAGGGCGTGTATTCCTTCTGTATGTGCCCCGGAGGCGAGGTGGTAGCTGCCGCCTCGGAAGAAAACACCGTCGTTGTGAACGGTATGAGCCGCCATGCCCGGGACGGCGTTAACGCCAACGCTGCCATCGCCGTGTCCGTGGATCGGGAGGATTACGGCAACGATCCCCGCCTTGCCATCGAGTTCCAGCGCTCCCTTGAGCGCGCCGCCTTTGCAGCTGGCGGTGGCCGCTATGCCGCTCCTGTGCAGACTTTGGGCGATTTTTATGAGGGCAAAGCCCTTCGGGAGCCCAAACGGATCCGCCCCTCCTATATGAACGGAAATTGTCACGTGGCTGACTTGAATCGAGTTCTGCCCAAGTTTGTTTCCGACGGGCTGAAAACGGGCTTTACTGCCTTCGGCCGCCGTATTGCTGACTTTGATGCCCCGGATGTACCAATTACCGGTGTGGAGACCCGTACTTCCGCCCCGCTCCGCATCTTGCGCGGTGAAAATTACACTTGCCCCGGTCACCCGGACGTATATCCCTGCGGTGAGGGTGCCGGATATGCAGGCGGCATCACCAGCGCGGCGGTAGACGGAATTACCGTAGCTTTGGCCATTTTAGATAACAACCTTCGATAAATATAGATGATACGAGGAATTTCATGAAACCAAACAGCCTGAAGAAGTGGAATGTTCACTCCACCCATCAAGATATGATAAACGACGCCGCGGCGGCTGAGATCAGCCGTTCTTTGGGGGTCTCTTTGCCGTGCGCCGAATTGCTGGTTGGTCGTGGCTGTACTACTCCGGAGGCGGCAAAAAAATTCCTCGGCAAGGGAAGTGAAATTCTTCACGATCCCTTCCTCATGAAGGATATGCGTAAGGGCGTTCAGCGGGTTCTGCAAGCCATCGAGCGCAAGGAGCGCATTGTCATCTACGGCGACTATGACGTGGACGGTGTGACCTCCGTCAGTATTCTGTATCTGTATCTGCAGTCCCTTGGTGTGGACGTGCATTATTATATCCCTTGCCGCAAGGGTGGCGGTTACGGCGTATCCCGTAGCGCAGTTGATCAACTGATCGAGGAGGGAACTCAGCTGGTGATCACCGTGGACACGGGTATCACCGCCAACGACGAAATTTTGTACGCCAAGGAGCGTGGCGTGGAGTTTGTGGTGACCGACCACCACGAATGCCGTGCCGAGGTTCCCGAGGCCTGTGCCGTGATCAATCCGAAGCAAGAGGATTGCCCCTATCCCTTCAAGGAGCTGGCCGGTGTCGGCGTTGTATTCAAATTCCTGTGTGCTATGGAGTGTGAGGCTCATCCTGAGAGACCTGCCATGGATTGCGTCCGCCACGTCAGCTACGAATATGCGGATCTGGCCGCCATCGGAACCATCGCCGACGTTATGCCCATTAAGGACGAAAACCGTCTGATCGTATCCCTCGGCCTCTCCCGTATGGAGCATACCAAGCGGATAGGCCTTACGGAGCTGATTAACCTGAGCCGCAACGGCGACGGAAAATCCAAGGCCTCCAGTATTAAAAAAATAACCTCCGGCTTTATCGGCTTTACCATTGCTCCCCGCATTAACGCTGCCGGACGAATCAGCAACGCCTCCATTGCCGTGGAGCTGTTCCTGACGGACGACCGAAAAAAAGCTGTGGAGCTGGCCGCACGTCTGTGCGATATCAACCGTGAACGCCAGGTGGAAGAAAATAAGATCGCCGAGCAGGCTTATGAAAAAATTGCCGCCGATCCGACCGCTGATCGCGCCGTTATGGTGCTGGACGATGAAAAGTGGCATCACGGTATCATCGGTATCGTATCCTCCCGCGTGACGGAAAAGCACGGATGCCCCTCCATTCTCATTTCCTTTGAGGACGGCGACGACGGCACCGGTGATGACGTAGGCAAGGGCTCCGGACGCAGTATCGTTGGTATGAATCTGGTGGAAGCCCTGAACCATTGCTCCGATCTCTTGGTAAAATACGGCGGCCATGAGCTGGCGGCCGGTCTTACCATCAAGAGGAGCAACCTTCCGGAATTCCGCCGCCGTATCAACGAGTACGCCAAAACTTGCTTCCGGGAAGGTAAGCCGGAGCCGGTAATGGAAGTGGACTGTGAGCTTGTTCCCGCGGACGTTACCATGCGCTTCGCCGAGGAGCTGTTCCTCCTTGAGCCTTACGGCATCTCCAATCCTGTTCCCCAGTTTGCCATGTACGGCATGACCGTCAGCGACCGGATTCCCGTGGGAGCCGGCCGACATACCAAGCTCCATTTGACAAAGGACGACCTGTCCGTGGTGGCAATGTACTTTGGCGTCAGTCCTATGGAGCTGGATTTCAGCACCGGCGATCGGGTGGACGTCCTGTTCAATCTGGACATCAACGAGTTCCGCGGCATCAAGAGCCTTCAGCTGATCGTGCGGGACATTCACCTCTCGGAGGAGGAGCGTACCGTGGAGGATTCGGAGCGAGAGCTCTATGAGCAGATCAAAAACGGAGAAGCCTTGGGAGAGCCTGAAGAGATCGTTCCCACAAGAGACGAATTTGCCTCTGTGTATCAGTTCCTCCGCCACGAGTTCCGCGCCGCAAGAGACATTCTGTCCTTGCCCCAGATGGTTCGTATGCTCAGCCGCCAGGGAATTTCCATCGGCTACGTAAAATTGAAATTCATCGTCCGCATCTTCCAGGAGCTGAATCTGGTGGGCGTGGATGAGGAGAGGGAAGACCTTTACCGCTTCAGCATTGTCTATACCAAAAATAAGACCTCCCTCGATAAATCCAACATATACCGTCGTCTGAAGAATCAGTATTCGAAACAACAATAAGGGAAAACGCTATGAGTGAAATTACAGATAAATACCTGAATTCCTTGATTGCCACGCTGGAGAGCAGCGGTAAAAAATACGATTTTGATAAGATCCGCTCCGCCTTTGCTTACGCTGATATGCTCCATGAGGGGCAAATGCGCGTCAGCGGCGAGCCCTATATCTCTCACCCCGTGGCCGTAGCGGAAATCGTTGTCAGCCTTGGCTTGGATACCGATTCCGTCTGCGCCGCGCTTCTCCACGATACCGTGGAGGATTGCTCGGATAAAACGGATATCGGTCAGATCCAGAGCCGTTTTGGCGAGGATGTGGCCATGCTGGTCAGCGGCCTGACCAAGCTGGTCGCCATCCGCGTGGAGGATAAGGAAGAGGCGCATATGGAAAACATCCGCCGTATGCTTCTCGCCATGTCTAAGGATATCCGCGTAATCTTTATTAAGCTCTGTGACCGCCTTCATAATATGCGCACCCTTCAGGTCAAGCGGGACGAAAAGCGCAGAACCACCGCTCTTGAAACCATGCATATTTACGCACCCTTGGCACACCGCCTTGGTATGCAGCGTATGAAGCAGCAGTTAGAAAATCTGGCGCTTCAGTATCTCGACCCCATTGGCTATGAGGAGGTCGAGCAGGATATTCAGAAGAAGTACGGCATTAACCAGAACTTCATCGAGCACCTGCGGGAGTATATCAGCACGGAGCTGACCAACCACGAGATCCCCTTTGAACTGAAGGGACGTGTTAAGACCGTATATAGCATCTATCGCAAGATGTTTAACCAGAATAAAAGCTTTGACGAAATCTACGACTTCTACGCCGTCCGTATTATCGTGGATACGGAGCTCCAGTGCTATACCGTTCTCGGTATTATTCACGAGCTCTTCAAGTCCATTCCCGGCCGCTTCAAGGACTATATCTCTACCCCCAAGCCCAACCTGTACCAGTCTCTCCATACTACGGTAATCGGTCGGGACGGTATCCCGTTCGAGGTGCAGATCCGAACCAAGGAAATGCATCAGGTGGCAGAATACGGTATCGCCGCCCACTGGAAATACAAGAGTGGCGAGCGCTCCAAGGCGGACGTGGACGAAAAGCTGAAGTGGATCGCCAAGCTGATCGACGTGGAAAACGAAGCCACCGACGCCGAGGACTTTATGCACGCCTTTAAGATCGACATCTTTCACGATGAGATCTTCGTCTTCACGCCCAAGGGCGACGTAATCTCCTTGCCGCAAGGCTCCACTCTGATCGACTTTGCCTATTCCATCCATACCGCCGTCGGAAACAAAATGATCGGTGCCAAGATCAACGGCCTGATTGCCCCCATCGACCGCGTGCCCCAGAACGGCGACATCGTAGAGATCCTCACCTCCAACGCCACGAAGGGTCCCAGCCGCGATTGGCTTAGCATCGTCAAGACCAGTGAGGCAAGAAATAAGATCCGCCAGTGGTTCAAGCACGAAAAGAAGGCGGAGAACATCGTCATGGGTAAGGAAATCGTCTCGGGCGAATTCAGCCGCTTCCGTGCCACCGCCTCCGAGGCGGAGAGGGACGCCATCGTGGATACCGTTGCCAAGCGCATCGGCATGAGCTCCGGCGACGATATTTATAATGCCCTCGGCTACGGCGGAATGTTTATTACCAAAATTGCCACCAAGCTCCGCGAGGAGTACGAGCGTGTGCAGAAGGAAAAGAACCCCGAGCCCACCGTCACTCCGGAAACCATCGTTACCGCACCGGAACAGCGCCACCAAAAGGTTAAGGGCGGTATTCTTATTGACGGCGAGCCCGGCTACGAGGTCAAGTTTGCCAAATGCTGTAACCCCCTGCCGGGAGATACGATTATTGGCTACATTACCCGTGGCTACGGCATCTCCGTGCATAAGATGGACTGCCCCAACGTCAAGAGCAGTCTGAACGATCCCGAGGAACGCAACCGCTGGGTCAAGGCCGAGTGGAACGAGCGCGAAAGCACCGCCGCCAAGACTGTATACGAGGTCATGATGCATCTGCTTGTCGTGGACCGTCTGTCGCTTCTTGCCGACGTGTCTGCCACCTTGGCGGATATGCGCGTGCAGATCATGTCCGTCAATACCAAAAAATCTCTCAACGGCACCATGGAGCTCAATATGTCCGTGGGCTGTAACGACGTAGGACACTATAACCTGATTGTTTCAAGACTGAAGCAGATCAAGGATATTTTAAGCATCACAAGAGGTAGCCCCTCTTAACGGAAACAGAAAAAGGAAACAAAGCATGATAGCAGTAATTCAAAGAGTAACGGAAGCAAAGGTTGAAGTAGAAGGAAAAACCGTCGGCGCCTGCGGCAAGGGCTTTTTGGTGCTCCTTGGGGTGGCCGAGGGAGATACGGAGAGGGATATGACTCTCCTTGCCGATAAGATCCGCAAGCTCCGCGTGTTTGAAGACGAAAACGGAAAAATGAATAAGGCCTTAACTGACGTGGACGGCGGACTACTCGTCATTTCCCAGTTCACCCTCCTGGCCAATTACGCCCACGGCAATCGCCCGGACTTTTTCGGTGCCGCCAAGCCCGCCGTGGCCGAGCCCCTCTTTGAGCAGTTCTGCTCTTATATCAAGGAGTATATCCCGAAGACGGAAAAGGGAATTTTCGGTGCGGATATGCAGGTCTCCTTGGTCAACGACGGTCCCGTTACCATCGTAATGGACAGTAAAATTCTGAGGTAAGCGTATGAAGCTGAAGGTCACGGGAATCATCGATCCCTTTTATGTCCAGACTCTCTGTATGATCTTTTTCCCCGGGGCAAAATTTTCCGATGACGCCCCCGAGGACGGAAGCGTGCCCATGGTGGAGGTGTCCGTTGTCGAGCAGGGCAGCGGCGTATATTCCACAGCTCACTTTGCCGTAAACGGAAAAACCGCCCATGCCGATAATTTTACCCCCTATCGGACCGACGTCCACGCTCAGCGTATCGTTAAGATCTCCTGCGGTGCCGCCGTGATCACGGCCGGCAAGCAGATCTTCGGCCAGGTTTCCGAGTGGGGAATGCTCACCGGCGTGCGCCCCTCCAAGCTAGCCGCCGAGGTTTTGCTCCGCACGGACTCCCGCCAGGCGGCAGAAGCCTTTTTGCAGGAGGAATATTACCTTACTGCAAATAAGGCCCGCCTTGTAACGGAGGTTGCCTCCCGTGAGATGGAAATTCTGCGCCGCACCAACGGCCGCCACTGTAGTCTCTACGTGTCAATCCCGTTCTGCCCCAGCAAATGTACCTATTGCTCCTTTACCTCCTGCGCCTCTCCCCGCCTGTTCTCGCTGATCCCCGAGTATCTTCTGGCGCTGAAGCAGGATATTGACCGCACCTTTGATACCATTCGCCGATTGGAGCTGACTGTGGATTCCATCTACGTCGGCGGCGGTACTCCCACCATTCTGACGGCGGAGCAGCTGGAGTTCTTGCTCAAGGCTATTACCGCCCACGTCGCCCCGTCCACTCTTATGGAGTTTACCTTAGAGGGCGGTCGACCCGATACCATCACCCGAGAAAAGCTGGCCATCGCCCGCAAGTACGGGGTAGACCGCCTCAGCGTCAATCCCCAGACCCTGAACGACGAGATTCTCCGCACCATTGGCCGCAATCATACCGTGGAGGAGTTCTTGATCGCCTATCGGATTGCCGCGGAATCCGGCATCCCCCACATCAATACCGACCTGATTGCAGGTCTTCCCGGAGAGAGCGCAGAGAGCTTCCGCGCTTCGGTTGATACCGTTCTCTCCCTGTCCCCCGATAACGTAACCGTTCATACCTTCTGCGTAAAGCGCGCCGCCGATATTCTCCGTGCCGACCAGGACATTTATCACCGGGAAACGGAAACTGCGAAGAAAAGCGTTACTTATTCCCAGAGCACCATCCAGTCCGCCGGCTACGTGCCCTACTATATGTACCGACAGAAAAATACCGTCGGAAACTTTGAAAATGTGGGCTTTTCCAAGCCCGGTGCCGAGGGTGTTTATAACGTGTTTATGATGCAGGAGGCACACACCATTTTCGGTGTCGGTGCAGGCGCCGTTACCAAGCTGGTATGCCGACGCCCGGATGCCTCCGTTTACGTGGAACGCCTCTTCTATCCGAAATACCCGTATGAGTATCTGAATGAGAAGAAAAACGGCGATGCCCGCTCCTTGGAAATGGAGCAGAAAATTACCGAATTTTACAAAGCGCATAAAGAGGTATTGAACGGCATAATAGATTAAACGAGGTGATTTTTTTGAAAACAATCTATCGTGTCTTTAAAACCGAGGAAGAAAAAAAGCAGTTCGTTTGTGAATGCGAATCTGAATTTTACCGCCGGCTGGAGTCGATCACTCACGCCATCGCCCACCGGGATGATTATTTTGTTCTTGCCTTGTCCGGCCCCACCTGTGCCGGAAAGACGACCACTGCCCATCTTCTGATCGAGGATCTGGAGGCTTGCGGAAAAAATGCCGTGGTCATCTCCATCGACGACTTTTTCCGCGACCACGATGCCAAGCGCGAGGTCAAGGATGAGCCGGTGGACTACGACTCCATCGACGCCATTGATTTTCCCTATTTTGCCGAGTGCGTCAAGGGCATTTACGCCGGAGAGACTGTCCGTCTGCCCAAATACGATTTTGACACCCAAAAGCGGTATACCTATTGGGAATATACCCGTAAGGAAAATGATGTCCTGATCTTTGAGGGCATCCAGGCCGTGTATGCGCCCATTCTTGCCCTCCTTGAGGCTGGCGGATGCTGTGGAATCTTTACCGGTGTAGCCGAGGATGTGTGCGTCAACGGCGTTTCCTTCAGCCGCCATGAGGTGCGTCTGGCTCGCCGCTTGGTGCGCGATTATAAATTCCGCTCCGCCTCCCCGGACTTTACCTTCTATTTGTGGGACGGCGTGCGGAAGAATGAGGAAGCAAACATCTTCCCAAACAGTGGCCACTTGGCTTACCAGATGGATTCCTTCCTTGAGTATGAGCTGTTCCTGCTGAGGCCCTACGTGCTCTCCATTTTGCGCGAGGTGCGCCCTGAGAGCGCTTACTACGACCAGGCCCGTGCTCTGATCGAAAAATTCGAGCCCCTGCCCGAGATCTCCTACGACCTCGTACCCGATACCAGTATGTACACCGAGTTTCTCGGCAAAAAATAACGCATAAAACGAAGTGAGGCGACCCCAATGACCCCCGAAAAGGGAACCAATAAGGTAAAAACCAGCACCAAAATGTTCTTCTCCGGCGTGCTGGTGCTTACCGTTTGTAATATTCTTGAAAAGGCGATCGGCCTCCTGTTCAAGATCCCCATTGTAAACATCATCGGGGATGAGGGCATGGGGTATTTTAACTCTGCCTATACCATCTATACCTGGCTTTACATGATCTCTACCTCCGGTCTCCCTATTGCCGTGCTGATCCTCGTATCCCGCAGCCGCGCAAAGGGAAGATTCAAGGAGTCCCGTGCCATTTTCCGCGCCGCCCTCAGCATCTTCCTGGCACTTGGCGCCGTGGGTACCGCCATAATGATCTTCGGCGCCAATTTCTTCGCCGATAAGCTTATGGCATCTGCCCCCACCTATCTCAGCATTATCGCCGTGGCACCCACCCTGTTCTTCATTTGTATTTCCAGCGCCATGCGTGGATACTTCCAGGGACACCAGCAAATGTTGCCCACCGGCATTTCTCACGTGATCGAGGCCGTTTGCAAGCTGGTCATCGGTATTCTGTTTGCCACCTGGGCCATTGAGCGGGGATGTCCTATTCACGAGGTAGCCGCCTATACCATCCTCGGTGTCACCATCGGTGTCTTCCTCGGCATGCTGTTCTTAACGATCACCAAGCTTCTCTTCCGCGAGGAAAAGTATAACGTCGAATTTCTGGAGCTGGAAAACGACGAGGTTGCTCCCCGAAAAACCATTTATAAAAACCTCATCAGCATCGCCATCCCCATCACCGTCAGCGCCTCGGTCACCAGTCTCAGTAGTCTGATCGACGCCGTTATGGTGCAGAACCGTCTGCAGTCCGCCATGGGTTTTACTCAGGCTGAGGCAACTGCCATTTACGGTAACTATACCTCCTTGGCCGTGCCGTTCTTCAATTTGCCCCCCGTGGTAGTCTATCCCATTGCCAATGCCATCGTTCCGCTTCTCTCCGCCGCCATCGTTGCCGCGGACGAAAAGCGCCTGGCCTTCCTCCGCGGATCGGCCATCCGTATCGTTTCCATGATCGGCGTCCCCTGCGCTTTTGGCATGTCGGTTATGGCAGAACCCATTTTGAAGCTCCTCTTCCGAGAGAGCGCCGCCGAGCAGGCCGCACCTCTTCTGTCCATTCTGGCTCCCGCCACCCTGTTCCTGTGCCTGCTGGCCATTTCCAATTCCATTCTGCAGGCCCACCATAAGGAACGCGTGCCCATTGTTTCCATGCTGGCCGGCGCTGTGGTTAAGCTGGTTTCCAATTATGTCCTTATGGGAGAGATCGGTATTTACGGTACGCCCATCAGTACCGTATTGTGCTACATCACTGCCGTAGCGGTCAACTTCTACTTTATCCGTCAGTTTGTGGGTAAGCTACCCGGCATCACCCATATCTTCTTAAGACCCATCCTTGCCTCCGCCGTTGCTATGGCAGGATGTGTGGCTGTGTATATGGTGGGCGATATTTTCCTGCCGGAAAAGCTGGCAACTCTCGCCGGCATTCTTACGGCCGTGGTGCTTTACGTGGCCTTCGTATTCCTGTTCAAGGCCATCACCAAGGAAGAGATCCTTCTTTTGCCCAAGGGTCAAAAAATCTACGCTCTGCTTCATCGGGTACACCTGATGAAATGAAAGGAAAGCTATGGACGATAAAATCAAAGCGCTGTCGCAGAAGGAACGCTATACCTTTGACGACCTGACCGATATTATGCAGATTCTCCGCTCCGAGGGCGGTTGTCCTTGGGATCGGGAGCAGACCCACCTCAGCATCCGTGAAAATCTGATCGAGGAGGCCTACGAGGTTATTGAGGGAATTGATAACGACGATAAAGAGCTGATCAAAGAGGAGCTTGGTGATGTTCTTTTCCAGATTATGTTCCACTCCCGTATTGAGGAGGAGCAGGGAAATTTCACCGTAGCCGATGTCATTGACGGTGTCAGCCGAAAAATGGTGCACCGTCACCCCCACATTTTTGCCGACCGTCATCTGGATACCACCTCTCAGGTGTTGGACGCATGGGATAAGATCAAGGCAGAGGAAAAAAGCCGTATCAGCCTGACCGATAAGCTTCGCTCCATCCCCCGTCAGTTCCCGGCCATCATCCGCGCACAAAAGGTGGTGGAGAAGGGAATCAAGGCCGGTGAAATCACAACCACCGCCACCGAAGCCTTAGATACAGCTGCCGATCTGATTGCCGCCCTGCAAGCCGAGGACTCTACCCCCGATGAGGCTGTTCTGGGCGAGCTTTTATACGCCGTCGCCCTCTACGCCGAGCGAATGGACCTCCGTGGCGAGCGCGCCCTTACATACCGTATCGACCGCTTGATTGACGATTTGGAGAACAGCCGGTAAAGGAAAAAAACAGGTTTTTTTTGATAAAAACCCCGTATATTTGAAAAAAACTATTGATTCAGCGCCAAAATCGTGCTATAATGTCACCACGTAACAAAAATTGGTGTGAACCGATAAATATTAGAAAGGGATAAACCTATGAATAAGACTCAGTTGATCGACGTTGTGGCAAATAAGTCCGGCCTCAAGAGAAAGGAAGCGGAGGTTGCCGTTAACGCTGTAATCACTGCAATTGAAGAAGCCCTGGTAGCTGGTGAAAAGGTACAGCTCGTTGGCTTCGGCGCCTTTGAGGTAAAGGAAAGAAAGGAAAGAACCGGTCGCAACCTTCGTTCCGGCGAGGTTATCACCATTCCCGCATCCAAGCACGCAGCTTTCTCTGCCGGCAAGGCACTTAAGGAAAAGCTTAACTGATTATAACGCGTATAAGGTGACTCCGGGTTTTACCGGAGTCATTTTTATCGAAAGGAGAAGACCATGAGACTTGATAAATATTTGAAGGTGTCCCGCATCATCAAACGGAGAACCGTCGCCAACGACGCCTGCGACTCCGAGCACGTAACGGTCAACGGAAAGCGCGCCAAGGCCTCCTATGATGTAAAGGAAGGCGACATTATTGAGATCGCCTTCGGCGCCAAGACCCTCCGTGTGCGCGTGCTCGACGTCAAGGAGCACGTGTTAAAGAGTGGCGCCACCGATCTGTACGAGATTATTACGGAATAATTCAAGCCCGCCCCGCATATTCTTTATTAAGCCAAGGCAAGGAGGATATGTATGGAAAACGAAAAGCGCACCCCACCCCATAACGTGAGCATGACCAACCGCAGTCATATGCACCTGACCGCCGTCACGGACGTAAGCAGCTTTGATGACCGTGGGATTCTGCTGGAGCTGGGGGAAGAAAGCCTTTCCATTGAGGGCGAGCACCTTCACATCGAGGCCTTTGACGCCGATCGGGGCGAGCTGTCCCTGACCGGTCATGTCACCGGCCTTCTGTATTTTAAGAAAACGCCCAAAAAGGGGAAGCGCACCTTCCTCGGAGGTCGCTGACCTTGGAAATTTCCATGAGCTGGCAGGCTACGGCAACCCTTTGGGCCGTGGTGGTCGGTGCCTGCCTTGGGGGCGTTTACGATCTGGTTCGCTTGTCCCGTGCCATGGTTGGCATCTGCTATAGCCGCCGTTTCGCCCATCGACTTGTCCACCTGTCCTTGCCCCTCGTTGGCTGTGTAACACCGCCCGATCGACCAAAGCGTAAGCGCCGGGAGCTTTTCCTCAACCTGTATGTTGCCTTGGGAGACATCCTGTTCTTTTTGATCGCCTCGGTCACCTTTACCGTGTTTCTGTACCACGCCAACAACGGTATCCTCCGTTGGTATTTCGTGGCCGGCATGGTCGGTGGCTTCGTTTTCTACTATATGACCCTTGGCAAGCTGGTGCTTATCGCCTCGGAGCTCATCGTGTTTATCCTCCGTGCCGCAGTCGCTTATTTGGGCTATTTTCTTCTTCGCCCTGTGTGTAAGCTGCTTCGCCTCCTGCGATTGGCCGTATACCGCCTTGCCCGAAGCATCGGGCAAAGATACCGCGTGTACGCCATGAGGAAATATACAAAAAATATTGAGAATACTCTTGATAAATTCCCGGAAATCGTGTAAAATAAAAATAGTGAAAAAACGGAAAGGGGTGCGTTATGAAAAAAGGAAATCGCTTGGTAAAAATTGCCGCAGTTGTGTTCATTGTGTTCTGTTGTATTGTTACCTTAAAGCTTCGCTTGGATTATAACGATATGAACGCGGAAAAAGAAGCGTTAATGGCCCAGATCCGTGAGCTTACGGAAGCAAATGAGGAAATTCAATATCGTTTGGATATGCCCTTCGATAAGGAATACATCATGAGCGTAGCCAGAGAAAAGCTGAACCTGCACACCAAGGACGAGATTATTTTCTATACGGATATGGACTGATTCACTCCCCACAGAGCCCCCTCCGTGGGGAATTTTTGTTGGATTGACATCCGTTTCCTTGATATACTTAAGGTAACAAACCAAAGAGGAGGAAATAGCATGGCCGTTCTGCTTAAAATGGATCGCGTAAAGCGTATCCCGACCCGGCATCGGATTCCTTGGATCGTGATAACTCTGCTTTGCCTGCTGCTTTTCGTGGGTCTGTTTTCTACTCCGCAAAAAATTTTAGATGGTGCCCGCGAATACACGGTCACGGTAGAGGAGGCACGTTTGGAGAGCACGATCAGTGGCCGTACACACCGAACAACTCTTGTCCTGACCACCAACGAAGGCACGTTCTCTCTGCTCTATCCGCGTAATATGGGAAGAACCGATCGGGATGCCATCTGGGAGGATCTTGTCTCCGGCCGGGTAACGACGGTAACGGTGCTTGCTTCCTCCGAAGGAATTTTTCTGCGAAACCTGTGGCGACGCCAGCAAATCCTCGATTTGCGCAGTGGCGACACCGTGTATTACAATTTGGAGACTGCCGTCGGCCGGCTCCGCATCGATTACACCTTCGCCATCGTTTTCTTTGTCTTGTTTGCCCTTTTCTGGCTGATCGACACGCTGTTTCTGGCATTGGGATACAGCATCCTGATCTTCCGTAACGGAAAACCGAAAAAGAAATAAAAAAGAGGATCTCAGCCGAGATCCTCTTTTGATTTATCGGGCGTTCTTTCCGTCTACAAAGGAATTGCAGTCGGTGCATGCCTTCTCCGTGGGATTTGCCTCATGGGTGCCCACCATGATCTTGTCAAGGGAGCAGTAATTTGCACTTTCGCAGTGGTTTGCACAGTTTTTAACGCTACATTCAATGCTGTAGTTTGCCTTCTTGTTTTCCATTTGCGTGTTATCCTCTCATACGATCAAAATTGAAATCAAAGATTTCTCTTATAGTGTGTCGCAAAAGACAAAAAATATTCAGAGAAAAGAAAAGACACAACCTCGAAATTTGTCATATACTGTAACTGAGCAGAACGCTCAAAAAAGGAGAAATCATGAGACAAGATTCAAGATACAGAACGGATGCAAGATCCGATTATATGCAGTTTTCGCAGTTTCTGGAAAATGCAAAAGCGGCAAGGGAAGGCGCTGCCTGCTGTGGCCATGCCCCTGCCGAAAGCACCGGCCACCCCGGAGACCGCTCCCATCATAGCCCTTGCATGAACCGCCGTGCCGACATGGGCAATAACGGTTGTGACGAGCATAAGACAGGATGCTGTAACCGCCCAAACGGCTGCCCCGTTGGCATGGTCTACGGCGTCAGCCAGATGTGGCAGGATATCTACGAGGTCGATGCCGGCTTCCCAAGAGGAACCATCTTCAAGGAGCTGGATCTCCCCTTATACCGAACCGGATGCAACGATAAAGGAGGATGCCGCGGATGATGAACCAAAGAGATACCTTGATGCGCAAGGTGCAGATGTATTCCTTTGCGGTCTACGATGCCATGCTGTACCTGGATTCCCACCCGGACTCCCGTTGTGCCTTGGACTACTATAACAAAAACAAAAAGCTGGAGCGCCAGGCCGTGGAGGAGTATGAGCGCCATTTTGGCCCCCTTACCGCTCCCATGGACGCGGATAGCTGGCAGTGGACCAAGGGCCCCTGGCCTTGGCAGTGCGAAAACGATTGGAGGGAATAAGTTATGTGGAAATATGAGAAAAAGCTTCAATATCCCGTAAAGATCAAAAATCCCAATCCCAAATATGCACAGATCATCGTCAGCCAGCTGGGCGGTCCTGACGGCGAGATCGGCGCCTCTCTCCGCTACCTGACTCAGCGTATCGCCATGCCCTATTCCCAAATCACCGGAATCTTAACGGATATCGGTACCGAAGAGCTCGCCCATATAGAAATGGTCTCCGCCATCCTCTATCAGCTCACCAAGAACCTTACCCCCGCCGAAATTGAAAAGAGCGGCTTTGCTACCTACTTCGTCGACCATACCACCGGTATTTATCCCGTAGCTGCCAGCGGATACCCCTATTCCGCCTCTCAGTTCCAGTCCAAGGGCGATATTCTCGCCGACCTTCACGAGGACTTGGCGGCCGAGCAAAAGGCAAGAGCTACCTACGATAACATTCTTCGCCTGGTGGATGACCCCGACGTATGTGATGCGATCAAATTCCTCCGTGCCCGTGAGATCGTCCATTACCAGCGCTTCTCGGAAGCTCTCGGCATTGCTCAGGATAAGCTGAACTCCAAAAACTTTTACGGCTACAACCCTGCATTCGATAAGTAAAAGAGGTGCTTAAGCACCTCTTTTTCTCCGTTCTAAATCCACCTTTGACAACCGGACGGCTCTGTGGTACACTAAAAGAAAGACTAATTTTGTGAGGTGCCACGTGAAGGACGGAAAAAAATACATTCTTATCGCAGACGACGAAAAGGAAATACGGGACGTACTGACCTTGCTTCTGACCGGAGAGGGCTATCACGTAATCACCGCCGAGGACGGCCGTGCCGTTCTTGATGCGGCCTGCCAGGAAATCGATCTCTATATTCTTGACGTCAATATGCCTCATCTATCCGGCTTTATGGTGGGCGCGGAGATACGCAAGCAGTCCCAAACGCCGATCATTTTTCTGACAGCCTATTCCGGCGAGTCCGACAAGGTCATGGGCTTTTCTGTCGGTGCGGACGACTACGTTGTGAAGCCCTTTTCAAACGTAGAGCTTCTCATGCGCGTAAAAGCCATCCTGCGCCGCGCACCGGTTGCTAACGCGTCTTTGCCTTCGACCGAAAACTCCAACCACCTGACCTTGGGCGATGCGATCCTCGATCGGAATAGCCAGTCGGTTCTTCGCGGCGAGGAGACCATCTCGCTGACCTATACGGAATTCAAAATTTTGGAGCTCCTTCTGACCAACCGCAAAAAAATCTACTCTCTTGATAACATATACCAGAGCATTTGGAATGAAAACGCCGTAGGCGACAGCGCCATTATGGTTCACATAAAGAATATCCGAAAAAAGCTGGGCGACGATTCCAGAAACCCTACTTACATAAAAACCGCATGGGGAAGGGGGTATTACGTTGATTAAAAGGGAAAAGAGGCGCCGTCAGCTCGCTGTAGAGCTCCTGTGGCTTTTTGCTGTTTGCTTTGTCCTGGCGCTTGCCGTATACTTCTTCCTTTCCTTTCTGGGAATGGCGCTTGTCGACGAATATAGCAATTCGCTCTTACATCCGATCACCGAGGATGAGCGCTATGATTTGGATCGCATCGTATTCAGCGTTTCCTTGATTGCCTCTGCCGGATTTTTCAGCGTTTTGTTTTTCGCTCTGTTCGGCGAGCGGATCGCGTATATCCGAACGATCATTCAAGGTGTCGATGCCCTTCGCCAAGGCAATTATGCTCAGCGCTTACCACTGGAAGGCAATAATGAGCTGACTCAACTGGCAGAGACGATAAATTTTCTATCCGTGACTGAAGAGGAGATCAAGGAAAAGGAGCGCCGGCTGAAGGAGGAGCGTGAGGAGCTGATCCGTACCCTGTCTCACGATATTCGCACCCCGCTTACCTCCATCCTATCCTACTCGGAGCTGCTGACCGCCAAGAAGGACTGTACCTCCGACGAGTATGAGGAGTACGTAGCTATGGTATGCCGCAAGGCAAAGCAGATTCAGGATCTGACGGATATTCTTCTGGACGGTGGAAAAAGGGAAGTGGAGCACTTTGAAAATGCCCGTCTTCTCATGGAACAGCTGGCGGCCGAGTTTGAGGACGTTTTGGAAAGCACCCACACGGTTTCCACCGACCTGTCCCACTGTCCTGCCTTTTCCGGTCGGTTTGACGTTGGTGAAATGCGCCGTATCTTTGACAATCTGATCTCAAATGTCCAAAAGTATGCCGATCCCGCAGAGCCCGTTACATTTTCCATCGGTCACGATGGGTGTGGTATCCAGATTTGCCAAAGCAACCACGTAAAAAAACCGAAAAGCACCGCCACAAGCTACCGTATGGGGCTAAATAGCATTCGGCGCATTGCTCAGAATTACGGAGGGAGCGTTGCCGTCGAAGAAACCGATTCTGTTTTCACAATTACCGTCTCACTTTCAGAGATCCTATAGGAAATCTTCAGAATTCTTTAGAAAAACCTCCTGTTTTTCTTTAGAAAGCTATGTTATCCTATAGTCACCAAAGGGAAAACACCTAAAAACAAAAAATGAAAGTGAGGAAAAATTATGTTTACGTCTTTGGATCTTTTAATCATCGTCACCATGGGTCTTGCCGCCGGTACGCTCTTATCGCTTTGCCTGATGTTTCTCTTGAAGAACAAAACGGCTAAGCGCGTGTGCTTCTATATCGTGGAAGGTTTCGCACTGTATATGGCTTCGGTTGGCCTCCGTATTGGAATTGCCGGAATGTTTCCGTCGCAGATCCTCATGGCCGTGTTCTTTGCACTCATGGGAATTGTAGCCTTTGTGCTGGAAAGAGTAAGCAAGGAGAATAAAAAAATGCTCCTTATATCCCGCATCTTAGCTGCCGTTTCTTTGGTAGGCGGATTTGTCAACGCACTTCTTCTTTAAGCATAATTAAAAAAGCGGACAGCATACGGCTGTCTGCTTTTTTTGCACCAAGGGGTTGAATCAAGGCTTTTCCTTCGGTATAATAAAAGAAAAGCACAGAAATGAGGATGGAATATGAATTTTACTGAAATTGCCGAAGCCCGCCAGTCCTGCCGCAGCTATCATCCGGAACGCGCTGTAGAGAGAGAAAAGCTGGATCGCATCCTTGCCTCCGCCCGCTTAGCGCCCTCGGCTTGCAACAGTCAGCCCTATCGCATTACCGTGTGTAAGGGCAAGACGGCAAAGCAAGTGGCCAAGGCCGTGCAGGGTATGGGTATGAACAAATTTGCATCCGATGCCCCGATTCTCTTGGTAATCTCGGAGCAATCCTACACCCCAACCGCCGCAATCGGTTCCAAGGTGAAGGGCATTGATTACCGCTCCATTGACATCGGCATCCTTTCCGCCTACATTACTGCTGAGGCTACGACTCAAGGTCTTGGCACCTGCATCCTCGGATGGTTGGACGATAAGGTCATCCGTTCGATCTGCGGCCTGGATACCCCCGTCCGTCTTGTGATTACTCTGGGCTACCCGAAGGATGGAGATGCTCTCCGCCCCAAAAAGAGAAAATCCGTCGAGGAGCTCGTAACTGTAATTGAATAAGGAGGCGTTACTATGAAGTTTCAAGATAAGGTCGTCGTTGTAACCGGCGGTGCCCGTGGCATCGGTCGCTGTATCCGAGAGCAGTTTGAAGCTGCCGGCGCCAAGGTCTGCGTGATCGATGTGCTGGATAACGATTATTTTGTAGGTGATTTGGCCGATAAAGCCACCTTAGAACGCTTTGCTGCTAAGGTCATCTCCGATTACGGCCACGTGGACTATCTGATCAATAATGCCGCCCCCATGATGTGCGGTATCACAAACGGAAGCTACGAGGAGTTTGAATACGCCCTTCGGGTGGGCGTTACTGCGCCTTTTTATCTGTCCAAGCTGTTCGCTCCCTACCTTGCTCCCGACGCCTCGATCGTCAATATTTCCTCCTCGCGAGATCGAATGAGCCATCCGGAGACCGAAAGCTACACCGCCGCTAAGGGCGGCATTTCCGCCCTCACTCACGCTTTGGCCGTTAGCCTTGCAGGCAAGGCCCGCGTCAATTCCATTTCTCCCGGATGGATTGATACCGCCTATACCGTGTACAAAGGCCCCGATGCCATCCAACAACCCGCCGGACGGGTCGGCAACCCCTTGGATATTGCCCACATGGTGCTCTATCTTTGCTCGGATATGGCCGGCTTTATTACCGGGGAAAACGTTTGCATCGACGGAGGCATGACCCGCCAGATGATCTATCACGGCGACCACGGCTGGTCGCTGGAGCCAAAATAAAGGAACGCCAATGACCCACGGTCATTGGCGTTCTTTTTCATCGGATAAAGTTTGTAAACACCGGACGCTCCCGCTCCGGCAGACCAAACTGTTCTTTACCAAGAGCAATGCTCTTGACTAAGAACGACATATTTGCCGCTAGCGTGCGCATGCTCTGCAGTCCCTCCGCATCCTCTGCCGCATCGCCCGGCTTGCCGCCATGAATGCTGTTCCAGTACTGGCCGGAGGCCACCGGCATGCCCGAGATCGTAAAGAACTTGTTCAACTCGTCAAAGGTGGAGGAGAGCCCTCCGCGCCGCGCGGCAACCACTGCCGCACCGACCTTCATGCGTTTATCAAAGCGAGTGCTGTAAAAGAGACGCGTCAAAAAGGCCGTAAGGGTAGCATTGGCCCCGGCGTAATATACGGGAGAGCCTACCACTAAGCCATCGCAAGTCTCAAATTTTATGGCTGCCTCATTTACAATGTCATCAAAAACACACTTACCCTCGCGGGAGCAGTGGAAACAGCTGATGCATCCACGAATCGCCATCGGACCGACATGTAAAATTTCCGTCTCAATGCCTTCCGCTTCAAACACAGCCACCATTTCCTTCAGCGCCATCGCCGTGTTGCCGTTTTCGTGAGGACTGCCGTTGATCAATAATACCTTCATCGTTCTACCTCTCTTGATTTTACGCGATATTTGTGCTACAATTCTATTATACACTTAGCAGAGTGCCTGCTGTCAAGTAAATTTTCATACAGTAAGGAGCAAATACGCTGTGAACGCAACGAACTCCTACCAAGATAAATATTTCTCCATCCTTGGCGACTCCCTCAGCGCGCTGGACGGATATAGCCAGCCGGAGGATGCGGCCTTTTATACGGGTATGATGAAGTTTGAGGCAAACGTATTCCTGCCGGAGGATACCTGGTGGGGGCAGGTGATCGATGCCTTGGGCGGCACGCTTTTGGTCAACCATTCCATTGCCGGAAGCATGGTAAGCCGCCACCGCAGCTGTGAGATCCCTTCTTATGGGTGCAGTGACGAGCGCACTTCCGCCCTCAGCCGCGACGGACATGTCCCCGACGTGATTCTTGTGCTGATGGGCACCAACGACTGGGGATGTCCCATACAACCGACCCCGGACGAAACCTCCGCCAAGGACGACCTGTCCATTTTCTCCATTGCCTATCAGACCATGCTTGAAAAGCTCCGTCGGAATTATCCGACCGCGGAGATCTGGTGCTGTACCTTGCCCGTCAGCACTTCTACGCAGAACGAACACTTTGTGTTCCCCTATTGCTATCGCGGCCACCATATCGAGGAGTATTGTGAGATCATCCGCGCCTGTGCCGAAGCAAACGCTTGCCGCCTCATCGATCTTTACCGTTTTGCTCCCCCATACGATACGGTGGATGATTTCCACCCCAATTCCGAGGGTATGCAGACCCTCTCCGCCGCTGTGCTTAGCCAACTGTAAGAAATACATAGAGATAAGAAGGGAATAAAATGCAAAATCAAAAAGAGATGCTGGGAACCGCTCCCATTGGAAAATTGCTGTTCAAGCTGGCTCTGCCTACCGTAGTTGCTCAGCTGATCAATATGCTCTATAACGTCGTAGACCGAATCTATATCGGTCATATGCCGGAAAGCGGCGACCTTGCCTTGACCGGTGTAGGGGTGTGTATGCCCCTCATTATGATCGTTTCTGCCTTTGCCGCTTTGGTAAGCTCCGGAGGAGCTCCGCGCGCCTCCATTTTTATGGGGAAAAAGGACATGGATAGTGCCGAGAAGACCCTCGGCGGATGCGTTGTGCTCCAGCTTGCGATTTCTCTTGTTCTAACGGTAGCCCTTAGCCTTTGGAGCCGCGACCTGCTTTTAGCCTTCGGCGCCAGCGAAAATACCATTGGATACGCCACCGATTATATGAGCATTTATGCCCTCGGAACGGTCTTCGTCCAGCTGACTCTTGGCATGAACGCATTTGTTTCGGCTCAAGGCTTTACGAAAATCTCCATGTTCTCCGTCATTATCGGCGCCGTCGCTAACATTATTCTTGACCCCATCTTCATTTATGGCTTCCACATGGGCGTCAAGGGCGCAGCCCTGGCAACAATCCTCTCCCAGTCCATATCCTGCATTTGGGTGATTTCGTTCCTGTGCAGTAACAAAGCGATTCTCCGTTTGCGAAGAAAAAATCTTACCGTAAACGTCAAAATCGTACTTCCGTGCCTTGCTCTTGGCTCGGCCACCTTCGTTATGCAGGCCAGCGAAAGCGTAATTTCCGTCTGCTTCAATTCTTCTCTGTACGATTACGGTGGGGACTTGGCCGTTGGCGCTATGACGATCCTTACCAGCGTCATGCAGTTCGCCATGCTTCCTCTTCAGGGAATTGCTCAAGGTGCACAGCCTATTTTAAGCTATAACTACGGTGCTGGCTCAGTCGAGCGGGTTAAAAAGACCTTCAAGCTCCTGCTCACCACGTGTCTCCTGTATTCCTGCACCCTTTGGGGCGCCGTTATGCTGTTCCCCCGCGCCTTTGCCACCTTGTTTACAACCAAGATTGCACTCCTTGATTTCACGGAGCAGGTCATCCGCATATATTTTGGCGGCATGCTGCTCTTCGGTATCCAGATTGCCTGCCAGATGACCTTTGTTTCCCTCGGTAACGCTCCCTCCTCCGTTCTTGTGGCCGTAGTGCGGAAGTTCGTTTTGCTTTTGCCTCTCATTTATATCGTGCCGCATCTGGTTGAAGATCCCACCGTCGGTGTTTATCTGGCGGAGCCTATCGCTGACGTGATTGCCGTAACCTTTACGGCGGTTCTGTTTGCCTTCCAGTTCCGTCGGGCGCTGAGAAAAATTACTCCCAATTTATCTGTTACAAAAGGAGTATCCGAATGAGTCGCCCATACATCATTTGCCACATGGTCACCAGCATCGACGGAAAGGTCACCGGAGACTTTCTCTTCCTCCCTGAATGTGCCAAAGCAACGGAGATCTATTACCGCCTCAACCGGGAGATGCCCTCCGATGGCTTTATCTGCGGACGCGTCACTATGGAAGGTAGCTTCACCGGCGGCTGGTATCCCAATCTGGGCCCCTACGTCCCCGTTTCTTATGAAGAAAGCCCGAAAACGGACTACATTGTAGATAACCTCAGCGGATTTTATGCCATTGCATTCGATACCCACGGTAAGCTGGGCTGGCAGTCTAACAGAATCGTGGATCCCGACGGTGATCCCGGCTACGACGGCGCACAGATCGTAGAGGTTTTGTCCGAGCAGGTGGACGAGCGATATCTTGCGTATCTCAGATCCATGGAAATCCCGTATATCTTTGCCGGTCGGGATGCCATCGATGTGGAGCTTGCCCTCTCTAAGCTGAACCGACTCCTCGGCTGTCATACCTTGCTCCTGGAAGGCGGAAGCATAATCAACGGTGCCTTTGCCCGTGCTGATGCCATCGACGAGATCAGCCTTGTCACCGCTCCCGTAGTGGCCGATAAGGACAGTAAGCCCCTGTTTATGGATAGTGTCCTGATGGACTTTACTCTCACATGGGCCGAAAACGAGTCCGGAACTCTTATTTCGAATTATAAAAAGAGAGACGTATGAAGTATAAAATCAGCAAAGAATTTTTCCCGTTTTCCCATTTTACCCCGCCCATCAGCGAGAAATTTCTCGCCGTGGCCGTGCCCCATATGAAAACGCCGAAGTACCTCTTTAAGGATAAAGCCCTCGATGTCTCCTGTCACCGGGTGGAAAGCTATGATGGCGCTACGATCGAGTGCTTTCTGTTAGCCCCGAGGGCGATCGATACCCCCGCGCCGTGCCTCATTTATCTTCACGGCGGCGGCTTTGTGCTTGCGGCGGCGGGCTATCACTATAAAAACGCCATGCGCTATGCCAAGGAGGTCGGATGCAAGGTGGTTTTCGTTAACTACCGCCTCGCACCCAAGCATCCTCATCCCATCTTCTTTGAGGATTCCTATGCCGCCCTGTGCTGGGCGTATGAAAACGCCGAGACCCTCGGGATCGATCCCGCCCGCATTGCCATTGGCGGCGATAGCGCCGGCTCCACCTTGGCTGTGGGTACGTGTTTGATGGCAAAAGACCGTAATCACCCAGTGAAGCTTTGCTTCCAAATGCTTCCGTATCCGTTTTTGTATGCCCGCAACAACAGCGAGTCCTGCAAAAAATTCACCGATACTCCCATGTGGAACTCTACGCTCTCCACCCGCATTGCCCCTATGACCCGAGTCGACCCATCCGACCCCAATTACATCTACTATTCTCCCGTGGAATCCGAAAGCCTCCACGGTCTCCCTCCGGCTTACGTTGAGACCGCTGAGTTTGACTGTCTCCACGATGACGGCATCCTCTATGTTCAAAGACTCCGCGAGGAAGGGATCGCGGTCGAGCTGAACGAGACCAAGGGAACGATGCACGGCTTTGACATCGTTCAAGGGGCAAAGACCACGAAAGCCGCCCTTGACGCTCGAATCCGCTTCATGAAAAAGCAGTTTTATGGAGAGTAGCAATGAATACGTTTTACGCACAAACCCGAGAAGAATGGCGCGCATGGCTGGAGGCCAATTTTGAGAGGGAACGGGAGATCTGGTTCGTTTTCCCCATGAAAGCATCCGGCGAGATCGGCGTAAGTTATAACGACGCCGTGGAAGAGGCCCTTTGCTTCGGCTGGATCGACAGTATCGCCCGTTACTTGGATGAATTTCACAGTGCCCGCCGCTTTACCCCAAGAAAGCAGGGTAGCCCCTATTCCAGACCAAACGTAGAGCGTCTCATCTGGCTGGAATCCCGCAAAATGCTTCATCCCAGCGTTCGCGAGAGCGTGCTCGACCTGATCCGCGCCCCGTATGTCTTTCCCGAGGATATTTTGGAAAGCATTAAAAAAGACGCCGAAGCGTGGCGCCATTATCAAACCTTCTCCGAGCCTTATAAACGCATTCGCATCGCCTACATCGACGCATCGCGCAAGCGCCCGGCGGAGTTTCAAAAGCGTCTGGAGAGCTTCCTTCGGAAAACCCGCACCGGCAAGCGGATCGTCGGCTACGGAGGAATTGAAAAGTACTATAGCATGGAGCCATACACCACCGAATAAAACTGCCGCGCACCGATCCGAGGATCGAGGCGCGGCAGATTGTTTTAATGGGTGAGCATAAATTCCTTTGTGCGCGGAGCAAAGCACATGTACAGCATGGGAACAAGAGACAGCGCCGTACCGACAGAGAAGACCAAGGCCAGGGGAAAGGCATCGCCCAGTACACCGTACAGCACCGCCGACAGTGCGGTGCCACCCACGGAGGCCGATTGGAAGAAGCCCAGGATCGCCCCGCGATTTTCCTCAGGCAGTGCCAGCATAAAGGAAGCGTTGAAGATGGAGTTGCCCATGCTGTTCATAAAAGCGCCGATGAAAATAAGGATGCACATGGGGATGAATTGACTGGACAGGTATGCGGCAATGAGAAATAGGCCGGAGGAGGAAAAGCCGATGGCCATGCACCAAAAGCGTACCTTCGGCGTCAGCTTGATGATGCCCAGCAACAGAACGCAAATAAGGGAGGCCGCGGTCCATGCCGCCATAAGATACCCGTACATATCCACCGTAAATCCCTTTTCCATCGCGAAGGGCAAAACCAGCGTTAAGGGACCCGCGCCGAGCAGATTGATCATGAGCGCGCAGGGAACGAACAGGGCGAGAAAGCGCTCCGAGAAGATTGCTTTGACCGCCGCCTTGCTGTCCCGCAAAATACTTTTTACAGTAACGGCCGTACCTTGCTGCACGGTTTTCGGCACACGGATGAACAGCTCGGAGATGGCAGAATAGAGGTTGCTTAAGCCGTTGATGATCACAATCAACGGTACGCCAAAGAAAGCAACCATCACTCCGCTGAGAGTCGTACCTGCCATGTTGATCAGGGCGGAGGAGCCGGAAAAGATGGACTGTCCCCGTACCATATCGTCGTGAGGAATAATATCGATCATCAGCGTGCTTGCGGCGGGTGAATAAAAGACACTGCCGAGCGCGGCGAGAAAGGCCGCAATTAAAACGCCGGGCACGTTCAGCTTATTCATATAGGCCAGCACACCTATGGTCAGCATAATGACACTCTGCATCAGATCCATACCGACCATCACCCACTTGCGGTTACACTTATCCACAATGCTACCGGTAAAAGGGGAGAGGAACATGGTTACAAACATGGAGATTGCAGACATAATTCCCATAAGACCGCTGGATCCGGTCTTTTCATATACCCAATATCCGATGGCAACGCTGTACATCAGGTCACCGATGGTGCTTACTGCACTCCCCTGTAAAAGAAGCACAAAATCCCGGTTCCATAGCTTTTTCGACACGATACCCACCTCCGTTTGATTCAGTATAGCACAGCTGATCACCTATGTCAATTCCGTCGTTCGATCCGTTCAACCGAACGGTTGATGCCCCGTGTGGAACGCCCGTGAAATAAACCGTATTGATTTCTTGCAGATAACATGGTATTCTGTAGATAGAACTTTGTTTCCGAGAGGAAGAAACGTATATGAAAACACTTTTGATAACCGGCTTTGATCCCTTTGGCGGCGAAGCCATAAACCCCTCCTGGGAGGCAGTCTCCCGCTTGCCCGAGGAGCTTGGCGGCTACTCTCTTACTAAGCTTCGCATTCCCGTGGTTTTTGGGGAGGCGGCAGAGCAGGTGATCGGCGTAGCAAATAAAATACACCCCGACGCCGTGCTGTGCATCGGTCAGGCAGGCGGTCGGGACGCCGTGACCCCCGAGCTTGTAGGAATCAACCTCCGCCACGGAACAATCCCTGACAATAAGGGAAATCAGCCCATTGATATGCCGATCCTGCCCGGTAGGGATGCCGCCTATTTTTCTACCGTTCCCGCTCGAAAAATGGCCGAGGCGATCCATAGCGCCTGTATCCCGTCGCGGGTGTCCTATTCAGCCGGTACGTACGTGTGTAACGACGTGCTTTATACGCTGTTGAACCATTTCGACGGCAGTGCAACACAGGTCGGCTTTATCCATATCCCGTACGTTCCCGAACAGAACAAAACACCCTCCATGGAGCTGTGCCATATTGTGCGGGCCCTTACCGCAGCCATTGAATCGCTGTAGGAGCAACAGTCGGTTGCTTGCAGAATCCAACCCCGCGTGGTAAAATGAAGCCGAACGATGAAAGGCGGTGCATTTATGGAAACGAAAGATATTATTCTTGACCTGAGAACAAAACAGGGCCTGTCCCAAGAGGAACTGGCCGAACGGGTCTTTGTAACAAGACAGGCGGTCTCCCGTTGGGAAACCGGTGAGACCACCCCGAACGTAGAAACTTTAAAGCTCCTTTCCCGACTGTTTGACGTCTCGATCAATACCCTCCTTGGCTCACCCCGTCACCTGATCTGTCAGTGCTGCGGCATGCCCTTGGAGGATAGCACAACGAGCAAGGAGCCGGACGGACGGTTTAATGAGGAGTATTGCAAATGGTGCTACGCCGACGGCGAGTACACCTACGATAATATGGACTCCTTGGTCGATTTCTGCGCCGCACATATGGCAAACGAGCATTTTACCTCCGATCAGGTGCGTGCCTATATGCAGGATATGCTTCCCAAGCTGAATTATTGGAAGAAATATGCCGAGCTCGGCGGGGAAGGACAATTTGATGCCTTCAAAAGTCAACTCATCGAGGAGTTTAACGCCTTGCAGATCGAAGGAATGCCAAAGGTAACCGAGCTTTCCGCGCTGGTCGGCGGTTACGTCAACCTGGAATATCCCATGCCAAACGGACAAACCGTCAAGCTTCTGGACGATAATGCAACCTACCTCGGTTACCAGCTGGAAAGTGAATTCGGCGGCCGATGCTTTGGCCTTGTGGCCAATATGGACTTCCTCCTTGTCTGCACCTATGAGGAAAACGGCGAAAATCCGGAGCTTGTGATTTACAAAAAAAGATAAAACAACCGCTGAGGAGCGTAGCCCCTCAGCGGTGTTTTTTACGTTTATCGGATCACGGAGGAATGACTGTAGATGTAAAATTCCTCTTGGCTCGGTGCCCATGCCTTCTCCTTTTTTTGGAAGGTGGCATCAAAGGCCTCCACAGCAGCGGCGTCCTCACAGCAGTCTGCGGCCGTAGAGGGAATATACATCCATTTTTTGCCGTCCAGCGCATCCGGCACAAGCTCGCAAACGAGAAGAGCCGTAGGGAAGTTTCCGTCCACCACAAAGCTTACGTTCTTCTTTTTGCAGCTTACAAACCCGCGGCTTACGTAGTTGCCCGGGTTGCCGAAATTGATGTTCACGTCGTACCCCATGGCACGCGCAGCCTCAAAGGAGTGCTCGATCAGCACCTTTCCAAGCCGTTTTCTCTGATGCTTTGGGGCGACGCAAAGGGGACCAAAGGAGAGAATTTCCTTGCGTTCTCCGCGCTCATCCTCCAGCCATGCCCTGGTGTACATAATGTTACCAACGATCTCCCCGTCCAGCTCCAAAACGAAGGCCAGCTCCGGAATAAAGTCCGGATGCGTCCGCATGGTATGGACAAAGTAATGCTCATCCGCCCCCGGCTTATAGACGTTCCAAAAGGCCTCACGGGTAAGCTCCTCAACGGCTCTGTAGTCGTTTTCTGTCTCCAAACGTATCGTCAAATGTTCCATTTTTGAATCCTTTCATAATTGTGACGCGCAAAATACGAGAGGAATGCTGAGAATGTATTTGCAAACCTCCCGTTTACAATACAATCTCCGGTGTGTTGTTTTTCTTCAAACAGCGATCTCCAAAAAATAAATTCAAGCCAAGGCTTGTAAGTGCAGTATAGCATATCAATCGCGATTCTTCAATAGGAAAAACGCCATACGTCCTCATCGAAGCTCTTTTTTTTATATTCCGTAAGCCCCCGTTATCGGATCCCGGAACATCCCAAGCCGAGGCGTGATAAAGGTAAATAAAACAAAGAGAAAAGCGACGCCAACAAGGATAGCGAGAGCCGCTTTAGACCCCTGGCAACGCGGTTTTTCGGCTCGAAAGAGCCGATGCTCGTAAATGTATGCCACCGTGGCAGAAACGAAGAAAATGGCAATATTCAGCCAATCCGGTGACTTGCCAACCACCCCGTTGTAGGTGTAAAAGAGGGTGGGAATCAAGAAAAGCCCCAAAAGAGTGCCCCGTAGCTTTACACACCAAAAATTTTCCCACGCCCGAAAGGAAAAGCTCTGCACCGCCGCAAAAAGAAGCATCGGCCAAAAAAGAAGCTTCATGTGCTCCCAGGTTGATTCATTTACGCCCGAAAAAGGCGCAATCCACACAGCACCACCAAGCCAATCGTACAGAAAATGCAACACCGTTCCCATAAGCGAGGTCACCGCAAAGCCCATAAGCTGCCAAAGCCCAACCGACCGTTTCATAATTTCACCTGCCAACCGTTGATAGGACAGTATATTTGCGTCCATGTCCGCTTATGCCCGCTTGGGGCGACTTTTACCTGAAAATTGAGACTTTCTTCCAAAATTTTATTGCGATAAAGCAAAAAAGCGGTATAATAGATGTAGAAAGACGGTTTGCGACACGGCGGATAGCGGATGTTGCCCCGCTTTGGCGGAGCGGATCGCTAAGCCCTGCGAAACGGTGAAAGGAGAGAAGAAGCGATGAAAAAGATCCTTGTGATCGGTTGCCCCGGCTCGGGCAAAACCACCTTTGCAGAAAAGCTGAGGGACAAAACGGAGCTCCCCCTGTACTATCTCGACGCCATCTGGCATAAGCCCGATCGGACCCATATTTCAAGAGACGAGTTCGATGCAATTTTGGATGATCTTTTGGCACAGGATGCATGGATCATTGACGGAAATTACGGCCGTACCCTTGAGCGACGCCTTTCTGCCTGCGATACCGTCTTCTTTTTTGATCTCCCCACCGAGGTCTGCCTTGAGGGCGCAATTGCCCGCCTTGGCAGAAAGCGTGCGGATATGCCGTGGTTTGATACCGACCTCGACCCGGCTCTGAGGCAGAATATTGAAGCGTTCCGGAGCACCAGCCGCCTAGCGATCTACGCATTGCTTGAAGCGTATAAGAATAAAAACGTCATTATTTTTGCAAGCCGGGAACAAGCCGATGCCTTTTTCGAGGAAGAAAGCACCTGATTTCATAAATGAGAGGACAGTTATGTACTACTACAGAGTATCAAAATATGACCCCGATTATCGAATCAATGGTACATATCAAAGAGACGAATGGACTTCCGTGTCCGATATCGGTCGCGTGTATAACGGAGAGCGTTTTACCGCGGAAGAATATGAGAGGGTTGAACGAGCGTATATCGATTTTGCGCTCGCTGTTTGCGCTCTCCAAAATGTTGTGAGTTTGACGGTAATCAATCTTGAAAATCAGAACCGGCTTCCATGGAGCAACCGAAAACAGCTGAGCCTGCAGCAAAGTGCAGAATTTATGAAAGCGAATCTTCGTGAGGAGTGTTGGGGAAGATTGGTAACGGATGGCTTTCTTTTTGAAACAGGGTATGACTACTATGTTCACATCGGATGTGATTTGCCCCTTGACTTGGTGGTGCCCCTGGCTTGCCGATATCATTTGTTTGTAGAAGAATGGTCGAAGGTGGCAGTAACTCTCGCAACAGAGCGCCTTATCTTACGTTCGTGGGACGAGAGTGATGCCGAGGCTTTGTATCAATATGCCAGCGATCCCGAGGTAGGCCCGCCCGCCGGCTGGCAACCGCATACGAGCGTAGAAAACAGCCGTGAGATCATCCGAGATGTGCTCTCTGCTCATGAAACCTACGCCGTTTGCCTCGCGGAAGACGAGGATACCCCTATCGGAAGCATCGGCCTGCATCGCAACGATCTTGCTTGCCACATGGATGAATACGAGCTCGGCTATTGGCTGGCCAAGCCCTTTTGGGGGCAAGGACTGATTCCCGAAGCGGCGCAGGAGATTCTGCGCCACGCCTTTGAAGATCTCAGCATGAGCCGCGTATGGTGCGGATATTACGACGGAAACGTAAAAAGCCGCCGCGTCCAGGAAAAGCTCGGCTTCACTTACCATCATACCACCGAGGGGATCGAGCTTCCTCCCTTGAATGAAACCCGCATCGGCCACGCCAGCCTGCTGACAAAAGAAGCTTGGGAGAACCTACATGAATAACAAAATTCTGACAAAAGAAGAATTATCCAAAAAGCTCTACGCGTATTATTCTGAAATGTACGGAGAGCGAGAAACAGACGAGTGGTACGACCCACCCGCAGCAAACGTATGGACGTTCAAGCGAGAGAATCAATACATCTCCCTAAAGGCCCACATTTTGAGCGGGGAAGTCGAAGTGTTTATAGAAGAGATATAACGAAAAGAGGTCACCAAAATGAAGAACATACAAAATTCCATCCACCCCGACGACGCCCTTCACTATGAAAAAATGGGCTTGAAGAAAAACACCGTAGAGCTTTGGGAGGACGGCTCCCGCGTGGATGGCTCCAAAGGCTCCTACGAGTGGTGGTACTACGATTCCCACTATCCTGACGGAACGGTGCTCGTTCTATTCTTTTTTTCAAAAATGCCCATCAACGTGGACGGCCCCATAAAGCCGATTGCCACCATGGAGCTGACCCTGCCGGATGGCCAGAAGCTTTCCGAGGAGGTGTATGCCACCATAGAAGAAAGTCACTACGCCAAGGAGCAGTGCGACGTAACGATCGGCCCGTGCTGGTGCCGCGGAGACCTCAAGCATTATGATGTCGTATTCCAGGGCAAAACTATGAGTGCCCGCCTTACTTTGGACGGAACCATCCGTGCCTGGCGCTCCCAGACCGGAAGCATCTTCTTTGGCGACCGTGAGGAGCACTATTTTGCTTGGCTTCCCGCCATCCCGGAGGGCAAGGCCGTAGCAGATGTCACCTACGGCGAAAACAAAACCCTCCATCTGGAGGGCTCCGGCTATCACGACCATAACTGGGGTAACGTCTCCATGCTCAAGCTCATGCACCATTGGTACTGGGGCCGGGCTAAAATCGGGGACTATAAGGTCATCTCTTCGTGGATCACCGCCGGCAAAAAGTATGGCTATAAGGATCACGACGTCTTCATGATCGCAAAGAACGGTGAGATCCTTGGCGACAATTCGAATCATACGTTGAAATTCATGCCCGAGGGCCGTTACGTTGACGAATACACCGGAAAGCCTGTGTACAACAAGGTCATCTACGAATATACCACCGAATCAAAGGATACGTACCGCATCACCTACGAGCGTAGCGGCGATATCAATAAAACCCGCTTTGTGGACGTTCTCCCCAAGCCCCTCGGCTTCCTCGCCAAAATGATCGGCTTCGACGGCGGCTATCTTCGCTTCGAAGGCACGGCAACCATCGAAAAGCTCAAAGACGGCCAACCCATCGAAACTGTCAGCGATCCCGCTGTGTGGGAGCTCATGTATTTTGGAAAATCCTGCGCCGACGAGAAATACCGCGCAAAGCAGTAAAATCCACATGAGAAACCCGGAAGACAGAGGGCACCGCGGAGTTCGCGGCAGATGCGATTTCCGCTTACACCAAGAAAATATGAATCCATATCTGAAAAATCTGAACAAGGTCGAGTTTGTCGTAACCTACGCCTGCACGGGGCGGTGCAAACACTGCTCCGAGGGCGATCACGCGTCCTGCGGCGAGCGGATCGATCCCGCGATTGCCGCGGATGCTGTGCGTAAGATTGCAGCGGCATATGAGATCAAAACGGTCCTGACCTTTGGCGGCGAGCCGCTCATATATCCCGATGCGGTCTATGCGATCATGAAAACCGCTACGGAACTGAACATCCCCAAGCGCCAAGTCATCACCAACGGCTATTTTTCAAAGAATGCCGATAAAATCTGCGAGGTCGCGGAGCAACTTGCCGCGTGCGGTGTGAATGATCTGCTTTTGTCGGCGGATGCGTTCCATCAGGAAACCATACCGCTTAACGTAGTGAGGCAATTTGCCGCAGAAGCAAAGGAGTGTGGCATCCCGATCCGTCTTCAGCCTGCGTGGCTGGTGAGCGCGACGAATGACAATCCGTACAATAGAAAAACGAGAGAGATTCTCGACAGCTTCGCGGATATGGAAATTTCCGTAAACGAGGGAAATGTCATTTTCCCCGAAGGAAACGCGCTGAAATATCTCGCGGAGTATTTCACGGACAATCATACCGAAAATCCGTACGCAGAGGATCCCCGCGACGTACGATGCGTGTCCTTCGAGCCAAACGGCAACGTCCTCGGCGGGAACGTATATAGAAAAGATATTATGGAAATTTTAGAAGATTACAATCCGCAAGGAGAGCGATTCTATGGATAAAGATAAATACTTCTCGGATTATGATGCATTTACAGAAAACGAAATGCTCGAAATCACTGCACAGGGTATTACGCTGAAAAACGGTATGGTTATTGATTTTGTCGAGTGTACCGAGGTTTGGGCAAGGGAGAATTCGGTGGAAGATTCAAAATGTGTTGGCGAAAGAGATGCTACGGATTACAGCTTTACGTTTTATACTTTACCCAAGCCCATAATGATTAAGTTTATTCCAAAGGGAAAGCTGATAGAGTTTTTCACGAAGGATGCTACATACCGGCGCTTTCGAGCGTTTCAAAAAAAGATTATTGAATTTGGATACAGAACTTATGATATGAGTTGATATATTGGAGAAACAATGACCAACCAAGAAATCTTAAAAATAGCAATGGCGCAATCCGCCGTTGATCTTTGCGCCGAGCCTCTTGACTTTGAAAAGAGCGAGAACGTGGTCGTCACGTCGCACGAGAACGATGGCGCGAGACGTTATTTAAGGCTCCCGTTTTCTTGTCAGCTCGTATCCTACGGAAACAACGTGGTGGCGTCGGTGTCACCCGAATTCCGCGAGATCACCGAAAACTACATAAACCAATATCCCGTGGAGCATCTGTTTGAAACTCCGCATCTGCACACGCTGAACGATGCGCTGATGGAAAAGGGGCAGAAGATCTGCTTTATGGCGGAATATTTTTTGCCGGACGTAAACGCTCTGCGTGCTCTTGATTGCCCATATGAATTGCGGCTCTTGACTCAGTCCGACTTTGCCGACCGATATTTGCCCGAATGGTCGAATGCGCTTTGTAAGGACAGAAAGCATCTTGACGTGCTGGGCGTTGGTGCGTATGATGGAGATAAGCTGGTCGGCCTTGCCGGTTGCAGTGCCGATTGTGAGTCGATGTGGCAGATTGGCATTGACGTGCTTCCCGCATACCGCAGGCAGGGAATTGCCTCGGCACTTACCAGCCGTCTGGCCATCGAGATTCTGAATCGCGGAAAAGTGCCGTTTTACTGCGCCGCGTGGTGCAACGTAAAGTCCGTCCGCAACGCCATCAAAAGCGGATTCCGTCCCGCGTGGGTGGAAATGACCGCAAAGCCCTGTAAGACGGTGGATGAGATGAATAATTAAGTGAGGTGAGAACATGGCAATGTGGAATCCGTGGAGGGGTTGCAAAAAGTGCAGCGACGGCTGTCTCTATTGCTATATCCATAAGGGCGACGCAAAGCGCGGCGTTGACACAAGCATTATCGAAAAGACAAAGGACTTTGCTAAGCCCATAGAACGTCTGAAAAACGGAAATTACAAAATGAAATCCGGCATTGTCCATACCTGCTTTTCCACTGATTTTCTGATCGAGGAAGCGGATGCATGGCGTAGTGAGTGCTGGCAGATGATAAAGGAACGTGAGGATTGCACGTTTCTGTTTCTCACAAAACGCATCGACCGATTTATGGACTGCATCCCCGATGATTGGGGGGACGGATATGAAAATGTGGTTGTGTGTTGTACAGTTGAGAACCAAAAGAACGCAGATTACAAGCTCGGTATATTTTCAAATCTTCCAATCAAGCATAAGTGCATCACCGCGCAGCCGCTGATCGAAAGGATCGATATAGAACGGTATCTTGACGGTGTTGAGCTTGTGGTTGTTGGCGGGGAATCGGACACGAATGCAAGACCGCTTGACTACGATTGGGTGCTTGCTATCCGAGAGCAGTGTATCCGAAAAAACGTGTCCTTCGAATTCAGACAGTGCGGAACGCGCTTTATCAAAGACGGCCAGAAGTATAAAATGCAGACAAAAGATCTCTGCGCTCAGGCAAGAAAAGCCGATATCAACTTCAAGCGCAATCATTGATTTGGTTTCAATTCATGAAGAAATATATCGCAAATATCATTACACGTTTAATGGCAAAACGGCGTGGAACGAAAAAATACCCGATACCGAGAACAAGCAAGAGCAGATCAAATATATGCTCAATGCTTATCGAGTGCTTTTCACAAGAGCAAAAGCGGGTATGGTGATTTGTGTTCCATCTGGTAATCCCAATAAGAATCCGAGTGGATTTTGGGAGGATAGCACTTGCTTGCCTAAGTTCTACGACGGAACTTATCAATACTTAAAGAGTTTAGGAATTGAAGAAATATGAAAATAACCGAAGTAGTGGCAGCCCTAATTTGGAATGGTGATAAATTCATGATCTGCCAACGCCCGGCACACAAGGCGAGAGGTCTCCTTTGGGAATTTGTCGGCGGCAAGGTTGAGCCGGGAGAAACAAAAGAACAAGCACTGATACGCGAGTGCAGAGAAGAGCTTGCCATCACGCTGTCGGTAGGTGACGTGTTTATGGATGTCATACACGAGTATCCCGATTTAACAGTACATCTAACATTATTCAACGCCGCTATTGCCAAGGGTGAACCGCAGAAGTTGGAGCACAACGATATCCAATGGATCACACCGAGTGAAATCCCGAACTATGAGTTTTGCCCGGCAGATGAAGAAATATTGAAAAAAATAATTGAGGTAAAAGGACAAAAACAACTTTAACGGGGAATCATATGACATCAAATGCTAAAAAGAAGCAGTTTATAAATAAGCTTTTGCAATATTCATTTGATAAATCCATGAGTGAAGAATTAGAAATAGAACTTCGCTCGTTATTAAAGCAAGACGCACCTGAATTTAAGCTATATAAATATCGCGGTTTTGATGCGGAAGGATATTCGCTTAGTAATTTACAAACTCAAACTTTGCGTTGTTCAAGACGTAGTACATTTAACGATCCGTTTGATTGCAGAGTAGGACTCGATGTTGAATCCTTTTTTGCTGCATTTATGGATGTTGATACAAATCGAATAGTAGAACTTTTTAAGAAATTTTTTCTTATTGTTACTAACGGAGCTAATGCAATAGATATATCCGAAGAAGATCAAATGATTATTAACCGTTGGAAGCAAAGCCGTTCGCTCAATACATTCTGTAAGAAATGTAATTCGCCGAACTTGAATCCCAAGTATATAAAAAAACTTTTTGTAAGCAAGCCGGAATTGCTATATGACATGTTATACGGCGCCATGGCTGATGGTAAATACAAAGAAGCTTTTCAAAAGAAGAAAGAAGAAATTGAAGAAAAAACCGCAAACTTTTTATTATCTTCGAACACAAGAGATATGTCTAAAGGAATATTTGAAGTTGAGGCAAAACGAAAAGGGCTTAACATAGATGTGGATCAAATTGATTTGGTAAGCGAATTGTTTAAAGATCAAGATCCGAGCGTATCTCTAAAAATGCACGATACATTTTCAACATTCGATACCCAAATGTCGGATTTGTTTGATAATCTGGTTTTTGTAGGCAGTTTGTGCACGGACTACCGTAATCCTTTGATGTGGTCTCATTATGCGGATAGTCATAAAGGATTTTGTATTGAATTTGATTATTCCGAAAAAGACGAACATACCTTATTACCATTTCCAGTAATTTACTCGAAAGATATAGCAAAAATGCCCTGGAAGTATTGTTTAACGGCGGAAGGATATAAGAATCCAGAATTTTCTGCCCAGCTAATGAAAGCTATACTTACAAAGCATGATGTTTGGAAGTATGAAAATGAGTGGCGTATCTTGATTCCCGGGACCTTTGAACAAAACCATAAGATGCCCAAAGTATCGTGCGTCTATTTAGGAGCATTTTGCACTAAAGAAAACGAACAAACAATTTTAGAAATTGCGAAACATAATGCTTTTTCAGTAAAAAGAATGACAGTTGATAGAGGAAAATTTGGTTTTCATACCAAAACTGTGTATGAGCCGTAGTTTAGTGATGTTGTGGATAGTTGTGATTTGAAAATTATCTATGAGGTTATTATCTTATGTTTGACAAATATTCATCTGAAGCTCGCTCCTGTTGGGGCGCCACCGACGCCTACCGCGAGCACGAGCAAAAGACAAAAAACTACACAAAAGAGAAGTGGGCAGAGGCAAACGATGGCATGATGGCCATCTTTGCCGAGTTCGCCGCGTGTAAGGATAGCGGTGCGAGTGCTGATTTTTCAGAAGCACAGGCACATGTTGCAAAGCTTCAGGCGCACATCACCGAGAATTACTACACCTGCACCGATGAGATTCTCGCAGGTCTTAGCAAGATGTACGTTGTCAATGAGCTATTCAAAAATAATATTAAATAGTACGGAGTGGGTGCTGCTGAGTTTGCTTCAGAAACAACAGTTGTATTTTTAAGGAAAAATAAATATGGAAAATATTTTTAGAAAAAGGTATAGTTTATATAAGATTATTGAACTTGATGAATTATTTACAATCACTGATAATAATTTCGATCAAATTTCTATTTCCTCGTGTGCCGATTATAGATTATTTACATCTAAGAATGCGCTTATAGATGATGCTTGTGGTTATATACGAAATAAAAAAAGTGACAAATTATTTTATGCTGAATTTGAAATAGACAGTGATTATTATAACTATTTAACTCAGGATGGTGAGATAAGAAATTACATATCATTATCAAAAAAAGTGTTAAATGAAGTTAATTCTCACATAGTTGAGCGCTCTAATGGATCTAAATTGTTTTTAGTACAATTGTTTGAATACCAGGAATCTTTGATAGAAATTCCATTGTGGGTGGTTTTAGAGCTTAAGAAATACGGAGTTGGTTTTAACAGTGAGTACTTTGAATATGTTCTATCGTATAAAAGACCTTATAAGCGTGGTGGTATGAATCTTTTTATAGCTGATCTTTACAATAGAAAATATAGAGATGAGCTAGGGAGAATAGTTGTTTATCGGCAGGAGCCTACTTTTTATGAGGATACTTTAAGTGCGGTACTTGATAATTATGACAAAAAATATAGATTTGGATTCGAAAAACTTCACGTCAATGGAATCTTACCAATATCAAAAGGCGAAAGATATGTAAGTAAATTTGGAGTTACTATCAAAGAATCATGCATTCCCGTTGAAAACGAATATATTTCTAATTTTAAAAAATCGATTGATGACTTGTATCAATGGAAATATGGTAAAAGAGCGATAAAATGCTATAATGATTCCTTTTTTAGAGATCAAGATGATGGACAAACATTGGAAGAGTTTAAGTCTAGAGAGATTCGCTATAGATGTTTTGTGTCGCTGTTTGAAATGGATTTTATGTTAAGATCTGCAAAATCAAAAAAAGATAAAACTCCGGGAAATGCTAGAGAGTTATATATTAATAGAATCGATTTTGCATTAAAGAGGTATTTATACGATGGCAAGTCCGTGTTTCAAAAAGTCGATAATTTGAACGACTATCAAGAGTGTTCGGGTATTTATATTTTGTGTTTTGATTATGAGCAAAAAATCTATGTGGGGCAGACCAAAAAGAGTCTTAAGGAAAGAATTTTGCAACACTTCATTAAGCCGCAATCTGAATTTGACAAAAATCATAGTTTGGAAGAAGTTTCAAATATCTACGTTTTGAATGTTTCCGAAGATTATTTGGATTATGTGGAAATGGATTGCATCGCATCAATACCCTCAAAGCTACTGTTTAACGTATTTGCCGGAGGTGGTTCAATAGAAATGATAACTACTAACACCTATGATCCAAAACGATATTTGCTCGATGATAAATTCATTTCGTTTATTTCCGAGTATGCAAATGTCATAAATTCGATAAAGAAAAAGCAAGAGAAAAATGATTAAAGAACTGATGCACGATCCGATATTCCTCGCAGGGAAGTCGGAGGTCGCAACAAAAGAAGATTTGCAGGTCGCACAGGACTTGCTTGACACGCTGATGGCGCACAGAGAAAGTTGTGTCGGCATGGCGGCAAATATGATAGGCGTTCGTAAGCGCATCATCGCCTTTCTTGATGAGAGTGGACGAGCTCCTACGTATACGGTTATGTTTAACCCCGAGATCATCAAAAAGGACGGCGCATACGACACCGAGGAAGGGTGTCTGTCGCTTCTCGGCGGCCCGCGCAAGTGCAAGCGCTATAAGACCGTCAAGGTGCAGTATCAGACCTTGGAAATGCAAACACGCACGAAAAACTTCACCGGCTGGACGGCTCAGATCATTCAGCATGAAGTTGATCATTGTAATGGGGTGTTGATTTGAAAGGAGAAATATCATGACAGAACTTGAAAAGATTGAATATGCCAAGTCTTTTATTGACAAATTGGCGAACGGTGTTAATCCGTTGGACGATTCTCCGATTCCGGACAACGATATCGCAAACAATGTTCGCTTATCAAGATGTTTCTTTTATGTATCGGATATTCTTCGCCAAGTGATTGAAAATGGCGGAGTGCAATCTGCGAAGGTTACAAAACAACGAAAAAATGAGTTTGCTTTGTCCGATGGAGAACGTAAAAAAATTCAAATTTCGGAGACTCCTTTAACTGTAAGCGAAATATCCAATCACTTGAATAACCTTGTTAATTTAGAAACAACCAAAAAAATATCCGCAGCTACAATTAACAATTGGCTCTTGAACTTACAATTGCTGGAGGTTGTTTCACAGCCCAATGGAAAGACGAGAAAACTGCCGACCGAGCAAGGAAACGAGATTGGTATTTTCACTGAAGAAAGAACAGGGCAATACGGAGCATACATAACGGTTCTGTTTTCTTCGTCCGCACAGCAATTTATATATGATAACATAGATGCGATTGTTGATTCAAAACGAGAAAAAGAGGACCCTCTTTCTGAATTTCACGGTCGTCCTTGGACAGAAGCACATGACGAATGCTTGATCGATCTATTTAAGAAAAACGTTCCGGTATCTGAAATTGCATCCACATTAAAACGTACCGATGGTGGTATTCGAGCCCGTTTGAAAAGACTGGGATTGATTGAAAACAGAAGCGACGCAAACTAATTTTAGGAGTATTAAAATGGCACTTATAAAATGTCCCGAATGTCAAAATTCCATATCTGACAAGGCGGCAAAATGCCCTCATTGTGGATTGCCGGCAGAATATTTTGGCGCCCAAAGTGCGGATTCTAACAAGAATAATGATATTGACTACAAAAGTATCGCCAATATCATCATTTCCTTTGACAAAGACTATATAGATTTATTCTCTGAAAGCCACTATATTTCGCACCGAGAACAGGACTATATGCATTCCACTTATGGGGAATATTATGTGTCATTGAAAAACAAGTTGATTTTTCAGTATGTTTGCAATAATGCCTCTGCGCTTCGCATTGATATTGATAGCCTAATACTGTGCGACAGCACATAAGGAGATAGATCATGAGAAAACTGCTACCGATATTATTATCCGCGCTGATGTTTACCGGATGCGCAGGAACAAGCAATCATCAAACTAACACCTACCGCAGCATCACCATGGATGAAGCGGTGACTATGATGGCACAGGAGACAGGCTATATCATCCTCGACGTGCGCCGTCCCGACGAGTTCGCCGCAGGGCATATCCCGAATGCCATCAATGTTCCTAACGAGAGCATTGGCACGGACGAGATTCCCGAACTGCCCGATAAGAATCAGCTTATCATGGTGTACTGCCGTAGCGGTCGGCGCAGTAAAGAGGCATCTGCAAAGTTGGTCAAGCTGGGTTACACGAATATCGTGGAGTTCGGCGGGATCCTTGATTGGAAGGGCGAGATCGTTACCGACTGATGAAAGGTGCAATTATTGCACCGCAGTAGACTAAAGAAAAGGAATGTGAGAAGTATGCTTACCTACACATACATATCAAAAGGAGAATTCGGCTTGGTGGAGAAGCCCAAGCCAACGATACAGCATGAGGGGGATGCTATTGTCAAGGTCACACTTGCGAGTATCTGCTCGAGCGATTTGCACATCAAGCACGGCAGCGTGCCGAGAGCGGTGGAAGGAATCACGGTAGGTCATGAGATGGTCGGAGTTGTGGAAGAAGTAGGCTCTGCGGTCACGCACGTAAAGCCTGGCGACAGAGTAACAGTTAACGTGGAAACCTTCTGTGGCGAGTGCTTCTTCTGCAAGAAGGGATTCGTCAACAACTGCACCGACAAGAACGGCGGTTGGGCGCTTGGTTGCCGTATCGATGGCGGTCAGGCTGAGTATGTTCGTGTGCCGTTTGCGGATCAGGGGCTGAACAAGATTCCCGATACCGTGACCGACAGACAAGCCCTGCTCGTGGGCGATGTTCTTGCCACGGGATATTGGGCGGCGAAGATCTCCGAGATCACTGAGGACGATACCGTTCTCATTATCGGAGCAGGCCCCACGGGAATTTGCACGCTTCTTTGCGTAATGCTGAAAAATCCCAAGCGCATTATCGTGTGCGAGAAGGACGAAAACCGTATCAAGTTTGTCAACGAGCACTATCCCGACGTGTTGACAGTCACGCCCGATGAATGCCTTGGTTTGTCCGTGAGAACAGCGATCACGGCGGTGCGGATGTGGTGCTTGAGGTTGCCGGAGCAGAGAACACCTTCGAGCTTGCATGGCAGTGTGCGCGACCGAATGCCATCGTCACGGTGGTGGCGCTTTACGACAAGGCACAGACCTTGCCTCTGCCTAACATGTACGGAAAGAACTTGACCTTCAAGACCGGTGGCGTTGACGGTTGCGATTGCGAGGAAACGCTGAAGCTCATTGCCGAGGGCAAGCTCGATACCGAGCCGCTGATCACGCATACCTATCCGCTTTCAAAGATCGACGAGGCATATGAGCTGTTTGAAAATAAACGCGATGGAGTTATTAAGGTCGCGGTGGAGTGTTAGAATACTGTTATGGTTGACAAAATCAAAATTACAGAGATTAGCGAACTAATGTCTATTATAGATTATGATAGAAATGCTTCAGACGGAATATACATTACAAAACTATATGTTAATTCCTCAAAAGTTCTAAACTGGAAATGTGCCAATGGTCACACATTCCAAGAAAAAGTGAGTGTGATGTATAGGCGTAAGCATAAATGCTTTTACTGTACAGGCAGACAGATTTGGGCAGGGGAAAATGACCTGCAGACACTATATCCCGAAATAGCTAAAGAATTTGATGTGGAAAAGAACGGTATTTCACCGTCGGAAATTTCTCCGAAGAGCACAAAAACTTATTGGTGGACTTGCGGTAATAACCATCCGAGCTTTTTGCAAAGTGTGGAACACCGTGTTACAAGAAGCACAAAGTGCCCTTATTGCACTGGTCGAAAGTCAATTAGCGGTGAGAATGACTTAGGAACACTGTATCCTGATATAGCAATAGAATGGGATTCAGAGAAAAACAATGGCTTATCGGTTAGTGACGTATCTCCATTTACATACAATGCATATTGGTGGATATGTCCCAAAGGTCATTCTTATAGGAAAAAGGTAATTCAAAGAACCAAATATCATAAAGCAATAGACTGTCCTATATGTATCAAGGCTCATTCAACATCCTTTCCGGAGCAAACCATTTACTATTATGTGAAAAAGTGCTTTCCCGATGCGGTGAATCGATATAAAGAGCCGTTTGAAAATGGTATGGAGTTAGATATTTTTATACCGTCGTTCCACATGGGAATCGAATATGATGGGATAGCGTTTCATAATGATCAGGAGCAACATGACCGCGAACGCCGAAAGTATTTGAAGTGCAAGGAATTAGGAATTAGACTTGTTAGAATAAAAGAGTCGCAAAACACTTGGTATGATACTGCTGATGCGATTTATTTTGTGAAAAAGAGAATGAATGATGAAGAGCTGTCTGGTTACTTAAGATTGTTATTTGGTAATCTATTTTTCTTTAAGAGTCATACTTTCCCGACTAATAGCCTTAAAGAAAAGTTTCTCAATCGCTATTACGGTTTTCTCACGGATTTTAATATCTCAAGAGATCGCCCTGAAATACTGGAGTACTTGGTCGATGTTGAACATTCTTTTGGGATGCAGCATCCGGATATTGCAAGGATGTGGGACGAAGAGGGAAACGGTACATTGACTCCGTTCATGTTTACTTCTGGGTCAAATTATATGGCGACTTGGAAATGCCCCAAATGCAATAATACTTGGAAATCGCCCATTTCCAGTATCGTCGCAAGACAAGTCAAATCTTGCAAAACATGTTCCATGCGAGAAAACGGGAAAACTATAACTAAAGTTAAGACTGCTAAATACGGAAGCCTTGCCGAAAAAAGTAAGGAGCTGCTAAAACAGTGGGATTTCGAAGAGAATGGCGACGTGTCGCCGTATGAAATTCCCTTGAATTATAGTTTTCCGGTTGCTTGGAAATGTGATAAGTGCGGATATCAATGGTCTAGCTCCCCGAATGCAAGAACAAGAAAAGATAGTGTATCGAGCTGTCCCCATTGTTCGGGAAGAGTTGCTATGCCGGGAGTTGATGATTTAGAAACGCTGTACCCAGAGATTGCCAAAGAATGGGATAATGAGAAGAATGGTGAAGTGCTCCCTTCGCATATAAAACCATATTCTAATAGAAAGTATTATTGGCTCTGTCCCAAGTGTGGTCATTCCTATCAGTCAACAGCAGGGAATAGAGTTGCTGGTCATGGATGTTCAGACTGTGCGCGGAAACTTGTCGGAAAGAAGAATTCAAAAATGGTAGGGCAATATGATGAAAACGGAGTTTTGATAAATGCATATCAAAGCTTACATGAGGCCGCAACCGTAATGAATGTAGTACCGAATGCTATTTTTCAGGCTGTGAAAAATGGAGGAAAATCAAAAGGCTATTATTGGAGATATATCGCCGATAATGATTAAAATTTGCACTTTTGATAGCCGAGAAAGGTGCAAAAATCTCTGCAAGTGGTCAAACATGTGGTCGAAGACGAAAAATGGGCTTGTTCAACCCTCAAGGAAGGGAAGAACAAGCCCATTTGTTATATCGTGAAAAAACGAGATTTCAAGAGATTTTGGGAGATAAATAAAGAAAAATC